>JBAOHC010000005.1:0-6421 GCA_037046735.1 Candidatus Nanopelagicales bacterium | reverse complement strand
GGTTCCGAACAGTTGCGAGGCCTGCGTGGGTAGGCGACCAGGCAGATCGGTGTAGCCGAGGATCGTTACGCCGTTGGCGCTCACCACCCGTTCGTCCGGGCGTGAGCCGGCGACGTTGCCGCCGTTGGCCGCGGCCATGTCCACGACGACACTGCCGGGCTTCATCGAGGCGACCATCTCCTCGGTGAGCAGTCGCGGGGCCGGCTTGCCGGGGATGAGCGCAGTCGTGATGACGATGTCGACGTCTTTGGCCTGCTCGGCGTAGAGTTCAGCGGCCTTCCGGTTGAAGTCCTCGCCCATCTCCTTGGCGTACCCGGTCGCGCTGGGGCCGGTCTCCTCGACATCGATGCGTAGGAACTGCGCACCCATGGACTCGACCTGCTCGGCCACCTCAGGCCGGGCGTCGAAGGCCCGCACGATGGCGCCGAGGCTGTTGGCGGTGCCGATGGCTGCCAGGCCCGCAACGCCGGCTCCGATCACGAGCACCTTGGCCGGCGGGACCTTGCCGGCCGCGGTCACCTGACCGGTGAACAGCGACCCGAACTCATTGGCCGCCTCTATCACGGCGCGGTAGCCGGCGATGTTGGCCATGGAACTCAGGACGTCGAGGGCCTGCGCGCGCGAGATCCGAGGGACAGCGTCCATTGCCATCGCGGTGACGCCCTTGGCCTGTAGGCGGGCGACGAGATCGGGGTTGAGGGCGGGCGCCAGCAGGCTCATCAGGAACTGGCCCTCGTGCAGGCGCTCGATCTCGTCGTCGGTCGGGGCATTGATCTTCATCAGGATGTCCGCTGACCAGGCGTCACCGATGTCGGCTCCGGCCGCGACGAAGGCGGCGTCGTCGAAACTGGCACCGTCGCCGGCGCCCGGCTCCAGCGTCACGGTGTAACCGAGCTTGATCAGTTGATCGACGGTTTTCGGCGTGGCAGCGACTCTGCGCTCACCGGGTTTGGATTCACGGGGAATGCCAATACGCACGACGGACCCTCCTCGCATCGCGGGTAGTTAGAACGTAGCGTGTGGACACGGCGGCGGTTACTCGCGGGTAACCTTTCTGGCCCGGAGCCGGATGCGTTTGCCGTCGCTGCGACGCGCACACTTGAAACATGCGGGGTTGGGTCGTAACGCTCGGGGCTGTCGGTCTACTGGCGGCGTTGACGGGTGCGGCCCCTGTCCCACGAACCGAGACGCCCTCGTGCACTCCCGGGTTGCACACCGGTTTTGTGGATGGCCGGCCCTACAAGGTGTACGTCCCGGTCGCTGCGGCTGGTGTCGCGCCCACGGTGGTGAGCTTCCACGGGCGGCTTCAGAAGGCGGTGTCGCAGGTCGCGGTCCTCAAGGACATGGCCGATGCCAAGGGTTTCGTGGTGGTCGCCCCGCAGGCGCGCTTCGGCAAGTGGGACTTTCGGGGGTCCGACACGGCGTTCACGAACGCGATCCTGGACAACCTGAGGTGTGACGACCCGCGGCGCACGTACGCGTCCGGGATGTCCATGGGGTCAGCCATGACGTTCCTGCAGGCGTGTGCGCAGCCTCGCCGGTTCGCCGCGTTCGCGGGCGTGGGCTTCGAGATCTATATGCCGAAATGTGCTGATCCCGCCCCGGTGGCGTTGCTGGCGTTTCATGGCAGCGCCGACTCGGTGGTCCCATTCGTCGGGGGTCGGACCGCTTCGACGGCAACCGCTCCGGATGCTGTGTCGACGATGCGGCAGTGGGCTCGTCGGGACCGATGCCGGCGGTTCGTAAGATCCGTCTTCGTGCCAGGCGTCAGCGTGCGGACATGGGACAGATGCGCCGGGGGCATGCAGGTGCAGTTCTATACGCTCTTCGGCGGAAAGCATGTCTGGCCCAAAGGCCGGGTCGATGCCAGCAGCCTCATGTGGGAGTTCTTCCGGCAGTACCGGCTGTGATCGAGGTTTAGGATCCGCTGCTCGAAAGGACGATGACGTAGACCCCGATGCTGATCACCAGCGTCGCGATTCCGATGATTATGCCGGCCAGCGCCATGCCGTCGCCCCCTTGTCCGGTGCGCTTGATCTGACCCCGGGCGATGAATCCCAGGATCACACCTACGATCGAGCCGATGCCACAGAAGATGCCGAGGAGGCTCAGGACGAGGGAGCCAATCGCCAGGGCCGTTTGTGCCGGCGCTCGGCGGCATGCCAGGCGACCCTCCGGGAGGCGGGCCGAAGTTGGGCGGCGGGGGTGGGGGTGGGGTTGTCATGGGTGGCTCCTTGGCGAAGAGGGTATGGGAACGGTAGCGCAGGCAAAGCTTGCGAGACGCGCTGTGCGCCGGCGGTGTCGGATCGGTTCGTGTGCGGAAGCAGCGGTGAGCAATTAGGCAATTGTTGCTGCGACACGCCGTGGGAAATCGCACCTTCTGCCCATTGCCGCAGAAGGACGCTCGCCATTTGCGGGGGGTTCCAGGCGATCACGAACGCGGGTCACGACCTCGATCATCGCGACTCGCCCATGATCCACCGGCCTCCTATGCCACGATTCGAGGTATGCACACGTTCGTCGCCGATCATCCCCTGATCGCCCAGAAGGTGACCCTGTTGCGCAACAAGGACACCGACAGTCCCACCTTCCGGCGACTGGCCGACGAGCTGGTGACGCTGCTCGCCTACGAGGCCACCCGCGGAATTCGGGTGGTGCCCGTTGCAGTGGACACTCCCTTGACGTCGAGCACCGGTGTGGCGCTGGCCGACCCACCGCCAATTCTCATCCCGATCCTGCGCGCAGGGCTGGGAATGATGGAAGGTATGGTCCGCCTGCTCCCGAGCGCCGAGGTGGGCTTCTTGGGCATGCTGCGCGATGAGCACACCCTGCAACCGACGATCTATGCCGACCGGATGCCCGCCGACATGACCGGCCGTCAGGTCTACGTCGTGGATCCCATGCTGGCGACCGGCGGCAGCTTGGCTGACGCCCTGCACGTCGTGTGGAACCGAGGTGCCACGGACATCACGATCGTCACGCTCTTGGCCGCGCCGGAAGGGATCGAGCGGCTGGAGAAGGAGACCGAGGGGATGAATGTCACCCTGGTCACCGCCTGCGTTGATGAGCGGCTCAACGAGCAGGGCTTCATCGTGCCCGGTCTCGGCGACGCGGGAGACCGGCTCTTCGGCATTGTGAGTTCGTGACCCCGCACGACGCTGTGGGCTTGGCTCTGGACCTGGCCCGGCAGCCAGGCTTGGAACTGCCGATCGCCGCTGTTGTCGTCGATGCCCACGGCCAGGTTCTGGGAGCGGGGGTGAATCTGCGTGAACACGATAGCGATCCAACGGCGCACGCTGAAATCCTGGCCTTGCGGGAGGCCGGTCATCGTCGCGGTGACTGGCGCCTCACCGGCTGCACCCTGGCAGTGACACTGGAACCGTGCACCATGTGCGCAGGGGCGTCTGTCCTGGCCCGCGTCGACCGGCTCGTCTTTGGCGCTTTTGATGACAAGGCCGGCGGTGTCGGGGGCCTGTGGGATGTGGTGCGGGATCCGCGGCTGAATCACCGGGTTGAGGTGGTCGCCGGTATCCGGGAGGCAGAATGCGCGGCCCTGCTCAGCGACTTCTTCCGCGGTCGCCGATGACGCCGCGCGCCGCGGTCAGCACCGCATTCTTCTGCCAGGGCTTCGCGTTCGCGGCTCTGGTCACGCGCATCCCTGCCCTCGCGGACCGGTTCGGGTTCTCCGAGGGCCAACTCGCCCTGCTGCTGGCGGTGGTCCCCATCGTGGCCGGCGTGGGCAGCGTGGCCGCGGGTGTGCTTTCGGTGCGTCTGGGCAGTCGTCGTCTGCTGCGGTGGTGTGCAGTCCTGGTGGCGATTGCGCTCGTCGCGGTCGGGGCGGCGCCGACCGTACCAACGTTGGTCGCTGCACTGGTCGCGCTCGGAGTTGGCCTGGGAAGCGTCGACGCAACGATGAACATGCAGGGCATCGGTGTTCAGGCACTGCTGCGGCGTAGTGTCATGGCCTCGTTCCACGCCTGGTGGAGTCTGGCCGCGATCCTGGGTGCCCTGTCTGCGTCCGTCGCGGCAGGCACGTCCCTGCCGCTTGTGGCCTTCTTCGCAGCGATCGCGGCCGTCCTCATCCCCATCGGCCTGATCGCGTCGCAAGGATACGTGCGGACGCCGGCCGCCGACAGCGCCGGACCCGATCCGCTGGCGGCCACCTCGAGCGTCCCGTGGCGACCGCTGCTGGTGTTCTTCGCCGCTGTCGTGGCTGCCTTCGTGATTGACTCCTCGGTGTCCAATTGGTCCGCTTTGGACCTGACAGATGTGCTGGGCGCCAGCGAATCGGTGGCCGCGCTGGCCTACGCGGCGTACGCGGTCTGTCTGCTGGTCGGCCGATCTGTCACCGACCGGATCGTGGTTCGCACCGGCGCCCCGCTGGTCATCGCGGCGGCTGGGACGCTGGCGGCGACCGGCCTGGTAATGGTGGCCGTCGCGCCGACGTCACTCGTGGCCATCGCTGGTTTCGCGGTGGTCGGGGTCGGCATCAGCCCGATCCTGCCGCTGGCATTTGTGGCCGCCGCAGAGCACGACCCCGCCGATTCGGGCATCGCCGTCGCCCGGGTCAATGTCGGCAACTACGTCGGGTTCGTCCTCGGGGCGCCGCTGGTCGGGATCATCGGCGAGGTGTGGAACCTGCGGGTCGGGTTTGCCGTGTTAGTTGCGGTGGCTCTGTGCATCGTTGCGTGCTCCCGTGCCTTCGCGCCGGTGCCGGACTAAGCAGGCGCCTGTCCAACCTGGTCCGTTCGGCTGACCCAAGAGCGGTTGCGGGAGGCCCAGATCTGGCACAGGCTGATCGGATACCGCATCGCTAGAGGAGTAGTCGCATGGCCGTTCTGATCGTTTTCCTAGGCCTCTATCTCCTGGTGACCGGTGCGTTCTTCATCGCGCTGCTGCGTTGGACCTTGCGCACCGAGCGCGGTGGCGCATGCTCCTGCCAGGGCACGTTGGGGCAGGGTGCCTTTGCATTCACCCATGGTCCGAAGTTCTGCTACCCGGCCGTGGAAGGTCTGCATCCGCTGCGCCAGTGACGATCTGCGGCCTGTCCGAACAGGTAACCCTGGCCGAAGACGACACCGAGGTTCACCAGGGTGTCGCGTTCGGCCGTTGTCTGCACGCCTTCGGCAATCACCAGGTCGTCAGTGGTCGTCGTGATTACTCCTGCAACTGAGTGCCCGCATACCCAGAGGTGCCCAATCGGCGAAAGGCCGGAACAATGGTTGCGTGAGCGACATTGAGTGGGCCAACACCGGCGAGTACACCGACATCATCTACTCGACCACCGAGGACGGCATCGCCAAGATCACCATCAACCGGCCGGAGGTGCACAACGCCTTCCGCCCGCAGACCTTGATCGAGGTCTCAGATGCGCTGACGCGGGCACGCGAGGATGAGCGCGTCGGCGTCATCATCCTGACCGGGGCCGGGGATAAGGCCTTCTGTTCAGGCGGGGATCAGCGGGTGCGCGGGGATTCTGGATACAAGACTGATGAGGCAGCCACGGGGCGTTTCCACGTGACGGATCTGCATGTGGCGATGCGCCGCTGCCCGAAGCCGATCGTCGCGATGGTGGCGGGCTGGGCGATCGGTGGGGGGCATGTTCTGCACCTCGTGTGTGATCTGACGATCGCGGCTGACAATGCTCGCTTCGGCCAGGTCGGCCCAAAGGTCGGATCATTCGACGGTGGGTACGGCGCGTCGATCCTGGCCGATTTGGTCGGTCCCAAGAAGGCCAAGGAGATCTGGTTCCTGTGCCGGCAGTACGACGCCGCCCAGGCGCTAGAGATGGGTTTGGTCAACACGGTCGTTCCACTTGCCGACCTCGAGGCTGAGACGGTCGCGTGGTGCCGGGAGATGCTGCAACTGTCACCGTGGGCCCTGCGGCTGGCCAAGCTGAGCTTCAATGCTCATGAGGATGGGTACGCCGGCATCCAGCAATTGGCCCACGACGCCAATCTCTTGTTCTACGGAACGGCCGAAGCCCAAGAGGGCCGCGAGGCCTTCAAGGCCAAGCGCACACCCGACTTCGAGCAGTTCCCCCGGCGGCCCTGAGCCACATCGACGGAGGTTATTCGTCACCACGGGGAATGACTGTGCAATATGGACAACGCCGTTGTTCAAATTCCACAGTCTTGGCTCCTGCGGCCGGTTTCGGGATCAGCGGTGGGAACCGTCGGGCCACTGGGGTGTCCCTCCTCGGCGAACCCCACGATGGCGGTGGGAACCGTCGGGCCACTGGCGTGGCCCTCCTCGGCGAACCCCACGATGGCGGTGGGAACCGTCGGGCCACTGGCGTGGCCCTCCTCGGCGCCCCCACAGTGGCGGTGGGAACCGTCGGGCCACTGGCGTGGCCCTCCTCCCGAACCCCACAGTGACCATCAATGCGAAGAGCCCGGGCAAGCCCGGGCTCTTCGCATTG
>JBAOHC010000009.1:0-5454 GCA_037046735.1 Candidatus Nanopelagicales bacterium | reverse complement strand
CGCCTGATCGTGCCCGTCAGGGGCGTCGCCTTTCCGCGCTGATCAACACCACTCCGATCGTGGCCATGCTGATCCCCGCTGTGAAGGAACTGCAACAGACGCGCGGGATTCCCGCCCGCCAGGTTCTGCTACCCGTGGCACACGCCACCACTCTCGCCGGAAGCGTCGACGTTGGTCGGCACCAGCTCCAACCTGCTGATCGCCGGCATTGCGCCGTTTTCTCCGGCGTCAACGTCTCAATGTACTCCTTCGCGATCATCGCCCCCTACCTGTGGCTTTGGTTGGCTGGGCCTGGCTCCTGATCGCCTCACCACGCGCATTCACGGCCGCCGAGACGAGGTCGTCCAGAGCCGGAGATGGACTGGCGGGTCGAGTTGCCGGTGGCACCGAAAGCGATCGGGATCGGTCGGCTGGCTGAGGGACCTGGGGATCGCGAGCACGCAGCAGTACCCACTTGGTATCCATCCAACGTGGCGGCAAGACGTAGGATAAGCCGCGAAATGCTGCACCTCGGGCGACACGCTGGTGTTTGAGGCCACCGAAGAAGGGGTGGCGGCCCTGTGGTCGAGTCCCCGCTTCGGACTTTCCGAACAGCGCCTCTATGCAGCGTCGATCGCCGGGGGCGAGGTCGGCGGCACTGGCCGATCTTGAGGACCACGGTGACGTCGAGGTCATCGCTGCCCGTACGAGAATAGCCGGTGCATGAGGCGATGGGGGCGCCCCGGCGAGACGGTCTATACTGACCACCCTGGAGACCCGGACACGCTGCAGGAGCACTCAGACATCGGCTTGTGGCAAAGCGCCAGCAGCAAAGCTCCTCAACCCCAAGAAGACAGGCTGGGCGCTGGTCATCCTGCTCGGCGTCATCATCGCGGCCAGCTTCGGCCTCGCGCCGGTGGAGGTCGCGGCGTTTTCGCCGGTGCCACGCTCATGGTCCTCACCGGCGTTCTGTCGCCGCGCCCCGCCGCCCGCGCCCTGGACTTGAACGTCCTGTTCATCCTCGCGGGTTTTGTGGGGCTCGGTGCGATCGTCGTCGACAGCGGACTGGCCGACGTCGATGGCCGACACGATCACCACGATCTCCTCGGGCAGTCTGATTGCCGTGATCGTCGCCGTGGCCGATATCGACAGCGCTGGCTGACCAACATCACCACCAACGCTGCCGCCGCGGTGGATTCCAGGCCCGGTGGGCCTGACGTTGGCCGCGACGTTGGGCTTCGATCCGGTCATCATGCTGGCTCTGATTGGATCGTGTATCTCGTTCACATTGATCAACCCGTTCTCCATGAGGTCAACCTGATGGTCATGCAGCCTGGCCGCTACCGGATGGCCTCCTTCGTGAAGTTCGGGATCCCGCTCGTTATCATCTGCATGATCGCGGTCATCGGCGTGGCCTTCCTCGTCCTCTCGGATTAGTGGGCTGGCTGTCCGCTAACGCCCGTTCACCTGGAACCCATTTACGACAGTTGGTTCACTTCCCGCTATGAGGCTCTTGGCGGAAAGTGAACCAACGTGTAGTGGACACCCTACAGGCGTGTCTGACAATCTCTGTGCGGTTGGTGGGGCAGTCTGGTTTCGTGTCTGAGCGTGATGTGTTGACCGATGAGATGTGGGCTGTGTTGGAGCCGATGTTCCCGGGTCGTTCGCTGCGTGCGGGCAGGCCGTGGACTGATCATCGACTGGTGCTGGAGGCGGTCATCTGGCGGTTCCGGACGGGATCTCCGTGGCGGGATCTCCCGGACCGGTTCCCGCCGTTTCAGACGGTGTGGCACCGGTTCAACGCCTGGTCCAACGACGGCACGTTCGAGAAGGTGCTGACGGTGCTGCAGGGTCAGGTGCACGCCGAAGGGCACCTAGATTGGACGGTGTCGGTGGACTCCACGATCGCCCGGGCGCATCAGCACGCGGCCGGGGCCAGACGGGGCGACACGACCGCGCCCGCCGATCCGCCCCGAGATCAAAAAGGGGGCCCAACCGAATTACAAGAATTCCTGGCCCGAGCCGGATGATCATTGTTTGGGCAGGTCACGCGGTGGATTCACAACGAAAGCACACGTTGCTGTGGACGGTGCCGGCCGGCCGCTGGCGGTGCGTCTGACCGGCGGCCAGGCAGGGGACAACCCGCAACTGCTGCCGCTGCTCGATCAGATCGCAGTTCCCACCGCAGGCAGACCCCGCAAACGCCCGGACAGCCTGCTGGCGGACAAGGCCTACTCCCACCCATCCACCCGAGAAGCGCTGCGCGAGCGAGGCATCCCTACCGTGATCCCGCAGCGCAGCGACCAGATCACAGCCCGCCAGAAACGCGGTACCGGCGGCGGCCGGCCACCCAACTTCGACACCGAGATGTACAGGCGCCGCAACGTCGTCGAACGGTGCTTCAACAGGCTCAAACAATGGCGCGGAATCGCCACCCGCTACGACAAAACCGCCCGCAACTACCGGAGCGGGATCCTGCTGGCCTCGATCGTTCTGTTCTGGTTATGAACGATTACCAGACACGCCCTAGAGGCGGGCGTCTCCCCGTGATGTGCAGCGCCGCATGCCGAGTCTCACCGGTCATGAGCCACAACGACCACTGCCCCGGGTCGCGATCGATGAACAGAGTGGTGTGGGCCGGCAGGAACACGGGCTTGAAGAAGCCAGCAACCACGGTGTACCGCTCGGGCACCTCGGACTCGACCTCCGAAAGGCACCGTGCCAGGCTCCACATGCCGTGGGCAATGGCAGTGCGGAATCCGAACAACCGCGCGGCCAGACCATGCAGGTGGATGGGATTGCGGTCCTGCGACACGGAGGCATAACGGCGTCCGATGTCGCCGGGCACCTCGATGGCGATCTGCTGGGCATCAGCGGGGGGCGCAGGCCATTCCGGTTGCGGGGAAGCCTCATCGGCATCCGCCAGCCGACTCCCCCGACTCAGGTACGTGCTCACCTCGCGCCACACGACCACGTCATCGCGCGTGGCGGTAGTGATCGCGTCGAACTGGGCCCCCTTGCGGTGGGTCCGCGGGTTGGCCAACTCAACGGTGATGTCGTACTCATCGGTCGTCCCGAGATCAGCGAGGACCTCGATGGTGTTCGCGATGTGCACCATTCCCAGCGCCGACATGGGGAAATCCCGCCCAGTCATCAACTGCAGGGCCAGCGGGAAACCGGGCAGATGCAGCATCGCCGGGGGCAGACCAGGACCGTCCCCGCACACCCGTCGGTAGTCCTCGATGCGGTGCTCGGAGAAGTGCACACCTTCCAAACACAGCGACCGCTGCGGCAGCCGGTCCCCGCCGCCCCAGAGGAACCCGGGCAAAGCCGCACCGTTGACCGCCCGGGCGTACAATTGCGGGGTCCACGGAGATCGCTGCAGGGTTTGAACTCATGGCGGGATTCAATCGCGCGACACGGCCATCGCGCTTGCGTGCGGAGTAGATTCACCACTTGTGCAGAAGGCCGACAAGGACGCCACGCTCCAGGTGGCGATGGTGGTCCTGGCCATAGCCACGATCCAGATGCTGCTACCGGATGCCGTCACGATCGGCGCGCAGTGGTTGATCCCAGCCATCGAGGTGATCGGGGTGCCGATGGCGCTGCTGATCCTGCTGGCCACCGACGGCAGAACACGCACCATACGCCGGGCCATGATCGGCTACCTCGTCCTACTCATCGGGGCGAGCGCCCCCAACGCGGTGCTGCTGCTGAGGTCCATGCTCTACGACAACTACGAGTACGGGGCGCAACTGCTCTTCGCCGGATTCGGCGTACTCGTCATGAACGTGCTGAGTTTCGCCATGGTCTACTGGCGGGTCGACGGCGGGGGGCCGCGACAGGGCGACGGAAGGGCTAGGGCACATCCGCGACTTCCAGTTCCCGCAGCAGGCCTCGGGGAGGAATTGGACGTCCGATGTTGCCGGACTACATGTTCACCGCGTACACGAACATCATCGCGTTCTCCCCCCACCGACACCATGCCGCTGAGCACCGGGTGAAATTCCTGTTCACGGTCCAGTCGACCGTCTCGCTGCTCACCATCCTGGTGACGGTCAGCCGGGCGATCAACATGATCAACTAGCCTCGGACACGGGCAGGCACTGCGGACGTTTGGCGGTGATCCCGTCTCCGGACCTGCGGCCTCTGGCTTTGCGAACGATCCAAGGGGCGAAGTGGCGCCCGAACCACGTGACGTCGTCGGACACGCGCGCCCACGGCGCTTGTGCTGCGATGGTCGGCAGTGGCTGCTGCCACGCAGGCACCGGCATCCCCAGCGCATCGAGCACCGCCATCGACACCTGTTTATGACCCAACGGATTGAGGTGCAGACGATGATCTGACGAAAACCTGGGGTCATCGAAGACGGTCGCATCCCAGAGCTCGACCACCGTGGCCCCGTGCGCAGCCGCGACGTCATAGGTGACCTCCCGGTACTCCCGCAGCCGCCCTTCGACCACGGCCATCAGCCGCGATCGCCGGGAGGGCTGGCGGTAGGTGACGATGACCAGTTGCGCGCCGGTTGCGGCCAGGTCAGCCATCCCGGCCTGCAGGTTCTGCGCCATGCTGACCAGATCCCAGTCCCGGCGCAGCGCGTCGTTGATACCGCCGGCGAAACTCACCAGGTCGGGGTGCAGCGCCGTCAGCAGCCGGGACCTGCTCGGCGACGATCTCCGGAACCGTCCGACCGCGCACCGCCAGGTTGGCGTACGTGATGCTGGGATTGTGAGCGGCCAGCCTGCTCGGCCAACGCGGTCCGCCCAGCCCCGGTCCCGGCCATCGACACCTGGGTCGCCGAGGCCCTCTGTGAAGGAATCCCCGATGGCGACTATTCCTGCCCGTCATGTCGCTCACCTCCGGCACACAGGGTAAAGGATCCCCCAGGTGGACCTCTCCTGCACAGGGCGACGCCTGGAGTGACTAGACGCTGCCGTAGGCCGGGAGTACCGTCGCAAGTGAGTGCCGCTTCGGCACTTATGGGAGGGAAACGGGGTTCCTATCATGATGCGAAAATCCCACAGCGGTCTGCGCCGCACTGGCCACTGCAGCCTCCGGGCTACTGATCGCCTCTGCCAGTCCGGCATCCGCCGACTCGACGTACTACGCCTGCGTGAAGAAGAGCGACGGGCAGACGAAGATGGTCAAGAAGAACAAGAAGTGCAAGAAGGGGTGGAAGAAGGTCTCCTGGTCGCAGACGGGGTCCCACCGGTCCGACGGGGGCGGCGGGGGCGAACGGCCCAGCAGGTCCTGTGCTCAGCGTGAAGGATGGCGCCGGCGTAGTCGTCGGCCAGTTCATGGGGACGTGGAGCGGCCTCGTGCCGGGGATTCACCGTGCTGGCCGACGGCGGCCTGTGGGACTACGGCAGCGACGGCGTCTTGCACGGCGACAGCACCCCCCTCTTTGCCGACGCCACCTGCGCGACGCCGGTCATCATGGTGCGTTCTGATTTGGTGAATCCGGCAGAGACCGCC
>JBAOHC010000023.1:0-40382 GCA_037046735.1 Candidatus Nanopelagicales bacterium | reverse complement strand
GCGCAGCGGTTGTTCATGTACGGACAGATGTGCGCTTGGACGCTGGCCAAGGCCCACGCGCGTTCCGGGGACCCGATCGCGATCGCTGCGTATCTGGCTATTCGCAGTTGACCGTGGGGCCTTGTTGAGTCAAGCGTCGGCGCCGCCGTGTTTGGTGGGCGCTGCGTAGCAGGATACGGGTTTGGTAGTTCTCGGGGTTGCGAAAGCCCCGGCCGGTGCGTTTGATGTGTTTGACCATCGTGTTGGCGGCTTCGGTACGGGCATTCGTGACGCCGGTTGTGATGAAGACCTCGATGGGTTTCCACCAGGTGGTGATGGTGTCTGACAGGCGTGAGGTTTCGGGCATGTCCGCGGCGTGCACGTAGGCCCGCAGCCGTTGCCGGGCGGCCTCGGCGGTGTCCAGGTCGGGGCTGGCCAGCAGGGCCCGCAGGGCCTCTTTGACGTGCCAGGCGGCCTGGATCTCGCCGGTGGGGTCGTCCTCGGCGAAGACCTGCTCGAGGCGGTGGGCGGCCCCGGGTGACAGCTGGTCCCCGGCGCGTAGCAGCAGCAGCCGGTGGGCCCACGCCACGTCGTCTTTGCGGCCCCGGTGGCCGAGTTGTTCGCGGGCCACCCGCTGCCGGACGCGGGTGAGCATCAGGTTGGCCAAGCGCACCAGATGCCAGTGGTCCACGCTGATCGCCGCGTCCGGCAGGCACCCGCGCAGCGCTGAGCGGAACGCCGCGGAGGGGTCGATCGCCACGACCTCCACCCGGGCGCACCAGGCCGGGCTGCGCGCGGCCAGCCAGGCTGTGACCCCGGCGCTGGTACGCCCGTCGATCACCCCCAGGACCTGGCCGGTATCGGCGTTGACGAACGTGGACATCCACGGCTCGACGCGGCGCCAGTGCCCGTACTCGTCGCGGAAGAACCGCACGTGGGCGAACCGGTGCTCATCCACACCCAAGTGGGGCACCACCATCGCATCAACATCGGGCAGATCCACCGCAGCGGCGCTCACCGCGGCCTGCACCGTCGACCACGACAACCGGAAAGCCCCTGCGACCTCATGCACCGAACGCCCCGAGCCGATCACCGCGTCGGCGACCTCGGTGCGCAGCCGCGACAAGCACCGCGCCCGCAGCGGCAGCTGCTCACTGACCTGGGTGAACGTCACCCGCGGACACCCTTGCTGCTGGCAGACCAGCCGCGGCTTACGCACTACCACCTGCACCACGTCGCCACCGGCCGGGACGTCTTTGACCCGCTGCTGCACCCAGGCATGCACCCGCCCCGACGCCACCCCACAATCAGGGCAGAACCCCTCCCCAGACTCGGTCTGCACCCGTACCCGCCGGCCCCCCAACGGCAGATCCACCGCCTCAATCACCCGGTAACCCGGCAGATTGAAAATCAGGCTCGCAGCATCACGGGCACACCCGCCCGCCCCACTCGTAAACTCGTACATGGCTCGTGGTCCTTCCAAGGTTGCGTACTAGACACACCCATCCTCAACAAGGCCACGAGCCGCCTTGCGTTACGACACGACCACACCCAAACGCGAAGAGCCCGTTTCGGCGCACCGCGGGTTTGGAAGAAATCCTTGGGTCCGAAGTAGTCCCCGCCCGCGACGTCGGCCATGGTGGCCGCGTACAGCTGCGGCCGGGCGCCGGACTCGGCGGATTGCGCCATGACCAGATTCATGAGCCGCGTACCGACCTTGCCGACAGGGTTGTGAGCCACTTGCGGCCCTGCGTACTGCAGGTTCGTCGCTGAGAACCCGGGATGTGCGGCCACACTGCGCAACTGCCATCCCGCCTGCCGAACCCGCCGGTCCAGTTCCGCGGCGAACAGAAGGTTCGCCAGTTTGCTCTGGCCGTAGGCGGGCCACGCGCTGTACTTGCGGTGTTCGTAGTTGAGGTCGTCGAGATCGATCGCGCCCATCTTGTGGGCCATGCTGGACACGGTCACCACCCGGGAATCGGAACTGGTGAGGGGCATCTTCGGCAGCAACAGGCCGGTCAGGGCGAAGTGCCCGAGATGGTTTGTACCGATCTGGGTCTCAAAGCCGTCCTGCGTGCGTCCCAGCGGCGGGGCCATGATCCCGGCGTTGTTCATCAGGACATCGAGATGCTCCACGCTGGCCGCAGCGTCGCGCACACTGGCAAGGTCTGCCAGATCGACGGTCACGGTGCGTGTGGGCTGCGGGATCCGCGCCTGCGCCGCCGCCAGTCGCTGCTCGGAGCGGCCCGCCAGGATGACGTCCCCGCCCGCGGCCGCGATGGCTATCGCTGATTCCAGTCCCAGGCCGGAGGTGGCCCCGGTGATGAGGAACGTGAGCCCGCTCTGGTCCGGTATGTCTGTGATGTTCCAACCCATAGAGCCACCGTAAGTTGATCGGTGGCGGGCCGCGAACGCGGCCACCGCTGATCAGGAAACGGTGACGCCACGCCAGAAGGCCACATGGTCCTTGATGTGGGAGGCCTCAGGTTTCGGATGTGGGTAGGCCCAGACCGCGTCGGGGTTGCTCTGACCGTCGACCACCACAGTCCAGTAGGACGCCGTGCCCTTCCACGGACAGACCGTGTGGGTGTCGGTTGCGGTCAGCAGATCCCAGTTGACACTGTCGTGGGGAAAGTAGTGATTGCCTTCGACGACGACGGTTTGGTCACTGTCGGCGATCACGGCGCCGTTCCACGTTGCCTTCATGCTTCTAGCGTGCGGGTTATGCCCAGGGCCCGCCACAGCAGGAGGTTCAGTCAGCCGTGTCCAGCCCCCGGCGCACTCGGGTGGCCGCCCTGCGACCGCTGACCAGCGCACCTTGAATCGACGGGGTGTCGCGATGATCGCCCGCCACCACAATGCCGTCGAACATCTGCCGTGACCGCGTGCGGAAGGGTGGCAGTGCGGCAGGCAGTGCTTCTGCGATGGCGTAGTGGCCCACCAACTCCCAATGCGCCGTGGGCATGTCGTACATCTGGGCGAGTTGTCGGCGCACCACCGTGACATCCACATCCGGCAATCCGACTGCGGTGGCCGCCACAAGGTGACGGCCCGGCGGTGCGTACTCGGGCGCAGCGTAGCTGATAACGACGGTGTTCACGACGGGTCCGCGGTCGGCGCTGTCGAGAACGAGGACCGGCTTGCCGCCGAACAGGTCGTCCTCCTCGATGGCGAAGTACCACGTCGTGAGCGCCCGCATCGTGGGCTGCGGAAGGCTGGGGACCAGAGACGCCGCCGTGACGGGGTCGGCGGCCACGATGACCCCATCGCAGGTCACCGTGCCCGCGTCGGTCACCACCTCGGTCGCCGTGACGGCCTGTACCCGGGTGTTGCGGAAGATCCGGCTGCGCAGGGGCCGTGCCAACTGCTCGGGAATCGCGCGCATCCCAGTGGCCGGGACGGCGGGCGTACCGCGCGCCAAGGACCGCAGGACCAAATCAGTGAATCGGCGGCTGGTGGTCAATTCGGTGTCGGCCAGCACCCCGGCCAGGAACGGTCGCAGCAGCAGCTCCGTGGGTCGGCCGCCGATGTGGGCTGCATCGAAGACGTCCTGCGTGCTCATGTCCGGCCGGGATTCCACCTCGCGGGGATCGATCACCGCGCAGGCCGACAGATAGCGCAGAGTCCGCGCTGTGCCCAGTGGGCCGAGCGGTAGTTTCGCATTGCGCAGGGCCGATTTGGGCGCCCGGCGGGGATCGACGAGCCAGCGCGGACCGCTGTCGGTGCTCAACACTGCGCCGGGGAAGAACGTGCGCAGATCCAGGGCAGCGTGATCCAGCAGTAGCTGGCCCTCCGGGTAGGAGGGGTTATAGAGCTGGAAACCGCGATCGAGCAGGAACCCGTCGACCTCGTCGGTGTGCATACGCCCGCCCACCCGGTCGCTCGCCTCCACGACGACGACATCCACCCCTGCCTCGGCCAGGTGATGGGCGGCGCTCAGCCCTGCGATGCCAGCCCCCACCACGACCACGTCGGCACTGCTGTGCACAGATCCCCTTGGCCAATGACTCACGCCTCCCATCCTGCCTTGCCTCGGCGGGAGAATTGTCGCCATGTCCGAAGCGCGCCGGTGGCCGCCCCTGGTGGCGCTGGAGTCCGCGACGGTCTTCAGCGGTACCGCTAACGGGATATCCATGATCGTGTTCCCCTGGCTGATCCTGGAGTTGACCGGTTCGGCCAGTGCCGCGGGCCTGCTGGGGGCGATCACCGCCCTGCCCCTGCTCGTGTCGTTCCTGTTCGCCGGGGTCTTCGTTGACATGGTTGGTCGGCGCCGGGTAGCCATCGTCAGCGATCTGCTGAGCATGACGTCCGTCGCGTTGGTTCCGGTGCTCGGAAGTCAGTTCACCCTCGGATTCGGCGCGCTGGCTGGCCTCGCGGTGCTGGGTGCGGTGTTCGATCCGGCGGGGATCAGTGCGCGGGAGTCGATGCTGCCCGAGGCCGCCCGGGCTGCGGGTCTGCGGCTCGAACGGGCCAACGGCATCCACGAGGCCGTGTGGGGCGCCGCCTACCTGATCGGTCCGGGAGTCGGTGGGCTGTCGATCGGGCTGTGGGGTGCTAGCGCGACGTTCTGGGTGTCGGCAGCGATGTTCGCCCTCGGTGCGGCCATGATGCTCGCCGTGCGGGTCCCCGGATCGGGTCGGCCAGCGGCCCACGAACGTCCGGCAGGAGTATGGTCGGCGACCCGCGAGGGTGTGCGCTTTGTGTGGGATGACCGGGTTCTGCGCACCGTGGCGCTGGTCAGCATGGTGATCGTCGGCTTCTGGTTGCCCATCGAGGGCGTCGTGCTGCCCGTGTACTTCGAAGGTATGGGCGAGCCCGCCCGGCTGGGCAGCACCGTGATGGCCTTGGCCCTTGGCGGAATCGCCGGTGCGCTGGTGTACGGCGCCATCGGGCATCGGTTCAGTCGTCGGCTCGCGTTCTGCGGGGCGATGACCGCGACCGGCTTTGCGGTGATCGGGATGGCCTTCCTGCCCGCCTACGTGCTACTGCTGGGGTTCAGTGTGCTGGCTGGGTTGTTCTACGGGCCGGTCGGACCTTTGGTGAACCTGATGATCCAGCAGCGTTCACCCGGGGTCCTGCGGGGTCGGGTAGTCGGCCTGCTCACCTCTGCCGCCTACGTTTCAGGGCCCATCGGTTATCTGATCAGCGGTCCATTGGTCCAGTGGCTCGGGGTGCAGACCGCCTTCCTGATCATGGCCATCGGGGTGACGGCGGTTGGGATCGTGTCCTGGTTCCTGCCGTCGTTGCGTCAGATGGATGCCACGTGAGCGCGTTCAGACCGCGGCCGGCAGTTGTGCACTCGCGGGCCGACGTGCGAACCAGAAGGCGGCCAGTACGCCTGCCAATGCGCCCATGAGGTGCGCTTGCCAGGACACCCCGGCGGCCACGCCGAAGGGTAAGGCCCCCAGCAGCAGCCCCCCGTAGACGAACAACACGCCCAGGCCGATCAGGACGTCCACCCAGTGCCGGGTGAAGACGCCCGCGGCCATCAGGAAGGTCAAATAGCCGAAGACGGCGCCGCTGGCACCGATGGTGATGGCGTTGGCGGGCCCTACGAGCCACACGCCCAGGCCGCTGCCCACGACGATGACCCCGGTGATGGCCCAGAAGCGCTCGTAGCATCGCCACGCGACCAGACCTCCCAGGATCAGGAACGGCACTGTGTTGGCCATGAGGTGGGCGAAGTCGGCGTGCAGGAAGGGTGCGGCGACGATGCCAGTGAGGCCGTCGGTTTCCCGGCTTTCGATGCCGAAGTTGTCGAGGTCGCCGGGCAGGACGACGTCGAGGACCTCCAGCACCCACATGATGGCCACCAGCAGGAACACCGGAAACAGACGTCTCATGTATCGAGTATCACCCGGCCCAGGAATCCCGACCACCCGCGCGGGAAGGGCAGATCAGGAGCGTAACGATCCAGTGGTGTCACCTCGAAGCCGGCCGCGGTGAGTGCGGCCACCACGTCGATGGGGTCCATGAGGTGCAGCACGTGAGTCTCAGTGTGGATGCCGTGCTGGTCTGTCAGCCGGATGGTACGGGTCAGGGTCCTCCTGGCCGGGTCCGTGCGGGTCGTGACATGCAGCGTGTACCCGTCGCCGCTGTGTGTGCGACTGCGCGGTTCGGGGTCGGCCCGTGTCGGGCCGGCGACGTCGAGCAGCAACAGGCCACCGGGCCGCAACCTCTCGCGTACCGTGCGCACCCAACTGATCAGGCCGGGAAGGTCGGTGGCGTAGTTGAGTACTTCACCGATGGCCACGATGGCGTCGGCATGGACATTCGGCAGATCGTGGACGTCCCCCTGCTCGAACCGGGCGTGTGGGTAGCGCTCGCGGGCGATCGCGATCATGTCCGGGCTCGCATCGATGCCCAGGTACTCCCAGCCCTCAAGAGTCGCGACGAGGTCGCCCGCGCCGGACCCCACATCGATCACGGTGCCGGCCGGTTCATCTCGCAGCAGCGCCCCTGCCGCCTGCGCGTACATCGTGAAGTCGGCAGCATGCACACGCGCGAGCCTCTGCGCGTAGTAGGCCATTGGCCACTGTAGGCACAGCTCGGGGCGCCCTGGCCAGGGTGTACGCCTTGGCGATTGACGGGTACCCTCGGGCGCATGCGCAAGATCATGGTGTTCCCTGCCACCCTGTTGATGTCCGTCGCGGTGGCTGCACCTGCGGTGGCCGCGATCGGGGAGCCCGTTGCCGACGGTTCTGGGGCTATCTACCGTTCGGCCGAGTGGGTGCAAGGCCAAGTGGGGTTCAATATGGAGAGCTACACGTATGGCTTTCCCTACCCCATCTATTCAACGAGGACGTACGCGATGAGCGGGGTCGGAGTCCCTAATCAGCCGCTCACAGCCGGCGAGGTGTTCTACATCCACGCCTGGGCCGGACTCGTGACGCCGGTCGCCAACACCGACACCGCGACTCCTTACCTCGGATTGCCGGAAGGGCTGTCAGTCGTTCCCGCGTCCGAGGCCCGCACTTACTGCTACATCACGAGGGGGAGTTACGTCCCGACCCGGGACCCCGGCTGCCCGGTCTTCACCACCGCTACGACGGGAGCGTTGATTCCGCTGGGTACGTATCCGCTGACGGCGTTCGGCAGCGGGGATGGCGCCGAGGGCGTTGAGATGTTCATCCCTGTGAAGGCCAGTGGCCCCCTGACGGGGCAGACCGTGTCGATCTCCACGCAGTTTCAGATCAAGGGGATCATCCCGAATCCGCTCTACGGTGACGCTCCCCTGGCCGTGGCACCGGGTAGCACTGGTGGGGGTGGCAACGGCGGTGTCACAACCCCGCTCGTTGCCCCGAGCAATCCCAAGATCGCCAAGCGCGGCAAGGCCATGATCATCACTTGGGACGCCGTTGGTGGGGCCAGTTCGTACCGGGCTCGCTTGAAGGTCGGCAAGAAGTGGACCAAGTGGACCACTCTCAACAGCAACGCGGTCAAGCTGAGCAAGCTCAAGAAGGGCAAGAAATACGTGCTGCAGGTGCAGGCCTCAGGCGGCCCGACGTCCACGTGGCGGTTCAGAGGGAAGTAGGGGTTCACACCAACCCACGAGTGGCCCGGCTGCCGTGCGCCCTGCGGCCCCGTTCGTCCGACGCCATGCTGCCATCGGCAAGGTGACGCGAAGCCAGCGAAGCCCGCAGCGAACGCCTCGGGCCGCATGACACCTGCCGGGTTACTGTCGAACCATGGCCGACGCTGTTGACTGGAACCTTGCTGCCTCCCTGGGGGCGCGCATCGTGGGCGGTGGCCCGCAGTTGAGCGCCGATGAGGCTAGCCAGACCGTGGCCGAGTTGTACTACCTGGCCGGTGAGGCCACCCCGCTGGTGCGGGAGACGACCGGCCTCGACGCCTACATCGCCAGCCAGGTCCAGGTTGTGGACCGCCCGGAATGGATCCGCAGCAATGTGGACTCCTTCGCTCGGATCAGCGACCCCCTCACGCAGCGGCTGGAGAAGGGTTCGGCCTGGACCCGCGAGATCGGAAGTCGGGCGACCGGTGCCCAACTCGGCCTCGTTCTGGGATTCGTGGGCAGCCGGGTCCTCGGGCAGTTCGAGATCTTCACCCCCGACGATCCGCGCCTGCTGCTGGTGGCTCCCAACATCGTCAGCGTCGAGCGCCAGCTCGGGGCGGTGCCGCGCGACTTCCGGCTGTGGGTCTGTGTGCACGAGCAGACCCACCGCATCCAGTTCGCCGCCGCGCCCTGGCTCACCGACCACTTGCTCACCAACATCCATGAGTACATGCGGCTTTCCGACCTGACCACCGGTGAACTGCTGGGGCGATTGGGTGCCGCCGTGAAGTCCGTGCGCTCGGACACCCAAAGCGACGGCATCGTCGGGGCGCTGCAGAGCCCGGAGCAGAAAGCGGTCTTCGACCGGCTTACCGCGGTGATGAGCCTGCTCGAGGGGCACGCGGACGTGGTCATGGACGAAGTGGGGCCGCAGGCGATTCCCACAGTGCGCTTCATCCGAGGTGCCTTCCAGCAGCGCCGGGCCGCCGGCACGAGCGGCTGGGAGGGTTTCCTGCGCAAGGTGCTGGCGATGGACCTCAAGGCCCGGCAGTATGCCCAAGGCGCCACCTTCGTGCGCGCCGTGCTGGCCGATGGGGGCATGGATCGGTTGAATCAGGTCTGGGAACGCCCGCAGAACCTGCCGACGCGCGTCGAGATCGAGAACCCGCAGGTGTGGCTGCAGCGGCTGTGAGCTCACCTCTGCTGGTAGTGCGCCAGGCGGTGGCCGCCGCGATCGAAGGCCCAGCGCTGGTGGCGTGCTCGGGCGGCGCAGATTCCCTGGCACTGGCGGCTGGGTCCGCGATGCTGCGCTGGCCCATGCCGGTGGCCGTCATCGATCACGGATTGCAGGCCGATTCCGCGGACATCGCGCAGACGGCAGCCCGGCAATGCCGAGGTTTGGGATTGGCCGTCACCGTCCGGCGGGTGCAGGTCGGGACCCACGGTGGTCCGGAGGCCGCGGCCCGCACGGCGCGGTACGCGGCCCTGCGAGAGATCGCCGACGGTCTGCCGATCCTGCTGGCCCACACCCTGGATGACCAGGCGGAGACGGTTCTGCTGCGCCTGGCCCGTGGGTCGGGGTCGCGCTCCCTGCAAGCCATGGCGCCGGTGGACGCCGACCTGCTCAGGCCACTGCTGGGGCTGCGGCGAGATCTTCTACGGGCCGCCTGCGAGCAGGCTGGGCTGGCGCCGCACGAGGATCAACACAACACCGACCCCCGGTACGCTCGATCCCGCCTGCGCCACCACGGGCTGCCTGCGCTGGTGGAAGATCTCGGACCCGGTGTGACGCTGGGTCTGGCCCGATCGGCCGCTCTGCTGCGCGAGGACAACACTGCGCTGGATCTGTGGGCAAAGCACGCGCACACCGACGATGTGGCGGCCCTGACTGCCCTGCCCCGGGCCGTTCTCATGCGCGTGATCAGGTCTTTGTCTCTGCAGGCCGGCTGCCCGCCGGCGGCCCTGACCCGCGAGCACCTGCAGGCCGTTGCCTGCTTGATCGAAGACTGGCACGGCCAAGGACCGATTCATCTGCCAGGCGGTGTCCGCGCAGCCCGGGAGTCTGGCAGGCTAGTGCTGCACCGAACGGCCTGGAGGGACGATGCACGTTAAGGATCTGGACGGCGAACTCGAGGGCGTGCTGATCACGGCTGAGGAGTTGCACACCCGGCTCTGTCAAATGGCGTCGCAGGTGGATGTCGACTACCACGACAAGGATCTGCTGGTCGTCGGGGTGCTCAAGGGCGCAGTGATGGTGGTCGCCGATTTCGTGCGGGCGTTGTCCATTCCGGTCGAGATGGACTGGATGGCGGTCTCCTCCTACGGATCGAGCACCAAGAGTTCGGGTGTTGTGCGCATCCTCAAGGATCTCGACTCGGATCTGGGAGGGCGGCACGTCCTGATCGTCGAGGACATCCTCGATTCCGGGCTGACGCTGTCGTGGCTCCTGCGCAACCTGCGCTCACGCGGGACGGCCAGCGTAGAGGTGCTCACCCTGCTGCGTAAACCTGATGCCATGCGCACTGAGGTGGATGTGCGGTATCTGGGTTTCGACATCCCCAACGACTTCGTGGTGGGATACGGCTTGGACTACGCCGAGAAGTACCGCAATCTGGATTGTGTGGCGAAGTTGTCGCCGCACGTATACGAGGGCTGAGGCTCCGATTAGCTCAGGAACCCTCACGCTGACAGCGGAACGAACGTTCGCTTCAGGTACGGGAATGAGCACGCGTTGCACGCGCGTTCTATCCTCGAAGAGATGAATATGAAGCGGGTTGCGCGCGGGCCCCTCTTGTGGATCCTGCTGGCGGTGCTGTTAGTGCTGCTCGGCAGTTCCCTGGTGTCCAATGCCTCGGGTGTCAAAGACGTGGACACCTGGCAGGCGGTTGACTACATCGAGCAGAACCAGGCCAAGTCCGCGACCCTGATCGATCGGGAGCAGCGGATCGAACTGACGCTGCAGGACGACTCCAAGGTCCGATCGGAGTACATCACCGGTCAGGGCCTGGAATTGCAGAACCAACTGCAGGCCAAGAAGGACGCCGGTCAACTCCCTGATGGGTACACCGTTGAGGTCCCCCGGGACAACATCTTCGT
The DNA here is from genome assembly GCA_037046735.1 of Candidatus Nanopelagicales bacterium. Lineage (GTDB taxonomy): Bacteria > Actinomycetota > Actinomycetes > S36-B12 > UBA10799 > JADKAV01. The sequence continues at coordinate 29,794 of JBAOHC010000023.1, read as the reverse complement.
CACGCTGATCGTCTCGCTGCTGCCCGTGGTCCTGATCGTTGCGCTGCTTTTCTTCTTCATGAGCCAGATGCAGGGTGGCGGCTCGCGCATCATGAACTTCGGCAAATCCAAGGCGAAAGCCATTACCAAGGACATGCCACAGACCACCTTCGCCGATGTGGCCGGCGAGGATGAGGCCGTCGAGGAGCTCGAGGAGATCAAAGAGTTCCTGGCCCAGCCCGCCAAGTTCCAGGCCGTCGGCGCCAAGATCCCCAAGGGCGTGTTGTTATACGGCCCGCCCGGAACCGGCAAGACCCTGCTGGCGCGAGCGGTCGCTGGCGAGGCGGGAGTGCCGTTCTACTCGATTTCCGGTTCCGATTTCGTCGAAATGTTCGTCGGTGTCGGCGCTTCGCGGGTGCGCGACCTGTTCGAGCAGGCCAAGGCCAACGCCCCAGCGATCATCTTCGTCGATGAGATCGACGCCGTCGGTCGACACCGCGGTGCCGGCCTCGGCGGTGGTCACGACGAGCGGGAGCAGACCCTGAACCAGCTCCTCGTGGAGATGGACGGCTTCGACGTCTCCGGCGGTGTCATCCTGATCGCCGCGACCAACCGTCCGGACATCCTCGATCCGGCGCTACTGCGTCCGGGCCGGTTCGACCGCCAGATCGCCGTGGAGCGTCCCGACCTCAAGGGCCGCGAGGACATTCTGCGCGTCCACATCAAGGGCAAGCCGATCTCCCCGGACATCGACCTGGCCAATATTGCCCGGCGCACACCTGGGTTCACGGGTGCCGACTTGGCCAACGTGCTCAACGAGGCGGCGCTGCTGACGGCGCGGGCGAACCAGACCCTGATCACGCCGGAGATCATCGATGAGGCGATCGACCGTGTCATTGCCGGCCCACAGAAGCGCTCGCGGGTGATGAACGAGCACGAGAAGCTCATCACCGCCTACCACGAAGGCGGTCACGCACTCGTTGCCGCTGCGCAGCCGAACAGCGATCCGGTGCACAAGATCACGATCATGCCGCGCGGTCGCGCGCTCGGGTACACCATGGTGCTGCCCGACCAGGAGAAGTACTCCACGACCCGCAACGAGATGCTCGACCAGCTGTCCTACATGCTCGGTGGTCGCGCGGCGGAGGAGATGGTCTTCCACGACCCGACCACCGGCGCGTCCAACGACATCGAGAAGGCGACAACTGTGGCCCGGGCCATGGTCACCCAGTACGGCATGACCGAACGGCTCGGCGCGATCCGGTACGGCCAGGAGCAGAACGAAGTGTTCCTGGGCCGCGACATGGGCCATGTCCGGGACTACTCCGAGGAGATCGCCGCGGCGATCGATGAGGAGGTGCGGGCGCTGATCGAGCAGGCACATCAAGAGGCCTACGAGATCCTGTTCGACAACCGCGACATCCTCGACCGGCTCGTGGTGGAGTTGCTGGAGAAGGAGACACTGGACAAGGCGCAGGTGGCTGCGATCTTCTCCGACATCCGGCGCCGTGATGCCCGTCCGGCCTGGACGGGTTCGGCCCGGCGGCGTCCGCACGAGCGCGGGCCGGTGGACTTCCCGTCATCCAACGGCAACGGTTCGGGTGCTCACGTCGCCTATCCCGACCAGCCGGTCTGAGGTTTCGGGCTCGCTGATTGGGATTGGGCGGAAGCTGCGATTCCGCCCGGTGTGTCGCAGCAACAACTGCCGAATTGCTCACCGCCTCATCAGCCCGCCGAGTTCGAACACCCGACGTCGGCGAGCGGCAACTGCCCGGTCAGCATGTACGTATTGGCAACGTCGTCGACACATGCCGATCCGGCGAAGGCCCATGTCACGTGCTGGCCGCCGGCATAGGTCACGGTGCGGGAGCGAGGGAACGCCCGCGACATCCTGGCGGTCCACGAATTGACAGTGGAACCGTCCCGGCTGGCCCCGAGCACGAGCACGGGCACGTTCGAACCGCGGCCGGTCATCGTGGGAACGGGGTCGGGGTCCAGTTCCAGGCCTGTGCAGCCCAAGGCGTACTGAATGGCGAGCACGCCACCGAAATTCGGTCCCAGCGCCACCTGCTGCTCGATGACTGGCATGGCCTGCCCCAAGGACGGTCGGTCCGGGTAGTCGTTGCAGTTGGTCACCGCGAACGCCCCACCGGCATTGCCACTGCGGATGCGCTGCTCGATGACGCGCTGGGTGGTCGCGGCCAACTGCACTCGGGCTTTGCGTTTGCCGTCCACCACCGCGTCGTGGGCCAACTGCAGGAACTGCGCGATATAGGGGTAGGCGCCTTGTTGGGCCACGTTGTTGAAGACCACGTCGCGCAGGACCCACCGGTCGAAGGTCTGTCCATCCGGCAGCCGCACGGTGGCTCGGTTGAGGCGTTTCTGCAGCGTGTTGAACTGTCGGCGAGCGACGGGGTAGGCGTCGGCGAACGGGCCGAACGCCTGATCAGGGCCGGGCGCACCCTCGGCCAGGCTGAGGATGGTGCTGGCGGGATCGATGGAACCATCCAGGACGAGCGCTCGTACCCGTTTCGGGTGCGTCAGCGCGTACACGTATCCGATGCGGGTGCCGTAGCTCATCCCCCAGTAACTGAGCTTGCGGTCGCCCAGAGCGGCCCGGATGCGGTCGAGATCAGCGACATTCGCGTTGGTGCTGGTACGCCTCACGACCGCCGGTCGGGAGCGCTGGCAGGCCCGGTTTGCGGCGCGGATGTCCTGCATGAATTCTCGGGCGACCTGCTCCCACGCGACCCGCCCCGTCGCCGGCAGGCGCAGCGGCGCTCCACGGCAGTCGTCCAGGTTGGGCCGTGACTTGTTGATCCCGCGCGGATCCCAGGTCACCAGGTCGAAGCGAGCCTTCACTGGATCGGGCAGGAGTTGCCACACGTAGTCGATGCTGGCTGTGCCGGACCCACCCGGCCCCCCAGGATTGAACACCAGGGAGCCGATGCGGTCCGGACCAGCCGCCTGGTGGCGGGCAAGCGCAAGATCGACCTGGCGCCCCGCGGGCTTGGTGCGGTTCGCCGGGACGGACAACGTGGCGCACTGCAGGTCATCGCCGCAGGGTTTCCAGGACAGACCCTGCGACGGGACAGTCATGGCGGTCAGTCCGCATGCCAGAACGAGCGGTCAGAAGGGTGCGCATATCGCCCTATCGTCAGGACGTGCGGGCCGCATTAGCCCAGCCTCGGCAGGCGCGGGGAAGCGCCGTGCACCACACTGGAACGGTGACCGACCCGATCAGTCTGCCGCCGCGCGAGATCCCACAGTTCGACCAGGAGCGGGCCGAGGCCGCCATCCGTGAACTCCTGCTGGCTGTGGGGGAGGACCCGCAGCGTGATGGCCTGCTGGACACCCCGGCGCGCGTCGCGCGTATGTACGCCGAGGTCTTCGCCGGTATGCGCATGGCGCCGGAGGAGATCTTGTCCACCACCTTCGACCTCGCGCACGACGAATTGGTCCTCGTGCGCGACATCGAACTGTGGAGCCACTGCGAGCACCACTTGGTGCCGTTCTTCGGAAAGGCGCATGTCGGCTACATCCCGGCTGAGAACGGACGGATCACAGGTCTGAGCAAACTCGCCCGCCTTGTTGACGTCTATGCCAAACGCCCGCAGGTTCAGGAGCGGCTCACAACTCAGATCGCCGACTCCCTGCAGGACATCCTGGCCCCGCGCGGGGTCATCGTCGTCATCGAAGCCGAGCACCTGTGTATGGCGATGCGCGGAATCCGTAAGCCCGGCGCCACCACCACAACCAGCGCCGTTCGGGGACAACTACGCGACTCGGCCACTCGGGCCGAGGCGATGTCGCTGATCCTGGCCCGGTGACCGTCGTCGTCGGCGTGCTGAACGTCACGCCGGACTCCTTCAGCGACGGTGGGCGGTATCCGAGCTTGGCTGCGGCCATCGAAGCCGGGGTGGGGATGGCCGCCGATGGAGCGGCCTGGGTTGATGTCGGGGGTGAATCCACCCGTCCGGGAGCGCAACGGGTGCCACTTGAGGTCGAACTCGAACGTGTTGTGCCCGTCGTTGAAGGGCTGGCCGCCAAGGCGGTGCCCGTCAGTATCGACACCACCCGCGCTGCCGTCGCCAGGACGTGCGCGGCGGCCGGAGCGACGATGGTCAACGATGTGAGCGGGGGGTTGGCCGACCCGGACATGTTGGCTGTGGTCGCTGAGCTCGGCGTCGAGTACGTGGCCATGCACTGGCGGGCGCATTCCGCGCAGATGCACGGTTTCACCACCTACGACGATGTGGTCGAGGATGTCGCCGCAGCGCTGCAGGAGCGGTTGGCGGCGTGCATCATGGCTGGCATCGATCCCGGCAGGGTCATTCTGGATCCTGGTTTGGGCTTCGCCAAAGAGGCGGAGCACAACTGGCAGTTGCTGGCGGGGCTGCAGCGCATCATGGACATCGGGCCGCGGGTACTGGTGGGTGCGAGTCGCAAACGGTTCCTGGGTGCGCTGTTACCTGCGCAGCGGTCAATGGCGCAGCGGGACGCCGCGACCACAGCGGTGACGACATTGCTCACCGTCGCCGACGTGTGGGGAGTGCGGGTGCACGACGTTCGAGGCAGTGTGGATGCGATCAAGGTCGTCCAGGCATGGCAGGAGGCGCGATGAGTGACACCGTGACGATCAAGGGGCTGCGAGCCCGCGGCTTTCACGGCGTGCTCGGCTTTGAGCGGGAGATGGGCCAGACATTCATCGTGGACGTGTTGATGAGTGTGGATGTCGCACCGGCTGCCCGGTCCGACGATCTGGCCCTCACCGTGGACTACGGTGCGGTCGCGACCGCCGTGGTGGAGATCATCAGCGGCCCGCCGTTCGCCCTCATCGAGACGCTTGCTGAGCGCATCGCGCAGCGCGTCAAGGCGTTCCAAGGGGTCATCGCGGTGACGGTCTCGGTGCATAAGCCCTACGCGCCAGTCACCGAGATCTTCGACGACGTTGTGGTGACCGTCACCCGATGATCAGGGTGGCGCTGTCCCTGGGAGCGAACCTGGGCGACCGGCTGGCCGCCTTGCAGTTCGCGGTGCAGACGTTGACTGCGGTGGGTGCCATCGTGGCGTTGTCCGACGTGTACAGCACCGACCCGGTCGGCGGTCCGGAACAGCCGGATTACTACAACGCCGTCGTGGTGCTGCACACGGATGCGGAACCCATGGCAGTGCTGGAGTGCGCGCACGACGCCGAACAGGGCAAGGGCCGCACACGTGAGGTGCGCTGGGGGCCGCGCACGCTGGATGTCGACGTCCTCGCCTACGGGCAACTCGTCAGCGACGATCCGGTGCTCACCCTGCCCCATCCGCGCGCCCTCGAGCGGGCGTTCGTGATGGTGCCGTGGGCGCAGGTTGATCCCGGTTTTCTGCTTCCGGACGGCCGGACCGTGGGGGTCGTGGCCGCAGGCCTGCCCACGCAGGGGATTCGGCGTTTGGGGGCATTTCTGCTTATGGTTGACCAGTGACCCCCACCAGTCTGCGGCTGCTCTTCACACTGGCTGCGGTCAGTGCTGTGGGCGGCTGGGTCATCGCGGACCTTGTTGACAGGTTCGCGGGGCGGGGTATGCCGGTGCCGTGGACCGCACCGGCGACGCTGGCCATCCTGGCGCTGGCCCTGCTCTTCTGGGCGTTGGGCATGCGGCGCAAGTTGCGCGACGGGCAGGTCGATCCGTTCGTCGCCACGCGCACCGCGGCCCTGGCCATGGCGGCATCGCGCACCGGCGCCATCGCTGCCGGGGTATATGCGGGATTCCTCGTCTGGTTCGTCGGGCAGTGGTGGATCGAAGCGGCCAGGGCCCGGGGCATCGCCTCCGCTATCGCAGTCGTGACGGCGGTGCTCGTTGTGGCAGCCGCCCTCTGGCTGGAGCGGATCTGCCGCATCAAGGACGGCAGTGACGATGACGACGATGGCACCACCGAGACCGACAGCGCCGCCGATTGGGTGCATCCGCGCGTGCGTTAGGTGCGGCTTTGGGTCCGCCGGCGCTTGGGTAGAGTGCAGCCATGGCCGAGCAACTCGAGGATCTCCCGTACGAAGAACTGCGTCACAAGGCTTTCAAACTGGCCGAGAAGCGCCATGACATCGGCTTCTTCTACGACCTGTTGGCCCACACTCCGTCGCTGGAGAACGTCTCCGACGAAGGCGGTTCGCTGGGGGACATCTCAGGCTCGTTACTCGGGGTCATCGACGCGGCCAAAGAGGCATTCGGCCACGAGCGGGTTGGTGATATGGAGCCGCTTTTCGTCGCCCGCTTCGCGACGTACATCCGTGAGCACGAAGGCTCCTAGGTGGGTCTGGGCCGTGCGATCTGAATATGTCGGTGAGACGCACTGAAAGCCCCGTCACTGACAAAACCGCAATGACCGACATCTACCGGCTCATCTTCTGGCTGGGAAACAACCATCCGTCACCCCCGAGGTGTACCGGTCAGACGGCTGAGTCACGCATCAGACGGTCGATGTCGCCCAGGCGCACCGCCTGGCCGTTGACGCGCACGAGGCTGTCCGGGGCTTGCAGGACCGCGGCCAACAGGTCGTAGAGCGACGCCTCGGGGGCCACGTCTAGCACACCGGGGCCGCCGGGTACCTGCTCGGACGTCAGTGCCGGGATGGGGCTGACCCGCAGCCGTTTGATGGCACGGTCAGAGCCCACGAAGTCGGCGACAAAGTCGTTCACCGGGAAGCCCAGCACCGCTGCCGGGCTGTCGAACTGCTCGAGGAAACCGCCCTGCTTCAGGACCGCGATCCGGTCGCCGAGTTTGACGGCCTCGTCGATGTCGTGCGTGACCAGGACCACGGTCTTGCGGACACGCTGGTGCAGCGCCAGGAACTCGTCCTGCAGACGTTCGCGCGCTATCGGGTCCACCGCGCCGAACGGCTCGTCCATCAGCAGCACCGGGGGGTCGGCCGCCAAGGCCCGAGCCACACCAACCCGTTGGCGCTGACCACCGGAGAGCTGGTGGGGGTAGCGGTCCCCAAAGATGGCCGGGTCGAGGTCGACCAGGTCCAGCATCTCGTCCACGCGGGCGGCGGTCTTGGCCTTGTCCCACCCCAGTAGCCGGCAGACCGTCGCGACGTTTTTTCGCACTGTGTAGTGGGGGAAGAGCCCTGCGTTCTGAATGACGTAGCCGATCCGGCGCCGCAGTTGCCGCACGTCCAGCGAGGTGACGTCATCGCCAGCGACCAGAATGCGCCCGCTCGTAGGCTCGATCAAACGGTTGATCATGCGCATCGTGGTCGTCTTGCCGCAGCCGGAAGGCCCGACGAGCGCACAGATCACCCCCTCATCGACCTCAAGAGTCAGTTCACTCACCGCCACGGTCCCGTCGGGGTACTGCTTGGTGACGTCCTGCAGGGAGATCATGCAGGCGACGGTAGCGCACCAAGGACCGCTGGCGGTGGTGGGATTTGCCGCGTCTGCGCTACGGTCGGGCCATGTCGGCGACTGTGGGGGACGCGAGTAATCCCTGGCTGTCCTGGTCCTACGTGCAGGACTACTGGCCGGAACTGGTGGCCGCCGGCCGGGAGCATCTGGGGTTGACGGTCGGATCGGTGCTGCTTGCGATCCTCGTGGCCATTCCACTGGCGGTCCTGATCAGGCGGCTGCCGGTACTTACCGGCCCGATCCTGGGCCTGTCCGGGGTGCTGTACACGATCCCGTCGCTGGCCCTGATCTCGTTGTTGTGGCCGGTGTTCGGCCTCAGCCCGTGGACCGTCATCATCGCCTTGGCGGTCTACGGCCTGCTGGTGGTGCTGCGCAACATCGTCGTTGGACTGCAGGAGGTGCCCGGCGATGTGCTGGACGCCGCGACCGGTATGGGTCTGACGGAGCGGCAGATCCTCACGCGGGTGTCCCTGCCATTGGCGATGCCGACGATCCTGGCGGGTATCCGGATCGCCACCGTCAGCACGGTCGGGATGGTCACGATCGGCGCCCTGGTCGGCTACGGGGGCTTCGGGACGCTGATCCTGTCGGGCTTCCAGAACAACTTCTGGCATGCCCAGATCATGACGGCCACCCTGGGCTGCGTCATCCTCGCGGTCTTCTTCGAGCTTTTGTTGCTGCTGGTGGAGAAACTGACGCTGCCGTGGACACGGCGGCGGGCCTCATGAACGTCATCGAGTGGTTCACCGATCCGGCCAACTGGACGGGGGAGAACGGGATCCCGGTGCGTACGTGGGAGCAGGTCCAGATCAGCATGTTCGCGATGATCATCGCGTTGGTGATCGCGTTGCCCATCGCCTTGGTCCTCGGCCATCTGCGCAAGGGCATGTTCCTGGCCACCAACATCGGCAACGTGGGACGCGCCGTGCCCACCCTGGGCGTGCTGACCATCCTGGCGTCCATCCCGGAGATCGGGATCGGCAACCTTGCGGCGATCCTCGCACTGGCGCTCTTCGCCATCCCGCCGGTGTTGACCAACACGTATACGGGGCTCGCCGGAGTGGACGATGAGGTGCGTGATGCGGCGCGAGGTATGGGGATGGGGCCGATGGGCATCCTGTCGCGGGTGGAAGTGCCGCTGGCCGTGCCATTGATCGCGGCAGGCATCCGTACAGCCACGGTGCAGGTGGTCGCGACCGCCTCGCTGGCTGCTTTGGTGGGCAGTGGCGGCCTGGGGCGCTACGTCGTCGACGGATTTGCTCTGCAGGACAACACGCTCATCATCGCGGGCGCCATTCTGACGGCGGGGCTGGCAGTAGTTGCCGAACTGGTGCTGTCGCAGGTGCAACGTGTGGTGACGCCCAAGGGTTTGCGATCAGCCAGCAGGGCTGAGATCGCTGAGCAGGAGATTCCTGTGTGATTGGATGGGGCGCATGATTCCTGGACGCAAGTTTGCAGTGTTGGCAGCGGCAGCGGTTCTTCTGACTGCCTGCTCCTCGGGCGGCGGTGACACCGCGGACAGCAGTGCGTCTCCGGCGGCCGGCGGCGGAGGGCCCATCACCATCGCCACCACCAACTTCTCGGAGACCAAGATCCTCGCCTCGATGTACCAGCAGGTGCTGGAAGCGAATGGTGTGGATGCTTCCATCAAGGAACTGACGACCCGCGAGGTCATCGTGCCAGCGCTGGAGAAGGGCGAGGTGCAGCTCACACCCGAGTACCTGGGCAGCCTGACGGAGTTCCTCAACAAGGAGGTCAACGGCGCCGACGCGGAGCAGTTGGCCACCGGGGACGCCGATGCCACGTTCACAGCCGTGACACCGCTGGCCGAGCAGCAGGGGTTGACGCTGCTCACCCCTTCGCCGGCACAGGACCAGAACGCGTTCGCGGTCACCGCCGACTTCGCCTCGCAGAACAACCTGCAGACGCTGACGCAGCTCGGTGAGTACAGCCAGGCCAACCCGATCACGCTGGGTGGTCCGCCGGAGTGCCCGAAGCGCCCGTTCTGCCAGCCCGGCCTGGAACAGACCTACAACGTGAAGGTCGGCTCGTTCGTCCCGCTGGATGCCGGCGGCCCGCTGACGATTCAGGCTCTCAAGCAGGGCAAGGTCAACGTCGGTCTCGTGTTCTCCTCATCCGGGTCTGTCGCGGCGAATGATCTCGTAGTGCTCGAGGACGACAAGGGTCTGCAGACGGCGGAGAACATCCTGCCGGCGCTGTACACACCCGCGGTGACCGACACCATCACCACTGCGCTGGACAAGGTGTCGTCGGCGCTGACGACCGACGAGTTGCAGCAGCTGAACCAGCAGGTTGAGATCGACCGGCAGTCACCCGAGAAGGTTGCGACAGCGTTCCTTCAGGAGAAGGGTCTCCTCTAGCGATTGGGCGTCCACATCTGGTTGGCGTTCGACCATGATCAACCAGATGTGAATACGCCACGCGGTGCAAAAGCGGCAATTCGGACCCGTCCGGTGTGTCACTGGTTGCGATTTCCGTCAAACCGCCAGGGTCCAACCAGATGTGGTCGGTGCCGACCCGGCAACGGTCTACACAGCTGATTGGCCCTCGACCATGATCGGTCGGAAATGAGCCCGCGGGCAGTCGGGCCCAACCAGATCCGCAGATTCCCGGTGAGTTACTTGTCGATGTCCCCAGTGACCAACAAGAACGACATGAGGGCCAGTGGCAGGTCCTCGACCCGGGTCCCGGGCAGACATGCCCCCAGGGCCGCGGCATTGTTGAAGCTGGCCGTGCGCATCTTCATGCGCCAGGCAACGACGTCGCCACGGGAGATGATCCACCAGCCGTTGATCCCAGACGCCGTTTCGCTCGCCCCGTAGTACTCACCCTCCGGCAGCCGGATCGTGCGTGGCAGTTTCGTGTCGATGGGTCCCTCGGGTAGGTCGACCTGGCGCAGGTATTCGATGGAGGTGCGGATCTCCGCCGCCAGGCAGGCGAAGCGGGCGTGCGCGTCGCCGTCCGACCGCACCACCGGCTCGATGTAGTCGCGCGCGTCGCGCGACCAGCCACTGGCGCGAGCTACGACCCCGGATGTGGCGTAATCGATCGCCTGCTCCCGGGTCAATGTGGCCACCCCCGCCCCCGGCACCTCCATGGGCAGGGCCGCTTCGCACGCGGCCAGAGGCAACTCGTCGACCCAGCGTCGCTCGATATCGCGGGTCAGCCCGCCAATGCGGGTGATCATCAGGTGCATTCGCGAGCCGGTAGCGAGGTCCAGCGCGGCGGTGAGGTCCGCCCGGGCGGCCCGCATTGCCTCCGACTGCAGGGTCTCGCCCAGCCAGTAGAGGTGGTGGTTGATCCGGCACACCTCGCTGACGACCGTGCGCAGGGTCTGCGCCCGAGCGGGCACGACGATGCCCAGCGCATCCTCGATGACCCGTGCTGCCGATACCTCCCCGTCGAAGCTGCTGAGCCAGTCGTGCCGATTGGCCAAGGACAGGACCTGGCGGTAGTCACGGGACTCGAACAACTTCTCGGCCCCCCGGTGCATCAGCCCCGTGACGACCTCAGCCCGCTGCACGAGGCCGTCGGCGACGGTCCCCCGGATCCGCAGCAGGCCGTGACCGGCAGGGTGCGAGGCGGGCAGCGGAATGTCCAGGATGTCCACGCCGTCGATCGTGTCATGGGCACATGGCCGGATCAGGCGGGTATGTACCCGCAGGCGGAATCCTCGGCCAACGGGTCACCGGTCGACGCGTAGGCCCGAGCCCGTGAGCCTCCGCACAGGTCGGCGTACTCGCACACGCCACACCTGCCGCTGAAGTCCGCCGCCCTGATCCTGCGCAGGACCGGATCGTCGCGGTAGATGTCGGCCAACGGGGTGTCCCGGACCGAGCCGAGCCCCAGCGGGAGGAAACCGGCCGGGTACACCTGTCCGTCGTGTGCCACGAACACGATGCCTTTGCCGTCGCGGGTGGAGGCGGTGTGGACCCCGGAGCGTGCCATCGGTGGGCCCAGCCGCTGCACGAGATCGCCGGCCAGCTGCTCGTACAGGTCGCCGCCAGGCTCAGCGCCAGCTCGGCGGGACAGGACCACCCGCCGGAAGAAGGGCGCTTCCACCGTGCGCACCGTGAAACCGTAATGGGACGCGTCGTACAGGAAGTGGCACACCTGCTCGTGCTGCTCGGCCGTGATCGCCCCCATCGCCTCTCCCCGGCCGACATGTACCAGGAAGAACACCTCCCAGATGTGCACCCCGACCTCGGCCAGGATCTCGGCGATAGCGGCCAGTTCGTGCACATTGGCGCGCATCACCGTGGTGTTGATCTGCAGCTTCAGTCCCGCCCCCACCAGTGCGCGCATCGCGGGCACGGTCTGCTCGAAATGACCGGGGATCCCGCGTACCCCGTCGTGGGTGGCTGCCGTGGCTCCGTCCAGGCTCAGCGACACCGCCTTCACGCCGCGCTCGACCATGCTGTCGATCGCCGACGCGGTGAGCCTGGGCGTCACCGATGGCGACATCGCGACCGGAATCCCCAGGTCTGTGGCGTGATCGACCAGTTCGAAGACGTCGGGCCGCAACAGGCAGTCGCCGCCGGTCAGCACCAGGATCGGGTAGGGCCGCCCGAAGCCGGCCACCTGGTCGATCAGTGCGATCCCCTCGGCGTGACTGAGTTCACCGGGTAGCGCGTTGGGGGTGGCGCGGGCGCGGCAGTGCTGACAGGCCAGCTGGCAGGCCCTGGTCACCTCCCAGAACACCAGCATGGGCCGCTGGTCGTAGTTGACCGTGCGCAGCGTCATGGCGATCCTCCTTCGGTGATGGCTCGGGCCGTGGCTGCGGCCTGGGTGGTACACGCCGCCAGACCGGCCCCTCGATAGGCCGCGCCCGTCACGTACAGGCCAGGAAGGCCGGCCAGGTGCCGGTCGATGGCGGCGAGCCGTTCGCTGTGCCCGACGGTGTACTGGGGCATGGCCTGGGGCCAGCGGCGGACATGGCTGGCGATCGGGTCAGCCTGGATCCCGAGTATGCGGGACAGGCCCTCGCGGGCCCCTTCGATGATCTGGTCGTCGCTGTAGTGCAGCCATCGGGTGTCCCCGTCGCGCCCGACCATACATTTGATCAGCACGAGGTCGTCATTGCGCAAGTACGGCCACTTGTTGGTCAGCCAGGTGCAGCCGACGATGAACTCGCCCTCGACCGGTGGGACCAGGAACCCGGTACCGGGTGGCAGATCAGGGACCTCGTGTCGCGGGTAGGCCAGGGTCGCGTTGGCGACATCCACATACCGGATCGCGTCGAGCGTGGCCGCCAGTTCGGCGGACCAGGGTCGCAGCAGGTCAGCGGCGCCATAGGCGGGGATCGCCAGGACGACGGCATCGGCGTCCAGGGTGCCCTTGTTGGTGTCGAGGCGCCAGCCGTCGCCGCGGGAGGTGAGGCCTTCGACTCCCACCCCGGTGTGCACCACACTCTCGCCCAGACTCGCGGTCAGGGCCTCGACCAGCCGGCCCAGGCCCCCGTTCACCGTGACCAGTGGGGCGGCTGGCCTGCCGCTCGGGCGCGGTGCTGCGGCTCGCCGTCTGCGCAGCGACAGGTAGACGCTGCGATGCCCGTCCGCCAAGGCGTAGACCTCCGGGGCGGTGCTGCGGGCGCTCAGGCGAGCGGGATCCCCGGCATGCACTCCGCCCAGCAGCGGTTCGACGAGCCGACGGTAGACGTCGGTGCCGAAGCGCGGGCGCACCAGGTCCGCGATCGACGGATCAGCGCCCAGGCGCGTGGTCGGCAGCACGACATCCAGTCCGGCCCGGGCCACACCGGTCGGCGAGAGCAGCCCACTGCGCAGCAGCGGCCACAGCCTTTCCGGCAGGCCGAACGCCATGCCGGGTGGCAGCCGTCGCAGACGCCCGCGCGACCAGATGTAGGAGCCACTGGTCTGCGGCTCGACGATCTCCGATGTCAGACCGAGGTCATCTATGAGCTGGTGCAGATCGGCGCCGCGTGCCAGAAAGGCGTCCGGACCGGTGTCCACCGCCAAGCCGAGCACATCAGCCGTGCGGATCTTCCCCCCGATGTGCCTGGACATTTCGAGAACGGTGACGGCGCACCCTCGTTGCTGCAGATAGTGAGCGGTGGCCAGGCCGCTGATGCCGGCCCCGACGATCACCGTTGATCGGGACACGTCCTCAATTGTCCCACTCCCGGTTGGTGCCCTCCTGCGCGGGGCATCGCCGCCCCGGCACTTATGGCTCGTAGCGCAGCAGGTCTCCCGGTTGGCAGTCCAGCTCCCGGCAGATGGCCGCCAGCGTGCTGAACCGGATGGCCCGGGCCTTGCCGGTCTTGAGGATGGAGGCGTTCGCCAGCGTGATTCCGATCTCCTGCGCCAGATGGGTCAGGGTCATGCCGCGGCTGGCCAGCACCTCGTCGAGCTGGACGACGATGTCGCCTGGCATCAGATCGTGTGCTCGTCGAGGTCGGCCAGTTCCGCTCCGCGCTGCCAGATCGCGGCGACACCGAAGGCGGCGATGGCGATGAGGAAGGGCAGGAACGTCGCCTGCACACTCCAGGAGCCGTCTCCGAACTGCGACGACGTCCAGGCCATCACGAAGGGTTTGGCGTAGAAGGCGATAACGGCGATGGCCACCGTGAGCCAGGCGGCGGTCCGAATCCGGCCGACGCTGGCCGGGGTGAAGGGCCGGCCATCCTCGGCCTCCCGGAAGACCATCGCCAGCAACCACAGGATCGCGGCGCCGAGCACGTACAAGGTGGCATCGACGGCCGCGATGGGAAGCGCGAGGCCGGGCTGCTCGGTGTGGGTGGCCTGCGCCGTCACCGTGTCGTACTCGAGGTCGCCGGGCATGGTGGCCAGCAGGGCCTCGGACGCGGTCTGCGACGCCAACAGGTCTAGCGGGGTGCTGAACAGGCCGTCCCGGGCGGCGGCGAACAGGATGACCGCCGCGATGAGCAGGCAGCCGGCCGCACCGATCCGCAGAATGCGTCGCGTTGAGCTGATCCACGGCTTCGTTGACATTCCCATATTGATAAACAATATTATTGTTTATCAATATGTCAAGGGAAGGGCGCCGGCGACCTAGACTGGGCCCATGGCTTCCACAGTGGATTCGGTCTTCCGTGTCGGGGGCGACACCTGGCACAGCCTGTCGCCGAAGTTGACCAGGGCCCGGCGGATGATGCTGAGCGTGTTCGCGGGGGTCGTGCTGCTCGCCGCTGGGGTGGTCGCCGCGGTGGGTGCCCCGTTGTGGATCGCGGGTGCGGTGGCCGCCGCAGCGTTGCTGATCGTGATCATCGGATGGCCGTGGGTCGGGCGGCGGGTCCGGTCCTGGGGCTACGCCGAACGGGCTGACGACCTGGTCGTGGGGTCGGGGATCTGGTTCCGACGGATCGTGGTCGTTCCCTACGGCCGCCTGCAGTTCGTGGACGTCAAAGCCGGACCGGTGGATCGCGCATTTGGACTGGTCAGCGTGCAGTTGCACACTGCCGCCGCGACGACTGACGCGGCGATCCCCGGCCTCACGCCTGAGGTTGCCGCAGATCTGCGCGATCGGCTGGCAGCGAAGGGCGAACAGCGGTCGGCCGGGCTGTGACCGAGAAACGTCGCGTCCACCCGATCACGCCGGTCGTCAAGGTATCCACGTACCTGCCTGCTCTGATCCTTGTGACGCTGTTCTCCGTCGGGTCCGCGGTGCTCAGTGAGCCCTTCGGCCTGTTCCTGCTGATCCTGGGAATCATCGCACTGGCCGCCGTGGCCCTCGGCTATGAGTTCCTCGCCTACCGCCGGCTGGCCTTCTGGTTCGACGACGACGGTGACCTGCGCGTGCAGTCGGGGGTGATCTTCCAGCAGGAGCGGCGCATGCAACTGTCCCGCCTGCAGACCGTCGACATCAATCGGCCGCTGGTGGCACGCGTGTTCGGGTTCGCGGCGCTGCGGATCGAGGTCGCAGGAGCGGGTGACAGCCGTGCCGACCTGCAGTACCTGTCCGATGATGAGGCGAGCGCGCTGCGCAGCGAGATCCTGGCCCGCTCCGCCGGGCTGAGCCACGATGCCGGGGAGGCGCCGGAGGAGCCGCTGCTCGTGGTCCCGACCAAGGACCTGCTGGTGTCGCTGCTGTTGCGCGCGGTCACCGTCTTCCTAGTCCTGCTCACCGTGTTCATTGCCGTCGCGACGATCTGGTCCACAGGCTGGACGGGCATCTTCACGGTCTTCCTGGGTGGTGTCCCACTGGCTGTCGTGGTGACTGAGTTCATCCAGTTGTACAACTTCACGGTGGCGCAGTCCCCCGATGGCATCCGGCTGCGGCACGGCCTGCTCCAGACGCAGTCGCGCACCATCCCGCCCGGCCGGGTATGCGCTGTCGAGTTCGTCGAACCGCTGTTCTGGCGTCGCAAGGGATGGGTCCGGTTGTACGTCACCGTTGCCGGACTGACGAAAAGCGATGACGACGCGGGGACCGAGGCAGTGCTGTTGCCCGTTGCCCCTCGGGCCGTGGCCGAGAGCCTGTTCGCGCGCGTGATGCCCGGCGTCAATGCCGATCTCGACCTCACCAGGCCGGTGGCCGGTGTGAACCGCCGTTCCCCAGTCCAGTGGCGCCAGCTCGGTGCCGGGGCCGATGCGCGGGTGGCCGTGTGCACCCGGGGGCGGGTGACCCGCCGCCGGCAGGTCGTCGACCATGCCCGGGTGCAGTCCGTACGGCTGACACAAGGGCCGTGGGAACGCGCGCTGGGCTTGGCTACCGTTCATCTGGACCTGCCGCCGGGACGAGTCAGCGCGTCCTGGCTGCACTTCGGAGTGGAACAGGCAACCGAACTCACCCGGACCGAACTCGCCCACATGGCGCAGGCGCGGGCTTCGGACAAGAGCACGCGATGGATGCAGGGCTGACCTGGTCCGAGGCGATGTCCTGGACCCACCAGGAACGGGGGGTCATCGCTGAGGAGCACTTCAGCACCAGTATCGACGTCGGTGCTCAGGTGGCCCGGCTGGTGATGCGGCGCTGCCAAGAAGTCGCCGAGGAGTGTGGCATTGACCGCCCCTGGATCGTGGATATCGGCGCGGGGTCTGGGCGGCTGCTCGGGCAGCTGTTGGCGCTCGGATTCCCAGCCGACCGGTTGCTCGGGGTCGACGTGCGGCCCGCGCCGGATCTGCCGGTGCGCTGGATTCAGGGAGTGGCGCCGGCCTGCCTGCCGCCGGTGCATGGGCTGGCGTTCGCCCATGAGTTCCTTGACGACATCCCGGCCGATGTCGTGCGGGACGGGCGGATCTTGGGCACTGATGGCGCGCCGGGACCATCTGCATCACCCGAACAACTGGCCTGGGTGCAGCAGTGGGGTGACGGAGTGTGTGGGCTGACTCGTGATGAGGCCTGGCGCCAGATCGTCGACCGGGTCGTGGTGGGTGAGGCGATCGCCGTCGACTTCTCCGGTGGCGACCCAGTGGGCCATCGTCGGGGACGCCGCGGGGCATGGGGTGCTGACATCTGCGCGGGCGTGGACTTCCGTTCGCTGCGGGCGCGCACCGGCGGGCGGGTGGTCCCGCAGCACCGGCTCTTCCCCGACCACCCCGTTCTGGGGGATCCGGCTGGCCTGGGCGGATTCCTGTGGCTGACCGTTACCCGCCCTGACGCGGGTCGGGCCGACAACCCTTCCCCATCCCCAACCACCGCCGGATAGGCTCGCCACCGTGGGTGTTCGCTTACGCGCGGGGGTCATCGGCGTCGGCCGGGCCGGCAGTGCGATGGGTGCTGCGCTCGCGCGGGCCGGCCATCCGGTCGTCGCAGCCCACGCGGTGAGCGACAAGTCCCGGGAGCGGGCCGCGGCCCTGCTGCCGCAGGCGCAGCTGGTCTCGGTCGAGGACGTCATCGACCGCACCGACCTGGTGCTGTTGGCCGTGCCCGATGATGTCCTGCCAGCGCTGGCGGACCAGTTGCCCTTCACCCCCGGCCAGTTCGTGGTGCACTGCTCCGGGCGGTACGGGGTGGCCGTCCTGGCGACCGCCCAAACCCGGGGTGCGCTGCCCTTGGCCTTGCATCCGGCCATGACCCTCACGGGAACCAGCTTGGACGTCGAAAGGCTCTCGGGTGCGCCGTTCGGTGTCACGGCGCCGGAGCCGTTGCGCATGGCTGCTGAAGCGTTGGTCGTGGAAATGGGTGGGGAACCGGTGTGGATCCCCGAACAGGCCCGCGCGCTGTACCACGCCAGCCTCGCCCACTCGGCGAATCACCTGATAACGCTGGTTGCCTCCGGGACTGAGATGCTGCGCGACGCCGGCGTCGAGCAGCCGGCCCGCCTGCTCAGCCCTTTGCTGCAGGCGAGCCTCGACAACGCGCTGCGGATGGGCTATCCCGGCGCTCACCGGCCCGGTGGTCCGCGGGGATGCTCAGACCGTCGCGGCCCACATCGCCGAGTTGGCCTACGATCCGCAATTGCAGGCCGCCTACATCGCGCTGGCACGGCTCACCGCGGACCGCGCCCTGGCCGAGGGCCTACTGCGCCCGCAGGCGGCTGAAGGTCTGCTCAATGCCCTGGGGCGGTCGGCATGAGGGTGGTCGAGACCCGGGAGGATCTGTACACCGATTCCGGGGATGCCCGCCGCGGTGTGGTGATGACCATGGGCGCCCTGCACGAGGGCCACGCCGATCTGATCCGGGCTGCCCGCGACCGGGACGAGCATGTCACCGTGACGATTTTCGTCAACCCGATGCAGTTCGGCCCGCAGGAGGATCTCGCACGCTACCCCCGGACGCTGCAGGCCGATCTCGAGTTGTGTGAGCGCCTCGGAGTGAACACCGTCTACGTGCCACAGGTGGCCGATGTCTACCCCCGCACGCCGGTCGTCACAGTCGACCCCGGAACGCTCGGAACCGAACTGGAGGGTTCGGTGCGTCCGACGCACTTCCGCGGGGTGCTGACGGTGGTGTGCAAACTGCTGCGCATCACCTCGCCAGATGACGCGTACTTCGGCGAGAAGGACTACCAGCAACTCACGCTGATCCGGGCTATGGTCGCTGACCTGAACCTAGGGGTCACGGTCGTGGGAGTGCCGACCTCTCGTGAGAGGGACGGGCTGGCCCGATCGAGCCGAAACGTGTACCTCACCGATGATCAGCGGGTAGCCGCCGGGGCCATGCCGCGGGCTCTGGAGGTCGGGGCCGCGATGGGTTCGCCCGCTGCGATCGAGTCGGCGGCCCGCTGCTGAGTTGGACGGCCTCGAGATCGACTACGTCGCCGTACGCGACCCGGATCTGGGACCGCCGGTACTCGGCACTGGCCGCTTACTGATCGCCGCGCGCCTGGGAACCACCCGGTTGCTCGACAACTGCGCGGTGCACTTGGAGGCTCTGTGACCCTGCCCGACTCGCTACTCGCCCCCACCCCGGGCTGGTTCATCGAGGCCGATGTCGTCGTGGTTGGCTCGGGCATCGCCGGCCTGACCACGGCCATCCGCGCCCGGCGGGCGGGTCGGCGGGTCGTGGTCGTGACCAAAGCGCAGGTCGACGAGGGTTCTACGCGCTGGGCCCAGGGTGGCATCGCAGCGGCGATGGGTCATGGTGACACCCCGCAGGCGCATATGGAGGACACGCTGGTGGCGGGCGCCGGCCTGTGTGACACCGCTGCGGTGCGGGTGCTGGTGGAGAACGGCCCGGCGGCGGTCCGCCGGCTGATCAACTGGGGCGCTGAGTTCGACCGGACTCCGGAAGGAGACATCGCGCTCACCCGCGAAGGTGGACACCACACCGACCGGATCGCCCACGCCGGCGGTGATGCGACTGGTGCTGAGATCTTGCGTGCCCTGGTCGAAGAGGTGGGCGAGCGCATCCAGGTCATCGAGCATGCTTTGGTCCTGGACATCCTCACCGATGCCACCGGTGCGGCGCAGGGCGTGACCCTTCACGTGATGGGCGAGGGCCAGATCGACGGGGTCGGGGCGATCCTGGCACCCGCGGTCGTCCTGGCCACGGGTGGCATCGGTCAGGTCTTCCTGTCCTCGACGAACCCGGCCGTGGCCACCGGCGACGGGGTGGGGGCCGGGCTGCGAGCCGGTGCCGTGGTCGCCGATATGGAGTTCGTCCAGTTCCATCCGACCGTGATGTACCTGGGTCCCCTGGCATCCGGTCAGCAGCCGCTGGTCAGCGAGGCGGTGCGCGGTGAAGGCGCCAAACTGCTCGATGACCAGGGCAAACGGTTCATGGCCGGGGTGCACCCGATGGAGGAACTCGCGCCTCGAGACGTGGTGGCCAAGGCCATCATGCGGCGTATGCGCGAGTCGGGCGCCGATCACGTCTGGCTGGATGGCCGACGTCTCGACTGGCCCAACCGCTTCCCCACGATCCTTGCCAGTTGCCTCGAGCACGGCATCGATCCCACCCATGACCTGATCCCCGTCGCCCCCGCTCAGCACTACCACTCAGGTGGGTTGCGCACTGATCTCTGGGGCCGCACCAACGTGCCGGGCCTGTATGCCTGCGGGGAGTGTTCGTGCACGGGAGTGCACGGGGCCAACCGGCTGGCCAGCAACTCGCTGCTCGAGGGTCTGGTGTTCGCCGACCGGATCGCCGACGTACTGGCCGACCACGACTACACCCGGCGGGACCCGCAGGAGCGCACGTCGCCGTGGGTGGCCAACGCGCGCGACCGACGGGCGTTTCAGCAGGTCATGACCGACGGGGTCGGGGTGCTGCGCAGCGCCTCTTCGATGTCGGCGGCGCTGGCCGCGCTCGATGACTTCGCTGGTGGCGAACCGTCCACCAGCGGGTGGGAGATGACGAACCTGCTGTTCGTCGGCCGGTCCTTGGCCCTGGCGGCCCTGCGGCGTGAGGAGACTCGCGGTTCGCACTGGCGCGAGGATTACCCAGCGTCGCGCGACCGCTGGTTGCTGCGGCTGCAGACGCAGGTTGTGGACGGCGAGATGGTGGTCAGGGAGGCGGCACTGTGACAGTCGATGAGGTGATTCAGGCGGCGCTGGATGAGGATCTGGCCGACGGCCCAGACGTGACCAGTCTGGCGACGATCCCCGAGGGTCACCGGTCGCAGTTGGACCTGGTGGCGCGCCAGAACGGGGTCGTGGCGGGCCTGGACGTGGCTCAGCGGGTCTTCGAGGTCGTGGGGCCGATCACGGTCGAGGTGCTGGCCGAGGACGGCGACCATGTGTCGGTCGGGCAGGTGCTGCTGCGGGCCGTGGGGCCGACGCGGGATCTGCTGACCGCGGAGCGCACGGCGCTGAACCTGCTCACCCATCTTTCCGGGGTGGCAACTGCGACGGCTGCGTGGGTCGACCTGCTCGGCGCCGATGGGCCGCGGGTACGCGATACCCGCAAGACTCTGCCCGGACTACGCGCCCTGCAGAAGTACGCGGTGCGGTGCGGCGGCGGCGTGAACCACCGGATGAGCCTGTCGGACGCGGCACTGATCAAGGACAATCACATCGTGGCGGCGGGCGGCGTGGTGCCAGCGTTCGAGGCGGTCCGTGAGCAGTTCCCCGGGATCCCGCTGGAAGTGGAGGTGGACTCCCTGGAGCAGTTGCGGGAGGTGCTTGACGCCGGTGCGGATCTGGTTCTGCTGGACAATTTCACGCCAGAGCAGATGCGCGAAGCGGTGGCCCTGACCGGTGGCCGGGCGATGTTGGAGGCCTCGGGTGGGCTCACCCTGGACAACGCTGCCGAGGTGGCTGACACGGGCGTGGACTATGTGGCTGTGGGCGCGCTGACCCACTCTGTGACGGTGATGGACATCGGGGCGGACCTGCGGGAGATCAACGATGCTACTGACGATTGACATCGGGAACACGAATACGGTCCTGGGGCTGTTCCACGGCCGTGAGTTGGCGCGCTCGTTCCGGGTGAAGACCGATCCGAGGGCAACCGCAGACGAGATGTTCATTCTCTACCGGGCGTTGCTGCGTGGGCAGCCGGACGTGGACGGGATTTCCCTGTGCTCCACGGTGCCCGCCGTGCTGCGCGAGATCCGCCGCATGATCGACGAGTACTACCCGGACGTCCCGCGGGTCATCGTCGAGCCGGGCACGAAGACCGGGGTGCCGATCCTGACCGACAACCCTAAGGAGGTGGGCGCGGACCGGATCGTCAACACCCTTGCCGCTCACGCGCTCTACGGGGGCCCGTGTGTTGTGGTCGACTTCGGGACCTCGACGAATCTGGACGTGGTGTCCGCACGCGGGGAGTTCCTCGGTGGTGCGCTGGCGCCCGGGATCGAGATCTCGCTGGACGCCTTGGCCGCGCGGGCGGCTGCTCTGCGCAAGGTGGAGTTGGTGGCGCCCCGATCGGTGATCGGCAAGAACACGGTCGAGGCCCTGCAGTCCGGGGCGCTGTTCGGATTCGCTGGGCAGGTTGATGGGCTTGTCGACCGCATCCAGGAGGAGCTTCCGCTGGAGGCGGTCATTGCTACTGGTGGGCTGGCTGAGGTGGTACTGCCGGAATCGCGCACGATCACTGCTCATGAGCCTGACCTGACGCTGATCGGGCTGCGGCTGGTGTTCGAGAAGAACGTCTGAGGGTCAAAACTCCGCACGGGGCGGGCCGTTGTGCGGATCTTTGGCCCGGAGAAAACGCCCATACGCCCATATATCGGGCGTCGGAAGGGTCAAAACCCCGCACGACCCGGTCGATCCGGGCATCCTCGTGCGGACTTTTGAACCACGCAGAGCGGCCACCCCCAGCCGCGGGCCCTCGGACGCCTGAAAGACTTGGGGCATGTTCACCCGTCCAGCGCGCACCCAGGATGTGCGCACGATCCGCGAGCTGATCGACACGTATGCACCGGACCGGCGGCTGCTGAGCAAGGCGACCGTGACCCTGTACGAGGACGTGACCGATTTCGTCGTCGCGGACGACGATGGCATGGTCGTCGGGTGCGGTGCTGTGCACGTCATGTGGGAGGATCTGGCCGAGGTGCGCACCGTCGCTGTGCTGCCGCACCTCACCGGCAGGGGCATCGGGTCGGCCATCCTGCTGACGCTGATCGAACGAGCCAAGGACCTCGGGGTGACCCGCGTGTTCTGCCTGACATTCGAGACGGCCTTTTTCGCCCGGCACGGGTTCCAGGAGTTCGACGAGCGCGGCGTCGAGACTCGTGTGTACGAAGAGCTGCTGCGCTCCAGCGATGAGGGCGTCGCGGAGTTCCTCGACCTGGAACGGGTGCGCCCCAACACGCTCGGCAACACCCGGATGGTTCTGTTCCTCTGACTCAGGTCAGCCGTCGCTGCCAGGCCACGGGATCGTCCACGGCGAAGTAGTGCACGTCGGGGCCGGTGGCCACCGCCAGCACCGGCTTGGCCGTGTCGTGATCCGGCAGCGCCCGCGTCCAGGTCACCCCCGTGATGTCGATGCGCTCGATCGTCACGACCCGGCCCGAATTGGCCAGGAAGATCAGTTGGCTGGGGGTGAGCCGCAGCGTGCCGAAACCGCGCTCCGGACCCGCCGCGATGGCTGCCGGCTCCTGCACCTCACCGGAGCCCAGCGCCGGGCGCGGTGCCGAGGCGCTCTTGACGAGCCGCCACGTGACATAGATGGCTCCCGCGATCACGGCCAGCCACACCAGCATGCGCATGTCAGGCCTGCGGAAGCACTGTCTCGACCGGCGGGGCCTGTTCCTCCAACAGCCCAAGGAAGTAGCGGGCGATCTCATCGGCCTCGATGTCCTGGCCGATGACTCCGGCGATGGTGATCATGGCCACGCGGAGCTCGGACAACTCGGCAGCGGACGCGAACACGAAATTACGTAGGGCGGCCTTGGCGCTGCCCAGGGCAGACGCTCCCGGCCACGGGTGCAACGCCAGACCGCCACCGGTAACGAAAAATGCCGAGCCGGAGTCCATCAGCGGGACGCTGGCCTGCAGCGCTGACCAGGCGCCCAGGCAGCCCACCCGCCAGGCCTGCTCGACATCAGCCAGATCCACCTGGCTGGGCGTACCCGGGACCATCACGGACGCGTTGTAGTGCACGATGTCCGGCGGTCCCAGTTCGGCACTGGCAGCCTGAACGACCCTGACCACGGCAGCGGGGTCGGCCAGGTCAGCCGCGAACCCAGTGCCGCCGGCCAGGTCGGAGCCGCTGCGTGACACCGCGGCGACGCGCCGACCTGTACTTGCATAAGCGGCGACGAGAGCGCTGCCGAGCCCGGGACCGACACCCAGCACGATCGCACTCATCGCAGCGTCTCTGTCACCAAGTCGCGGGCTGCCGCCTGCACTTGTCCGAGGTGTTCCTGCCCCACCCACGACTCGGCATAGATCTTGTATACGTCCTCGGTGCCCGACGGGCGGGCAGCGAACCACGCGTCGTCCGTGGTCACCTTGAGACCGCCGATGGCCGCCCCGTTGCCGGGAGCCGCGGTCAGAACGGCGGTGATCGGCGATCCTGCGAGCTGCGTCGCGCTGACCTGGTCGGCGCTCAGCGCTGCCAGCTTCGCCTTCTGTTCGCGGCTGGCAGGAGCATCGATACGGGCGTACCACGACTGACCGAACTGCTCGGTGAGCTCGGCGTAGCGCTGACTGGGCGTCTGGCCGGTGACCGCCAGAATCTCGCTGGCAAGGAGTGCGAGCAGAATGCCGTCCTTGTCCGTGGTCCAGGTGGTGCCGTCCTTGCGCAGGAAGGAGGCGCCGGCTGACTCCTCGCCGCCGAAGACGATGTCGCCGCTGATCAGGCCGGGCACGAACCACTTGAAGCCCACCGGTACCTCGAGTACCTCGCGCCCCCGGGCGGCCACCACCTTGTCGATCATCGATGAGCTCACCAGCGTCTTACCCACCTTCGCGCTCGCCGACCACAACGGACGGTGCGTGACCAGGTAGTCGATCGCCACGGCGAGGTAGTGGTTGGGGTTCATCAGTCCCGCATCGGGGGTGACGATGCCGTGCCGGTCGGAGTCGGCGTCGTTGCCGGTGGCGATCTGGTAGGAATCCTTGGCCGCCACCAGCGAGGCCATCGCTGACGGCGACGAGCAATCCATCCGGATCTTGCCATCCCAGTCCAAGGTCATGAAGCCGAATTGGGCGTCGGTGCGCGGGTTGACGACCTCGAGATTGAGTCCGAGGCGTTCGGCGATGGCGCCCCAGTAGGCGACGCTGGCGCCACCGAGCGGGTCCGCGCCGATATGGATCGCACCATCCCGGATCGCGTTAATGTCCACGATGCTGGGCAGGTCGTCGACGTAGTCGGCGATGAAGTCGAAGGGCTGGACCTTGGCCTTCGCCCAGGCCAGTGGAATCCGCCGCACCCCGTCGAGGCCCTGCCGCAGGAGGTCGTTGGCCCGGTCCTGGATCCAGGTGGTGATCGCGGTGTCGGCCGGCCCCCCGTTCGGCGGGTTGTACTTGAAACCGCCGTCGGTGGGTGGGTTGTGCGAGGGGGTCACCACGATGCCGTCCGCGTTCTTGCCCTGGGCATTCAACGTGAGAATCGCGTGGCTGATCGCCGGCGTCGGCACGAACCCGTCGGCGGCATCCACGAGCACAGTCACATCGTTGGCCACGAGGACCTCGAGGGCGGTGGCGTAGGCGGGCTCACTGAGGCCATGGGTGTCGCGGCCGATCAGCAGCGGCCCGGTGATGCCCTGGCCGGCGCGGTACTCCACGATCGCCTGGGTGGTGGCTGCGATGTGGGCGTCGTTGAAGGAGGTCTTGAAGCTGCTGCCCCGGTGGCCCGACGTACCGAAACTGACCTGCTGACCGGGATCGTCGGGGTCGGGGACATCGGTGTAGTACGCGGTGATCAGGCGTGCGACGTCGACGAGGTCATCGGGTTGGGCAGGCGTGCCGGCGCGGGGGTCCATGGTTGCCAAGGGTAGTCGCGGTGGGTGTTGAATGGCAGACGTGGATGCGCACGCGTGGGACGACCGATACGCCGCCGAAGATCGAGTGTGGGGAGGTGAACCGAACCGTTTCGTCGTGCAGTACCTCGGCGATCTGCCACCAGGGTCGGCGATCGATCTTGGCGCCGGTGAAGGCCGCAACTCCGTGTGGCTGGCGCAGCAGGGGTGGGACGTCACAGCCGTCGACTTTTCGGCCACGGGCCTGCGCAAGGCGCGGCAGATGGCCGCGATGCCGGGGTCCCCCTGGCCACCGTGGCCGAGGATGTGAGCGCTTTCGACCCGACGGTCCCGGTGGATCTGGTGCTGCTGTGCTACCTGCAGATCCCCGACGAGCACCAGATCGCTCTACTGCGCCGGCTGCCTGACTGGCTGCACGAGGGTGGGGCGGTGTTCGTGGTCGCCCATGACAAGGCGAACACGGTCGGTGGGCCGCCGGACCCGGCGGTGCGGTACTCCGTGGAGCAGACCGTGGCTGCGCTCGAGGGCCTGCGCATCGACGTCGCCGAGGTGCTCGACCGCGACGGTGCCCTGGACACGGTGGTGCTGGCGGTGAAGGCCTGACCGGTCAGTAGTGCTTGCAGTAGTCCCAGCTGGCGGTGTCGCAGTAGTTGCCGTCGGGCATGCGCACGTTGGTCATGGTCGTGCCGGGCAAGCAGGAAGTTCGCAAGGTCCCGGACTGCCGCGGACGGTCGGTGAACCAGACCGCGCGTCGGCACGCACACGTGCGACCGGTCCAACCGTGCGTGCTGGCCGTTGACGGCGAAGAGGACCGACGCTCGGCTGCGAGGGGTATCGGCCACGGCGGGCGACATCGCGCCCATGGCCAGCACCACCGCGAGCGGCGGCCCCCACCCAAGCCCTCACATGATCCACGGTACTCGTGGTAGTGGCCGGGCTCAGGGGCCATCGACCGCAGCGGCAGGTCGCACATCGGTACCTCGCGTCGCGGCGCTCTCCAACACTTCGTGCCGGGGGAAGAACGCGGTTGCCACGCTCTGGATGACGGCCGCCGCTGGCAGCGCCAGGAAGGCCCCAAGCGGCCCGAACATCGCCCCGCCGGCCAGCAGGGCGATCACGGCACTGGCCGGGGTCAGTTCCATGGTGCGGGCAGACACCTTCGGACTGATGACGTAGTCCTGGAAGGGAATCCATGCCGCAAGCACGACCACGAAGATCAGCGCGTGCATGGGGTTCTGGATCAGCAGGATCAGCAACGGCAGCGAGGCGGCGACGTAGGTCCCGATCATCGGCAGGAACTGGCTGACCAGGCCGTACCAGATCGCCAGGGCCACCGGATAGGGACAGTCCAACAGCGTCAGCGCGATGCCGACCACCGTGCCGGCCAGGATCGACGTGAGGATGCGCGAGTACAAGTAGCCGCCGGTCTTGAACACTGCGATATCCCAGGCCTGACCGACGACAGTCTGTGTGCCGGGCCTGAAGAAGGACAACAGGAAGCGGCGAAATCGGTCTTGGTTGGCCAGCAGGAAGAAGGTGAATAGCAGGATCACGAAGAACTCGAACAGCCCGCCCACGATCGCGCTGGTGACGCTCAAGGCGCCGCCGGCCACGTCCGGGAGGTGCCCCTGCAGGGTGGTGAGGGCGCCCTGCAGGGTGCTGTTGTTGCTGGAAAGGTCGACGGTGACCCCGAAGTGGGCCAGGAAGTCCTTGACCGCTGCGAACGATTTGGGCACGTCATTGACCATCTGCTCGGTTTCGCTGACGATCAGCGGGGTCATCGCGGCGATGAGTCCGAGGACGGTGAAGATCAGGCCCAACATGACCACGGCCGTGGCGATCCCGCGTTTGAAATGGTGGGAGACCAGCCAGTTCACCGCCGGCGCCATCGCGAAGTACAGGAATGCCGCGATCGCCGCCCACCACAGCAGGTAGCGGACATGGCCCAGCAGGGTCAGCGCCGCCCAGGTCGTCAGGAGTAGCCCGATACCAATCGCGAACGCTTGCGCACTCCACGGCGGACGGGATTTCCGCATGGAGGCGGCCAGAGGTTCGCTGAGTGCGCCGGGTTCCAGGCTCGCCGGAGGCTCTTGTTTGCCCATGGCGCTGAATCTAGCGGCCAAGTGCCTCGGTGGGTTGGCTGCGCAGTCGGCGCTTACAACGTGGGTCGTGTCGTCAGTTCCAGGTGAGCTCCGCGGTCTTGCCCAGGTAGCGGGCGTAATCGGCAAGGGGGGCTTCAAACGCTGATCGTGTGCTGGCATTCACGGCTGCCCAACGGGGTCACGGTGATCACCACCTTCTTCGACAGCACCCGTTTTGACCAGGTGCCCAGGACGCGGCCACGATGCACTGCCGTAGCGCGGAACATCCCGTTGCCACCCGGCACGACCGCCTGCATATCCTGCGGGCGCATGAACAGGCTGCGGTCCTTGAAGCCGAGCAGGTATTCATCGAAACCGGGGAGCAGCAGCGCCTCCGGGATCGGATCGATGTCGGCATCGACGTAGAACAGGTCGCCGTCGGAGCGCAGGTCGGCGGCCAATACGCCGTTGCGGGCCGATGACATCGTGAGTCCGGTCCACCCTTGGAAGTCCTTGAGGGTCGTCGGGCCATGGCTACGGAAATACCTGCGGGCCAGAGTGGCGAGGGGATCCTGTGGCGTTCGCTGCTCGGGCGCCCACTGGTCCAGCAGCACGAAGGTCTGTTCGGAGCCCTCGTTGGGGCCGATGCAGGTGATGCCGAGTTGTGAGGTGTGCCAGAGCAGGTGGTAGGCGACCCGGTCGGTGTTGATGCCTGCCGCTTCCAGCGCGGTCCGACAGGCCGAGCGGGTGCGGGGTCCGTCCTGCAGGTACTCCTGCAGCACGTCGGCGGCCCGGTACACCGTCTGCTGGTCGAGCCCGAGGTTGTCCCAGCGCCGCTTCACCCCGGTGAATGCACGACGCCCGGTAAGGTCCAGCAGCCAGCGGGCGTTGGCCGGATGGACGAAATGAATCGTTCCCCGCATGGGCCAGGTCCGCAGGATCTCGCCGGCAGCGATGCTGGCGTCCACCTCGGATTCGGTCTGTCCGGTGCGCACGCCGATGGTCCACTTGCCGCTGCCGAGATCCTGGGCCTGCAGGGCTGCGAACCACTCCGTGACGTCCGCAGGCGACTCCCCGGTCCGGGTCAGGAGCAGGTTGGTCATACGTCGGGCGAGGATCTCGTCGGCGTCCACGCGCCCCACCGTACCCTTGGCAAACGTGACCGATCTGTTCGCGCAACTGCACCAGCCGGCCGAGGAGGTCGCGCCGCTGCTGCTCAACGCCGTGATCACCGATGGTCAGGTGACGATCCGGATCGTGGAGGTGGAGGCTTACGCGGGCGAGCGCGATCCGGCCAGCCATGCCTACCGAGGGCCCGGCGTGAAGAATGCCGTGATGTTCGGACCGCCGGGACGCGCGTACATCTATCTCAGTTACGGGATGCACTGGTGTATGAACATCGTCTGCCATCCCGAGGGTGTGGGTGGGGGTGTGCTCTTGCGAGCCGGGGAGGTGGTGGCCGGCACGGAGGTCGCGCGGATGCGCCGAAATGGTCAGCGGGACTTGGCGCGCGGACCAGGCCGACTGGGTCAGGCACTGGGAGTGACCATGGCCGATTCCGGCGCCGATCTGCGCACGGGGCGGCTACGGCTGACCCCCGGCCCGCAGGCGCAGGTGATGCGCGGACCCCGGGTGGGGGTGAGTAAAGCAGCGGACCGGCCCTGGCGCTTCTGGATCGCCGCCGATCCATTCGTCAGCAACTACCGACGCAGTCCTCGGGCGTGACGGTCAGGTCTGCAGGGCCGCCAGGACCTGGTGAATGCTGGGGTTGGTCATCGCAGTGCCGTTCGGCAGCAAGACCGTCGGAACGATGTGATTACCACCGTTGACAGAGCCGACGAATTCGGCAGCACCCGGGTCCTCCTCGATGTTGACCTCACTGAAAGCGACCCCGTAACGCTTGAGCTGAGACTTCAGGCGCACGCAGTAGCCGCACCAGGATGTCGTGTACATCGTCAACATGACTTCCAGAATCGACCCATTTGCCCGAGTCCGCATCCGCAGTCTGCAATTAAAGGTCGGCGGCGACGATCTGTTCCTGGCTCAGCGCGATGCCACCGGCGCTCAGTTGCTCATCGATCGGGATGGAGCGCTTCAGCAGGGCGA
The DNA here is from genome assembly GCA_037046735.1 of Candidatus Nanopelagicales bacterium. Taxonomy (GTDB): domain Bacteria; phylum Actinomycetota; class Actinomycetes; order S36-B12; family UBA10799; genus JADKAV01. Next base: position 486 of record JBAOHC010000023.1, on the reverse strand, counting down.
GCCCAATCGGTCCCAGTTCGTAATGGTGGGCCACCGAACCCACCCTGCCAACGACGCGCTCGCCGCGCACGATCTCCACGCCTGGGTCCGGAAGCGCACCGTCGAAATGCGCAAGGATCAGTCGGCGCGGCGGCCGGCCCATGTTGTGAAGGCGCGCCACGGTCTCCTGCCCGCGATAGCACCCCTTGGCCAGGTGAACCGCGGGACCGATCATGCCCATCTCATGGGGCAGAGTCTTGGAGTCGGTGTCCACACCGACCTGCGGCACGCCGGCCGCGATCCGCAGCGCGTCGTACGCCCATTGGCTGGCCGGTGCCTCGTCGGGGTGCCAACCGATCACCTCGGCACCCACGAAGGCGCCGGGTCGCTGCGGCACGTACTTGGCCGCCGAACCGCCGCGATCCGTCCCGGACTCCGTCGATCCCAGACCTGCGAACTCCGCGGGGATCAACCACGTGGGATGGTCAGCGACGACCTCGCGGCGGG
>JBAOHC010000015.1:0-6387 GCA_037046735.1 Candidatus Nanopelagicales bacterium | reverse complement strand
TATCTAGTTGTTCTTCGGATTACGAGTACGTATTGTTAGTTGGTGCGTCAATTCTGTCCACAGGGTTGCTCATAGACTCCGCGTGGTGGCGTCCGGCACGGGCCCTCAGAGGACCTTGACTGAGGGTGTTGACCACCTCTGGTAGAAGAACGCGCTGTTGTTGGCGATTAGCGGTCGGCTGCCATTCCCCGGGCAACGTTATGTGCGAGAACCGTTGCCTCTGCCCGGTGGTGGTGTCGACCTCAACGATGACGCTGCCCTTGACCAAGTCGGAGTCGTAGTCTGCCTTGGTGCGCCGGGGGGAGCAGTCCCAACGCACAGGAGTGGGCCAGTCGCATCGATCGTGGACTCGTTCGATCACGACGCTGACCTGGCTGGAGGTGGGCACTCCGCGCACACCGCCGAGCGGACCTTTTCGGCGTTACGCGGGCCGCCACGGACGGCGATGCCCGTCGAGTATCTGACGCCCGCAACGAGGACCGGGCACTCGCGGTTGAACTCGTGCTCGCTGGAAAGGGCCAGCACAGGTCCCGTCGATCCCGGATCCGCTCATCGCGGCCGCAGCCGAACTCGCCGGTTTGACGCCTGCTGCACAAGACTTCGAGCTCATCGCGGTCATCACCGGTGAGCCCTGCGGAGAGGCTCTCTTCGTGAATCCACTCGGCACGATTCTGTCGAGGCGGACATGCGAACTGACTCGCGCCTTCGACGGGAGCCTTCCCGTGGCGAGGGTCATATCCCCGCTCGCTTCGCTCTACCTTGTTGAGCATGACCACGTCGTTGGTGTTCCTGCCCAGCCCCTTGCTCGGTCCGTCGGTGTGGAGGCCCGTCGCCCAGATCCTGGCTGGTCAGGGTTGGCAGACCACGGTATGTGAGGTGCCCTCGCCGCTGGCCACAGGTGATGACGTCTTTGGCGCTTTCCGTGCGGCGCTGCCCTTGGACACGGATCTCGTCCTCGTCCCGCACAGCAACGCCGGCGCATACGTTCCGGAACTGTCGATGATGTCTCCAGTCGTGGCCGCGCTGTTCGTGGACGCGGTTCTCTCCCTCTGCGCGGTCAGATTCCGCTCGCGCCGCCCGCACTCCTGGCCTCCTACGCAACCGAATGGGTGATGACGGCCTGCTTCCGCCTTGGACGGCATGGTGGGACGAGTCCGACGTTGGATCCCTGTTCTGCAACCCGTCAAGCCGCGCCGCGGTCGAGCGCGAACAGCACACCAGCTGACTGCCCCGGATCAAGTGGCCGAGACGCTCGCTGCCCTGCTCGACGAGATCGGCATCACCACGACACCGTGATCACGGCGACGGACCGTTAGCGCATCATGCGCCGGCAGGAATGGCCCCAACCCTAGGAACCTGCGTCCGTCAGGTCCTCGTGATACGGGCCGGTCTGTGCCCGGCATCTGCTCGCTGGCTAGTCTCGCAGCCATGGACGACGTGGTGAGTTATGACCATTCTGATGGGATTGCGACCCTGACCCTGGACAACGGCAAGGTCAACGCCGTCTCCCCGGCCGTGATCGACGCCTTCAACGCTGGCCTGGACCAAGCGACCTCCGATGAAGCGGTGGTGATCATCACCGGTACTCCGGGAATCCTGTCCGCTGGGTACGACCTGAAGGTGATGACCTCAGGCCCGCAGAACGCGATCGACCTGGTGGCAGCGGGATCCACGCTGGCTCGCCGGATGCTCGCCCACCCGTACCCGGTGATCGTCGCCTGCCCGGGCCACGCCGTGGCCAAGGGAGCCTTCCTGTTGTTGTCGGCCGACTACCGGGTCGGGGCGGACGGTGCGTTCCAGATCGGCCTCAACGAGGTGCAGATCGGAATGACGATGCACCATGTGGGCATCGAACTGGCCCGCGCCCGGCTGCACGCTTCTTACCTGAATCGGTGCGTGATCAATGCGGAGATGTTCGATCCGCACGGTGCGCGACGAGCGGGATTCCTCGACGAGGTGGTCGACGCCGACGCCGTCCTCGAAACCGCTCGAGGGCGAGCCGTGGCGTTCCAGAAGCTGAACATGAAAGCCCACGCGGCGACGAAACTCAAGGTGCGCAAGAAGTTGCTCGATACTCTGGACGCCGCGATCGAGGCCGACAAGAAGCCGCTCTGGTAGCGACTGGCGCTGCCGGAACGGGTGCGGTTCACCGGGTGCGGGCCCGCCGCCGCCAGAGCATCCACGCCAGACCCGCCACCCACAGCGGGCTGGTCCACAACAGCACCCGACCCAGCCACGACCAGCCCGCGGCGAGCGTGTCGAGCACCCGCTGCCAGCCGGATGGTTCGGTGTCGTAGCGGGCTGCCGCGTCCTCTCTGGTGAGGAGCTCCAGGGAGATCCGGGCCTGCGAGACCTGGCTCTGCAGGTAACGCTGCTGGGCGACCAAGCCGTCGAGTTCGGACTGCCGAGCAGCGATCGCCTCCTCCACCGCGATGACGCTGCCCACCGAATTCGCCCGGTCCAGCAGGGTCTGCAGCCGGGCCACGGAGGCGCGCAGGGCGGCGATCCGCGCCGCCCCATCGGCGAGCTGCGTGCCCGTGTCCACCGAGGACTGCGAGAACGTCACGACGTCACCGAGGGGTTCGATCGCGGCGAGGGCCTGGTCGTAGGCACGAGCGGGGACCTCCACCGACAGGCTGATCCCGGGTGTGCGGGGGGAGACGGGGTAAGTGACGTCGGAACCTGTGGGTGACACGGGTCCGCCCTCGGAGGTGACCGTCTCGCTCGTCACGCGACCCCCAAGGTCATTGACAGCGGTCACGAAGGCATCCAGAGCCGCCCGCACGTCGTCGGCCGCCACGACGGCGCTGGCATCGCGGGCCACGGTTGCTGCGGGTTCGACGCCCGGTGCCTGGGCTGAGTCCGCGATGTCGGTGGTCGGGGCATCCGCCATCCCCGGCGTCATCGCCTCCTGAGAGCTCACCACGGCGGAGTCGCTGCCGGATCCGCCGGAGATCTGCGCGACGGTCACGGTGCCGGCGAGCAGGGCCGCCCCCGCACAGGCGGCCAGCGCCAGATCCCACCACCTGCGCCGGCGCGGGGCCGGATCGGCTGCCAGCGGCAGTTCGTCCCAGACCCGCTGCAGGAGTGCCTCGTCAGGGGCGGTGGGGGGCTCGAGGTCCTTCAGTGCCGAGCGCAGATCCTCGTCGTGGAAGTCGGTGTTCATCCGGTCCCTCCTTGGATCGAGGTGGTCGTCATTGCCGTCCGCAGCCTGGTCTTGGCGCGGTGCAGTCGAGTCCGGGCGGCGCCCGCATTCACACCGAGGGCCGTCGCCAACTCGTTGCCCTCCAGACCCTCCCAGGCCCACAGCTGCAGCACGTCCCGGTCAGGCTCGGACAGTGTCTGCAGCGCCTCGTTCAATGCGGTCCGTGCGTCAACGGCGCCGATTGTCTGCTCATCGATGTCGGGGGTCACGACGGGTTCATAGGTGGCGAGTCTCGCATCCAGACGGGTGCGGCGGGCTGACGAGCGTGCGGCGTGGGCGATGACATTGGCCGCGGTGGCGTACAGCCAGGGGAGTTCGTCCGCAGGCATATCGCGACGACGTCGCCAGGCTGTGGCGAACACCTCGACCAGGACGTCCTCGCAGTCCTGCGGTGTCCGCAGCCGGCGCTGGGTGTACGCCAGGACGGGCGCCGCGGTGCGCCGGTACATCGCCTCGAACCAGGCGGTATCACGTGCGATTTCGGCCATCACATCTCTTCATTCCCGGATGAGCCCTCAGTGTTACACCGGTGCCACAACTCACGTCATGGCACGCGCCCCGGCCACAGATCCACATCAAGGGACTGTTCGAGGTTGGCGATGGTGGCCACGTCGGGTACCACTTTGCCCGTGATCAGCCGAGACAGGCTGGTGGGATCGATCCCGGCCGGCCCAGCCACCGCCCGCAGTGACGCCCCGCGATCGGCCATCTCTGACTGCAGCCGTACGACCAGGGCGGCCGTCACGATGGCGTACGTGGGCGTGCCGGGGGTGAAGGGACCGGTCGGCCACAGCCCATCGGGCGCCACGAACGATGCCGGTGGTTGGTAGGAACGAGAGGCCATGCACGGCAGTGTGCCACCGACCACCACCACCCGGCACCCGCATGCCGTCGCGTTGGCCAGCGGACGCCGACCGAAAGCGCGCCACTAGGCTTTGACCATGTCCAAGGTGCTCTCGTCCCTGCCCGTCGGTGAGCGGGTCGGCATCGCCTTCTCCGGAGGCCTCGACACCTCGGTCGCGGTTGCCTGGATGCGGGAGAAGGGGGCCTTTCCCTACGCGTACACCGCCGATCTCGGTCAGTACGACGAGCCGGACATCGATTCGGTGCCCGACCGGGCGTTGCAATACGGGGCCACGGCCGCCCGCCTGATCGACTGCCGGGTCCGCGCTGGTCGAACAAGGCCTGGTCGCCATCATGTGCGGGGCGTTCCACATCCGTTCGGGTGGACGGCAGTACTTCAACACGACACCCTTGGGCCGTGCCGTCTCGGGGACGATGCTCGTGCAGGCCATGGACGAGGACGGCGTGTCGGTGTGGGGTGACGGTTCGACCTACAAGGGCAACGACATCGAACGCTTCTACCGGTATGGCCTGCTCGCCAACCCGAGCCTGCGGATCTACAAGCCCTGGCTGGACGCGGATTTCGTACACGAACTCGGTGGTCGTACGGAGATGTCCCAGTGGTTGGCCAGCCATGACCTGCCCTATCGAGACAGCGTGGAGAAGGCGTACTCCACCGACGCCAACATCTGGGGTGCGACCCATGAGGCCAAACACCTGGAACACCTCGACGCGTCGATTGAGGTCGTCCGGCCGATCATGGGGGTGCGGTTCTGGGATCCGGCGGTCGACGTCGCCACCGAGGACGTGACGATCGCCTACCACCAGGGACGGCCTTTGAGCATTAACGGTGAGGTGTTCGAGGACGACGTCCAACTGGTGCTGGCCGCCAACGCCATCGGGGGCAGGCACGGTCTGGGCATGGCCGTTCAGATCGAGAACCGGATCATCGAAAAAAGACCAGCCGCGGTGTCCAGGAGGCCCCGGGCATGGCGCTGCTGTTCATCGCCTATGAGCAGGTTGCTGTCGGCCATTCACAACGAGGACACGATCGCCAACTACCACGCGGAAGGTCGCCGATTGGGGCCTCTGCTGTACGAGGGGCGTTGGCTGGATCCGCAGGCGTTGATGCTGCGGGAGTCCCTGCAACGCTGGGTCGCCAGTGCGGTCACCGGTGAGGTGACGCTTCCGCCTGCGTCGCGGCGACGACTACTCGATCATGAGCACCGCTCGTCCCCACCTGAGCTACCACCCCGACAAGCTGTCCATGGAGCGCATGGAGCAGGCTGCGTTCGCCGCCAAGGACCGGATCGGGCAACTCACGATGCGCAATCTTGACATCGCCGACACCCGATCGAAGCTGGAGATCTACGCCGCCCAGGGTCAGTTGACTGCCGGCCACGTCGACCTGGTGGGGCGCCTGGAACCGGTGGCGCTCGTTCCATCACTGCCATGCCCACCGAGCAGGCCAGCAACGTCCTGGATGACGGCGCGTTGCTGGACGACGCGGCCATGGAAACGGGGATGGACTAGTTCCTCTGGCGACCCGTGAAGGTGTCCTGGTTGAGGTGAGTCTTATGGCCCTGGGGGGCCATGAACGGTAGAGGTTGTCAGAAGGACGCACGTAGAGTGCGCCTCAATGACATCTTCTGGTGCGCGGTGACTGCCTTAGACGCCGAGGTCCACGATGCGGTCAGCCACCGACTCCCACCCCCACAGATCGGTGACTGTCTCGCGAGCCGCGGCGAGCCGCTCGGGCGTACTCCGCTGCCGGCAGGGCGAGCAGGCGGGTCAGTCTGCCTGCCAGTGCCTGGGCGTCGCCGGTCGGGAACGCGGCCAGATCTGCGAACTTCGCGGGATAGTGCTGGCGCAGACCGGCGGCGATCTCTCCCAGGCCGGAGTGGTCGGCCACCAGCGGTGGACAGCCACACAAGAGGCCGCCTCGGCTGCGGGACCGATTCCGAACGCCTCCGGGAAGACTGAGGGCACGACACTCGTTGCGCACAGGGGCCACAGGTAGCGCAGGTGCCGATGCTCCAAGGCTCCGGTGAAAAGGATGTCGGGGCCGGCAGTACCTTCGAGCTCGGTGCGAGCAGGACCGAAGCCCACGATCACCGCGCGCAGTCCGAGCTGTTTGACGACATCGATGAGTAACGGAACCCCCTTCTCCTGGCTGATCTTGCCCACGTAGGCGATCACGGGTCGGGGGTCGGCGAAGAATGCGGCGAGACGCGCGGCATTGCCGTCGTCGGGCATCCGCGGGTTGCCGACGTTCGGGGCGTCCTGCTGTGACTGCTCCAACAGCCCTGCCAGCGCCGCGTCACGTACGCAGGGTCGCA
>JBAOHC010000012.1:0-17563 GCA_037046735.1 Candidatus Nanopelagicales bacterium | reverse complement strand
GTGGTGAAGGTGGTGTTCCCCGGCGTCGTGAAGTCGGGGGTGAACTCAAACATCTCGAGGCGATCCTGCCCGCCGTGGTACAGGTTGTCCTTGAACGTGTAGAACAGGCCCCCGGCGGCACTCGGCAACCCCGTGCCGTCGACATAAGCAGGCAGCGTGGAGTTTGGTCTCGCCCGGCACCCGAATAGATGTGGCGGGCTGCCCGAGAAGCATCTTCTGGCGGTCGAACGCATAGGCCGTATACGACGCCTCGTTGGAGCTGACGTAATAGCCGGACGGCCAGACGCCCAGGTTGAAGTAGTCCGGGAACTCCGGTGTGAGGAAGTCGTACAAGTAGTAACTCCCCAGCGGATCAGCGGTCTGCGACACCGCAAAGCACAGCGTGTTCGGGGCGTTCTGGAACTGGCTGAGGACCCACCGGTCGGCCAGCGGGTCATACACGACCTGCGGATCGCCGCGGTCGGCCGTGCTGCACACACCGGAGGTGAAGAGGTCGCTCAGATTGAACGCCGGGACCTGCAGCACCCCTGCCTTGTCGAAGATGGCCACCTTGGTGGCATTGACCATCTGGATGTAGTGGCTCGGCCCGACGTCACCGGTGGTGTCCGGCGGGGTGCACCCCCCACATCCCAGCGGGTTCCCCGTGCCGTCGAACACCAGGTCCGGAGCCGGGGAGTTTCCCAGCGCGGGAGCCTTGGCCTTGGGGAGGCGTCGGGAACGCGCCTCGCTCGTTGGACCAGCCTCACCACGTCGTTGTGGCTCTGGGTTGATCCGAGGGCTGACGGTGCCCGAAGCGAGGGCCTGTGGTGATCGCGCGGGGAGGTCACGCACCGCAACGCTGACCTCCGCGACGCTTGTGCCGATCGCCGTCGGTGGGTCGACGGGGTCGGCGGCAGACGTAGCCTGGGCAGCGCCAGAAACCGATGTCAGCACCAGCGCGCCTTGCGAGTCCGACGGCCACCTTGGTGAGGAATGTGCGCATGAGGTCAACCTGTCCTGCAGGATCCGCCTGACCGCCGCCGTGACGTAGCCGCGGCCGGTGCCCGCGGGCTGCACGCTAGCAGAACCAGCACTGCCAATGCCCGCCCCGAATCACCGCGCGCGCGGCCCCGTGCGACCTACAGCACCACCACCGACGAGAAGTTGACACACGCGTTGGTGTCCTTGTCAGACCCACCCTGGCTCGCCCTTTCGACAGCCACCGGGTTCAGGTAGAAGATCGCGACGGGTTCCCGGAACACGGAGCCCGGGGACCCACCGTGGTGGGCGCCAGCCCGCAACCGGGATCGAGACCCATGATCCCCAGGAGGTCCAGCTGTGCCACGCCCACTGGCTCCAGACGTTCACTGAGCTGGTCGAGTAGTCCACGGATGCTGAGGCACCATTCCCGCCCCTGATGGCGACCCCCAGCGTGCCGGAGAACACGGTGTTCCAGTCCCCATGTTCCTTCGTGTACAGCCAGGCGTCGGCCGCAGTTGCCTGGTTCTGCGGAATCTGGGAGTAGGCGGATACCTGGTAGGCGCCGTTGGCGGCCAGGCTGCCGTTGACATCGGTGAAGGTCAACAGGTCAATCACCGTCACCGTGCCGTTGGAGAAGCTGCCCGACGCGCCGTCGCCGGCCCGGTAGGAGAACTGCAGATCCCCGCTGACGTCCACCACCAACAGGTTCACAGAAACGGCGAAGTTGCCACTGGCGGTCTGCACGGAACCGTTCTGCGCGGTGAGTGCCAGAGTGCCGTCTATTGACTGGTCGAGGAAACCCACGTCGCCGTCCAGGCTGAATGTCAGGGTCGAACCCCGGGGCCCAGCGGTATAGGAGAAGTCCACGTCGGCGTTGTCGAAGTCGAATCCGGCAATACTGACGTTGCCTCGGGAGGCCACCGAGAACGTTGCGGTGACCGAGCCGACTTGCTCGGTGTAGGCGCCATCGACCGTCAGCGACGAGTCACCGACGATGACGGTGGCGCCGAAGGAAATGTCGAAGAAGTTCTCCGACAGGCCCAGGGTGAACGTCGAATTCTGCAACTGCACGGACCCGATCGTCATCCGGCCGATCGCGACGTCCGCGGCCAAGGAGAAGTTACCGGCGGTCAGGTCCAAGGCCACATTAAACGCGATCGGGTCGCCGGCGATCAAGCCGTCGAAGTCCAGGGCGAAGCCCGGTTGAATGTCGACAACATTGGCGAACTCGCACCCAACGGGAGCCAGGAGTACGTTTGCGTAGTCGGCGATCAGGACGCCCTTGTTCAGCAGGTCGACGGCAGCCTCAGTCTGGTTCGGCCGCCCCACGGAGAACTGCAGGCAGGGAGTCAGGGAGATGTCGACGACCAGGCTGATGGGAGTGTTGGGCTCCACCCCCACGAAGGACACCCAGCTGGATGGCAGATCCGCATCGGCTGCGATGGCCAGCGAATCCGCTTCTCCGATCGAGCCCGCCACCACGAAGTTGTTCAAGACCAACCCTGGCTGACCGAACGCATTGTTGACCGGTTTGCTGCCAGCTGCGGTGGCCGTGAACCCGAACGAGGCCTGACCCAGGTTGATGTCGATGCCGACGGACAGCGGGGTTGTGCTCGCCGGAGTCTCGCCGTTACTTGCCGGGGGCGTGTAATAGGACCCGTCCGCGGCCAGTTGGATGTCGAGGGTCGAGGCGGAAAGATCCACGGTCAACGAGGCACCGTCGAGGGCAAGACTGCTCTGAGTCGGGCTGGCCGAGCCGATCAGGTAGATGGGGTCGGTCAGCGTGTAGTCCACGGTGCCGTTGAACCCGAGACCACTCGCCTGATCCGTGACGATGGCCTCGAACGAGCCCGTGCCCTGCAAACCACCCAGGGTCTTAGTCATGGAGGCGGGGGCGGTGAAGTCCGCGAAGAGACCGACGGCCTGGCCATCCACGATGATCGGGGCACGGCCAGGGATCGTGATCGTCGTGTCGTAGCTGGAGTAGACCACGATGGAATTCTGGAAAGATGAATCCGTCGAGGTGCCAGTCGGGCTGAAGTCCGTCAGCGATCCATACAGGCACATCCCGGACCCGTTGATCACCCCTTGCACCGCAACGTCTTCGCCGAAGAAGTCCTGCACGGTGGCGGTGAACGGCTGCGGCTTCTGGTTGGGCAATGGCGACGTACATGCAATGGCCGGGGATCCATTGCCATCGATGTCGATGAAGATGTCAGACAGTTGCAAGCCGTCGATTCCGAAGGACTGGCCGGGCACCTGGTTGACCACAGGGAAGCGCGCCACCTTGCGCGGCTTCACCACGACCTGGACACGGTCGCGAGCACGTGCCCCATTGAGCCCGGCTGTCACCTCAAACACCAGCGTCCGCCGCTTCTTCACCACGGGCACCTGGAAGCGTGCGCCCACGTTGAGCTGCCCCACCCGTTGCCTGGTGGGCGTCTGCCACGAGACTCGGGGACCGCTGATCTGGCGCCACCGGTAGGAAGGCAACATGCGCACGTCCGCCCCCCGGATCCGGGCATGGACCTGAACGGTAGAAGCGGCCAAGCGGTTTCCGGAGGCCGTGGCCCACACGACACGTTTCGACGTGCGTGCCGTCACCCGCAGCCGCGGCAACACCCGTAGTCGGGCACTGTCGCGGTCGGCGTGTGTACCTGAGGCCGTCTTCCAGCGGACCAGGGCCCGAACCTGCTTCGTGCCTGCGCTGCGTTTAGCAGCGCGCACGGTCAGGGTCACGGGAGGGGCGGGCCGCTGTGCCGAGACGCGCCGCAGCAGGGTGCAGCGCACCTCGGCCTTCCCCGTGCAGCGCCAGGCGCCGTCGCGTACCTGTACATTGCGCAGGCCGCGCGGCAGTTCCACGCGGAGCGTCGTGCGCCCCACCGTGTGCGACACACGGTTATGCAGCGCACCGATCCGCAACCGACCCAACTGACCGGCTCGCAAGGCCGTCTCCGGGACGACCGTCGCCTCGAGATGGGACTGTCGGTTCCAGTTCGGCACAGACACGCGCGGCTTCACCGGTTTGGGACTGCGCGGTGCCCGAAGTTGCACGAGCAGGGAGTTCGTCTCGGTGAGGTCCACCTGTGAGGTCGAGATGGTCGACTTCCAGCGCAGGTCGGCATGGGCACCTCGGCCTCGCGACTGCGACCCGATGGGGGTGGCCCCCGGCCCCTCTCGCAGGACCCCTCGGATGGTCAGCGGCGCCGATCGATGCCCCACCGCCAAGGGTCTTGTGTAGCGGCAGGTGAGGACCTCACAGCGCCACCCGGGACCCGCGGCACGCTGTGCCTTGAGGGCACCCGGCGCCACGATGCGCTGCACCTGGATACCCGTAGCCGTGCTGCCAGATAGGTTCGCCAAGCGCGCAGTCAGTCGGGCTCGAGTACCGGGAACAAGAGTCTCGGCGTTGCTGACGACGTAGCGGAGTTGAGGTTTGGCGTCGCTCACGACCTTGAGCGGCTCCCGCACCGAGGATTCGCGTGTGCTCACCTCGATCGACGTCGTGCCGGTCGGTGTCGTGGCAGCCAGGTCGAGCCGCAGGTCCAGCACAGTGGGCCCAACCGGAAGCGTGACGGCACAGGTGGATCGCTCACACTGCGGCCCCACGACCATGGCCCCCTTCGGCAGGCCCGAGAAGGTGAGCTCTGATCGCTGGGCGGTCTGTGTCATCACCCCAACGCGGACGAGCACGGAGCTGCCGGGTGCCACGCTCGGCGCCGCGAACTCGAGCCTGGTCACCTCCACCTCGGGGGCAGCAGCAGGGGCGGGGGCTGGAATCAGAAGCAGCGCAATAACCCCTACAAGGATGACGCGCAGGCGGCCTGTCATTCCGGCAGACTAGCGAGGCTTTGGCGCATTGGTGATCAACAGGGCCGGTCTTCAGCGGACACAACGCGTTGTAACGGTCCGGCCCGAACGCGCCCCGTGCTCTGATCTGTCGCGATTCGATGCTCCGACTCGCCACCGATCAGTCACAACAGCCAACCGTTTGGCGGTATTGACCCTGCCCGACACGCGACGTACCTTCACACAGTGGGCTGCCAGACCCGGCAGTCCTGAAAGCAGGTCGGATGGCACGAGCGGCGACATCCTCACGACCCACGAGCCGGTGGGCCGGATTGCTCCTCGCGGTCGCGATGGTCGTCTCACTGCAGGTCGCTGCTCCCGCACGGGCCGCCGACACGATCACTGTCGACTTCGAGTCCGGTCCTGCCCTCGGCACACCGGTGACCACCGAGTACCTCGCCTCCGCGTTCGTGCAGTTCCTCGCCGCCGACGACGGCTTCCGTCCCTACCGGCGCTCCGCCCCTGGGCAAGCCCGCTCTGGCACGGTGGCAGCCGACGTGGGCTATGACGTGTGCGCACCTGAGACGGGGGGGAGGCTGCGAGTTCGTCACCCCATCGATGACTGGTCGGCTGACCCGCACGGCAACCGCCGTAACGCTGCACGCGGGACTGTTCACCAGCTCCCCGCAGCCGACGTCTGCTCAGTTGACGGCCTACCGCGCCAACAACACGCAGGTGGGCACGGTCACCGCCCCCATCTCGGCGACGGGGTTCACATCTGCCCTCACGGTCACGAGCGCCGCGCCTGACATCGCGCGATTTGTTCTGACCGCCACTGGACCCGGCGCCACGAACTCGTCTCTGGGTTTCGACGACCTGACGTTGCAGTTCCCCGACAACTCGTTGCCGGACATAAGTCTCTCGGCGCCTTCGCAGGTGCACCGGGTCTTGCAGGGCGACACCCTCGACATCCCGGTGGACATCACCCGGCTCAATGGTTCGAACGGACCAGCAACGATGTCGGTGGCCGGCCTGCCTGCCGGCGTCTCCGCACAGTTCCTGCCCAATCCCGTGACGGGAACCGGAACGACGACGACGTTGCGACTGAGCGCCACCGACGACACCCCGGCCTTCGAGCAGCCAGTCGACCTCACCATTACCGCCGATCCGCAGTCGAACGCCAACGTGGCGCCGGACATGCGCACCGTCACGACCCCGTTGATCGTGCGCTCCAACTTCGAATTGTCGGTCGTCGGCGGGCCGACATTCCGGGTGGGCCTGTGCGCCCCGACTGATGTGCCGGTGCGTGTCCAGCGAAGCCTCGAGTTCGCCGGCACGGTCACGCTCACCGCGGCAGGCAACGGGCAATCCACTGAGCTCTTGCCCACAGCCACGATCCCCGCGGGCGGCGGACTGATCGCCGAACGGACTCTTCGGCTGACCCGCACGGTCGCACTGGGCAACCGCACGGTCCTGCTCACCGCCACCAGCCCCGGCGCACCCTCACGCTCCGTGCAACTCCAAGTCGGTGATGCGGCGAGCACTGCAACGCTGACCAACACGACGGGCCGGGCTCCCCGGCTGCGCCAGCCCGGTGACCGGATCGAGGTCACTGGCAGCGGCTTCTGCCCGGGAACCACCGTGCGCGTGGGCAACACGCGTGCGGAGGTGCCCGTCGACCTGGCCGCGGACGGGCGCAGTTTCACATTCCGAATCCCGCGCGCAGCGACGAGTGGCCCCGTCACCGTCGTGCCCACCGCGGGCCCGGCATTCCGGACCAGTAACGCCTTGCAGGTCCAAACGGTGCGCAACACCGACGGCTTCGCGTTCGACAACTACGACTACGGATGGCTGTCGTTCGGCGAACTCACTGACCTGGTGGGTGTACGGGACATGTTCATCGAGGTGAATCCGTGCTGGCCGTTCTACTCCTGTCCCGTGCCGACTGGAGTGCCGGACCCCGTCGCGTACATCGTCTGGGGTGTCCTCAATGCCGCACTCAGGGCATCGGGGGGCCACTGTTTCGGGATCAGCAGGACCGTTCAGGAACTGCTGGCCGGCAAGGTCCGCTACAGCAAGTTCGCTCCCGGTGTGGACCACCCCTTCGCACTGCCGTCGGCAACGGGACCGAACTCGGCGCTGGCCACCTGGCTGGATGGCCGGCATGCCGGGCAGGGAACGGCGCAGTTCCTGGTCGGATACCTGGGCCGCGAGCGCAGCATCGCCATTCAACTCGACCGGATCCGCTCCGAACTGGCCGCCGGACGCTATCCCGGGGTGTCGATGCAGAACGGTTTCAGCGGTCACGTGGTGACCGCGTACGACATCGAGAATCAGCCCGACGGCTCGACAGTGGTGTACGTCTACGACAACAACCAGCCGTTCACCCCCGGCGAGGACAGCGATGCCGACGCCCATTACAGCCTCGAGATCGAGCGCAGTGCCATCAGGATCGATGCCGCGAAGTCCCGCTGGGAGTTCGCCATGGGCGACGGGACCTGGTCCGGTGGGGACAGCGACATCTTCACCGTGCCGCTCAGTCTCATCCCCGACGATCCCAGCCTGCCCGGGCTCAGCGCGTTGCAGAGCATCACCATCTTCGGTGCCCCCAGCGGGGCCGCTCGCATCGCCGATCCGAGCGCGCAGTTCGTTCCGGTTCAGGACAGCGCTGCCGTCCCCGGCTCGGGCGGATTTGTCGTGGCCGCGCCCGGCGAGCGAATCTCCCACAGCGTGGTGGGTCTGGGTACCGGAACGTATTCGCAGATCACCACCGGGGATGGCATCGCGGCTGGGGTGCGCGACGTGTCCACTCGCGCAGGAGTCGAGGATCGTCTCAGTGCGGACGAGGGATCGGTGCGCTTCTCTGGTGGCATGGATCGACCGCTGCTGCTGGACTTGGCCGCCGGTGACCGGTCGGCGCAGATCGAGACCCACAGCTTCCGCCGAGGCCAGGACACCGCGACCTTCCAAGGGAGCTCGTTGGTGTATCGCCACGACGGCGGCGCCACGCGGATCCGTCTGCACCTGGCGAAGACCGACCGCCGCGGCACCGACCGATTCACCTCCGAGCCCGTGACGATCGGGCGTAAGGCGGTGGTGCGAGCGAAGCCCATGAGCTGGGGCTCCTTGGACCGCGTGCGGCTCGTCGTCGTATCCGGTGGCGAACGTTCGACCCGGATCCTGACAGACCGAAGCACGTCACGCACTCGCCTGCTCCTCGGCAGGCCCGACCTCAAGGGCAAGCGGGTGTCACTGCGCCTGCGCGTCAAGCGCCCGACCCCGCTCGCGTCGGCAGGAGTCGTGCTGCGCGCCTACCGGGGCCAGCAACTGGTCGCGCGCAAGGCTGTGGGCCTGCGCTCGCCGGGTCGCGGGAGGATCGTGTCCTGGCAATTGCCCAAGCAGGCACAAGGACGGCTGCGTATCGTCGCGAACGCCACCCTGTTGACCTCTGGGGACCAGAGCACCACAGTGCGCAAGCGCTCGCAGGCAGTGGTCACGCGCCGATAATGTTGCCCGTTCACGCGTGAGGCAGGTTGTCCCGCACCCACAGTGCCGCCTGCACACGGTCAGTAACCCCAATCGCTGAGTAAATCTGGGTCAGGTGTGCCTTGACGGTCTTCTCTGTGACCCCGAGTTGCCTGGCGACGAGCCGGTTGGGTTTACCCTGCGCGACGAGCTCCAGGACCTGCCGCTGCTTAGCCGTGAGCACCGATGCTGGACCACTGGCAGGCCTTCGCCGCGTCTCGACCAGCACCCGCGCCACCCGGGGGTCGATGGGTGAGCCACCCGCCGCAGCGGCTTGGATCCCTTCGTAGAGCGCCTGCGGGTCGGTGTCCTTCATGAGGTATCCCACCGCACCCGCATCCAGGCTGCGCAACACCATCTCCCGATCACTGGACGTCGTCAGAATCACGACGGCGATGTCCGGGGCAGCGTTTCGGTGATCTGGCGCGTGGCCTGCACGCCGTCCATGACCGGCATGGACAGGTCCATGAGCACCACATCCGGCGCCAAGGCGATCGCCAGCTGCGCACCCTCGGCGCCGTCATTGGCGCACCCGACCACGGTCACGTCGGGGAATTCCTGCAGGAGCAGTCGGAGTCCCTCGACCACCATGCGATGGTCGTCCACGAGAATGACGTTGATCACGTCGGCACCTCCACTGTCACCGATGTCGCCCCAGGCTGCGTGAGGATGGTCAAGCGCCCGCCGATCGAGGCGACCTGGTCCTCGACCAACCGCAGTCCCAGGTGACCCTCCCGCTGCGCATTCGGTTCGAACCCACGACCATCATCAGCAACGGACAGCACCACCACTGTGTCCTGCTGGGCCAGCCGTACGCGCAGATGTGAAGCACGGGAGTGCTTTGCCACGTTGGCGATCAGCTCCCGGGCGACCCGGTAGAGAGCCTCCCGGATGGGTGGGTCCAAATCCGGCAGTTCAGCAAGGTCGGCGTCAATCTCGATGCCAGCCAGCCCCGCCAGCAGATCCGCGATCGCGGGGGCAAGCCCGGAACCTTCGAGATTGGGCGGGTAGATGTCCACCAGCAGGGACCGCAGTTCTCGCACCGAGGTTCGGGACGTGGTGGCCGCCTGCGACAGCACATCGGCGGTCTCAGTGTCCCCGGCGGCCCGCGCCCGCTGTGACAGGCCTGCCAGCGCGAAGGACAGACCCGCGAGTTGCTGCACTGTCCCATCATGGAGGTCGGCGGCGATCCGGCTGCGCTCCAACTCCGAGGCGTCCACCGCGCGCTGCAACAACTCCTCACGGGTGCGCAGTTCGGCGCTGATCCGCTGGGCCATCCGGATCCCGAGGATCACGAGCAGGAGGCCCAGCAGCGCCATCGAACCAGCGAGGATCGGCGCGAACGCCATCCACACGCCGCGGGCTTCCTGCCGCAGGCTGTCCTGCTGCTTGCTGATCTCGAAGAGGTAGCGAGAGCCGTCCCCGCCGGTCAGCGGCAGACTCACCTGCACCCAATCAGCCTGCGGATCCAGGTAGCGGTTCTCCGGCCGACTGGTGTCCGCCATCCCCTGCAACGCCTCCCCCGCGACCCGCGACGGCAGCGGAAACTGCTCACCGATCAGGCGCGGGTCGTTGGAGTAGAGGACGACGCCCTGCTCGTTCCACAACCGGATGGACTTGACATCAGAGCCACTGATGGATGCTGCGAAGGCCGCGTCCAACTCGGCCATCCGGGCGGGCTTGCCGACCTGCAGGCCGTCGTCGATACGGGGCTCGACCACACTGCGCGCCAGCACCTCGGCCGTGGTGCGCGCATCGCTGAAGGACTGCTCCCGAGCCACTGCCACCGCTGCAGCGAGGCTGGCCAGCACGAGCACCACCATCCCGATCGCGGCCGGGATGGCGAACCGGAGCACTTCGCGGCGCACGATCGCCCGCGGGCTTCCTCCCGGCGCCTCAGCCATGAGCCATTGTCCCCCCGTCAGGTCCGGACATGCGCAAGCCCCGCCCGGCGCGAGAGGTGGCGTCGGCGGGCGGGGCCTGCGTGCACTACCTGCCGATCGCGGCTCGGAAGGCCTCGCGGGCGGCCTTGCGGTCGGCGTGGTAGGCGTCGACTGCCGCCTTGACCGCGTCGTGGCGGACGTCGCGGGCCTGCTGGACTGCAGCCCGGTAGACGTCAACAGCAGCCTTGCGCTGCTCCCGCGTCGCGTCCGGATCCTGCAGGACGAGCTTCAGCGTGTCGCGGCTGGTTGCGAGGCTGGTCAGGAAGGTGTCGTTGGCCTGTTCCATGGCGGAGTGGAAGGTATCCCTCGCGGCCTTCAAGGCCTCACGCAGCGCCTGCCTGGCCGCCCGGAAGTCGGCCCGATGGTCTTGGCGAATCACGCGCAAATCCTGACGGAACTCCCGGTGCGCCTGCCGCAGGTCGGCCCGGAACTCCCGGCGCATGTCGCGCAGATCCGCGCGGAACTCGTGACTGGCAACCTGGACCGCATGCCCATGGTGGACGGGCGCGGTGGCGTTGGCTGCGGGCGCGACGGCACTGAGGCCGATGATGACTCCGGTCGCCGCGACGACGGTTCGAGATGCTTTCATGGCATTCCTTTCCTCGTGCATTGATTTCTCTAGAAGGTCAGGTTTCCCTGACAGATTTCCCCGGTCGAACGGTTCTGGGCGGTCAGCGTGAACGTGTCGGTGCCGGGCTGGTTGTTCACCCGGGCCTTGACCTTCAAGCCGCCACCTGATGACCGCCTGGTCGTGACCGCGACCGTGTTCTGGTTCTGGGCCAGCCGCAGAACCCAGCGCGTACGTTTGCGAGCACGCACGCCCTCGACGCGACCCTCGACGTCGATCCGCAGGAAGCGCGACCGACCTGACAGGCTCCAGCGGCTGCCGGCGTCACACGTGCCCGACACGCTGATCCGGTCCGACCCGCCGCTGTTCACACCCCGCGACTCGCGGTCAGGCTGGGCAGCCACCGGTGCCGTCAGCGTTGCGCTTATGGCCAGCACCACGGCGGCGCTGGCGATCCTTCTTGGTCGTGTACCCACATCTGCAATGCTGGCCGCGCAGGTGGGTCCGCAACAAGAGGACCTTGGTCGTACGCCGTTGGTCGTACGTTCTGGGGAACTACGGTTAGCCTCGACAGGTGAGCAAGTACCCCATGTCCCCGGTGGACCATGCCTGGTTTCGCATGGACACCGCCGAGAACCTGATGGTGGTCAACGCCATCATGTGGACCGATGAACCTGTCGATGAGGCGGCGGTGCGCTCGAAGATCGAGTCGATGGTCGAGCGCTTCCCCAAATTCCGACAGCACCCGGTACCCGCTCTCGTCCCGTTCGGACGCGCGAACTGGCGCGACGATGAGGACTTCGACCTCGATCGCCATCTGCTGGTGCATCACCTCGAGGGCGGGCTGGACGACTACGTCTCAGCGCAGATTCCAGTGGCACTCGACCCGGCCCATCCCATGTGGCAGATTCACCTGATCAGTGGTTACGGTGCCGGTTCGGCCCTTCTCTTCCGGATGCACCACAGCATCGCCGACGGCATCACGATCACCCGGGTCCTGCTGTCGCTGACCCAGTCGCAGCAGACTGCCGGATTCACACCGAAGCGGGACTTCGGTCTGGTGAACCTCGCCGAGCAGGCCCTGACACTGCTGAGCACACCCTCCGGCGTGGCCACGGCACTGCGCGGCGCTGCGCGCCTGGTTCACCTGGCCACGATCCCCCCGAAGCCGAAAAGTGCCCTGGCCGGCGACGTCGGAACTGCCAAGCGCGTGGGATGGCGCGACGACTGGGCCCTCTCGGACATCAAGGCGATCAGCCACACGCACGGGATGACCGTGAACGATGTTCTGCTGTCCGTACTCGCGGATGCGTTAGGCCGCTATCTGCGCGAGAACGACACCCCGCTCGACGAGGTGCGGGTGATGGTGCCAGTCAACCTGCGGCCGCTGGATGAGCCCCTGTCCACTGACCTGGGCAACGTCTTCGGGCAGTATGTCGTTGCGTTACCCACGGGTGCGCTTGAACCGCTGGAACGTCTGGCCACGATGCACGCCACCATCGAGGAACTCAAGAGTTCGCCCGAGGCAGTGGTCGCATACTTCACGCTGGTTGCCCTCGGCCTACTGCCGGCACAGGTCGAGGACCTGTCCACACAATTCTTCAGCGGGAAGGTGGCCGCGACCGTGAGCAACGTGCCAGGTCCGCAGACACCCATCACGATTGCCGGCACCGAGGTGGCCGGGATCATCGGTTGGGTGCCGGGTGCGGGCGCCGTGGCACTCGGGGTGTCGATGTTCTCCTACAACGGGCGGGTGTTGATCGGCTTGATCGCCGACCAGGACGTGATCCCCGATCTGAGTCGCCTGCAGGAGTTGCTCGACGACAGCTTCGCCGATCTGCTGCGGGCCTAGTGGGTGGGCGGCGTCGTGCGCGCTGGCGGCGCGTGGGGCCTACCCGGTTTCGTCGCCACATCTGGTTGAGAATTCGGCGTGCAAGATCGTTTCCAACCAGCGACGCGCCGTGGATAGGACATTTCGGACAGGGATTGCGGCGTGTCTGTCCACATCTGGTTGATCTTGGTTGCGAGCCAACCAGATGTGGACGGCGACGGGCCGAGAAGACACCCGCCTGCCATCCAGAGCCACTAATCGGAGCACTCGAACGTCCCCGACGCTCCTGTCAGCAAAGAGCTCCCCGCCAGACCCGCAACCAAGTTCACATCCCTCCCCAGGGCCGCTATCGTTCGCCCATATGTACTAGCCCTAACAACGACGGCAGCTACACCCTCGGACGCCGGCGGAACTGACATCATGCCGACAAGCCAGGCCCACCTCCGGGCCAGGCGCAGCATGCCCGAACCAGTTCGTCTCAGGCCTGTGGGAAGTCCTTCTCTCTGCGGTCGTCGAGGAGCAATGGACCCTCACATGAACATGCCGGCGACGCGCGATCCTCGGCGTCAGCTCGAGCGCAAAACCTCCAGCAACGGGACAACCTCGTCGCCAGCCAGGCCCTGGGCGACCAGCGCATCCAGGTGCCCCGCGACCCGCAGTGCACCTTGTGGATCAGAGTCCACAGCGGCCTGACAGCTGGACCGCATCGCATCCAGGTGGCCAGCCGCGGCCTCGCCGGCGAGGTACATCGCAGCGCCCTCGTCGGAGCCGCCCAGCTGGGAGTTCAACGCAAGGACGACGCGCAGGATCGGGTTGTGCCCGTTGCGCAGCGCCTGTGCTGCGACCTCTCTGGCAGCCCCTCGGTTCGCCACGACAGTCTGTACGAACGGCACATCCAGACCACCCACTACCGCCTGCAAGATCGCGGCGTGGACCGAGCGCACATCGTCGTCGGCGAGCTGCTGCAGGACATCGAGGGCGGCCTGCGTCACGAGTACGTTCCGGCCTGCGGCGAGGACCGCGAAGGACTCCTCCCATGTCGTGGTGCTCACCCAGAATCTCACCACGTCATGCACATCGGCGGGGTCGCCGGAACCTTCCATGAGAGCAGCGAGCGTCGAGACGTGAGCATCCGGCATAAGAACCATTGTCCACTGGCGAGCGCAGGTGAGTTCGTCCTGCGAACGCTGACCGTCCCAGACCACCGCAGACAAAGACCGCGTGACTACCAGTTTGTGCGATCCCAGTGGGGGTAATCCCCTGCATGGACAGCAATGTTGTGGACCTGATCATGAATGACCACCGCGAGCTCAAGCGCGTGTTTCACCAGTTTAAGCGGAGCCTTTCGGTAGCGCGGGTGGGTTGATCTGGTAGCAGGGGTGGGGACACCGGGTAGCGGTGTCCCCACCCCTGCTGTTGACGGACTGTCAGTTCTGTGTGGCGGTCGTGGCCGCCGATGTGTGGCGGCGCATGTTCGGCCCGTCGAGTTGCACGATCTCGGCGTTGGAGACGATCCGGTTCAGGATGGACTCCGCGATCACGGCGTCGTGCAGGGACTTGTACCAGTCCTCGGGGTCGAACTGCGAGGTGACGGCGGTGGAGCCGTGTCCCTCTCGGGCGGCGAGGATGTTGAGCAGTTGGGCTGCGGTGTCGCTGGTGATCGGGGTGGTGAGGAAGTCGTCGAGCACCAGTAGGTCGCAGGCGTTGAGGTCGTCGAGGAAGCGCAGCCGTTGCGCGTCGGCCTGCTGGAAGACGGCGAGCCGGTTCGCGAGGTCGTCGAGGCGGTAGTAGCGGGCGGTGTAGTCGCGTCGGCAGGCGGCGTTCACGAGCGCTTGTGCCAGGTAGGACTTCCCGACGCTGGAGGTGCCCAGGATCACGAGGTTCGTGGCCCGGTCGATCCAGTGGCAGGCGGCGAGCCGGGCGACGACGTCCCTGTTGATGCTCCTTCCTTGCAGGTAGTGGATGTCCTCGACGCAGGCGGCGGGGTTCGGGGTTCGTGAGGCCTTCAGCAGTTTGAGCAGGCGCCGTTCGCCGCGGGCGGCGGTCTCTCGTTCCAGGGCGTGCCGGATCTTCTGGGAGAACGTCCACTGGTCGCATGTCGGGTCGTTGGCGATGTCGATGACGGCTTCTCCGAACGCGGTCATCCGCAGCCTGGTGAACAGGGGCATGTCATCGTCGGTGAGGTGCTGATCAGGCATCGTCGGCCTGCGTTCCCGGCCCGGTGAGCGCGTCGAGGCTGAACGCGGAGGCCCCGGCCAGGTAGGCGCGGCTGGTGTCCCGCGCAGCACTGCGATCCGGTGGCGACGCCGGCTCGGGGCGTCTGCCTGCGGGGTCGGTTGCGGGCCTTTGGTCCTGCTGCGCGCGAAGCCCGGTGATGCGGTTCTTGACCGCGGTGTAGGTGATCCGCCGGTCGGCGTCCGCGTCGGTGAGCTGACGGCAGGCCTGTTCCAGCAGGGCCCGGTTCCCGCGCTTGCCGAGGTCGAGGATGTTCATGCAGGAGCGGAAACCCTGCGCCTCGATCTTCTGCTCGTCGAGCAGCCGTTCCAGCGCGGCGACCGTTCCCGGGCCGACCTTCGCGGCCTGGCGCAGGAAGTAGCCGCGCGTCCACAGGTTCATGCTGTCTTCCAGGTGCGCGGGCTGATGCTCGGGATCGGTGACGTACCCGTTCCTGCGCTGGCCTCGCCGATGCGTGGCGATGATCTCACCGTCGGCGATCACATCGAGGGTGTCGCCGATGATGCGCACGTCGACAGCCAAGCCCGGCGAACCGGAAGGGCACGGAGTACTTGATGGTGTCGATCTGGATGTGCCAGTCCCGATGCACCTTCGCCGTGCGCCACGCCACCGGCTCCCAGCGCTGCTCGGGCAGTTCGAGCAGCTCGTGGCGTTCACGCTGCTCGAACCAGTCCCGGCGGCTGCGCGCCTCACCCCGGAACGGGGTCTTCTGGTTGATGACCTCGACCTGCTCGGCGATCGCGTCGTTCAACTCGTCCAGCGACGCGAACGTGCGGTCGGCCAGGTAGTGGATCACCCAGTTCGTGACGACCTTCACCCCGGCTTCGACGTTGCCCTTGTCCCGCGGCCTATAGGAGCGGGTAGGGACCGCGGCGGTCCGGTAGTACTCCAGGAACTCGGCATACGCGACGTTCACGTCGCGGGCACGCTCGGCCTTGCTGATCTGGTTCGACGCCGTCGATGCGTTATCCGGCACGACCACCAGCGGGACACCACCGACGTACTCGAACGCCCGCCGGTGGGCATCCAGCCAGGCCGGCTGCTTCTCATCCAGACAGCCGAACGCGAACACCAGCCCGGAGTAGGGCAGCGAGGCGACGAAGACCGACACCGCCGTCGTCCGTCTGCTGACCGGGTCGGTCAGCTGCATCCGGGTGCCCGCCCAGTCCACCTGCATCGTGTGCCCCGGCACGTGAGCGATCGCAGCCGTCAGGTCATGCGTGCGCACATGCTCGGTGACGATCTCACAGAACCGGTCATACCCGTAGAACCGTGCGCCCGGGACGTCCCCGGACTTCAAGTACCGCGCCCACAGCACCTTCAACGGCGGCTTCTTGCGCCCCACACGCGCAGCCACGACCTTGTCGACATCGACCGGCACGAAATCCTCCGAAACGGCCTTCCTGCCGTCCGCGAAGAGTCGGTCCAGGTCCTCGACGGTGAGTGCTTCGATCTGCGCGGCAGTGCTCAACCGCTCCGCCTCGAGCACCCGGCGGGCCCTCGCGATCGCGCGGTGCGAACAGCCCGCCATCACCTCGATCTGCCGGTACGGACGCTGCTGCACGAGCAGCGTCATGATCAGCCGGTAGTCAGCCATCTGGTTCCTTCCATCCGCCGCAACCATCCGTTGGCTGCAGATGAAAGCAATCCTTGAGCAGCCAGCGCGCTACCGGATACACCCACGCCTGCTACCGGATCGACCCACCTGTGCTACCGAAAGCCTGGGCTAAACACGGATCTCACCAAGACACAGATGGAACAGCAGGCCGAGAACGCACAGCTCAGCGGGACCTCGGGGCTGTCGAAGGCTGAGTTGAAGAAGACGCTGGAGGCCGCAGCCGAAGAGTAGGTCGCTTGACCATGACATCGGGCACCATGGTGGTTGACTGAGCCGAGGGCGGCTTCGGGGAAGGCGACCAAGAGCGGAGGTACGTCATGTCGGGCGGGAACTGGAAGGACTTCTACCTCGCGGCCCGCGAGGGTGATCTCGATCTCGTGAAGTACCACGTCCAGCACGGGGTCGATGTGGACTACGCCCACCCGGAGTTCATGTCCACGGCCCTGGTCGCGGCGATCATGGCCCGCCACCAGGACGTCGCCCAGTACCTGATAGACAGCGGAGCCGATCCGAACCTGCTGTCGGATCTTGATGAGTTGTCGCCCGTCGAGGCCGCCGCACAGACCGGAATGACGTTGCGACTGCCCTGACTGCGAGGTCGACGTCAAGATCTTGCGGGCGCCTCCCATTCCCGCGGCGTGCGACGGCTGAGAAGCCGAACTAGACCGAGAGGGTTCGCAACGGCAGGGGCTTCGGCCCGCGACGGTCTACAAGTACTCGATCTGGGTTCCGCGCTCGCCTCGCGGCACCAGATAACGAGCCGCGCATTGCCCACCGGAGAAACCCGCCTCCCGACACCAGCGCTTAGCGCCGCCTGCCGATTCGAAACCCTCCGGCACCAGAATCACCCACATTGTCTCCGAGGGACAGGCTTCGGAGGCATCAACACCAACGTCTTCCCAAGCAACGGTGATCGCCCCATGATCGGTCGCCATAGATGCGCTTGACGACAACAGGCTGCCGGCGGTGAGCTGCCCCAGACTGGTCCAGAGACCCGCACATCCACTCCCCACCTGGGGAACCCACTCGTAGTTCAGCGAGTCGCGCTGATCCATGGTCTCCCCGCGCATCTCCTGCAGGTACCCGAGGGCCCT
>JBAOHC010000031.1:0-19835 GCA_037046735.1 Candidatus Nanopelagicales bacterium | reverse complement strand
CGCGCTGGTGCTGACATCGGTTTCTGGCGCTGCCCAGGCTACGTCTGCCGCCGACCCCGTCGACCCACCGACGGCGATCGGCACAAGCGTCGCGGAGGTCAGCGTTGCGGTGCGTGACCTCCCCGCGCGATCACCACAGGCCCTCGCTTCGGGCACCGTCAGCCCTCGGATCAACCCAGAGCCACAACGACGTGGTGAGGCTGGTCCAACGAGCGAGGCGCGTTCCCGACGCCTCCCCAAGGCCAAGGCTCCCGCGCTGGGAAACTCCCCGGCTCCGGACCTGGTGTTCGACGGCACGGGGAACCCGCTGGGATGTGGGGGGTGCACCCCGCCGGACACCACCGGTGACGTCGGGCCGAGCCACTACATCCAGATGGTCAATGCCACCAAGGTGGCCATCTTCGACAAGGCAGGGGTGCTGCAGGTCCCGGCGTTCAATCTGAGCGACCTCTTCACCTCCGGTGTGTGCAGCACGGCCGACCGCGGCGATCCGCAGGTCGTGTATGACCCGCTGGCCGACCGGTGGGTCCTCAGCCAGTTCCAGAACGCCCCGAACACGCTGTGCTTTGCGGTGTCGCAGACCGCTGATCCGCTGGGGAGTTACTACTTGTACGACTTCCTCACACCGGAGTTCCCGGACTACTTCAAACTGGGCGTCTGGCCGTCCGGCTATTACGTCAGCTCCAACGAGGCGTCGTATACGGCCTATGCGTTCGACCGCCAGAAGATGCTTCTCGGGCAGCCCGCCACATCTATTCGGGTGCCGGGCGAGACCAACTTCATGCTGCCCGCTGATGTCGACGGCACGGGGTTGCCGAGTGCCGCCGGGGGCCTGTTCTACACGTTCAAGGA
Source organism: Candidatus Nanopelagicales bacterium (assembly GCA_037046735.1). GTDB lineage: Bacteria > Actinomycetota > Actinomycetes > S36-B12 > UBA10799 > JADKAV01. The sequence goes on along the minus strand of JBAOHC010000031.1, from coordinate 18,983 downwards.
CAACCTGTACCACGGCGGGCAGGATCGCCTCGAGATGTTTGAGTTCACCCCCGACTTCACGACGCCGGGGAACACCACCTTCACGACCATCGCCACGTTCCCGATCGCCCCGTTCACCTACACCGTGTGCGGCTTCTTCGTGCTGGATTGTGTGCCGCAGGGGGGCACCTCGCAGAAGGTCGACCCCGTCAGTGAGTGGCCCATGCAGCGATTCGCGTATCGCCGACTGGCAGACCGCGAGACCCTGGTCGGCAACTTCACCATCGGCGACGGCTCTGGTCCGGCGGGTGCCGCGATCCGATGGTTCGAACTTGACAACACCGGTTCGGGCTGGGTCCTGGGCCAGGAGGGGACGCACGACCTCGGGGACGGTCTCAACCGCTGGATGGGATCCATCGCGATGGATGCCGCCGGCAACATCGCTTTGGGCTATTCGGCATCAAGCGCCGCGGAGTTCCCCAGCCTCCGGTACGCAACGCGGACCCCAACGGATCCGCCCGGAACGCTGCAGGCCGAACAGGTGATGCAGTCCGGCGGGGATTCGCAGACCGGTTCGAACCGGTGGGGTGACTACACGGCGATGTCGGTCGATCCAGCTGATGAGCAAGCCTTCTGGTACACGGGCCAGTACTACGCAGTCACCTCGGCAAGGGACTGGAGCACGGCGATCGGGACCTTCCGCGTGCCCTGGCCGCAGGTGCTTTCCTTCCCGCAGCCACCGGATGTGTCATTGGGGGCCGGGTCGGTGACGGTGTCTGCTACCGGTGGCGGGTCGGGTAATCCGGTGCTGTTCACGTCGGCGAGCCCGGGCGTCTGTACCACGTCGGGCGTGGATGGTGCCACGGTGATGCTGGTGGCGGCGGGGACGTGCACGCTCAGCGCGAATCAGGCGGGCAACGCCAATTACAGCGCTGCCGCGCAGGTGCAACGATCGTTCCAGGTCACCCAGAGCGCGCAGGTGATCACCTTCCCGCAGCCACCGGATGTGTCGTTGGGTGTGGGGTCGGTTGCGGTGTCTGCTACCGGTGGCGGGTCGGGTAATCCGGTGGTGTTCACGTCGGCGAGCCCGGGCGTCTGTACCACGTCGGGCGCGGATGGTTCGACGGTGACGCTGGTGGCGGCGGGGACGTGCACGCTCAGCGCGAATCAGGCGGGCAACGCCAATTACAGCGCTGCCGCGCAGGTGCGACGATCGTTCCAGGTCACCCAGAGCGCGCAGGTGATCACCTTCCCGCAGCCACCGGATGTGTCGTTGGGTGTGGGGTCGGTTGCGGTGTCTGCTACCGGTGGCGGGTCGGGTAATCCGGTGGTGTTCGCGTCGGCGAGCCCGGGCGTCTGTACCACGTCGGGCGCGGATGGTTCGACGGTGACGCTGGTGGCGGCGGGGACGTGCACGCTCAGCGCGAATCAGGCGGGCAACGCCACCTATTCCGCCGCTGCGCAGGTGCAACGGTCCTTCCAAGTGACTCCTGGCGCCCCGATCAGGCAGCGACCGCTGGACAACTGCGTGGTCGTCCCGCGGCAGATCCCGCTGCGCGGGACCACGAAACTCATGGACAAGAACTGCATCACCAACGCCGGGCAGAACGTGCGTGTGGCGGTGGCGGGTTCGGGTTCGTGGGATCGCGTGGAGCGCTCGGGGAGGTGCGTTACTGGACGGTGATCCGCAAGGCGAACGGAGCTGTGTTCCTGCGGACCCGGGGTTACCCCCTGCGGTTGCGGATCCGATGGCGCGCTCCTGCCGTTGACAATTACCTGGCGTACACGCGGATCGAGCGGTACCGGACCTCGACGCCTCAGTAGCCGTTGGCCGGGGTACGGCAAGGACTGGACGGGCACCGGCGCCCAAGGCTGATCAAAGTGCGCCCGTTCCGTTGATGTCCGGCTTCCGAACGGGCGGGTCTGACCGGATGGGGCGATTGTCGCTGAGCGCCCACTGCGGCTGCAGCGCAGCCCGCAGCCGCAGTGGCCGTGGACAATGGGCGTATGCCTGACCCCAACACCGCCTCTCTGGCCACGCTCATGGCAGGCTCCGGCGATCCTGCCAACGTCCATGACGTAGTCACGTTCTGGGTGAGCACCACGGCGTGGGGGGAGTACGTTCGCGGTCCTCGCGGCGGGCCGGGATGTACTGGTCACGCAGGCCGGACTTGACGCCTTGCAGCAACTCGCTGACGACGACGCGCGGTCGGTCCACGCCGCGATCCTGCAGGCCGTCGTGGGTGGTCTAGATCCACAGTTCGTGCAGACCATCGTGATGCACCGCTCCGCTGCCAGAGGTCGCATCGCAGGCGCTGCGCAACGGGCACAACCCGATCCTGCGCGTCGTCCTCGCGTTGAACACCGCCTTGGGCGCCTCCAACGAAGGCGCGGCGATGTACCTCGCCGGCGAGGCCGCCGCCGGCCACATCGACGAGATGCGGTCCAGCTGCCAGGCGGCGGTCGACTCTGATCCGGACGGTGCTCGAAGGGTCGCGGAGCAACTCGAAGCGCTCGTTGCCGAGGGGCTGGCCGGCGACGAGGCGGCCGTACTCCTGAAGGTCCTGCGCGCGGGCTGACCGGGTGGATAGACCACATGTAAGGATCGATAGATGCGCATGCGTTTCGAGGAAGGCGAGGAGAAGGCCTTCCGGCAGACTTCCGACCGGCTGATGTCCGCTTTCGACGAATGGTGGGCCGCCCAGGGGTACAAGCCCTCCGATGCCGCCGACGACTTCTCGCTCATCCTGGATTGGAAGTTCAACTACAAGGATGGTGAGCTCGACACGTGGTCCTTCGCGGACGTCGAGGAGTTCCTGCTGAGTTGGGTGCCTCGCAAGCTCAGTGCCCCGGCCACCTTCATCCCGCCGCTGGTACGCGGAATTGCCGAGGGATTCCTGTTCCTGGGTGAGCAGGGTCTGCTCGTGCCATCCAGCTCCTCGGGCGAGGCTTTGGCGAAACACGCGCTGTCGCTGGCGGCGGAATGCGAGCGCCGCATGGATGACCCGTCGAACTTCGGGATGGCCAAGGGGCTGTTCGCGGGGATGGGCGTCGACTTCGACGAGGAGATGACGCAGGACGATTTGAACGCCTTGATGGACCGGTTCAACAACCTGCCGTTCGAGCAGCGCAAGGCGATCACGGACCCGCACATGTCCTCGAGCACCCCACCGCCCACCGTCATCGGCCCGGTCGTGATCCCTACTGAGGCCCGAGTGAGCGCATCGGCTGCGGCCGCCCCGGTCCTGGCCGGGTTCCGTGTCCTGAATGGGTACTTCGAGGCGCCGGGCAAGACCCTCACCAAAACCGGCAACATCAAACTGGCAGATGCCCAGGCCCTGTCGGAGGTCCTCGGAACGGAGAGCACCGAGGAACAGATCGGTGACATGACGTTTCGTCGGCAGTCGGCGGGCAGAATGCCGGATCTCGATCTGTGGCTGTGGTGGGCCAAGAAGGTCGGAGTCCTGCGGACAGTCAGGGCGAAACTGATTGGAGTGAAGGCCTGGCCGGCGAGGACCACAAAGGATCCTCTGAATGAGGCCCTCAAAGCGTTCAAACTCCTCGCCGACTACGGTCCCATCAACTCGTTTCGCACGTGGATGCACGTCGATCCTGACGTCGATGACATGGCCCTCACGTTGCTCTTCAGTCGCCTGCCACGAGGCACCTCTTTCGATTTCGATGAGCTGGTGGACGACATGATGCGATTACGGGGAGGCACGACTGTCTCATTCCCCGGGCATGACGATCTGGAATGGCAACGGAGGTCCGTCAGCCACGATCTCGACCTGTTCTTGCGGCTCATGGAGCGAGCCGGTGTGATCGAGCAAGAGGACGCCACCTACGAAGATGATGGGTACTTCAAGACGCGCACGGGCGGCACGATCAGCCTGACTGACTTCGGGATCTATGCCCTCGCTGAACAGGCCCGTGCGATGGGGCTTGTCGTAGACACCATCGATGCCACGGACCTCAGGGTGGAGAAGCTGGTCGCCTTGGCCGACGAACAGGTTGTGTCCGTTGGCCAGTGGTGGAGCCTGGCCGAGAGCTGGCTGGAATCGCAACCGTCGTTGCGGATGGGACTCATCTCGGTCCTCGGCCCGATGAATTCGCTGTCGCTGCTGTCGGTGATCGAGCAGGTGCCATCGGACATGGAGCAAGCTCTGCCCGCGGCCCTCACGCACATCGTGGAGCAACAGGGGCTGGAGTGCGCGGGCGGCCTCGTCGCCTACGGATGGCTTGAGAGGCGTGGGCTCGTCGACACCGAGGCTTTGGACCCAGACGTGCGATTGCGGATCGCGTACGGCGTGGTTGGCCTCGGTGTGGATGACGACCCGGAGGGCATGGTCGCGGACTGGGTGCAGAGTCGGCCCTCGGAGGATCTGCTCATGGACATCGCGGCGATTGGACGACTGCTGCCCTACAACGCGGTCGAAGTGCTTGAGGCCCTTGGCCGGTACTGCCCCGACAAGGCGACAGCCAAGAGCGCACGGCGCGAGGCGTTGAAAGTGCGCAGCAGACTTGCCAACGCCGGGCGGTAGCGATTGCCCGGCTCAGGTGGGGTCCAGCGGTGGGCCCAGCCTGGTCTGACTCGACATCAGCGCCGAATCCTGATTCATCACCCCTGTCGTCACCAGAGATGGACGTCCTCCCCTTGTCGTCGGGCCATGACTGACCCGGCCTCGGCAACCGCGCGCCAAACTCGTCGGTAGCCGCCGGATTTGGCGCGCGGTTGAAGTCGGGACGGGTTTACGCGTGCCGCCGGTACGGCCGGAGGCGTCCGGTCCTCACGCGCGTGTACTGCCCTGCCGGGCTACCTCCCCGACAGTTTGGCCTTGAAGCGTAGAGGGCCGGTCGTGCAGGTGGCCGGTGTTCCCCAGGTTGTGACCGACTCCTTCGTCACCGAGCCAGTGGCCTTACCTTTGCGATCGATCTTGATGTTGAAATATGTCGTGCCGGCAATCTCGTCGTTGCTGAAGTACGAGTACAACTTTGCCGTCACCTTGCCGTTGGTGGGAATCCGCGCGTTGTACGGGAAGGTGATGTAGTCGCTGTAGTCGGGCTGGAACCCCGCGCCAGCGGGGCAGTCCATCACGTGCTGGGGATCTCCGAAGCCGCTGAAGCAGTAGCCTTTTTTCGCCTTTCCCCCAGTAGCCGTTGGGCAACTGCCCTTCTTAACAGTGAATTGGAAGGTGATGTCCCCGGTGGTCGTATACGTACCGGTCTGGAACCCCTTCGGTTTTGCTGAGGCAGGCGCAATCATCGCCAGCAGCGCCAGCGATGCAATCAGGGATGCCAGAAGCGACCTGGTCTTCATTGGGGGTGGACCTCTCGGCAGCGGTAGTGAACACTGCGCAGTCTAGGTGTGCACCAGCGATTTGATCAACGGACTCGGCTGACCGGCAACAGGTCGAGGCGAAAGGGCCATACCCGCCGCCCGCGTGGGCGCCTAGATTCAAATAAGTGAAACCCCTCCCGCGAGCCTTTGCCTGCGTCCCCCTCGTCATGACTCTTGCGGCAGTCGCACATCCCGCAAGTGCTGCGCCCGACACCACGCGCAAGGTCACCGTCTTCAGGGGCGATCAGATCGTGGCCGAGTTCACGACGGCCAAGTGCAATCGGCCCCGCGGGGATTTCTATGCCCGCACCCCACGGGTGGGCGGATACCGAATGTTCGTGGCCTTCGACGGTTTCAAAGGATTCGGCCGTACCTATGACCTGGTCAACGACCGCAACGCCAACCCATATGTGTCAATCTCGGTCGGCGAGGAGAATTTCAGCAGCTTGTTCGTGCCGCCCTTCCCCGTCCAGGCCTTCGGCCAGGTGCAGTTCAGTCCATCGGGAAAGTACATGAGCGTGGGCTACCAGCCGATGTTCAACCAAGCCGCGGACGACGGCCTCGTCTTCGCCGGCGCTTTGAAGTGTGTTTATCGCAAGCGCGGCAAGTAGTCAGAGGACGTCGCAGTGACCCAGTCGCGCGCCATGGAGGCGATCGCTGCCAGCGGCATAGAGTTCGACATCACCGAACACGGACCGGTGTCGAGTCTGGAAGAAGCTGCGGTTGCCCGCGGGATGCGCCCAGAGCAGATCCTCAAGTCCATCGTCGTGCGGCGTGCAGCCGGCGATTTCCTGTTCGTCCTGGTGCCAGGTGGCCGCACTATCAGTTGGCCGAAACTGCGCGCCCTGCTGGGTGTCAGCCGTTTGTCCATGCCCAGCGCCGATGAGGCGCAAGACGTGACCGGGTACGCCCGCGGGAGCTCATCACGCCGTTCGGGTCGCTGACTGTTCTGCCCGTCATCGCCGATTTTGCGATCCCGCAGCGCAAGGTGTCCATCGGCGGTGGGGCGCAGGCAGTGGCATTCACCTGCGACTCCGGTGATCTCGTGCAGGTGCTCGCGGCGCAGGTCGCCGACGTCACCGAACTCGAGTCGACCTAGGCCTGTTTGCAGCTGATTGGGGTGACGGCCTGGTTCACAGCGATCGTCGCCGGCGTGCCGTCGTGCCGCTGATGGGTGTGAATACCGACAATCCGACGATCTTGCCCTTCAGTGTCTTGGGATTCAGTTGCAGGGTGTAGCTCAGTTGCCAGAGACCGGTCAGGGCGGGGTCCGTGTTGGAGCCGAAACTGGTTCCGGTCAGGCCCAGCTGCAGCAGTTTCGCCCCTGGGCGGCCGTTGTTCGGCTTGGCCAGGGTGGCGGTGCCGCTGAGGTTGTTCACATAGTTCTCCGTGGCGACGTCGGCGTTGGTCGCCTTCTCGATGCCGCTGGCCCACCAGAGCTTCTGTTTGGTCATGTGATCCGCAGCGTCGATGTCCAGCGAGAGCACGATCCTGGTCCCGCCCGGAGCGGTCGAACCGTACTGGAAGCAGTAAGCTCCGCCCTTGTCGATCGCCGTCTTCCCCGCTGCCTGAGCGCTGCTCATCCCCACGAGGCTGGCAAGGGCCAGGACGCTAGCCGCGCCCCCACGGATCACTGTGTGCATGTTCATTGGACTTCCCTCCCTGCGGATGGCACTCGCCGATCCGCCTGCAGTCTGCCGACGGCACGGTTATCGGCAGTGGTGACCAAGAACTGAAGCAAGAGACCTCATTAGTGGGAATTCCATTCCAGGATCCCGTCTTTGCGACCTTCGACGAGTAGCGTCGTGATCAGGGGAAGGGGAGGGGTCATGAACGGACGATCGAAATACGTGGTCATGCTGGCCAGCGGTGCCCTGTTGCTGGGGGTGCCGGCAGCCGCGAGCGGACCTTCGGAATCGCCGATGACGACCAAGCAGGCAGCCAAGGCCTTCAAGAGGGCGGTGTGCCCGGTGAATGAGACTCTCCTCGTCATGCAGAAGATCGAGAAGGGCCCAGATGTCAATTGGGAAACGCTGCAGGCAGCGGTGATTGAGGTCGGCGACGCGCAGATCCGCACTGCCGACAAATTGGCCCATCCCAAGCGGCCCTGGCCTGCCGATGTGTCCACCTACATGTCGGCCATGGCTGAACTGGACTTCATCCAGGGAGGCGCGAACCACACCCTTGCCAGTGCTGGCTCGTTCGAGGAGTACCAGGCCTTGTTGAAAGGCCTGCAGAAGGGCGTTACCCCGACCATCAAGGCGCACATCAAGGCCTTCGTGAAAGCGCGCAAGATCGTGCACAAGCGACTCGAACTGCCCAAGGACTCCTGCGCCTGACAACCACCGTTGTGGTGGTTCTGTGCGTCACGATGGGACATGCTGAAAGTATTCTGCTCGCCGTCTCGCTACGTGCAGGGCCGCGATGCGACCGCACAACTGGGTGAACAGATGTCCCTGCTGGGGTTGCAGGGTCCCGCATACATCGTCGCGAGCCAGCGGGCACAGGATTCGCTCGGGGCGGTGTGGCAGCAGACCCTTGCGGCGGCAGGAATCGAATTCACACTCGGAGGCTTCGACGGCGAGTGCTCGGACGCGGAGATAGACCGGGGTAGCGACCAGGCGCGGTCCAGGGGGGCCCGCGTGATCATAGGGGCTGGTGGGGGGAAGGCGTTGGACACCGCACGTGCCATCGCGGCGAACCTTTCGCTGCCGGTGGTCAACTGCCCCACGCTGGCCTCCAGCGACGCACCTTGCAGTGCGCTTTCGGTCGTCTACACCGCCGACGGCGTCTTCGAGCGCCTCATCTTCTACCCCCGCAACCCGGACCTGGTGCTCGTGGACACCTCGATCATCGCGGCCGCTCCGCGTCGGCATCTGGTCGCCGGGATGGGCGATGCCCTGGCCACCTGGTACGAGGCACGCACGGTGATCGAGGCGTGCAAACCGAACCAGGTACACGGCGGGACAACGTTGAGTGCCGGTGCGCTGGCTCGGTTGTGCGGCCAGACCCTGCTGGCTGACGGCCCGGCGGCTGCCCAAGCGGTCGAGGCGGGTGTGGTGACGCCGGCGCTGGAGCGGATCGTGGAAGCCAACACACTGCTGTCCGGCCTCGGATTCGAATCCGGTGGCCTCGCGATCGCCCACTCGGTGCACAACGGGCTGACCACGGCCCCAGCGACACACACCTACATGCATGGCGAGAAGGTAGCGTTCGGCCTGCTTGTGCAACTGATCGTCGAGGGCCGGCCCACCGAGGAGGTCGACGAGGTGGTCGCCTTCTGCCAGGAGGTGGGCCTGCCGACCACTCTGCGTCAGCTCGGGGTCAGTGCGGACGACGAGGAGGCGCTGCGACTGGTGGCGCAGCGGACCGTAGCCCCGGGGGAGACTGCGCACAACGAGCCCTTCGAGGTCACATCCGAGGCGATCTACGACGGGATTCTGGCGGCTGACATGTGGGGCGGTCGCGCCTGACTCACCGAGGAAACCACTGCGCGACTGTTCCTGCTTTGTTGGCCTGGAACCAGCCGATCGAAGCCAACAAGTCACGAAAACCTCGCCGGGTCGGGCAGCCTCAGCCCTGCCACCCGCGACTAACTTCGTCGGCCTCTGCCAGCCCGGTCCGCACCGACTCCAGGCTCATCGTCAGGTCGGAAAGGATCTGCCCGGCAGGGTCGCCCTCGAAAGCGGAGGTTCCCATTGCCACCAGTTCTCCTGTGCGTGCCGCGAGACCCTCCATGTCCAGGGCGGCGGTCTGCGCCCGGGCGAGCAGCGTCTCCCGCAACCGGACAAGGCGGCTCAGAGATTCCGACTGGGCGTTTACGGCGTCCAGAGCGCGCTGCCGCTCGGCACGCATCTGCGGGTCTGTCTCCGCAGCGGTCACGGCGCGCAGCCGGGCCGCCTCCTGTGCAACCGCCCCGGGGTTCGCCGATTGCAGCGTCGTGTCGACGAGCGTCACCCGGCCCGCCAGCTCGTGCAGGGCCTCCAGCACGGTGTCCGCCTCGGCGTCGACCGCCGCCAACTCCGAGCGCAGGCCCGGATCGGCGGGGCGGTCGGCCATCGCATGGATCTGCTGAGCAGCCGCCCGAGCGCGCTGGACGAGCTGGCCCTGCGCCGACTGCGCCGGAGCCTGTGGCAGCCGGTCGCGACGTTTCGAGGGCGCCTGCCGGTCCGATCGCAGCGCGCCCACAGCCACCTTGCTGCCCAGCACCAGCGCACCGATCGCCGCGCCCACCGGGATCGCCGCGGGACCCAGTGGGGCAGCGAGAACGGCCCATCCCAAACCCCCGCTCACGCCGGCGACCAGCCAGCCCCAGGGGTCTTTGAATTCTTCGGAGACGGACACCCGTTCAGTCTGCCGCAGAGCCGGTTCAGAAGTTCGACAGCACGCTGGTCATGACCTTCTCAATGCTCGCCGGGTCGGTTGCCTCGTAATACTTGCCCCGGGACGCCTCAGCGATCGCCAGGAGCGCCTCGGTGTCAGCAGCGCCGCCGTAGCCGATGGTGAAGACCCGCACCGTGGTGTCCACGCTCTCGCCGTTGAGTTGCCGCACCAGGCCGTCCAAGTCGGTGTCAGCGGCGTACTCGTTGCGGCCGTCGCTGAGTAGAACGATCGCGTTGATCTTGTCGGGGGGAAGGTCCGTGAGCATCCTGGACTGGGCCTTGCGCAGCGTCGCGTACAAAGCCGTCCCGCCGTCGGCCACCAGCTGCGTGATGTCCTTCTGCATCGCCGGCACCGTGTCCTTGGCCGGGCCGATCGGGACGAGCTCCACGAAGGGTTCCCCAGACTGGCCCAGGTCGGTCGAGAACACCCACAGACCGACCTCGTCGTCGGGCGCGAACTGGTCAAGAGCACCGATCGCGGCGTCCTTGGCCAAGGTCAGCTTGTCCGCTCCGGCTTCCGGCACGGGTTCGGCCATCGACCCCGAGACATCCATCACCAGCAGGACGTGGGCGCGCTTGCGCAGTTCCGCCCAGCTGCCCTCGATCGCCGCGAGCACTTCCGGTGAGGGCGGGGTGAGGACGTTGGTCGCACCGGCCGGCAGCATTCCGTTGCCCTCGTTGATGACCGAACCAGGCTGGCCCTCAAAGGTGCGGAATCCGGCATCGGTGAACGCGCGCTGCTGGTCGGGCTGCTTGAGCCATGTCAGGAAATCTCCTGCCGCCTGGGCCTTGTTGGCATCGACCCACGGTGCATCGAGGACGATCCACGGATTGTCGGACACCAAGGTCCCATCGTCGGGGTAGAACGCGACGAGCGGGATCTGCGGGGGCGGCGTCTGGCCGGCCTTGGCCGGGTCGCCGGTCGGGTTGCCCTGGTTGTAATCAAGGACGGACTTCTCTTCCACGGTCACCGCGGAGACGTACGTCAGGCCCTTCCCGGCAGCTGCCTCGTTGGCCATGTTCGCCAGAAAGGTCAGCGTGGTGTCGCCGTAGTGCACCACCGAAGACTCGAGGTCCTTGACGAATTTGCGGGTCTGCGGGTTGGCGACGTTCTTCAGAGTGAGGTCGCTGGACAGTCCGGTGGCCGCGAAGTACGAGGCGATCGTGGCGTTGAGCCCTGACGTCGAATAGTTGGGATTGGTCTTGCCCAACTTGAACTTGCCCCACTCCGGATGTCCTTCGGCACCCCAACCCTGCGGGGCCTTGGCGAGGTCGACCAGATCGGACCAGCCGATCTGCTGGTCGGGCCACCCCAGCGCCTGGGCCATCGGCTTTGGCATCGCGATCACCAGCGGGGTCTGCACCAACGACGAGAAGTCATCGGGGATCGGTGACGGGTTGTCCTGCTCGGCCGAGACCTGATTCACGAGCACGGCCCAGGATGACGAGGCGGGCGTCCAGACATCGGGTCGAGGGCCATCGATGACCTCATCCCAGCCCCGGGCCAGTGCTTGCGCGGCCCCTCCCGAGGCCTTCGACACCACCGTCATGTCGACGCACTGCCCATCGACGCTGGGGTCCGTGCCGTTGTAGCTGGCGGCCAGCTGAGACAGCAGAGCCGCCTTCTCGCTGGAGGCGACGACCCGCACGGGCAGGCAGTCCGAGCGGTCTGCACCCCCACCGAGGCTGATCGGGTCGTCCTCCCCGCCGCCACCGCCCCCGCCGAGCAGGATCCTCGCCCCGATGATGAGGGCAAGGCCGATGATGCCGGCGAGGACCAACGGCAGGATCGAACGCCTGGCTGTGCTCATGGATCGAAGGTACTCCTGGGGTAGGACACGATGATCGCCCTCGCTGTGGCGACGCGCTTTCGGGCGGTTGCTCCCACGCGGTTCAGCTCTCGACCCAGCGCAGCCGATCCGCCTCGTCGAAAAGCGACCGCTGGGTCAGGCGCGCGGCCACCACTGCGCTGACCGCCGCCGCGGCGAGCAGCATGTACATGACCACGATCTGGTAGCGGATCGCCACGATCGGCTCGACCCCGGCCAGGATCAGGCCGGTCATGGCGCCGGGCAAGGCGATCAGGCCAACCACCTTCGTGGAGTCGATCGCGGGCAGCAGCGCCGTCTTCACCGCGCCTTGCAGGTGGGGCCGGAATGCTTCGTCCGCGCGCAACCCCAGCGCCAGACGGGCCTCGATGTCGCCACGTTGTTGGCCGGCGATGGTCGCCACGTGTCGCATGGTGAGGTTGGTGGCCGTCATCGCGCCACTGACGACCATGCCGCCCACCGGAACCACCACCGACGGCACCGGTTCGATGACTCCCACCGCCAGCAGTAGGCCGAGCGTCGTGGCAGCCCCGACGCCGACCGCGGTCAGCGCAGTGAAGCGCGCTTTGGGGAGTCCTCGGGACCGCCCGGCCGCGACGAATCCGGCAACAATGACCATGCCCGAAACCCAGGCCAGGGCGCCGAGCAGGCCGGCACGTGTGAACAGGACGGTGAGCAAGGCGCCGACGATCAGCAATTGCACGAAGGCCCGTGCGGCGGCCCAGATCAATTCACGTGTCAGGTCCAGACGCGCCCACTGGGCGGCGATCACTGCGACGACAACCAGCAGAACCGAGGCTCCGACCCCGAGCCAGTCGGGTACCTGTGCGTTGGTGCTCATCGCAGGTACCGAACCTCGTGCGGCGAGCCACGTTCGACGAGGCGGCCATGGTCGAGCACGAGCACAAAGTCTGCCAGGTCGGCAACGCGCTCGAGGTCATGACTGACCAGCACCACGGTGAGCCCGCCAGCGACCAGCGATTCAATGACAGCATCCACCGCGAGCGCCGACACCTCGTCCAAGGCGCTCGTCGGCTCATCGAGAAGCAGAACTTCAGGCTGTACAGCCAGTGAGCGTGCCAGCGCCACGCGCTGCGCCTCACCCCCGGACAGCGTTGCGGTCGCGCGCTCCATGCTGAATTCCGCCAGCGCTACGCGCTGCAGCAGCCGGAGCACGTCGGAGTCGGTGAGTGTGGGGTTGCCGAAGCGGACCTCCTCGCCGACCGTGGTGGTGAGCATGGTGGCGTGCTGTGCGACCAATCCGACACGACGTCGCAGGTTGTGCACGTCGAAGGACGGCAGCGCTTGCCCATCAAGTCGGATGGTGCCCGACGTGGGCTCCTCGAACCGGTTCAACAGCCGCAGCATCGTGGACTTGCCGGAGCCGCTGGGCCCGACTATGGCGGTGGTCGCGGCTCGATGTATGTGATCGCTGAGGCCGTCCAGAACCCGGGTCCCCGCGCGTTCCACAGTGACGTCGTCCAGGATGAAGGCCGCATCTGACACCACGGGCCCAGTCTTGCAGGGCCACCGAGTGCTTCGACCGGTCCCAGGCATAACCACGGGCGACCTGGGCAGATGCAAGGTGACCTGGGAGGTAGCGATGACCCACGACAACACCGAGGGCCAGAGTGGTCCTCAACCCGGCCCGCCCGTCGACGCTCAGTCAGACGAGGTCGATGAGGCCAGTGAAGAATCCTTCCCGTCCAGCGATCCGCCGGCGACTTGGGCTGGCTCAGACGACCTCTGATCACCAACCGAAGCTTCGATACATCCTTTTGGGTTGTTTCGTACCCGGGTGACCCGTCCCGCCCCTGCCCGGGTCTACGCTGTCAGGCGAAAGCCAACGGAAGGCGGGGCCATGGGTCCGCGGTGGGTAACTGTTCTGGTCACGGGGGCTCTCGCCCTCTCGACGCTGTCCTTCACTGAGGCGGCCGTGGCCGCAAATGCAGGGCCGCAGCCCGAAGTCACCATCGTCGAGCCGCTGGGCGTTTCGGCGCCACTGACTGCTCTGGCGACCCGCATGCAGTTGGCTCCCACGAACCCGCCGGCAGCGCCGACTTTGCGTAAGAAGAGCCCGAACGACCGCCTCCAACAGATCATTGACAATGGTCCTGGCCCGACGGTCACGCCGGAAGCACCGCTGCCTGGGCTCGATATGCCCGGCGTGCTCAGCCAGTGGGAGGGCATCAACAACCTCAGCAGTGTCTACCCGCCGGACACCGTAGGTGATGTCGGGCCGAACCACTACGTCCAAATGGTCAACTTGTCCCTTCAGATGTTCACCAAGAACGGGGCCTCGGTGCTAGGGCCCGTGGATGCGAAGGCTGTTTGGGCCGGATCGGGTACGGACTGCGCCGTCACCAACAGTGGCGACCCGATCGTGCTCTATGACCAGCTCGCGCAGCGGTGGTTGATCACGCAGTTCTCGATCCCGGACGACGTAGGATACACAGCGCCGTTCTACGAGTGTGTCGCCATCTCGACAAGTTCGGACCCGACCGGGTCCTACTACCGTTACGCCTTCGAGTACCAGGACTTGCCCGATTACCCGAAGATCGGCGTGTGGCCGAACGCGTACTTCGCTTCCTACAACATGTTCGCCGCCGGGACGTTGGATTTCGCCGGGCAGAAGATGTGTGCGTGGGACCGCGCGGCGATGCTGGCCGGATCGTCCGTCACAGAACTCTGTTACACACTCAGCGAGCAGTTCGGCATGCTGCCTGCGGATGTCGACGGGTCCACTCCACCACCGGCAGGGTCGCCAGGCTACTTCCTGGGTCTGCACTGGGCTGACAACGACAAGCTGACCATGTTCAAGATGAAACCCGACTTCAGCACTCCGGCGAACAGTAGCCTCACCGGACCGATCACCGTGCCCGTGAATCCGTTCACCTACGCGTGCATTAATGTCTCGCGTAATCTCTGCGTCCCACAGCCTGGGACCGCTCAGAAACTCGACTCGCTCGGCGATCGCATGATGTACCGGCTCGCGTACCGCAACTTCGGCGATCACGAATCATTGGTCAGCAACAACACCGTCGCGATGGACGGGACGCTGGGGCTGACGGCACAGACCGGCATCCAGTTCATCGAGCTGCGGGACCTGTCAGCAGCGACGCCGACCGTCCACCAGCAAGGGGTATCGGCCGACGTGGACGGACTGACCTACCGCTGGATGGGCTCGGTGGCGATGGACAAGTCAGGCAACATGGCGCTGGGCTACAGCACCGCTAAGGCGGCCGGGGCCGACGGCTACCCGTCGATCCGCTACACCGGACGGCGCAACACCGACCCTCTCAACCAGATGCCGCAAGCCGAATCAACGATCATCAACGGTTCGGGCTCCCAGACTGGAACGGCTGGCCGCTGGGGTGACTACTCCTCGATGAACGTCGACCCGCTCGACGACTGCACGTTCTGGTACACCACTGAATACGTGCAAACCACGGGGCCAGTCACGTGGCAGACCCGAATTGCCAGCTTCCGATATCCGAGTTGTGGTCAGGAGCCGGCAGCCCCCGCCTCAGTGACCGCCACGCGGGGCAATTCGTCGGCCACGGTGGCGTTCGCGGCCAGCGCCGCACCTGCCGGCTACCCAGTTGAGAAGTACACCGTCACGGCCGCACCCGGTGGCAGCCGATGCACCACGCAGGTCGGAGCCGTTGCTGATCCATTGACCTGTTCCGTGCCAGGTCTGACCAACGGTCAGCCGTACACCTTCACAGTGGTCGCGACCAACGAGGCCGGCAACAGTCCGGTGAGTCCGGCGTCAGCGCCAGTGGTGCCGGCTACTACCCCAGCCGCGCCCACCGGAGTCACTGCTGTGCTGAGTTCGCAGGTGAACGCCGTCGATGTCACGTGGCTTGCCCCGGACAACGGAGGATCGCCGATCACGGGGTACACCGCGACCGCCTCCCCGGGTGGTGCCACCTGCTCGACAACCGCTCTGGCCTGCACCGTCGGCGGCCTAGTGCCGGGCGCGACCTACACGTTCTCGGTGATCGCCGCGAACGCGCTGGGAGTTGGCCCTGCGGGGATGTCCGCACCGGTTTCGTTAGCCAAAACGACGCAGACGGCATCGGTGAAGTTGCCGAAGAAGATTGCCTACAAAGGCAAGACCACGCTGCTCAAGAAGGCGGTCGTTACCAGTGCCGGGAACAAGGCGGTTGCCAAGGTCGTCGTCAAACCCAAGGGCAAGAAGTATGCGAAGGTCTCAACGAAGAAGAACGGCAAGGTCGTCATCAAGACGCAAGGCCAGCGCAAACTGCTGGTTGTGCTCAGGCTGACGGCCCCAGCCACCGCGCAGGCCAACGCGTACGTGCAGGTCAAGAAGTGGACGGTCAAGCCCAAGAAGAAGTAACCGTGCGGCCGCGAGAGGTTTGCACAGGGCCAGATTGATGGTTGCATTTATCGAACAGGTGTTCTAGAATGAGGTGTGATCGATCGTGTGGCACCCCTGCAACCGGACCTGGCCGGGCTGCTGGCGGCCTTTGAGGGCCTTGATGACCAGGACATCACCGACGCGCTGCATGCCCGTGCGCGTGCCCGCCGGCGCCTAGAGGCGGAGGACGCGGCGTTCATGCGGGTTCTTCACTCCCGGATCATCGACGCCAACCGCGGGTTCGTGAACGGGGCGACCGCCGAGATCGGGCTGATGCTGGGCATCTCGGGCAGGTCCGCGGAGTACCTGGTGGAGACCGGCTACGAGTTGACTGCCCGATCCCTGGTGTGGCAGGCGTTGCACGACGGGCTGATCGACACGATGAAGGCCCGCAAGATCGTGGCGCTGCTCGAGGACGTCCCCGACCCGCAACGCAGCGAATTGGAGAAGATCGCGATCGGGTACGCCACCGATCACACCCCCGCCCAGTTGCACCGGCGGCTGGTCCGGATGACCTGCGACGAGGACCCCGAGGACAAGCAGCGCCAGGATGCGCTGGCCCGCCGCCACGTCGCCGTGATCCTGGCCGGACACGGCATGGCGTTCATCAGCGCCTACGTCAGCCTGGAAACCGCGCACGCGTTCATGCAGGGCATCGATGACCTCGCCGGCAACCCGGCCAACGCCGACCCCTACCAGCAAGGCGACGCCCGTAGCCTCGACCAGCGCCGCGCCGATGCCCTCACCGGGTTCATCAACGACCACTCGTTCTGGGACGTCAGCGTGCAGGTCCAGATCCCCGCCGACATGCTCATGGGAGTGGAAACCAAAGGCGCGGATCTGAACGGGTCGCCGTGCACCCGCCGGCTGGCCCTGCACCTGGCCTGGTCACCGGACGCCCGCTGGACCCGGCTGGTCACCGACCCCGCTCACCGGGGTCCTGCTGGACACCGGCACCACCAAATACCAGATCCCCGCCAAAGTACGCACCGCCGTACGCCTCCGTGACCGGCACTGCCGCTTCCCCGGCTGCACCCGCCCCGCAGAGTACACCGACACCGACCACGTCATCCCCCACCGCCAGAACGGCCTCACCCACACCGACGGCCTGGCCTGCCTGTGCCGCTACCACCACCGCATCAAAACCTTCGAAGCCTGGCAACTGAGCACCAACGACATCTACGCCCACAGCCTCACCTGGCGCGGACCACTGGGCACCACCGCCACCACAAGGCCCCACGACTACCGACCAAGCACCCAACACCACCCCCGCCGCGGCCGCACCCCCCAACGCGACTGAGTCGTTGGACTCAATCCTTTGACATCATCGCCACTTCCAGGATTCGCTGTTCGAGTCGCTGCGGTGGCCCATGCAGGCCTGGGCTGTAGCCGCCTGTCAGCAGCTCGACCGCGCAGGCATTGACCAGCGCCATCGTCGCGTCGAGGTACCGCAGGTGCGTAGGTTCGGGCAGCACGAAGTTCACCGGGAGTTTGCCATGCAGCACCCGCGACGCCGGCATGCCTGGACCGAACTCATCTTCGGCACCAAGGTTCGCGAGGATGGCCCCGGAGCTGCGGAGTTCATCCACCAGGGGGCTGAGGGCACCGGCGGCCCCGGTCGCACTGACGACACACCACGCACCGGCCACCGCTGCGGAAACGCGCCCTTGGTCGCGGGCCTGGATGAAGGCGGCTCCGGTCGGCGGATCGATGATCGGGTCACTGTCGATGACAGTCACCCTGGCGCCGGCGGCCATAGCCTGTGCGGCCGCGCCACTGCCCACCTTGCCGCATCCGAAGATGACGATCGAACGGTCCACGAGGTCCGGATGTCCGAAGTGGGCCAGCGCGCGGATCAGGCCGTCACCGGTCCCCAAGGACGTCTCGATCAACTTGATGCGACTGTCATCGACGAGGAACACCGGCTTGGCGCAGGACTCGTAGACGTGTTGTCCCGACTTGGTCAGTTCCACGTACCCCGCCCGAGCGGTGCTGGCCGCCTGGACGCCCGCGCAGTCCATCACCACGTCGTAGTGCCCTGGCTGGTCGGTCACGGGAATTCCCAGCTCCCGCAGCAGGCGCACCACCCGCGGATCGTGGGGCAGCAGCGGGGATAGCGACACCGTGAGGTCAGCACCAGCAGCGATCAAGGGTAGGTACTTCGCGATCGTGTTGGTGAAGACGGGAGTGACGTCCAGCAGACGGTTTCCCGCCAGCGGCCGGGTGCTGGACCACTGCGCGGTCTGCGCGATCAGCGCGGGGTAGTCGCCAGGGGCATACGCGCGGTCCAGGATCTCCCGCAGTCGGGCGGATTTCTCGTGCGCCATCACCACTCCTACCCCGGGCAGATATGCAGTACGGTCCCAAGATCGCGCGTCGCTGTCCCGCCCGGACCACTGGCTCTCACGGCGACAGAGTACTCGCCGGGCGGCAGGGTGATTGCTCCGGACAGTGGGTCGCCAGTCAGCGTCGCGGCACCCGACGGTGAGATAAGCGCTTCCGTGGCGTCGGCGCCCGTGACGGCGGCTGTGATGCGCAACGTGAAGGCATCGCAACGGGTGAAACTGCCGTCGGCAGCTTGATCCTCGTCCTTCATGCTGGCCGCGGTGATGGTGGGCGGCCGGGCAGGAGGCCGGGCCGGTGCCGCGGACGACTCCTGCGGTACTGGTGCCTTCGAGGTAGTGGGTTTCGCCGATGCGCTCGGTTTAGCAGAGACCGGCAGTCGCGGAGGCCTTTGGCTGTGATGTCGTGCGCGTGGGTTGTGGTGCGAGGGCAGTCGGGGTTGCGACGACGGAGCCTGCGGCGCGACGGTGGGCGCTACGAACGCGGGACCCTCCTCGACGACGACGGGTTCCGTGGCCGTTGTCTCGGTTGGCTCAGCCACCGTCGGTGTGGATGACGGGCTGGGCGACGTCGCCTGGGTAACCGACCCGGCGATGGTGCTCTGTTCGCTTGGTGAGGAGTCCATCAGCAGGATTCCAACGAGACCAAGGACGATCAACCCCACGCCGGCAAATGCCGCCGGCAGCAGCCACTTCGAGCGCGAACTCCCATCTAGTGGAACCGGGAAC
>JBAOHC010000028.1:0-5962 GCA_037046735.1 Candidatus Nanopelagicales bacterium | reverse complement strand
TACCGGGACATTCCATCGGGAGAACGCGACGCCGAGTACATCGCTGTTGCGCGCCTGCAGGCGGACGCGCTGGTCACAGTGGATCCCGATCTTGGCGCCAAGGCAGCCGACCTGGTGACGGTCGCCACCTTCGAGGACCTGTTCATCAACTGACCTCGCACAACGGCCGTGATTCCCCGACCATGTCGAGGAATCACGGCGTGCGGCGATGAGGTGTCACATAGCGTTGGCTGTCATCGTCACGGTGACCTCAAAGCGCAGTTCCGGGCTGCGAGCGACCATGAAGGTCCTCTTCTGTGCATAGCCCTGGGCGAGGTCGAAGGTGGTTTCGGCGTACGAGAACTGGTAGCAACCGGCACCACTGTCGCTCTCGTTGAGCCAACGCGCTTGATGCTTCTGATCGGGCTGGTTGTAGTTCTCCTCGCAGAAGTCGCGGCTCGATTTCGTGATCCAGTCCGCTTCACGGCCCTCAACCTGCACCGTGAATGACTTCTCTTTGGTGGTGAACACGTGGCGGGGGGCATTGTCGGTCAGCGCGACGGTGCTTCCCGAGCCGATCTTGCGCTCGCCGTAATGGCCACCCCAGAAGCTGCTCTTCGTGGGAGCGCTGGTGCCGCGCACCTGGAAGAGCAGCTCCCCGCGACCGCGTAGCCCATTGTCGGCGTCATCAATGACCCGGATCTTGTCCACCGACACTGAGACCTGCAGGCTCTTGGTGCTGGTCTGGGTCAGCCGTTGGGTGCTGTGGTTCCCGTTGGCGACGGTCAACACGTAGTACTTCGTCCCGGGCGTCAGATTGCTGAAGGTGTGGCTGAACCGGTTGCTGTCCCCCTGCGGGACACCCTTCACGACCACGGCGGTGCTGCCCTTGAGTTTGCTGCCCACGATCTGCGGCGACGTGGACACTGAGACGGTGGCCGAACCCCCGCTCGCCGTGAAGTCGAGATCGAGGCCGTCCGTGCGACGGGTGATCGTGGGGACGCCGTGATGCTCGGTGCGCACGCTGCCCACCACCTGGACGGGCTTGAAGCCGGCGCCGACCGGCAGGTTGATCAGGAAGTGGTAAGTCGTGCCTTCCTCGAGGCCCTCCACCCGCTGCGCGAAGGCGTACTTCTGGCCCGGCAGCGCCAGACTGTCGATGTCGGGGGTCCCAGCGCCGGTCCCGGTGAGGGCCACGGGCTGCGTCGCGCCCATGGAATAGACCCCGGCTTTGTTCTGGGTGGGCGCCTGCTTGGACACCTGCAGCACCGCGTGCTTCAGCGTGGCGTCGAAGTTCAGGGTGAACCAGTCCAGACCCCAATCAGCCGAGGTGCCGGTGATCGCATGGTTCGACGTCTTCAGCGGGACGTCGACGATCTGGCCCGGGCCGTTCGTCTGGCTGGGGGCGGGGGTATCGGCCAGGGCCATACCGGGCGTGGTGGCCAGGAGGGCTGCGGCGATGAGGCTGGGGATGATCTTCATGATGTGCTCCTTGTGAGGGTGGCTTACACAGGTAGGAGCATCTGGGCTGGTGCTGGCCAACACTTTTCCGCAACGAGTTTTCGCTGCCCCCAAAAGTGTTGGTCGCGGCGGCCCTGCTCACTCCTATAGATGTGGACGTGAGGAGCAACTACCGTGACGAGCATGATCACCGATGCGCAGCTGGCCGAGGGCCTGGCTCGCGACGTGGCCAGCGGCCTGGAGTCGGTGTACAACGCCTATGCGGCCAAGTTGTACACCTATGCACTGACCATGCTGCGCGACCCGGCCAGCGCGCAGGACGTGGTGCACGATGCCCTGCTCGTTGCGGCCGGATCCATCGGTCAACTGCGCGATCCGATGAAACTGCGGCCGTGGCTGTACGCGATCACCCGCAACGAGTGCTTGCGGACGCTGCGCGGTCGCACCCGGTTCAGCGACTCCGACGAGGTGGTCGAGATGGCTGACACCGTCGACTTCGAAGCCGGTCTGCGCCGCGACGAGGCTGCCCGTCTGATCAGCCAAGCGATGGCCGCCATGAGCCCCGCCGACCGCGACATCGTCACCCTCGCCCTGCAGCACGACCTGGACGTCGAGCGGATCAGCGAAGTCACGGGAGCCACCCCGAACACAGTGCACGCCCGCCTGTCGCGGGCCCGCGCCGGGCTGTCCGACGCAGTGAGCGCGCTGGCCCTCTACCGATCACGGAGTCGCTGCGAGGAACTTCAGGCGATCATCAGCCCGCCCGATCAGCCGCTCACCCCGCTGTTGCGCAAGCGCATCGGCCGCCACATCAAGTCCTGCGACGACTGCGAGCAGCGTCGGCGGGCCGCCTTGGCCGCGATGGGACCTGCGATGGCCGCCCCGCTGTACGTCACCCCGCCCGACACACTGCCGGCCCGGATCGTGGCGAGCCTGCAGGCTGGCGATGCCGAACGCCTCGTGCGGCGGGCAGCACCGTTCAACGACGACGGGTTCCCGGTTCCACTAGATGGGAGTTCGCGCTCGAAGTGGCTGCTGCCGGCGGCATTTGCCGGCGTGGGGTTGATCGTCCTTGGTCTCGTTGGAATCCTGCTGATGGACTCCTCACCAAGCGAACAGAGCACCATCGCCGGGTCGGTTACCCAGGCGACGTCGCCCAGCCCGTCATCCACACCGACGGTGGCTGAGCCAACCGAGACAACGGCCACGGAACCCGTCGTCGTCGAGGAGGGTCCCGCGTTCGTAGCGCCCACCGTCGCGCCGCAGGCTCCTGTCGTCGCAACCCCGACTGCCCTCGCACCACAACCCACGCGCACGACATCACAGCCAAAGGCCTCCGCGAAACCGTCGGTCTCTGCTAAACCGAGCGCATCGGCGAAACCCACTACCTCGAAGGCACCAGTACCGCAGGAGTCGTCCGCGGCACCGGCCCCGCCTCCTGCCCGGCCGCCCACCATCACCGCGGCCAGCATGAAGGACGAGGATCAAGCTGCCGACGGCAGTTTCACCCGTTGCGATGCCTTCACGTTGCGCATCACAGCCGCCGTCACGGGCGCCGACGCCACGGAAGCGCTTATCTCACCGTCGGGTGCCGCGACGCTGCTGACTGGCGACCCACTGTCCGGAGCAATCACCCTGCCGCCCGGCGAGTACTCTGTCGCCGTGAGAGCCAGTGGTCCGGGCGGGACAGCGACGCGCGATCTTGGGACCGTACTGCATATCTGCCCGGGGTAGGAGTGGTGATGGCGCACGAGAAATCCGCCCGACTGCGGGAGATCCTGGACCGCGCGTATGCCCCTGGCGACTACCCCGCGCTGATCGCGCAGACCGCGCAGTGGTCCAGCACCCGGCCGCTGGCGGGAAACCGTCTGCTGGACGTCACTCCCGTCTTCACCAACACGATCGCGAAGTACCTACCCTTGATCGCTGCTGGTGCTGACCTCACGGTGTCGCTATCCCCGCTGCTGCCCCACGATCCGCGGGTGGTGCGCCTGCTGCGGGAGCTGGGAATTCCCGTGACCGACCAGCCAGGGCACTACGACGTGGTGATGGACTGCGCGGGCGTCCAGGCGGCCAGCACCGCTCGGGCGGGGTACGTGGAACTGACCAAGTCGGGACAACACGTCTACGAGTCCTGCGCCAAGCCGGTGTTCCTCGTCGATGACAGTCGCATCAAGTTGATCGAGACGTCCTTGGGGACCGGTGACGGCCTGATCCGCGCGCTGGCCCACTTCGGACATCCGGACCTCGTGGACCGTTCGATCGTCATCTTCGGATGCGGCAAGGTGGGCAGTGGCGCGGCCGCACAGGCTATGGCCGCCGGCGCCAGGGTGACTGTCATCGACAGTGACCCGATCATCGATCCGCCGACCGGAGCCGCCTTCATCCAGGCCCGCGACCAAGGGCGCGTTTCCGCAGCGGTGGCCGGTGCGTGGTGTGTCGTCAGTGCGACCGGGGCCGCCGGTGCCCTCAGCCCCCTGGTGGATGAACTCCGCAGCTCCGGGGCCATCCTCGCGAACCTTGGTGCCGAAGATGAGTTCGGTCCAGGCATGCCGGCGTCGCGGGTGCTGCATGGCAAACTCCCGGTGAACTTCGTGCTGCCCGAACCTACGCACCTGCGGTACCTCGACGCGACGATGGCGCTGGTCAATGCCTGCGCGGTCGAGCTGCTGACAGGCGGCTACAGCCCAGGCCTGCATGGGCCACCGCAGCGACTCGAACAGCGAATCCTGGAAGTGGCGATGATGTCAAAGGATTGAGTCCAACGACTCAGTCGCGTTGGGGGGTGCGGCCGCGGCGGGGGTGGTGTTGGGTGCTTGGTCGGTAGTCGTGGGGCCTTGTGGTTGCGGTGGTGCCCAGTGGTCCGCGCCAGGTGAGGCTGTGGGCGTAGACGTCGTTGGTGCTCAGTTGCCAGGCTTCGAAGGTTTTGATGCGGTGGTGGTAGCGGCACAGGCAGGCCAGGCCGTCGGTGTGGGTGAGGCCGTTCTGGCGGTGGGGGATGACGTGGTCGGTGTCGGTGTACTCTGCGGGGCGGGTGCAGCCGGGGAAGCGGCAGTGCCGGTCACGGAGGCGTACGGCGGTGCGCACTTTGGCGGGGATCTGGTATTTGGTGGTGCCGGTGTCCAGCAGGACCCCGGTCAGCGGGTCGGTGACCAGCCGGGTCCAGCGGGCGTCCGGTGACCAGGCCAGGTGCAGGGCCAGCCGGCGGGTGCACGGCGACCCGTTCAGATCCGCGCCTTTGGTTTCCACTCCCATGAGCATGTCGGCGGGGATCTGGACCTGCACGGTGACGTCCCAGAACGAGTGGTCGTTGATGAACCCGGTGAGGGCATCGGCGCGGCGCTGGTCGAGGCTACGGGCGTCGCCTTGCTGGTAGGGGTCGGCGTTGGCCGGGTTGCCGGCGAGGTCATCGATGCCCTGCATGAACGCCTGCGCGGTTTCCAGGCTGACGTAGGCGCTGATGAACGCCATGCCGTGTCCGGCCAGGATCACGGCGACGTGGCGGCGGGCCAGCGCATCCTGGCGCTGCTTGTCCTCGGGGTCCTCGTCGCAGGTCATCCGGACCAGCCGCCGGTGCAACTGGGCGGGGGTGTGATCGGTGGCGTACCCGATCGCGATCTTCTCCAGTTCGCTGCGTTGCGGGTCGGGGACGTCCTCGAGCAGCGCCACGATCTTGCGGGCCTTCATCGTGTCGATCAGCCCGTCGTGCAACGCCTGCCACACCAGGGATCGGGCAGTCAACTCGTAGCCGGTCTCCACCAGGTACTCCGCGGACCTGCCCGAGATGCCCAGCATCAGCCCGATCTCGGCGGTCGCCCCGTTCACGAACCCGCGGTTGGCGTCGATGATCCGGGAGTGAAGAACCCGCATGAACGCCGCGTCCTCAGCCTCTAGGCGTCTGCGGGCGCGCACCCGGGCCTGCAGGGCGTCGGTGATGTCCTGGTCATCAAGGCCCTCAAAGGCCGCCAGCAGCCCGGCCAGGTCCGGTTGCAGGGGTGCCACACGATCGATCACACCTCATTCTAGAACACCTGTTCGATAAATGCAACCATCAATCTGGCCCTGTGCAAACCTCGGCCGCTACTTCTTCTTGGGCTTGACCGTCCACTTCTTGACCTGCACGTACGCGTTGGCCTGCGCGGTGGCTGGGGCCGTCAGCCTGAGCACAACCAGCAGTTTGCGCTGGCCTTGCGTCTTGATGACGACCTTGCCGTTCTTCTTCGTTGAGACCTTCGCGTACTTCTTACCCTTGGGTTTGACGACGACCTTGGCCGCCGCCTTGTTTCCCGCACTGGTCACGACCGCCTTCTTTAGCAGCGTGGTCTTGCCCTTGCCCACCGAGCATTCATGGCGCCGCCTTCCGTGGAAGCCACGACACAGCGTAGACCCACGGTGGCGCTTTCGGCGGACGGACGGGTTCGAGACAGCCCCCGAAATGGATGTATCGAAGGGGCGGCACCTCACGACCTCAGGGGGCTTCAGGACTTCCCACCGCCTCGTCGATGGCTTCGACAATCAGATG
>JBAOHC010000019.1:0-145394 GCA_037046735.1 Candidatus Nanopelagicales bacterium | reverse complement strand
TCGATGTGGAGCTTGAGGGCTGGCACGCGGGTGGCGCCAGCAAGCCGGTCGGCACCACCCTGGTGAGGTGTTGCGGAGCAGGGACACTCGTCAGTTTGCCGACGAGACTACCTCATTCCAGCCGACAACGCCCAGCGAAGCCTAGCTTCCGCCCGCACCAGAGACAGCCTCCAAGAGCCTGCCCCAGAATCCGTGGGTCCAGCGGTCCAGCAGCCTGCCGGGAGCTGCCATCCCCCTGTGTACCACCGAGTTCCGGGGGCAACCTCCCCCAGCCTTTTGCAAGTGACTCGAGGGTACCTGCGAGGCTGCACAGGCCGCTGCGCTGGCGGCCCGACGGCTGTCAGCCGCGGGCGCATGGCCATTCCGGGCCTCGGGCCGAATGTCCCGCGCCCTGATGAGGGCCCCCTCTGCGTACAACCCAGGACAACGGATAACCCAAGGAGCATCCCCTGGGTCACGACGTGGCTACGGGACCAAAGGCCAAGCACATCGTCCGGGGCGGTGTCCGTCCTCGGGATACACATGCTCGTCGAGCTTCCGGTGGTCGTCGCACAACTGGCAAGGACAAACCCGATACCGCACCGGCCCGAGTAATGCTTGGTGGAGATACTCACGAGCGAAGGCCACCACTCGCTCCGTGACAATCTGTGGGTCACTGACGGTCGAGGAGTAACCTGACCACGATCCCGTACAGCCTGGCCGTGTCTGCCCTCCCGCCGCGGACGGAGCGGCACCGCTCGCAGGAGCTGTTTCGCCGGGCTGCGCAGTCCCATGGTTGGTCGTTCCATGCCGGAGCCGGATCGCCTCGGCGGTGCGGCGCGCGGTCGGCTCGTCGTTGAACCCTGGGCTGATGAAGTAGCGCGCAAAGTCGCAAATACCCTCCGCATGGAACGTCCACACCACTCGGCCATCCAACGCGATCGGCCTCGCCGTGATGCGATGCGAGTTCGCGGATCCAGATCATGTCGGACGGATCAACAGTGAAAATCACTGACCAGATTCCGCTCACAACGACCTCGCTGGCGTACAGCTCGGTGAAGTGAACGTCGCGCGCTACTGCTGCGCCGCCCGCGCGCATCACCACAACCGCGGCCGTTGCTCTCGTGGCGCGAGAACGCACGAACCACTGAGGGAGGCCCAGAGCATCAGAGAAAGGGGGGTTCGCATCATTGGAGGATCTTCCGGCTTCTTTGACCCTATGCCGAAAGTGCCATCGGTAACAGGCCTTTCTTGGACTGGGGGAACCGCCACGGTTGGTCCCCACAACCCAACTTGCAGGGACCTGCAGCACTCGCGTTTGCTTTGGTCGTGCGACACGACTGCTGTGGCAAGCTACGGAGCAGCCTCCGGCTGAACCAGGCCGGCCCTCAAGACCCGAGGGATCAGCACCAAGAAGGCTCTCGTGCAGCATCAGGACATCGTCATCGTCGACCCCAGGATCGTTCAATGCGTAGAGAGCCCCAAAGACCGCCTCGTAGGCAGTGGCTCGCGCAAATAAGCCCGGTCCCACGGCGAGACACCAGCGTCAAGCATCCTCCTGATAGCCGCTCCAGTGTCTCAGAAATCCGTCGGGATGCCGAGCACACTCGCGCAGGATGTTGTGAAGGCCGTCCGTGCGCAGGTTGGGGTTGATGACCTCGTTCCACAAGTGTGCCAGGAGTTGTTCGCGAGTAGGCATCACTGGTGTCCTTGATGGCCTGTATGCTGTGCCACGAGAGCCGCGTGGGGCGCTCGCCGACTCCTTCGCTGCGCTGGATGGCTACCCATCAAACTGGACCCGTTCCACCCGCAAGAACTCGTCAAGATAGACATTCAGGTTGAACCAACCGGTTTCGGGACACTCAGCGAAGATGAGTTCAATGCGTTTGTCGGCCAGGAACTTGACGTACTTCAACTTGATGGCGCGAAAGAGCTCGTCGTAGCTTGTCGGCGGCGGAATCTCGAGGACGTCCAGCATCTCGGCGATGTCGCTCTTGGTCGGCGCAAGCAAGTCAACCGTGTTTCCTACGATGTGCTGGACCGCGTCACGGACGCGCTGGCAGTAGGCGCCGTCGAATGGCCCCTCTTCAGGATAGACGAGGATGTCAACAACACCACCATCGCCTCGCGGGTATTCACAGAAGAAATAGTGGAAGTCACCCGACTTGCTAGTCGCAAAGAGGAAGCGGCCTAAACCGGGAATGTGAGAGCGCTGATCGGCGACTTCCCCGTCGGACATGTCGCCGGCTCCGGTGACCATTACTTCACATAGCGATACGAACCGCCGGACTGCTCCGCCAGTTGCTTCGACGGGCCCAAGTGGACGATGCCGAGGCCGATGCAGTGGATCACGATCTGCCGCGAACGGTTCCAACGCTTCACTTCGTCGACGATGTCGTCGGGGGCAACGATGCGGCCGGCGCTCGGTTCGCCGTCAGTGAGCAGATAGATCGTGTCGACGGTCGAGTCCAGACGCCTTTTCGAGCGCGTCGAAGATGTTGGTGCCGCCGCCAAAGGTGATCTTCTGCACGCGCGCGAGCAGTTCGTCGCGATTGGAATCGTCGACGGGACACAGTACGTCCCAGACCTGCTGCACGACGTGGTCATAGATGATCAGGTTGCACGCGGTGATTTGGTAGTGCGCCAACTACCCGCAGGAGCTGCTCTTTGGCCGCATGGAGTCGGGTGTATTTCTTGTCGGTGCCGATGGGCGCGCGCCCGGCATCGAACCACTGTGGTCGATGAGGAAGGCGACATGCGAGCTGACGAGCGGAATGTCGTAGTAGCTCACGGTGGTGCCGCCGCCACCGGCTGGCCCCGGTGCCGCCGCGCACGCTGTCAGGGTGCGGCAGCGTGAAGCCGGACTTGTGTTCGGCCCACCAGGACTCCCATTCCTTGCGCTTCCAGCAACGCGTGCCGGTGTGTGCGAAAAGGGCCTGATCCAATTCCATGGCGAGGCGGCCTTCTTCGCGCTCCATGCGCGCAATGAGCAGGGGGATGGACGCCACGTCGCGGAATTTGGTGAGATAACGATAGGCGATCGAACGCAGTTCCCAGGCCTTGTCGCCGAGGCTTTGTTGCGCCTGCACCAGCGCACTGTCGGCGCCGAGTTCGAGCAGGAGGCGGGGAGAGCCCACGGTGCGGACTTCGGCGTCGCGTGAGACCGCGAGTGCCTGGAGGTCCGCACGCCAACTCGGGTCCTTGGCGAGCAGGTCGTGCAGGCCGATGGCCAGGTCGAGCAACTTGCGCTTGGGGTTCTTCAGGGCCGCGCGCACCTTGGCGAGCAGTGGTTGTACGGCCTCTTTGGGGGCCGCGCGCAGGAGCAGCAGCGCCGCATCGCGAACCGCAGGTTTGCTGTCTTCGAGGCCTTTTGTGGCCAGGAACTGCACAAACGCGGGGTCGTTCGCGGCAAAGTCCGCGGCCTTGCGCAGCGCGTTGCGAACGGGCGCCGCCGTGCTCGAACCAAGGCGCAGGACCACTGGATAGAAGTCCGCTTCCTTGACCATCGACAGACCGAGGATCACGTCGGCGGCGATCGCCGGCGCAGGGTTCTCGGGCAGGCGCTCCGGGCTCGTCGATCGCGAGGTCCCTCGGCCTTGGCGTGGTTCTCCGAAGCCAGTTGACGCCACGCCATCGCGGCGACGGCAGCGTCGCCATCACTCACCAGTTTGATGCGCGACAAACCACGGGAGGAACACCGCGAATCCCATCCATGCGGCTCCAGCATCTTCAAGCCGATCCTCTTGCGAGCCGACAAGCAGGACGGGGGCGAGGCCACGATGGGCACGTTCGCCACCACTGCTGATGAGCGCCGAAAGCGCTGCATCGCGAGTGGCCTCGGTGATAGTGTTGCTCGCCGGCTCCCGAACGAGATCGATGAGATTGTCGATGCCGCGATCGCCGGTCTTGACGACTGCTTCCGCCGCGGCATTGCGAACGCCCATCGGCGCCGACTCGCGCTTCATCACGTTCCAGCAATCGTCAAGCAGGCGCGCGCGCGGCACCTTCGCGATCGCTTGCAGTACGATGACGGCAAAAGGTGTGTCCGCGGCTTTGGCGAGTTCTTTTTCGAGATAGAGCGAGACACGCTCGTGGTCGATCTCGCCGAGCCACAATAGGGCCCGATTGCGTTGGGGCTGGTTCTTCTTGTCCTTGCGCAGGGCCTCGTAGTCCTCGATGGCCTTGTCGATACGCTGCTCCAGGGAACTCTCCGCGGCTTCGGGGAGGTTCTCCTGAGCGCGCAGGCGCGACGTTGTGCCCAGGCCAAGTGCCAGGGTGACGAAGATGGGAAGGGATCTCAACACGACTCGAATCAGCGGGGCGGCAGAGTTGTAGCCGATTCCCGGGGGCTGCCCACCCCCCCGCCGGCGAAGAATCGCTGGCGAACGGGCAGCGCGATCACGGTTTGCGTACCGGTTCTTCACACGCAGACGCCTGGTGCGTAACAGGGCGCGTGCTGCCGATGCTCAAACACCGGTCATTTTCGCTGTTCGTGGCCACCCTGGCGGGTCTGGCGGGGCTGGCCAACCTCAGCCGCGGCCAGGACGCCCCCTCGGCCCAAGATCAGCCAGCCGCCACCGACCGGCTGCTGGTCGGCAACAAAGCCGAACATTCGCTGTCGATCTTCGACCCGGTCACCCGCAAAGAACTCGCCGTGTTGCCGACCGGCAAAGGCCCTCACGAAATCGCGATCTCGCCCGATGGGCGGACGGCCGTCGTGAGCAACTACGGGGCCGAGGAGCCGGGCCGCAGCCTGACCGTTGTCGATGTGTTGGCCGCCAAGGTGCTGCGCACGATCGAACTCAACGATGAGGCGATAGAGGTCGCCGAACGCATCAAGACTCGTGTGTTCTTGCGTCCGCACGGCTGTGCGTTCGTCGATGACACCCATCTGGTCGTCACTTCCGAACTGACCCGCGCGCTCATCGTCGTCGATCTCAGCAAGGGCGTTGTCGAACGCGAACTGCGAACCCCGCAGACGACGATGCACATGGTGTCGCTGTCGCCTGATCGCAAGCGTGCGTTTGCGACCAGCGTGCGCGAGGGCAATGTGGCGCTGTTTACGTTGGCGAGTGCGGAGCCACCGGTCATCATTCCGACCGGCAAAGGGTCCGAGGGCCTCGCCGTCAATCCCGCGACGGGTGAAGCCTGGGTGGCAAATCGCGCGGCCAATACGATCAGTATCGTCGATCCGACCACGCAGAAAGTGACCACGGAGCTGGCGACCGGGGATTTGCCGTATCGCGTGACCTTTGCGAAGGGCGGGGCGCTGGCGCTGATTCCGTGCGCCGAGAGTGGTGAGGTCTACGTCTTCGATGCCAAGGAGAAGAAGCTGCTGCAAGCGATCAGCATCAGCCGCGATGGCAGCGAACAGAGCCCGCTACCGATGGGGATCACCGTCGACCCCGACGATCACTTTGCGTATGTCGCGTGTGGTCGTGGCGAGTTTGTCGCCGTGCTCGATCTGCGCGAGAGCAAGGTCATCGATCGCATCGCGGCGCGCGCCGGCCCGGACGGCATCGGCTATTCGCGCATCCTCGCCGCGACCGCGCCGCGGAAGTAGAGCCGGTTCTCGGCGGGAGCTCAGACGCTCAGGAAGTTCGCGGCGAGCAGTTGCTTGCCAGTCTCAGCATGAACCGCCGGCGTGTCGAGTTCACCGCCGAGCAGCTTCTGGCGCGCGGCAGCAACCTTCGCCGCGCGATCGCCGTCACCGGCGCGCGCGCGCTGCGTCAAACCATCGATCGCAGCGGCTGTCTCGCGACTGCTCGCGCTGATCTTTGCCTCGTCGCGCTGGACCGTTGGGATCACGTAGTCGCGCGTCGCTTCCGCCCGCTTGGGACGGTCGCCGCCGCGTTCTACGTTGCCCTTCTGACCGATGTTTCGGATGTCCATGTGCGCTCTCGTTGGTGACTCGGAAGGATCATCGGCAGGTCCGTGCCGCACTTGAGAGTTCGTTTCGGAAAAGTGTCGTGGGATGCGGCGGCGGCTGGGAATCCCGACGGCGGCAACTCCTGCCGGTGCCGGCACTTTCTGCCGCATGGCGGATCGGCAGGAAATGCCGGGCGCGCCGCCGTTCGAGCCGGGAGGTGCCCGGATCCGCCTTCGCACCGGCTTTCCGGGGGCAGTTCTGCCGTCGTCGGGCCGGGTTTGACCAACCTGGCACGCGCGGTGCTACCTGACCAGGGAAGGAATCGAGTCAAGCGAAGCAATGCTCACCAATCTGCGCGGAACTGTCGAATTGGACCCCATGCGCGTGCCGGCACCGGCCGCGATGTCGGCGGGCCGCGAGAACACGTTTGCCAGCATGCTGCAGGATGCGGTCGACGCGGAACCGCGGCAGGCGCCTGGCGAGCAAGCACCGAAGGCCACGGCCGAGTCGCCAGAGGTTGAAGAGCCCGCGCCGATCGAGCCCGAAGAACTCGAGCCTACGGCAGAGGGCGAGCACCTCGAGAGCCACGGCATCGAACAGGACACTGAGTCGTCGCACGTGGCCGAGCAGGTCGCCGCGACGGCGGACGTAACGGACACAACCCGACGGGGAGAGCCGGTGCGGCAGGAAACTGCAGGCAAAGGAGCCGACTCTCCCCGCCCTTCTTCCAACCCCACCGAGACGTTGCTGGCCGCGGTCGTCGTGCGCGGTGCCACGCCGTCGCCGAACGGCCCGATGGTGGCCGCCGCGCCGAATGGCGTGCAGGGCATCACGGGCGCGAAGTCCGCTGGCGATGGGCCTGGGCGTGGCATCGATGGCGCCATGCAGCGCGCCAATACGCCAACGCGCGCCGCCGCCGTTGCAGCCGGTTACCGCACGAGCTCGACCAGCTCGGCGCGTTTGCTCGACGAAGCGCGCGATTCGGTCTTCAAGCAGATCCTGCTGAAGCTGAATCCCGGCGGCGGCGAGATGCGCATGAAGCTCGAACCGCCGGACCTCGGCGAGCTCGACCTGCACATGGTCGTCACCGAAGGCAACAAGCTCAGCCTCTCCATCGGCGCCGAGCACAAGGACATGACCGCGCTGCTGCAGCGCCACATGGACGAGCTCAAGCAGACGCTGCAAGACGCCGGTCTCGAAGTCACCGATGCGCAGGTTCACACGCGCAGCGACGGTGGCCGCGGCCAGCAACGCGACAACAACTTCCAGTCGAACGGCAGCGACGATCAAGCCGCCGCCGCTCGCAATCACCTGCCGAAACTCGGCGGTTACGTCACCGCCGAAGGTCTCGACTTCTGGGTCTGAAGAGAACGCACATGCCTACTTCCACTTCCAGCATCACCTCCCTGAACAACGTCGGCGGCACCGGAGTGCTCTCCACTGGCCAGGCCAGCTACGGCGACAACCCGTTCTTGAAGCTGCTCACCGCGCAGCTCGAGAACCAGACGCCGCTGGAGCCCGTCGACAACGCGAGCTTCATGAACCAGATGGCCAGCTACACGACCATGAACGAGCAGCGCGACCTGAACTCGAACATGCTGAAGCTGCTCGACTACCAGGGTGTGCTGGCGCGCGTGCAGGGCCTCGGCCAGGGCAGCGCACTGCTCGGCAAGGAAGTCAGCTACGCCGACGACAGCGGCCAGGAAACGTCGGCAAAGGTGGAGTCGGTCTACGTCGCCGAGAGCGGCGACGTGCGCCTGCAAGCTCGCGGAGGTGGTCGCGACATCAACATGCGCGAAGTCATCGGCATCGCCGAATCCGCTGCTTCCTGATCGCGATCGAGCACCGCCCGACACCACCAGGGACTCCGGAGAACCAATGGTCAGCACCGCACTCTACACGGGCCTGTCAGGCCTGAAGGTCCACCAGACCTACATCGACGTCATCGGCAACAACCTCGCCAACGTCAGCACGCCGGGCTTCCGCGGCTCGCGCGCGACCTTCAGCGACCTGCTCAGCTTCAATGTGCGTTCGGGCTCGGGCCCGAACGGCAACTTCGGCGGTTTGAATCCTCTGCAGATCGGCCACGGAGCCATTCTCGGCACGGTCGACACCGACTTGAGCCAAGGAACGTTCCAAGACACCGGACGTTCGCTGGACGTCGCGATGCAGGGCCGTGGCTTCTTCACGCTGTCGAACGGTACGCAGACGTTCTACACGCGTGTCGGCTCGTTCGGCATCGACGCCGACCGCACGCTCGTCGATTCGCGCAGTGGCCTGCGCGTGCTCAACAGCACCGGCGGCAACATCACCATTCCGGTCTCCGACACCCTGCCGGCGGCAGCCACGTCGCGCATCGACTTCCAGGGCAACCTGCCAGCGCGCGTCGGTGGTCCGCTCGAAGAGATCCTGCAATCCAGCGTCGCGCTCAACGCGGGCACTGCGGCGACCAAACTGGCAACTGGCAACGCGGGCACGGGCACGCAGTTCGACCTCACGAGCTTTGCCGGCAAGAGCGTGATGGTCTCGGTGAACGGCGGCGCTCAGCAGAAGTCTCGTTTCCCGCCGGCACCTTCGGCGGTGGTCCGGTGAACGCGTCGGACATCGCCGACGCATTCGACGCCGCGGACATCTCCGGCCTCGATGTCACGTTTGACAACTCGACGGGCACGGTCAGCTTCTCGACGGTCCGCCT
Organism: Candidatus Nanopelagicales bacterium; assembly: GCA_037046735.1. Classification (GTDB taxonomy): domain Bacteria; phylum Actinomycetota; class Actinomycetes; order S36-B12; family UBA10799; genus JADKAV01. Next base: position 136,851 of record JBAOHC010000019.1, on the reverse strand, counting down.
CGGCGCCAACGCCCGCTTGAAGTTCAACGACGGCACGGGCGCGTCGGGCTTGCTCGCGGCCATGGACCTGAACGCCACGCAGGTCGCCGGCACGGAAACCGCTGCCGTCGGCACGACCAACCTCGCCAATCTCACCGCGCGCACCACCGCCTACCAGGACGGTGACGGCATCACGATCAGCGGCACGAACCCGGACGGCACGTCGTTCTCCGACGTGTTTACCTACGGCGCGAGCGGCGACGGCACGACCATCGACGCCCTGCTGTCCTTCATCAACAGCACGATCGACGGCAACCAGGCCCAGGCGGAACTCACCGCCGAAGGCAACATCCGCCTGGTCGCGGCGGACAAGCAGGAAGCCGACATGAGCCTGTTCGTCGGCGACACGGTGGGCAGCACGCGCGGCAACAACTGGCCCAACTTCGAAGTCGCCCAGAACGGCACCGGCCCGGACACGGCGGTCACTTCGATCGACGTCATCGACACCCAGGGCCGCACGCATCCCGTCACGCTGACCTTCACGCGCAGCGCTGATGACCCCGGCATCTGGGACCTCGAAGCGAGCATCGATCCGACCGAAGGCTCGATCAGCCAGGCTTCGATCGGGCAGATCCGCTTCAACGACGACGGTTCGTTCAACGTGATCGGCGGCGGCACCAACGCACTCGTCTTCGATTGGAATGGCATCAGTGGCGCGCAGACCTGCAGCGTCAATCTCGGCACTTCGGGGCAGTTTGATGGCGTCGCGATGCTCGGCAACTCGACGACCGTCGCCGCCACCAACCAGGACGGGTATCCGCCGGGCACCTTGCTCGATCCCGGCTTTGACAGCCAGGGCCGGCTGATCGGGTATTACAGCAATGGCCAGACGCAGGTGCTCGACACGCTGCGCGTCAGCATGTTCTCCAACGAAGGCGGCTTGCTGAAGGCGGGCGACACGATGTGGGTCGAGTCGCCCAACTCGGGCGACGCGATCGCAACGACGGCCAGCGCGGCGGGCGCCGGCACCGTGCGCGCGGGCCAGCTCGAGAACAGCAACGTCGACATCGCGCGCGAGTTCGTGAACCTGATCGAAGCCCAGCGCGGCTTCCAGGCCAATTCTCGCGTCATCACGACGACGGACCAGATCCTCGCCGAACTCATGAACATCGTGAGGTAATCATGGGCAACTACGGAGAGAGCACCCTGGTTCGCAGTCTCGGCTTCCTCGCCGAGAAGCAGGCGGCCATCGCCAACAACCTCGCCAACGTCGACACGACGAGCTTCAAGCGTCGTCTGGCCGTGGCACAGGACACCCCGAGCCAGTTCCATTCGCTGCTCAACGAGCAGCTGCCGACCATCAGCTACACCGAGCAATCGGACTTCGGCCGCGGCATCACGCGCGAGACCGGCAACAAGCTCGATGTGGCGGTCGATGGCGACGCGTGGCTGCGCGTGCAGAACAACCAGGGCGCGAGCTTCTACACGCGCAATGGCGAACTGCAGATCGGCGCCGACGGTCGCCTCGTCAATCGCGAAGGCCTGGCCGTGCTCGATCAGAGTGGCCAGACCGTGCAGATCGGCAACGGCGATGACGCGCCGAGCGACATCACGATCTCGCCCAACGGCAGCATCCAGAACCCGACGACCGGCCAGGTGCTCGGCACCCTCGCCGTCGTCACGCTGCCGCGCCCCGACGCGCTCATTCCGGTCGGCAAGGGCCTCTACACGGACCCGCTGAACCAGTCGGCAACGCAGGCCGGTGACAGTGTGCAGCAGGGTTACCTCGAAGGCAGCAACGTCGACAGCCTGCAAGAACTCGTCCAGATGATCACGGTCGAACGCAGCTTCACCGCGACGCAGAAGGCACTGACCGGTCTCGGTCGGCTGCAAGAGAACCTCATCTCCAACATCCTCCGGTAGTTTCCGATGCTCAAGAGCCTCTACACGACCGCCACGGGCATGAAAGCCCAGCAGACCATGGTGGACATGATCGCGAACAACATCGCGAACGTGAACACCGCCGGCTTCAAGAAGTCGCAGGCGTCCTTCGAAGACCTGTTCTACGTCACCCTGCAATCGCCGGGTCTCGCGCAGGGCGCCAACAGCTCGCCAGCCCCGATCGGCACGCAGATCGGCTCGGGCACGCGCCTCAATGGCACCACGAAGGTGTTCACGACGGGCACGCTGGAAATCACCGAGCGCGATCTCGACGTTGCGATCGACGGCGAGGGCTTCTTCTCCGTGACGCTGCCCGATGGCTCGACCGGCTACACGCGCGATGGTGGTTTCCACCTCAACGCCGATGGCAAGCTCGTCACCGGCGGTGGCAACGTCGTGCTGCCGGAAATCACGGTCCCCAACGACACGCTCGAAATCTCGATCGACCCCGAAGGTCGCGTCAGCGGCCGCACCGCCGGCAGCCCGGATACGTCGACGTCGTTTGGTCAACTCACGATCCATCGCTTCGTGAACCCGAGCGGCATGCTCGCCGTGGGCGCCAACGTCTTGCGGCCAACACCCGCCTCCGGCGCCCCCATCACGGCCACCCCCGGCACGTCGGGCCTCGGCCTGCTCAAGCAGGGCTTCGTCGAACGCTCCAACGTGCAGATCGTCAACGAGCTGGTCAACCTCATCGTCGCGCAACGCGCCTACGAGGTGAACAGCCGCGCCATCCAGGCCAGCGACCAGATGCTGTCGACGGCCACCAACCTGTCCCGCTAGTCCCAGGTAACGAAAGGAACCCCCATGAACATCTTCGCGATCCTCGGCTTGTGCGCCGCCGTCCTGTTCGGCAACGGCAATGGCGGCGGCGGCGGCGACAAGGACAAGATCGAAGTCAAGCTCAAGGCCACCACCTATGTGCGCGGCCTCGACGTCACCATCGGCGAACTCTGCGAGATCACGCCCGAAGGCACCGACGCGCTGGCGATCGCGAAGATCAAGTTCGGCCGCGCGCCCGTCGCCGGGCACGCACGCACGATCTCCCGCACCGAGATCGTGCAGTCGATCGCGGCCTCCGGTCAGGACATCGGCGGGCTGAAGTTCGCCGGCAGCAATGAGATCGTAGTGCAACCCGTGCTGACCGATCTGAGCACGCCGGAAGTGCTCGACGCGGCGACAGCGGCCCTGCAAGCCGTGCTGGCGCTCGAAGGCGGCGATGTCGAGTTCACGGCGCCGCAGCGCATGCGACTGATCCAGGCTCCGCCGGGGCGCCGTTCGCAGGAGTTCGTGGCGCGCCTGCGCGGTGACAAGACTGGCCCCAACTCAGCGGTCATCGAGGTCGAGATCGTCGTCGACGGCGAGAGCTACAAGAAGATCCCGATCACGTTCCCACTGACGCGCTACCAGCTCGTCGTGAAGACGCTCGGCCCGATCCGCGCCGGCACGCCGCTCGGCCCCGACAACTGCGCGGTCACCCGCGAAGCGATGGCGCAGGCCACCGGCCTGTTCCTCAATTCCCTTGAGCAGGTGAACGGCCTCAACGCGGCGCGCGACCTGCAGAACGACCGTCGGCTCATGCTCGGTGACACCGCGCTGCCGGCGGTGATCCGCAAGGGCGACGTCGTCACAGTCGTGCTCACGCGAGGCCGCGTGAAGGTCACCGCGCGCGCTCTCGCCAACCACGATGCGCCACTCGGTGCCCGCCTCACGCTCACCAATCTGCAATCACGCTCGCAGATGGTCGGCGTCGTCAGCGCTCCCGGTCTCGTCGTCGTGCAACAGTGAGGAATGCTCCAGTGAACCACTTCACCGCCATCTCTACTCTCCTGCTTAGCCTCGTTCTGGGCACCAGCGCCGCGGCGCAGAATCCCTATGTGCGAGCCGGCGCCAACATCGGCGTGCTCGCGGACCTTCGCGCCCGCAACATCGGGGACATCCTCACCGTCACGATCCAGGAGCAGCACAGCGTCAAGAACGAAGAGAAGGTGCAGCGCTCCAACGACACCTCGCTGGCGGCGCGCGTCGAAGCGTTCACGCTGAGCGAGAAGACCTTCCTCAGCAACACGCTGCCGAAGGTCGACATCCGCAAGGAATCGGACTTCAACGGCGAAGCGAAGCAGAACTCGGGTTCGGAAGTGCGGGCGAGCATCGCCGTCGTCGTCATCGACGTGCAGCCCAACGGCAACCTCGTCATCGCCGGCACACGCAGCGTCACGGTCAACGACGAAACGCGCACGCTGCGAATCAGCGGACTCGTCCGCCCGCTCGACGTCACGCCCAACAACACCGTCGGCTCGGCGCAGGTCGCCGATGCGCGCATCTCGATCTCCGGCGAAGGCGCCAATACGCGCCAGGTCACGCGCGGCCCGATCGGCCAGCTGTTTGACACGCTGGTGTGGGTCGCCTGGCCCTTCTGATCCGTAGCGCCCAACTGCAACCGAGCCCACGAACCGCCACCAACCTTCCATGCGCTTCTTCGCCCTTCTTCTCCTCGCTGCCACGTCACTCCTGGCGCAGAACCCTGGCCCCGAAACCGCGCCAGCGCCCGTGACGGCGCCCGCTACGGCCACGGCCACGTCGCTAGGCGCCGCGCGCAACAACGTCGGTGAGACGATCCTGTCGCCGCGCATCCGCAACATCACTCACCTGCACAACAGCATGCCGCACCAGCTGATCGGCATCGGCATCGTGACGGGCCTTGCGAAGACCGGTTCGAGTGATCGCGGCACCCGCCAGGCGCTGCTCAACATCGTTCGCCAGAACGGGCTCAACCTCACGATCGCCGACGTCGTCGGTGGCACGTGCACGCTGGTGACCCTCACCTGCACGTTGCCGCCGTTCGCCAAGGAAGGCCAGCAGCTCGACGTGAAGTGCGAAGTCATGACGGACGCCAGTTCGCTGCGCGGTGGCGAACTGCTGCGCGCCGAGCTGAAGGGTGTCGACGGGCAGACCTACGTGGTGGCCCAAGGCGCGGTCACCGTGACTGGCTACGTGGCCAAGGGCGCCACAGTCGACCTCGCCAAGAACCCCGGTCCGACCGGCTGGTGCCTCAACGCCGGCCTCGTCGTGCGCGAACAGGAGAGCTCGTTCTACAGCGAGTCGGGCGCCCTCGAACTGCAGCTGCTGAATCCGAGCCCCTACAACGCGGCCTCGATCGCTTCGGGCATCGCGGCAGCCCTGGACGGCACCAACGCCAGGGTCATGCCGGTCGACACCTCCCTCGTGCGCATCGAACTGCCCGAGGACGAACGCACCGACCAGAACGCGATCCGCATCCTGAACCTCGTCGGCAATACGCGCGTCGCGGTCGAGAACCCGGCCAAGATCATGATCGATCAGGTCAGCGGCACGGTGCTCGCGGGCGAAGGCGTGCTGATCAGCCCGTGCGTCGTCGGCCTCAGCGAGCTCACGATCGCCATCGTCAACGAAGAAGACGTCGTGCAGCCCAATCCACTCGCGCAAGGCACGACCGACCGGATCGGCAGCAGCCGCGTCGAGGTCCAGGACCAGACGCACGCGCTGAAGAAGGTCGGCGGCGGGGCCACCGTCTCCGAACTGCTGGCCAATCTTGGAGAAGCTCGGTCTGACGCCCGCGCAACTTGTGTAGGTGTTCACCGCGCTCGACCAGGGTGGCTTCCTGCACGCGCGGCTGGAGGTGCGCTGATGCACGCCTTCGGAGTTGGAAGCGGTGTGCGTAAGGGCGCCCCGGCCGGCCGAGAAGGAACGCCAACTCGCGGAGAAGATCGCCGGGCAGTTCGAGGACATGTTCGTGCGATCGATGATCGGCGGTTCGCTGCGCCAGACGGCCGGCGGGCTCGGCGGGGAAGATGGCGGCATGTTCGGTGAGGCCCGGGGGCCGACACCTACGCGCAGTGGTTTGACCAGAACCTGTCCGAGCCGATCTCGAAGTCGTCGGACATCGGCATCAAGCACGCGCTCATCCAGGTTTTCGAACGCAGGAGCGCTGAAGGACAAGACCGGCACGCGTCAGGCGCTCGAGATGTGGCTCAGCAGCAGGTGCACCGCGCACTGACCGCGATCGATCGCGCTCAAGATGATCGCGGCCGGGGCCGCGGCGAACGGAGGCATCGATGTCGCTCGATGACCAAGGACGCCGGCTCGAGCAGTCGTTCCGGCTGAGCCGAAGCTGTTGCGCCGGCTGCTGACGGGTCTGAAGGAGCGACGCGCAGCGTGGGTGTCGGCGCGACCTCGCACGATCGCGCCGTCGCCCGAACTCGAGGCCATCGCTGGCCGAGAAGCTCGCCGGCGAAGAGCGCGTGCGCGTCGAACTGCTCGGCAGATCGCCGGCCTGCTGTCGCTGCCGCCGGCGTTTCGGCCAGCGAACTGCACCTCAACGTGACCCGCGTCGCGGGAGCGCTGCCGACGCTGCAGGGCCGTTAGCTGAGTCGCGCGGCCGACGAGGTGACGAGCGTCGCGAGGGCGGTGCGCGCGGAAGTGGCGCTCGGCACGCGCTTGTTGCGTTTCGCGCAACGGGCCCACGACGGCTTGTTGGCGGATGCCGCCGCAGCGGCGCGCCAGAAGGCCGTTCCAGGTTACGACCGCCAACGCCTACGACCAACGTGCGCGCCTGCGGGCGGCACTCGGCCACGGCGTTCGCACCGGCTTGATCGACGGCAAGGTGTGAGGACGGAGAAGACCATGAGCCTCCGGCTTCGGAATGGGTTCGGGGATGCGAGCGCTGAGCCGCTCCGCATGGGCATGCAGGCGGCGGGCAACAATATCGCCAACGCCAACACCGTCGGCTACTCGCGCCAGCGGGTCGAACTGTCGGCGTCGCTGCCCTACTAGACGGGGCGCGCGGCTTCCAAATCGGCAGCGGCGTCGAGATCGGCGGCATCTCCGCCTCGTCCACCAGGGGATCGAACGGCGCCTGCAGCCGCAGCTCGGCCTCGTCGGCGCGGCCGAAGTCGATCAGGAGCGCATCAGGAGATCGAAGGCATCTTGTCCGAGCCGGAAGGTGGCCTCTCCGACACGCTGGAAGGCCTGTTTGGCTCGGTGGCGCAGTTGCACACGGACCCGCGACCGCGCCCTGCGCGGCGGTGTGGTGCAGTCCGGAACGGCTGCTGAGCCAGGGGTTCCGCATGATGTCGCCGCGCTTCGAAGAACTCGGCAACAGCACCTTCGACGAAGTGCGCGGGCTCGCGCGCCAGGTCAACGACCACGCCAAGGCGATCGCGGAACTCAACACGCAGATCGTCTACGTCGAAGCCAACGGTTCGCTCGCCAACGACCTGCGCGACAGGCGCAATCAACACGTGCAGGAGATCGCCAAGCTGCTCGACACGCGCGCGATCGAACGCCAGTCCGGCAGCGTCGACCTGCTCGTCGGCGGACACCTGCTGGTCGGGCGATCGCGCATCTGCGCTGTCTGTCGGCAAGGGGGCGGAGGGCCTCACCAAGCTCACGATCGGCACCTCCGCGGCCCCGGCCACGATCCGCGACGGTCGCATCGCGGCGCTGATGCAACAGGAACGCGCGGGTCTGCCGGGCCTCTGGCGATCGGATCGACGAGGTCGCGCGCAATACGATCCTCGAGTTCAACCGCCTGCATAGCACCGGCATGCCACGCTCTGGCCCGTTCTAGACGCTGACGTCGGCCTACGGCCCGTCGACACCAACGGCAATAGCTCGCGCGGCGACGAGTTGCTCTACCAATCGGGCTTCATGTTCGATGTCCAAGAAGGCGAGCTCTACGTCTGGGTCACCAAGGAGAGCACGGGTGAGATGGAACGCACGCGCATCGACATCGACCCGAGTGCGGACACGCTGCAAGACGTCGCCGACGCGATCACCGGCATCGATCACCTCAACGCCAGCATCGATCCGACTGGCAATCTGCGCATCTCAGGCCGACAGTGGCTACGGCTTCGACTTCTCGGCGCGGCTCGATCCCAACCCGGACGGCATCGGCTCGTTCGGCGGCACCAACCCGGTGATCGGCAGCCAACAGCGTGGTCCGTCCGACCTCTCGGGCCAGACGTTCCCGGTCACCTTCTCGGTGACGACCGGCCCGGCGTCGGCGCCCACGACGACCAACGTGAGCCTCGCGGCCACCGACTTCATCGACCCCACCGCAGTGACGGCCGAAGAACTGGCCACTGCCATCAACACCGATCTCGGCACCGCCGGGACCGCCTCGACGGTCGGCGGACGCCTCGTGATCCAGAGCAGCCAGGGCGGCGCCACTTCGCAGTTGACGCTGGCGAACGTCGGCGCGAGCACCGCACTCGCCGACCTCGGCCTGTCGACGAGCGCGGCGACCGGTCGCGACAATGCCCTCGCGATCTCGGTGGAAGGTGCCTACACGGGCGCCGCCAACGACCAGTTCACGTTCGTGCCCGAAAGTGATGGCCAGATCGGCCAGACGCAGGATCTGCGCGTGAAGGTCTTCGATCAGGCCGGCAGTCTGGTGACGACGCTCAACGTCGGTGCCGGCTACGAGCCCGGCGATCCACTCGATCTCGGCAACGGCGTCAAGGTGTCATTCGGCCCCGGCGCCATCTCGCAGACCGACGGCCAGGTGTTCTCCTTGGACGCGCTCGCGGACAGCGATTCGAGCGACCTGCTGGTCGCCATCGGCATGAACGCGTTCTTCCTCGGCTCGAGCGCGAGCAATATCGAGGTCAACCCCGACCTGCTCACCAATCCCGACCGTCTCTCCGCGGGCCTCGGCGCCGCCGACGGTGACGCCGGCAACCTGGCGCGCATGATCGGCCTGCGCAGCGCCAACGTCGACGACCTGGACAGCAACACGGTCGAGGACTTCTACGCCGACCTCGTCGGTGACGTCGGTTTTGACGCGTCCGCAGCGACCAAGACGCTTAACGCGCAGAACCAACTGCTCGACCAGATGCAGGCCGAACGCGACAGCGTCTCCGGCGTGAACATCGACGAGGAGATGGTCAACATGCTGCAGTTCCAGCAGTCCTATGAAGCCGCCGCGCGCTTCATCAGTGTCGCGCAACAGATGACGGACACTCTCATCAATCTGGGGAGGTGAGCCATGAGCATGCGAATCACGCAGAGCATGATGTACTCGCGGGCCAAAGCCGACGTGCAGAGCGGCCTGCTGCGTTACACGCAGCTGCAACAGCAGGTGGCCAGCGGCAAGCGCATCAGCCGTCCCTCTGACGATCCGGCCGCAACGCTGCGAATCCTGCCGTTGCGCAACGACCTGCGCAATCTGGACCAGCTCAGCGGCAACGTCGCGCTGGCCCAGGAAACGCTCGACACTGGCGCCGCTTCGCTCGAGGACGCTTCGGCCCTCATGCAACGTGTGCGCGAACTCACCACGCAAGCTTCTGCGATCAGCAGTGCCGTGGCCCCAGCAGTCGTCTCCAGCGGTCCCAGCACCTCCCCATCGAAGCCGCTGAGCCAGGCGGCCAGTGCCGTCGGCTCGCCGCGCAGACGCACGCAACGGTAGGCCGGCGGCATGTGGGCGGCGGCGCGTTCGGCCCGCTCAGTTTCAGCGAAGGCGCCCAGATCGTTGCGGACCAGTGCCTGCACCACCTGCAGATCCTGTGGGGCGACCAGCACTGTGGTGGCTCCGACGGCCGTGCGAGCGATCGCCGCCAGCCAGCGCCGAACCGCCTCCTCGCGCGCCCGCAACGAGGGCACCGCGAGCAGCACCTCGGTGTCGAGGATCAGCAGCCCCGCTGTACCCGCCAGCAACCGTCGGCTCAGCGCCTGGAGTGGCCACGACGATGCCGCGTTCGACGTCCACAGTGGACAGCACCCCGGCCTGGGCGTCAGACCGGATCACGCGCACCTGGTGGAACGCCTTCTGCAATTCCTCCGCACTGCGCACGGAGCCAGCGCCCACTCCGAGGAACTCACGACTCCCACAGTCTGCGCACGTTTCGAACGCCTGATGACACAGCCGGCATCGAGGTTGCCCCTGCCGGTCGGGGCGCACTCCCCCGCCACAGCGCGCACAGCGGGCCACATGCCCGCAGGACCGGCAGACCAGCCCCTGGACACCGCCCGCGCGCGGAACCTGCACAAGCACCACACCGGATTCCAGCGCCTTGCGAATCATGGCGAAGGCCGGCGCCGGGATGCGGCGACGGTCTGCGTCGGGTTCATGCAGTGCGTCGACGGGAAAGCGGCGACGCCGGACCACCTCACGTGACAGCCGCACGTCGGCCGCCCGGCCATCGGCGATCCACTGCGCGGTGGCGGCCGTGCGGGCGTAGCCACCGATGATCACCTGGGCGTCTTCCTGCCAGGCCCGCAGCGCGGCCACCTCGCGGGCGTGCCAGCCAGGCGTGTGGGGTTCGGCGAGAACGTCGTCGCCGTCGTCCCAGACTGCGATGAGGCCCAGATTCGGCACCGGTGCGAAGACCGCCGACCGGGTGCCGATGACGATGGTTCTCGCGCCAGCCAGGATCTGCAGGTAGGTCCGGTACCGAACCCGATTGGACAGTTCCCCGGTGAGCACGGCCGCCGCGGGCAGGTGGCTGCGTAGCCTGGCCACGTCGTGGGCGTCGGGCACCACAAGGACCGCTGCCTGGCCTCGTGCGGCGCAGGCCAGCGCCTGCTCGGCGAGCATGCCGAAAGGGTCGTCGTAGGGATGGCAGATCCAACTCGCAGCACCCGTGGTCGGCAGTGGGTAGTCGGCCCAGGCGGTCAGGTCCGCGGTCCGGGGTTCGGCTGCAGGTTCGGACTCGCGACCCTCTACTGCCTTCACTCGAGGCGGCACCACGAAACGCAAGACGTCGGCCAGCGAGCCGGCGTACCGGTCGGCCACCAACCGGCTCAGTTGTACCAGCTCGGGTGTCAGGACCGGGGGGCCCAATACGTCGAGCAGCGGTTGCAGAGTGCCTTCGAACTCGGCGGGTCCGCGCTCGATCAGCCAACCGGTGACTTTGCGCCCCCGTAGCCGGATCCGGACCCGACAACCCGGTCGGGCAACATCGTCCAGGGGCTGCGGGATCGAGAAGTCGAACAGCCGATCCAGGTGCGGCAGCGGGGACTCCACCGCGACCCGCGCGACATCGGCCACTTACTTCAGCGCCGCCTGCAGCGCGTCCACACGGTCGGTGCGCTCCCAGGTGAACTCCTCGCGGCCGAAGTGGCCGTACGCGGCGGTGCTCACGTAGATGGGGCGCAGCAGATCGAGGTCGCGGATGATCGCGGCCGGCCGCAGATCGAACACCTGCGTCACTGCATCCTCGAGCTGTCCGTCAGGGACCACCCCCGTCCCGAACGTCTCCACGAACAGGCCCACCGGATGGGCGGTGCCGATCGCGTAGGACACCTGCACCTCACAGCGCGTGGCGAGGCCTGCAGCGACCACATTCTTGGCCACCCACCGCATGGCGTAACTGGCAGACCTGTCCACCTTCGACGGGTCCTTGCCACTGAACGCCCCGCCACCGTGCCTGGCCATCCCGCCGTAGGTGTCGACGATGATCTTGCGGCCAGTGACTCCGGCATCGGCCGCGGGACCTCCGGCCACGAACCGGCCGGTGGGGTTGACCAGGATCCGCACGTCGGAGGTGTCGAGGTCCAGCGCCGCAAGCTCGGGCCGGATGACGAACTCCTCGACGTCGGGGGCCAGCAGCGTGGGGATGTCGATGTCGTCCATGTGCTGGCTGGAGACCACGACCGTGTTCACCGCGACGGGTTTCGCGCCGTCGTACTCAATCGTCACCTGCACCTTGCCGTCCGGGCGCAGGTAGGGCACCTGCCCTGACTTGCGAACGTCGCTGAGGCGCCGGCTCATCGCGTGTGCCAAGGAGATGGGCAGTGGCATGAGCTGTGGGGTGTCGGTGCACGCGTAACCGAACATCAGCCCCTGATCCCCGGCACCTTGGGCGTCCAGGGGATCGGAACTGTGTTCGATGCGCTCCTCGTAGGCGTCGTCGACTCCCATCCGGATGTCGGCGGACTGTTCCCCGATGGCCACTGAGACCCCGCACGATCGCCCGTCGAAACCCTTGTCAGAGGAGTCGTAGCCGATGCTCAGGATGCAGTCGCGCACCGCCTTGGGGATATCCACGTACGTCTTGGTGTCGACCTCGCCCGCGACCACCACCAGGCCGGTAGTCACCAGGGTCTCGACCGCCACGTGGGAATGGGGGTCGTCGGCGATCATCGCGTCCAGCACGGTGTCGCTGATCTGATCGGCCACCTTGTCGGGATGCCCCTCAGTCACGGATTCGCTTGAGAACAGTCGCTTTGCCACAGGCTCGAGTCTACGAAGAGGGTCTGACAGGCGAAGTGGGCACGGCTTGCCGGCGGCCACGCACCCCAGCAAATGGGCGGTTGTTGCTGCGACACGCCGTGCGAAATAGCACCGTGTGCCGATTCGCTCTAGAAGGGCAGCCGAACCTCGCCGCCCTCCACAACACCCTGCGACAGTCGCGTAGCTAACACCGTCGTCTCGCCCAGGCCCAGCGCCTGCACCACCTCGGCCGGCCGGGGGTGGGTTCCGCGTGCTGCACCGTGACCTCCAGGACCGGCCCCGCCACCTCAAACGCCGAGCACAAGGCCCGCACATCGATCGTGCGCCGACCGGCCTTTGTGATCCGCTCGACCTCCACGCTCTCCTTCGCCGCGAAGGCCGCCACCGCCTCCTCGACGTCGAACGGGAACTCCAGACGCCAGCGGCTAGCCTTCAGCACCTCGGACAGGGGTGCACTCGCCTCCACAATCGTCACCACGTCCAGTCCGTCGGGTAACGAGGCGTCCAACTCCTGCGCCACCGCCACCGGATCGATCTTCTGCACGACACCGAACTCCAGGAACTCGGCCTCACTGGCCGCACCGGTAGGCGCAGCCCCCATGTAGGAGATCTTCGGGTGGGGGCTGAAGCCCGCCGAGTAGGCCATCGGCACCGCGGCCCGGCGCAGCGCCCGCTCCCATGCCCGCTGGAAGTCGCGATGCGAAGCGAACCGCATCCGGCCTCGCTTCGCATACCGCAGTTGCAGCGTCTGCACGGGGGGCACGTACACCCGATCCGGTGTGCGACGTGCCATCAGCGCGCCCGCACGATGGGCAGCGACGTCGGGCCGATCTGGATTTCGGTGTCCATCTGGTCACATACCCCACAGTCGAAACAGGGCGACCATCTACAGTCCTCGACCTCGACCTCGTCCACGGCGTCCTGCCAGTCCTGCCAGAGCCACTCTTTGTCGAGGCCCGAATCCAGATGGTCCCACGGCAGCACCTCAGAAAGGTCCCGCTCACGGGTGGTGTACCAGTCGACGTCCACACCAGCGCGCTGCGCAGCACTCATCCAGCGGTCGAACGAGAAGTACTCGCTCCACCCGTCGAAGCGCCCGCCATCTCGCCAGACCTCTTCGATGACGGCCCCCACCCGGCGGTCGCCGCGGGCGAGCAGGCCTTCAACGATGCCGGGTCGCCCGTCGTGATAGCGGAAGCCGATGGCCTTGCCCAGGTCGCGGTCGGAACGGATCGCATCGCGCAACTTGGCCAGCCGGTCATCCGTCTGCTCCCACCCCAACTGGGCGGCCCACTGGAACGGGGTATGCGGTTTGGGCACAAAGCCACCGATGCTCACAGTGCAGCGGATGTCGCGCCGCCCGGACACCTCCCGGCCGGTCCGGATCACGTTCTTGGCCATCTCGGCGATCTGCAGGACGTCGTCGTCGGTCTCGGTGGGCAGCCCGCACATGAAGTACAGCTTCACCTGCCGCCAGCCGGCCCCGTAGGCGGCGGCGACCGTGCGGATCAAATCCTCCTCGGTGACCATCTTGTTGATCACCTTGCGCATCCGCTCCGACCCACCCTCGGGGGCGAAGGTCAGCCCGGAGCGGCGGCCGTTGCGCGACAGTTCGTTGGCCAGGTCGATGTTGAACGCGTCGACCCGGGTGCTCGGCAGGGACAACCCGGTGTTGGTGCCCTCGTAGATGTCGGCCAGACCTTTGGCGATGTCCCCGATCTCGGAGTGGTCGGCACTCGACAGGCTCAGCAGTCCAGCCTCCTCGAAGCCGGTCGCGGCCAGCGACGTCTGCACCATCTGCGCCACGGTGGCCTTGGAACGCTCCCGCACCGGGCGGGTGATCATGCCCGCCTGACAGAAGCGGCAGCCGCGTGTGCAGCCACGAAAGATCTCCACGCTGGCCCGCTCGTGCACCGTCTCGGCCAGCGGGACCAGCGGCTGCTTCGGGTAGGGCCACTCGTCGAGGTCGCTCACCGTGTGCTTGGCGACCCGCCAGGGGACGTCGGCGGTCACGGGCACCACGCGGTGGATGCGGCCGTCGGGCAGATAGCTGACGTCGTACCGGCTGGGCACATAGGCGATGCCCGAAGCGGCGATGAGATCCAGGATCTGCGCCCGCGTCGACCCCTGCGCCTTGGCATCGCGGATGAGGTCGGTCAACGCGAGCACCGCCTGCTCGCCATCACCGACGACCGCGGCGTCGATGAAGTCGGCGATCGGCTCCGGGTTGAAGGCCGCATGCCCACCGGCCAGCACGATCGGGTCGCCGTCGGTGCGATCCACGGCATGCAGCGGAATGCTTGCGAGATCCAGCGCCGTCAACAGGTTCGTGTACCCCAGCTCGGTGGCGAACGACACGCCCAGCACGTCGAAGGCACGGACCGGCCGGTGCGACTCCACGGTGAACTGCGGGATGCCGTGGCTGCGCATCACCTCCTCCATGTCCGGCCACACCGAATAGGTGCGCTCAGCCAGAGCGTCGGTCCGCTCGTTGAGCACTTCGTAGAGGATCTGTAGGCCCTGGTTGGGCAGGCCGATCTCGTAGGCGTCGGGATACATCAACGCCCAGCGCACGGTCACGGATTCCCAGGCCTTGGTCGTGGCGTTGAGTTCCCCGCCCACGTACTGGATGGGCTTGCGGACCTGCGAAAGGACGCGCTCGAGCTGCGGGTAGACGGACTGCACCATTACAGGGTACGAGTCAGTCGAAGATCGGCTCGACGTCACGGCTGCGCTTGAGCTCGAAGAATCCCGGCGTCGCGGCCACGAGCAGGACCCCGTCCCACAGTTTGCCGGCCGCCTCGCCCTTGGGTGCCGGCGCCACGACCGGCCCGAAGAAGGCGACGGGGCCGTCCGGGCCGGGCACGTGGATCACGGGGGTACCGACGTCCTGACCCACCGGATCCATCCCCCGATGGTGGGAGGTGCGCAGCGCCTCGTCGTACTCAGTGCTGTGAGCGGCTTCGACCAGTGCCGGGTCCAGGCCGGCAGCGACCAGCGCCTTGCCGATCGCGTCGTCGAAGTCCCGATTCCCGTTGAGATGGAACTCGGTGCCCAGCGCCGTGTACAGATCCAGGGTGACCTCCGGGCCGTACTTCTGCTGCGCGGCAATGACCACCCGCACCGGACCCCACGCCTTCTGCAGGAGGTCGACGTACTCCTCGGGGAGTTCGCGGCCGTCGTTGAGCACGGACAGGCTCATCACATGCCAGGTGACGTCGATGTCGCGCACCTGCTGCACCTCCAACATCCAGCGCGAGGTCATCCATGCCCACGGGCACACGGGATCGAAGTAGAAATCAACGGCAGTCATGCCTCTAACCCTCTCCCAGACCCGAACCCTGGGCAAATCCTTCCGCTCGGCAGCGTCGCCGGACAGCGCTCTTCGTCAGGCCACGCGGTCCGCGGGCTGGCAACGACGACTGGGCACCCTTCCACAGCGTCGGACTGCGGCGCCCCCCACTCTCAAACGCGCCGCGACACCTTCAGCAGCAGACCCACCCCGACCCAGGCGGCGATCACACTGGAGCCGCCGTACGACACCAGTGGCAAGGGCACCCCGGTGACGGGCAGCAGCCCCACATTCATCCCCAGGTTCTCGAAGCCCTGCGCCGCCAGCCAGCAGACGATGCCGGTGGCCAGCAATGTGCCGAACGGATCGGCGTGGGTCGCGGCGACCAGGCCCCGCTGCAGCAGCAGGACGAACAACCCGATCACGAGAACTCCGCCGAACATCCCCAACTCCTCCCCCACGGCCGAGTAGATGAAGTCGGTGTACTGATAGGGGACGAATGCCCCCTGCGTGTGGGCACCTTCGAGCAGGCCCTGGCCGGTGACACCGCCGGTGCCGATCGCGATCAATGCCTGCTGGACGTTGTAGCCCACCCCCTGCGGGTCACCGGCCGGATCCAGGAAGGCAGTGAAGCGCGCCACCTGGTAGGCATCCAACGCCCCCACCACATACGCCAGGACAGCGACCACCACACCCGAAGCCAGCAGCAGAACCAGGAACCGCCGCCGCACGCCAGCAACGAACAGCACACCGAGCACGGCGGCCAGCGTGACCAGCGCCGACCCCAGGTCGGGTTGCAGCATCAGCAGGCCCACCACCGTCCCCGTGGCGGCCAGCACCGCCAGAACAGCCCTGGGTTCTGGCGGATCGTCGCCCCCGTGGACACCCGCCCGATCGGACAGCCACAGCGCCGCCAGCAGCACCACGAAGACCTTTGCAAACTCGGCGGGCTGCAGCGTGAACCCGCCCGGCAGCGTCAGCCACGCCCGGGTGCCGTTGATCGTCGTCCCGAGCGGGGTGAGCACGGCCAGCAGCCCCAGCAGGCTCAGCGCGTAGCCGCCGATCGCGAGCGCCATGAGCCGCGGCCGGTCCAAGCGGTACACCACCCAGGCCGCCATCACACCCAGCACGAGGAAGAGCCCCTGCCGGATCGCGAAGTAACCAGGCGGGTCACCGTCGGCGACGAGGCGGCCCCAGGTCGTGGAGTAGACCATCGCCACGCCGATCAGGCTCAGACTGGCCGCCGCGATCAGGATCCAGACGTCGAAGCGGCGGGTCGTGACCACCCGCGGCGGCGCGGTGAGCACGGTCATGGCGTGATGCCGAACAACTGCTCATACACTGCGCGAGCCACCGGCCCCGAGGTCGCCGCCCCCAGACCGCCCTGGTCGACGTTCACGACCACCACGTACTTGGGATCATCGGCGGGGGCGAAACTGGCGAACCACGACGTACTCTGCTTACCGGCGACCTCGGCGGTGCCGGTCTTGGCGGCCACGGGGTATTCGGTCAACGGGAACCCAGCGAACGCACCACTGGCAGTACCGGTGACCGTCGTGTCAGCCAGTGCTTCACGCACGTAGGTCAATGCCGCGGGGGTGGCGTCCACCGAGCCGCGGGAGGGCGCCTCCTGGACGCTACCGATGTGCGGAGTGACCAGGGTCCCGCCGTTGGCGATGGCCGCGTAGGCGCCTGCGACCTGCAGAGGTGTGACCAGGGTGCGCCCCTGTCCGATCGCGGTGTTCATCGCGTCGCCAGCCTTGTATTCGAACCCGGACTGGCAGTAATCGCGGGCGTAGGCCTTCAGCATTTTGGCCCGCGCCGGGTTGCTCTGCTCGGGGTATCCCTGCTTGGCGCGCAGGCAGTAGTCGGCACTGCGCTGGTCATACTCGGTCTGTACCTGCGTGCGGTCCGGAATGGAACCGGCGACCTCACCGGGCAGGTCCACCCCCGTCCGGGCGCCGAGGCCGAAGCTGCGGGCCGTGCGCACGACCTGCTCGGCCGCAGCCTCACCGGCCAGCCCTCCGTCCTGTCGCCACATCTGGTAGCCCAGCCGGTAGAACACCGTGTCGCAGGACACCGACAGGGCCTGCGCGAGGGACACAGGGCCGTACGCCCGGCTCTCGTAGTTGCGGAAGACCTGCCCGCCGACCACGACCGAGGCCGGGCACTCGTAAGTCCGCCCGGTGTCGAAACCAGCGTTGACCGCGGCCACCGTCGTCATCGATTTGAACGTCGAAGCCGGTGGTGCCAACGCTTGGATGGGGCGGAAGACCAGCGGGCGCCCCGACGTCTCGTCGGTCAGTTGGGCGTACTGATCATCGGTGACGCCGTGTGCCCAGATGTTGGGGTCGTAGCTCGGATAGGACGCCATAGCGACCACAGCACCGGAGTCCGCCTCGAGCACGACCACCGAACCGCCCGTTGCCTTGTATCCCTCATCGCGGGCGGTCTCCACAGCCTCCTGCAAAGCCTGCTCGGCCACCGTCTGCGTCTGGGCATCGATGCTGGTGCGTAGCGTCTCCCCCGCTACTGGCGCCTCGGTGATGACACTGCGCGAGGATCCCTGCCGGGTCAGTTCCCGGCGGGCCTGGCCAGGAACACCTCGCAGGGCCTGGTCGTACTGGGCCTCCAACCCGGACTGTCCGACACCACCCGACACATACCCGAGTAACCCGGCGGCATTGGCCTGGGAGGGGTACTCGCGCACCGCCGCCGTGCGGATGTCGATGCCCGGCAGGTCAGCCTCCCGTACCGCCAGCGCCTCTGGCACCCCCACATCAACGACGACGGGCTGCGGCTGGCCGGGTTGCCCTGCGTAACAGGTCCCGGGCAGGGATCCGGGCTGACCGCAGATGACCATGCGGGCCTGCACGTCGGTCAGTTCGGATCCGGTCAGTTCAGCGACCTGCTGCAGTGTCTGCTCGTCGACGTCAGCGTCGGCCACGACCTCGTAGGCCGTGCGATTGCCCGCCAGGATGATGCCGTTGCGGTCCACGATGTCGCCGCGGGCGGGCGCCACCTCGACGATGTCGGTCTGGATGGCCGCGGCCCGCGCCTGGTACTGGGGGGCCTGCACGGTCTGCAGCCAGACCAGGCGCGCGGCGATGGTCAGCCCGATCACCGCCACCAGCACCTTCAGCAGACGTAGGCGGCGCTGTGCTGTGCGCCGGCCCGTCGGCCCCGGGCGGGTCTGCATGGTCGTCATCGGACCACCGCCCGCAGCCAGGTCCGTGTCGGGAGCAGCAGGGTCACGCTGGCAACACCACCCAAAATCAACCACAGCCAACCCTGCGCGAACACCAGCGGAACCTGCCCCAGCCACGCGTTCAGCACGGTGAACGCACCCGCCGCAGCGATCACCAAAGCAGATGCGGTGGGCACCCCTGAGAACCACCAGCGGTCTGGGTGCAGACGCCCGGCCGCCGCGCCCAGCAGGCAGCCCGACAAGGCACCGACTCCCAGCGTGCCCACACTGCTCAGATCCAGTAGCAGCCCGGCGGCGAACCCGGTCAGCGCCCCAGCCGACGACCCCAGGACCACTGCCAGCAGAACGACCGTCGCGTACACGAATGGCACTGCGGCAGACAGCCCGACCGCGGGCAGCAGCGCGGTCTGCACGAGAAAGGCGACCGCCACCCCGACCACACAGACGGCCACGGCGCGCGGTGCGTGGGCGGACGCCGCAGCGGGCAGCGCGCTCATCGCCGCTCCGTCAGGACCAGCAGCGTCTCCAGGCTCGTCATCCCTGCCACGGGGCGGGCGCCGATTACCCGACCCGACGCCACCGGGGCGCTGTCAAGTGCGGTGACTGTGCCGATCGGCAGGTCAGGCGGGATGCCGTCAGCTGCGGTCGAGCCCAGCGTCACGAGCGCGTCGTCGGGCGAAGCCGCAGCCGCGGGGCTCAGGAAGTCCACCCGCAGGTCGGCGTCCATGCCCTGCCCCGATGCCACCCCGATCTCCTTGCTGGGCAGCACGCGCACGCCGACCTCACTGCCGGGGTCGGTGACCAACAGGACGACCGCTGATTGGCCGCTGACGGCCGTGATCTGCCCAACCAGCCCACCCGGTGCGAGCACGGCGTTGCTGCGCCGCACACCGTCGTCCCGGCCGATATCAATGGTCACGACTGCTCGATCGCCGGCGATGTCCGCGGCGACCACGCGTCCGGTCGCCGTGGCCCAGCCGGCCGGTGCGCTGATCCGGGCCGCCTCGTCGCTGCGCACCGCCGGATCAGAGAACTCCTCCACTTGCCGCGCCCAGGCACCGAATGGGGCGAACACGCTGGTCACCGTGCGCTGCACGGGCGCCACCACGTCGGCGCTGACCTGCCGCAGCGTCTGATCGGAGGCGCGCAGATCCCACAGGATCAGCGCCAGCGACGCTGCCACGAGAACAACCACCACGGTGCGGGTGCGCGCCATGTCTTCAGAAGGCCGGTTCGATGAGCAGCAGCCGGCGCACACTCGAGATGTTCTCGGCGCAACGTCCTGCCCCGTCGACCACGCTCAAGTCCGCGTTCGCGGCCAGGCGCACCGGCACCCCGATCTCATGTTCGAGGCGTTCGGGCAGACCGCGCAGCAACGCCGCACCGCCGGTCACGACCAGCCCACTGGCCATGAGGTCACCGGCGATCTCCGGGGGTGTGGCGTCAAGCACCCGCCGGATGGCCGCGAGCAGTTCGTCCAACGGAGCCTGCAACGCCTTGCGCGCGTGGTAGGCCGACAGTTCGATCTGTTTGGGCAGACCGGTGCGGGTGTCCTGGCCCGCCACGGTCATGGCCGGCAGCCCGTCGACGGGCACCGCGCAGCCCAGACCCAGTTTGATCTCCTCGGCGGTGACCGCTCCGATCCGGATGTCGAAGTGCTCGTCCAAGTAGGCCACGATCGCAGCGTCGAGATCGTCGCCGCCGCTGCGGGTGGTGGTTGCGGACACCACGCCCCCGAGGGCGATGACCGCCACCTCGGTGCAGCCCGCGCCGATGCTGACCACGAAATGGCCCCTGGTTTCGTGGATGGGGACGTCGGCGCCGATGGCCGCCGCCAGCGCTGCCTGGATCAGGAACACCTGGCGGGCCCCAGCGGCATAGGCGGCATCGCGCACTGCCCGCTGCTCCACACCGGTCAGCGAACCGGGGACATTGACGACCAGGCGGGGCCGGGTGAGCAATGATCGCCCGTGCGCCTTCTGCACGAAATAGCGCAACATGCGCTCGGTGGCGTCGTACTGGTGGATCACCGAGTGCTGGATGGGTGAAATGACCTCGATGTCGGCCGGCGCCCGACCCCGCATCTGCTTGGCCTCACTGCCGACCGCGACCACATCGTCGCCGCGCATAGCAACCACCGACGGCTCATTGAGGACCACCCCGTGACCACGCACGAAGATGCGGGTGTTCGCGGTGCCGAGGTCGATCGCGAGGTCCTTGCCGAGGCTCAGGCGCGGTCGCGGCCGCGCATCGGCCAGCATTGCCATGCGAGAACCTTTCGATCAGACCTTGCGCCCCATGCTAAGGACGCGCATGACGTGGCGTCAGAGATTCGGAAAGAACAGTGCGATCTCGCGGGCAGCGGAGTCCGGGGAGTCGGAGCCGTGAACGATGTTGCGGCCCATCTCCACGGCCAGGTCCGCGCGGATGGACCCCGGGGTGGCCTCCAACGGTTTGGTGGCACCCATCATCTGCCGCCACGCCGCGATGGCATCCGGGCCCTCGATGACTCCAGCGACCAGCGGTCCGGAGGTGATGAAGTCCACGAGCTCGGCGAAGAACGGCTTACCCTCGTGCTCCGCGTAGTGCGCCTGCGCGGTCGCTGCATCAAGGGTGCGCAGTTCCAGTGCCACCAGTCGGTAGCCCTTGCGCTCGATGCGCGAGATGACCTCGCCGACGAGGTTGCGCTCTACGCCATCGGGTTTGACCAGGATCAGGGTTCGTTCGTTCGCCATGTGTTCAGGGTACGGGCGAGCCCGACGGGCCCCGGGGCGAGGCTGGCTTGTCTTCACGCACTGCGAACAAATCGCCTGCTCAGCCCGGACCGCCCGCTGCCCGGGCTGCGTCAGCGGCGTCGGCCTTGCGTCCGTAGTACACGGCCACCACCCACAATCCGGCGAAGATCAGTGCCAGCGGCACCGCGATCGGGACGAAGAAACTGGCCAGGACGGACACCACCTGGGTGGCGCTGCCCACCACGATGTCGCCGCGCCGTACGGTCACAGAGCCAACCAGCGCCATGACCGTGAGCACCCCGGCCACCCAGCCACCAACCCCCGGACGCAAAGCGGCGGCCACCGGGATCGCAAGGGCAAACACCATCGCCTGGAAGATCAAAGTGGCGGCGCCGATCACCCTCATGCCCGGGCCGCCCAACTGCGGGCCATCCCCGCGGTGACCACCGAACCGGTCGCCAGCACACACCCGGTGGGTCCGGCGAGTTCGCGTGCGCGCACCATGGCGTGATCAAAATCGTCGATCTGGTGTACGGAGTCGCTGACGGCGCGCGCCGCCTGTGCGAGCTCATCGGCAGGCAGCGCGCGGGGCGAGTCATTGACGGTGGCCACGATCTCGTCGGACACCAGCCCCACTGAGGCCAGCATGGGTGTCACGTCCTTGTCCGCCAGCATGGCGACGACGGTGACGAGCCGGTCGAAGGTGAACGACTCGGCCACCGCCACCACTGTGGCCAACATCCCGTGCGGGTTGTGGGCGGCATCGGCCAGGGTGAGCGGGTGCCGGCCGATCACCTCGAGGCGTCCCGGCGAGTGGACGCTGCCCAGTGCCTCGGCAACCGTCTCTTCGTCGGGCAGCCTGCCCAGCAGTGCGTAGACCGCCGCCAGCGCCAGGGCCGCGTTGTCGGCCTGATGCCGGCCGTGCAGCGACAGGAACATCTCCTCGAACACCCGGTCAGCCACCCGGATGGTCACTGACTGCCCACCGACCGCCAGACCCCTGGAGATCAGCTCGTAGTCCACGCCCGGCAGCAGCACCCGGGCCTGGGCATCGTCGGCGGCCTGCATCAGTACCGCCAGTGCCACGGGATCCTGCTCGGCCAGCACAACGGTCGCGCCCGGTTTGATGATGCCGGCCTTCTCCCCTGCGATCAACGTCAGCGTGTCACCGAGATAGTCCACGTGGTCCATCCCGATCGGGGTGATCACGGCCACGTCCGCGCGGTTGACGTTGGTGGCATCCCAGCGCCCGCCCATACCGGTTTCGACCACGGCCACATCCACGGGAGCGTCGGCGAACGCCGCGTACCCCATACCCGTGATCACCTCGAACATGGTCATCGGCGGCCCACCCGCCGCCACGGATCGCTCGTCGACCATGTCGAGGTAGGGCTCGACCTGGCGGTAGATGTCCACGAATTGGTCGGTAGGCAGCGGTTCGCCGTCGACCTGCAGCCGCTCGGTGAGGTCACGCAGCGCCGGCGACGTCATCAGCCCGGTTCGCAGACCGCTGGTGCGCAGAATCTGTTCGATGATCCGGCAGACGCTGGTCTTGCCGTTGGTCCCGGCGACGTGGATCACCGGCGACGTCAACTGTGGGTCGGCCAGCAGATCGCACAGCAGCGTGATCCGCTCAAGGTCGGGGGCGATCCGGTTCTCCGGCCAGCGGGACAGCAGCGACCGCTCAACCGCGTCGTACTCCCCGTGGCGGGATGTGTTTGTCACCCCGTCAGGCTACGCGGTCCCTGCCGCAGGCAAGTGCACGTGCTTGGCTGACGATCTGGACAGCAGGTGCAGGCGCGGTGCGTCCGCCTGCACCACCACCGCACCCGGTGCCGAGCAACCGCGGCTGCCCAGGGTCGCAACCGGGACGAATAAACTGCTGAATCATGAACACCCCGCGGATACCCGAGCGCCCCAGCGTGGATGGCCTCGACGGCAAGTGGGCCTCCCAGTGGCAGGCCCAGCAGATCTACGCCTTCGATCGCAGCCGCACCCGCGAGCAGGTGTACAGCATCGACACGCCACCGCCGACCGTCAGCGGTTCGCTGCACGTCGGGCA
This sequence comes from Candidatus Nanopelagicales bacterium, assembly GCA_037046735.1. GTDB lineage: Bacteria > Actinomycetota > Actinomycetes > S36-B12 > UBA10799 > JADKAV01. The sequence continues at coordinate 113,421 of JBAOHC010000019.1, read as the reverse complement.
CGTGTTCAGCTACACCCACACCGACTGCATCGCCCGCTACAAGCGGATGGGCGGCCTGGAGGTCTTCTACCCGATGGGCTGGGATGACAACGGCCTGCCTACCGAGCGCCGGGTGCAGAACTACTTCGGGGTGCGGTGCGAACCGTCGATGCATTACGACCCCGAACTGGAGGTGGAGCCGGGCGGGAAGACGCAGGTGCCGATCTCGCGGCGCAACTTCGTGGAACTGTGCGAGCGGCTGACCGAGGAGGACGAGAAGGCCTTCGAGGATCTGTGGCGCCGGCTTGGCCTGTCCGTGGACTGGGACCACACCTATCAGACGATCGACACCCGCGCCCGGGCCGTCTCCCAGCGCGCATTCCTGCATAACCTGGCCCGCGGCGAGGCCTACCAGTCGGAGGCGCCGACGCTGTGGGACGTCACGTTCCGCACCGCCGTGGCGCAGGCTGAGCTCGAGGACCGGGAGCGGCCCGGTGCCTACCACCGGGTCGGCTTCCACCACGGCGACGAGCGGATCTTCATCGAGACCACCCGTCCGGAACTGCTGGCGGCCTGTGTGGCGCTGGTGGCCCACCCTGATGACCAGCGCTACCAGCCGCTGTTCGGCACGACGGTCACCACGCCGGTGTTCGGCGTGGAGGTGCCCGTCGTGGCCCATGAACTCGCCGACCCGGAGAAGGGTTCCGGGATCGCCATGATCTGTACGTTCGGCGACACCACCGACGTCACCTGGTGGCGCGAACTGCAACTGCCCACGCGACCCATCGTCGGCTGGGACGGCCGGGTGATTCCGGCTGTTCCCGACTGGATCACCACCGAGCAGGGCCGCGGCGCCTACGAGGAGCTGGCCGGTAAGACCATGTTCAGCGCCAAGCAACGCATGGCCGAACTCCTGCGTGAGTCCGGGGATCTCGTGGGGGAGATCCGCGAGATCACCCACCCGGTGAAGTTCTTCGAAAAGGGCGACAAGCCGCTGGAGATCGTGACCACCCGGCAGTGGTACATCCGCAACGGCGGTCGCGACGAAGCCCTGCGCGAGGCCCTGATCGCCCGGGGCGCCGAACTCGACTGGCACCCACCGCGGATGCAGGTGCGCTACCGCAACTGGGTCGAGGGACTCAACGGCGACTGGTTGATCTCTCGCCAGCGATTCTTCGGCGTGCCGATCCCGATCTGGTATGCCGTGGACGCCTCCGGCAATCCGGACTACTCAGCCGTCCTGCTGCCCGACGAGGCTGATCTGCCGATCGACCCGCAGGATCAGGTACCGGCCGGCTACACCGAGGATCAGCGCGGGCAGGCAAACGGTTTTGTGGCCGATCCCGACGTCATGGACACCTGGGCGACGAGTTCGCTGACCCCCCACATCGCCGGCGGCTGGGGGTACGACGAGGACCTGTGGCAGCGGGTCTTCCCGATGGATCTGCGCCCGCAGGCCCATGAGATCATCCGGACCTGGCTGTTCTCCTCGGTGGTGCGCTCGCATCTGGAGGACGACTGCCTGCCCTGGTCGCACGCCGGGATCAGCGGCTGGATCCTCGACCCGGACCGCAAGAAGATGTCGAAGTCCAAGGGCAACGTGGTCACCCCCATGGGCCTGCTGGATTCCTACGGCGCCGATGCCGTGCGGTACTGGGCGGCCAGCGGCCGGCCGGGCACCGACACGGCCTTCGACGAGGGGCAGATGAAGATCGGGCGACGCCTGGCCATCAAGATCCTCAATGCCAGCAAGTTCGCCCTGTCGTTCGCTGGAGACCCGAACGCCCCGGTCACCGAGGCCGTCGACCAGTCGATGCTGGCTGGTCTGCGCGAGGTGGTGGACGCAGCGACCGCAGCGTTCGAGGACTACAACTACACCCGCGCGCTGGAGGTGACCGAGACGTTCTTCTGGTCCTTCTGTGACGACTACATCGAGTTGGTCAAAGAACGTGCCCACGGCAGCCAGGGTCCCGAGGCTGCTGCGTCTGCGGGCGCTGCACTGGCGCAGGCGTTGAGCGTGCAGCTGCGATTGTTCGCGCCGATCCTGCCGTTCGTCACCGAAGAGGTGTGGTCCTGGTGGCAGGAGGGCAGTGTGCACACCGCCACGTGGCCCGCCGTCGAGGAGCTGCCCACCGGTGGCGACCCTGGCGTACTGGTCACCGCCGGTCAGGTGTTGTCCGCGCTGCGCAAGGTCAAGAGCGACCACAAGGTCTCGATGCGCGCACGGCTGGCCCACGCCATGGTCAAGGCGCCCGCCGCGCAGGCTGCGCAGGCACAGGCAGCGGCCGCCGATCTGCAAGCGGCCGGCGGCCTGGACACAGGCCTGCAGGTGCAGGAGGCAGACGAGTTGTCGGTGATCGCCGAGCTGACCTGACAGTCCAGCCGGGACCCATTCACGCTCTCCTGACAGTCCGCCACCCGATCGCCACCCCGCAGGCAACAGCGACACTCATGATGGCCGGAATCACCGGTCCGAGCGGGATGAGCGCGAGAGCGATCACCGCGACCAGCATCTCTGGGAAGTTGGTCGCGGTGCCCGCGCGCCGCCGGATCAACCCCAGTCCGCCGAGGAACAGGAACAGGCCCGCTCCTAGGGCAACGCTTGCATAACCGGCCAGCGGAGCACTCAGCCCATCGTGGGTGCCCTTGAGCCCGGACTTCATCGCCAGCGCGATGAGGATGAGGCCACTGACCAGCAGGAAGTGCAGGTACGAGTAGACGTCGCGGGCCGTGGTGACCTGGTCGAGACCAGTCCGGGCATCGATGGCGTGCTCCACGGCCTCGGCGGACCCGTCGAAATAGCTGACCCAGAGGGCGCACGCCACGGCAACCCCCAGGCCGACCATCACCAGCAGCGCCGGTCCGGCCGGCACGTCAGCGGCTCCGAGCCCGATTGCCACGATGCTCTCTCCCAGCGCGATGATCACGATCAACGAGTGCCTTTCGGAGAAGTGGCCCAGAGCCAGTTGCCAGCCACGACCGCCACCCAGGAACGGGCCGACGAGGTCGATGCCCAGGGCGACGCAGACCATCCCCATCTGCCAAGCACCTCCGAGGTACGCCCCAACGATGAGCAGGATGGCCGCCAAGACGACCGTCCACGCCAACCGGGCCACCGCCTGCCGGATGCCGGGGTCGTCCCGACCGGCGATGGCGAACACGATGATATGCATGAGGCGCACCACCACATAGGCCGCAGCGGCGACCATGGCCAGCGAGGCGCCGCGCTGTTCGTCGAAGAATGCGGGCATCAGCACGGCCAGCACCATGAGAGCCGCCATCGCCACGAACAGCGAGGTCTGCACCCAGCCATTACCCACCCGCACTGAGGTCCCCAGCCAACTGTAGGCAACCCATGCCCACCAGAGCAGCCCGGCCAGTAGCAGCCCTCGCAGGAAGCCCACGGCCGAGTGATCGTACGCCAGATACGCGGTCACTTGGCTGATCCCATAGACGAACACGAGATCGAAGAACAGTTCCAGAGGCGCGACCCGATGGCTCGACCGGTCCACCACGAGGCGGGTGGTGCTCATGTGAGCATGCGCAGCGCCAGGTGGCGGCCGTGACCCTGCTGCAGGACCAGCGCGAACCACAGCCGAGTGATCCCGTCCAGCAGGTCGGCACTGGCGGGGCCGTCGCCGACATACACAGGGCGCAGACCCACGGCTGCGATCAAGGCCTCCACCATGTCCTTGTGGGTTGGCGGGCCGCTGTAGAACAGGTCTGCAGGTTCCTCGCCGAACGTTGGCTGTTCGAAGTTCTCCACGCCGAGGGTGTTGAAGGCCCGATAGTACGACAGCCCGACTGCATCCGCCGCATGATGCATGCGACCAGAGCCGACGCTATTGGTCGCGTCGATGACGGCTGCCGACTGCAATCGAGGTCGGTACTCCTCCAACAAGGCACCGACAGCAGACCCCGGGACAGCGAGAACGACGGCATCGGCGACGTCCAGGGCCTGCGGCAGACTGACGACCGGTAGCGCGCCCGCAGCGACTGCCTGCGGCGTTCGACTGCCGATGACCACCTCGAGTCCCGCCGATGCGAATGCCGTTGCCAGTGCCATTCCGATCCGCCCAGTGCCCACGACAGCGACTGAGTACATGTCATCTCCTGAATAGTTTGATATCAAAATACTTTCTACCACTAGTCTCGAGGCGTGGACGATTCGATCTCGCGGGTTCTGGCCCAGTGGGAAAAGGTGTGGCCCGAACTCGACGTCTCGCCGGTAGCCGTCATCGCCCGAATGGCCAGGATTCGCGCGATCGTAGAGGCCGAGCAAACGCGCGTCTTCAGCGCCGCCGGGATCACCCAGGCCGACTTCCCGGTGCTTGCGACCCTGCGTCGCGGCGCTTGGCCACACCGGCTCACCCACGGCCAGTTGGCCGACGAACTGGGTCTGACGCCAGGAAGTATCACCCCCCGGGTTGATCACCTCGTGCGCTTAGGTCTGGTGAGCCGTCACAACGATTCGGCGGACGGGCGGGTCCGGTGGGTCGGGCTCACCGATGAGGGGCTGGCAGCGATCAACACCCTCATACCGCAACACCTGAAGCTGGAAGCCGAACTGCTCTCCGGGATCGACCCCGAGCGCCGGGAGCGCCTTGCCGAGGATCTGCGGGTATTGCTGTTGAGCCTCGAATTGGTCCGCCACTCGCGGCCCGCCACACCTGCGTAACTCGCCCTCGACGGCCACCGCTGAACTGACCTGGCAGGCTGGCTTCATGCGAAACGTCCTGACCCCTGCTGGCTACCACGGCCATGGGAAACGCACGAAGTACTTCGAAGGGTGGTACGTCAAGCTCGTGGACGCCCGCCAGGAGGCACGACTGGCCCTGATTCCTGGCGTCTTCCTGGCGCAGGAGGCGGACGGCCCGCACGAGGCCTTCGTGCAGGTCCTCGATGGTGCGACGGGGCGCAGTTGGTACATGCCCTACCCGCAGAGCGAGTTCACCGCCCGCAGCGAGACGTTCGCGGTGCAGGTCGGTCCCAATCGCTTCTCCAACGGCGGCGTGCGCTTGGACCTTCCCGACTTGACGGGTCAGGTCGACTTCGGTCCCCTGGATCCGTGGCCCGTCACACCCGTCTCCCCCGGGGCGATGGGCTGGTACGCCTGGATGCCGTTCATGGAGTGTTACCACGGTGTGGTCTCCTTCGGCCACACGCTGCACGGCCAGCTCGAGTTCGAAGGCCGGACGCTGGATTTCGACGGCGGCCGCGGGTACATCGAGAAGGACTGGGGGCAGGCCTTCCCCAGCGGGTACGTCTGGATGCACTCGAACAGCTTCACCGACCCGCAGATCAGCCTGATCGCCTCGGTGGCGATCATCCCGTGGCTGCGCGGGGAGTTTCAGGGACTTCTGTTAGGGCTGCGGGCAAACGGGGGCCTGTACAAGTTCACCTCCTACACCGGCGCCAAGGTGCGCGAGTTGCGCATCGACGACACCCACGTCCACCTGGTGGTCACGGGCAGGGCAGGCACGCTGGAACTGCGCGCGACTCGCCCCGACGGCGCCTTCCTGCACGCTCCGGTGCGCACGGAGATGCACAAGCGGGTGGAGGAGACACTGCAGGCGCAGATCGATGTGCGCCTCACCGACCGGTCTGGACGGGTGATCCTGGACGACACGGGCACCAGTGCCGGCGTGGAGGTACACGGCGAGACGGACCGTTTGATCCGGATGGGCACCTGAAGAGAGGTTCCGGTCTAAACCCCGAAGCGTTATCGTGCCCTCATGGGTAAAAGGATCTTGCTGGGCGCGACGACGTTGGTGCTGCTATTGGGGGCTCTGGTCGGTCCCGCTGCCGCCGCAACGCGGGCGAGCATCATCAGCGATGGATTACGCGTTGATGTGACCTTCACCGGCAAGAAGCCCACGAAGGCCCGCCTGATCGCCGGGGGCGCGTCCTACACCCTCAAGCGCAACGGCAAGACGTGGCGCACGAAACCGCTGACGCCGGCGCAACTGACCTCGATCGTCGGCACGCGGGCGAAGGTGAAGATCACGGTGGGTGGCAAGCAACGGACGGTTCGCGCCATGGTGACCGGCAACGCGGGAACGCCGACGAACCCGACGACGCCGACCAACCCGGGAACACCACCGCTGTTCACCGCCCCTGGTACCGACTCCACCGGCAACGCCGCGTGGGAGGCGGTCAAGGGGTACTTCGCGAACTCCACGTTGACCGACTGCCCGGCAGGCTGGCCGAACTGCGCTGTTGAGCAGCGGTACGGCTACTTCGAGAACGGCACCACCTGGTACTGCCGCCTGACGAGCACCTCCGGTTCGGACATTCGCTCGCAGGCGACGATCACCGAGATCCTGGGCGCCGAGCAGAAGGCGGACGGCTCCTGGGCGGTGTCCTACCGGGACGAGGCATACGGCTACCCCCACACCTACACCGTGCGGGTGGCCGCGAACGGCGCAGGGACGGTGCAGTACTGGGCGTCGGGCGTCGATCCGAACACGAATGCACCTACGGAGGTGTACACCGGTCTGCAGTGGATGCGCGGCGCGAAGGACTGCTCTTACTGATCCGGGAACCGGTACTCCCGCGTCACCTGCGCCACGACGACTCGGTAGTCGGTGTAGAACCGCTGCCGACCGAGATCCTGTGCCTGGAGATGTTCAGCGACCTGTTTCCAGGCTTGAGCATCCTCGTCTGACTCCCAGTACGAGACTGTGATGCCCCGGCCATCCTCATCGCGCACCGACTCCAGGCCGAGGTAGCCCGGCTGCTGGGTTGCCAGCTCCTCCATCCGAGTCGCCATGGCGGCGTACTCCCGGTCGTACCCAGGTGAGCGCGTACTACTGAAGATGACCGCGATGGTCACGCAGACTTCTCGCCACGCTCCCGGCGGGCCGGCTTACGCGGGATGAGCGTCGGGTTGACGTTGTTCTCCACGACCTCACGAGTGATCTGCACCTTGGCGATGTCGTCACGGCTGGGCACGTCGTACATGACGTTCAGCAGCACCTCTTCGAGGATGGCCCGCAGCCCGCGGGCACCGGTTCCGCGCAGCAGACCCTGATCCGCGATCGCCTCCAGCGCACCCTCGTCGAACTCCAACTCGACCCCGTCGAGTTCGAACAGGCGCTGGTACTGCTTGGTGAGGGCATTCTTCGGTTCGGTGAGCACCTGGATGAGGGCTTCCCGGTCCAACTGCGTCACCGAGGTGAAAACGGGTAGCCGCCCGACGAATTCGGGGATCATGCCGAACTTCAGCAGGTCCTCGGGGAGGACCTGACTGAACACGTCACCAGGGTTGGTGTCCTCGACGATCTCGGCGGTGAAGCCCAGCGACTTCTTCCCGATCCGCGCCTCGATGATCCGGTCCAGACCGGCAAAAGCGCCGCCGACGATGAACAGCACGTTCGTGGTGTCGATCTGGATGAACTCCTGGTGGGGGTGCTTGCGCCCGCCCTGCGGTGGCACCGACGCCTGCGTACCTTCCAGGATCTTCAGCAGCGCCTGCTGAACGCCCTCACCGGACACGTCGCGGGTGATGGACGGGTTCTCGCTCTTGCGGGCGACCTTGTCGATCTCATCGATGTAGATGATGCCCGACTCGGCCTTCTTGACGTCGTAGTCGGCAGCCTGGATGAGTTTCAGCAGGATGTTCTCGACGTCCTCGCCCACATATCCGGCCTCGGTCAGTGCGGTGGCGTCCGCGATCGCGAACGGCACGTTGAGCATCCTGGCCAGGGTCTGGGCGAGAAGGGTCTTACCGGACCCGGTGGGACCCAGCAGGAGGATGTTGGACTTTGCCAGCTCCACCCCGTCGTCGCGGCGGCTCGGAGCGTTGCCAGCCTGTACGCGCTTGTAGTGGTTGTACACCGCGACCGCCAGTGATTTCTTGGCCTGGTTCTGACCGACGACATACTGCTCGAGGAATTCGAACATCTCGCGGGGTTTGGGCAACTCACCGAACTGCAGGTCAGCGTTCTCCTGCAGTTCTTCCTCGATGATCTCGTTGCACAGATCGATGCACTCGTCGCAGATGTAGACCCCGGGACCAGCGATCAACTTCTTGACCTGCTTCTGGCTCTTGCCACAGAACGAGCACTTCAGTAGATCCGCCCCCTCACCGATGCGTGCCACCACAATTCCCTTCCGCAGGTGTTACCACCGACACTTCCTCTCTCGACGGTACCCCGACTCCTGCGTTTACGCGGCGTGTGGCGCAGACCAATTTCCCCGGCGATTTGTCCGCGCCACGCGAGCCGGTCAGCTCGCGCCGGACTTCCGGGACGTGATGACCTGATCCACAACGCCGTACTCCTTGGCGTCGGCGGCGGTGAGGATCTTGTCGCGTTCGATGTCCTTCTGCACCTGCTCCAGGGAACGGCCGGTGTGGTGGGCCAGAATGCCCTCCATCTCGGTGCGCATGCGCAGGATCTCGTTGGCCTGGATCTCGATGTCCGAACCCTGGCCGCCACCCTCGGTGTACGGCTGATGGATCAGCACGCGGGCGTGCGGCAGGGCGAAGCGCTTGCCAGGAGCGCCAGCTGCCAGCAGGACCGCAGCCGCGGACGCTGCCTGCCCCAGGCACACGGTCTGCACCTGCGGCTTCACGAACTGCATGGTGTCGTAGATGGCCGTCATGGCCGTGTACGAGCCGCCAGGAGAGTTGATGTAGATCTGAATGTCCCGCTCCGGGTCCATGGACTCCAGACACAGCAACTGAGCCATGACGTCATCGGCCGAGGCGTCGTCGATCTGCACTCCGAGGAAGATGATGCGCTCCTCGAACAGCTTCGTGTACGGGTTGTGGATGCGTTCGCCGGTGGACGTGCGCTCCCGGAACTCCGGGAGAACATAACGGCTCTGGGGGCTAAGGACGTTCATCAGGCGGTTCCTCCACTTCCGGTCACGTCGGCGGCCCGCTGGACCACGTGGTCGATGAAGCCGTACTCCTTGGCCTCGTCCGCCGAGAACCAGCGGTCACGGTCAGAGTCGGCCTCGATCTGGTCGATGCTCTGACCGGTCTGCTCGGCGATGAGCCGGGCCATCTGCTTCTTGATGTAGATCATCTGCTCGGCCTGGATCTTGATGTCAGAGGCGGTACCGCCGATGCCGCCAGAGGGCTGATGCATCATGATGCGGGCGTGCGGCAGGCTGTAGCGTTTGCCGGGAGCGCCGCTGGAGAGCAGAAACTGCCCCATCGAGGCCGCCAGTCCCATCGCCACTGTCGCTACATCGTTCTTGACGAACTGCATCGTGTCGTAGATGGCCATACCCGCAGAGATCGACCCGCCGGGCGAGTTGATGTACAGGTAGATGTCGCGATCCGGATCCTCAGCGGCGAGTAGCAGCATCTGCGCACAGATCAGGTTCGCCACCGTGTCCTCCACCGGCGAGCCGAGGAAGATGATGCGCTCCTTGAGTAGTCGCTGGAAAACGGAGTCGTCATACCCCATCGGGGTGGGGGCAGGGCCTCTGCCCTGCGGGCTCATGTCGTTCACGGGCACAGCCTTCTTCCCATCGGTATCAGAGGTTGTCGTCACTTCGACCCTAACGCCGAGATGCGACAAGGCGATTCCGGAATCCGGCCTTGTTCGCTGTCGGCGTGGCTGTGGCGGGTGTTACTTGTCCGTGGACTCGGACGCGGATGCCTCGGCCTCGGCCCGTTCCTCGGCGTCCACAAATGCCTCAGCCTCGGCCAGCTCTTCGGCGTCGATCTCATCATCGTTTTCATCGTCGAGTTCATCGATGATGTCACCGAGCGGATCCTCGTCCTCGGCATCCAGTGCCGAGATGTCCACGGTGTTGCCGGATGCGTCAACGATCTTGGCGTTCTGCATCACCACGGCCAGCGCCTTGCCCCGTCGCACGTCCGCCAGCGCGGTCCCGACCTGGCCTGCCTCCGCGAGAGCGTTCGCAAACTGCTCCACCGACATGCCGTAGCGGGGTGCCTGCTGCATGAGCCACTGCACCAATTCGCTCTGATCCACCTCGACCTGTTCGGTGTCAGCGATCTTGTCGAGGATCAACTGGGTCTTCAACGAGGTGCGAGTCGTGTTCTCGATCTCCGCACGGTGGTCGTCATCGCCGTGACCATCTGCGAAGTGCTCGTCGATCTGTGCCTGCAGAAATGCCTCGGGCAGGGGGAATTCGACGATCTCGACCAGTTTCTCCGCGAGCTTCTCGCGCGCCTCATAGGCCTGCTCCACCAGTCGGTTGCCCTGCAGCTTCTCGGCGAGGTCAGCGCGAAGTTCATCCATGGTGTCGAACTCACTGGCCAGCATCGCGAACTCATCGTCGGCCTCCGGAAGGCTGCGCTCGCGCACGCCCTTGACCTCCACAGTGATGGCAACCTCGCTGCCGGCGTGCGGGCCCTCGTCGGGGGTATGCGTGAAGGTGACGGTGTCACCCTCCGAGGCACCCTCGACGGCCTCGCTGAAGCCGTCGATCATGCCGTCGGCGCCGAGTTCGAATGTCAGGGCGCTGCCGGCGAAGTCCTCGAGTTCCTCCCCGTCGAGTTCACCCTTGACGTCGACCAGGACGAGGTCGCCCGTCTGGGCGGCACGCTCAACGGGCGTGGTCGTCGCGAAGCGCTTACGCAACTGGTCGACCTGTTCCTGGACGTCCTCATCGGACACCTGCGAGTCGCTGACCTCGACCTCGATGCCCTTGTAGTCAGGCAGGTCGAAGGCCGGAGTGATGTCCACCTCAGCGGTGAACGCGATGATGTCGCCGTCCTCGATCTGGGTGACTTCGACATCGGGTTGCCCCATGGGGCGCAGTTCGTTCTCCTGCACCGCTGCGTCATAGGCCTTGGGTACCTCGGCGTTCACGACCTCCTCGAGCACGACACCACGGCCGAAGCGCTGGTCGATGATGCGCGAGGGGATCTTGCCCCGCCGGAAGCCGGGTACGTTCACCTGGGACCCGATCCGCTTGTAGGCCTGCTTCAGTGAGTCCTGCAGCTCTTCGAACGGGATCTCGACCGTCAACTTGACGCGGGTCTCGGACAGGTTCTCAACGCTGCTTTTCACGCTGACTCAGACTCCTCGGGATGGGTGATGGCCACAGTTGGCCACAATCAGTGCCATCGTACGGTCAACAGCACTCCAGTCGGGGCGGCGGGACTCGAACCCACGATCTCTTGCTCCCAAAGCAAGCGCGCTAGCCACTACGCTACGCCCCGCGACACCCTTGCTAATCTGATGAGACCGCGCGGGTGTAGCTCAATGGTAGAGCCTCAGCCTTCCAAGCTGATGGTGCCGGTTCGATCCCGGTCACCCGCTCCATGACGAAGGCCCCCATGCTTGGGGGCTTTTGTCATGGAATCGAGGAACACAGCCGGGATCGAGGACGAACTCGCCGCAGGCGAGTGAGGGTGCCCCGGTCACCCGCTCGACGCCGAATGGGCACTTGGTGGGAATTCTCACGGCGTGTCGCAGCAACAAGTGCCGAATTGTTCAGCGTGCTCAAGACCACACAGTCCCAGACATAGTCCAAGCCCGACAGTCAGAGCTGAGCGCCAGCCGCCTGCAGGATGTCCGCCATCTGCTCATGACCGCGTGATTGTGCATGTTGCAGCGGGCTGACTCCGTCGCTTTGGGATCGGAGGTTCACATCAGCGCCGGCGTCGACCAACAATCGCACGACGTGGGTGTAGCGCGTAGATCCATCGCCCAGAATGATCGCTTCGTGTAGGGCTGTCCAGCCGAGCCGGTTGACGTGGTCGATGTCGATGTCCTCGGCGAGCAGGCGCCGCACCACGCGCGGATAGCCGCGGTCCGCCGCCCGGATCAGACCAGTGCCATTGAAACTGTCCTTGGCGTTGATGCGCGCCCCGTTGGCGATCGTCAGCGACAACAGTCGCGGATCATCTCCCACTTCGGAGGTGGAGATCAGGTAGGGACTCTGCACACTCACGTCCTTTGCATTGACCTCGGCACCAGCCCTGATCAGGAAGCGCGCCACATCGAGGTGGTTGCCATAGGCTGCTGCCACCAGCGCTGTCCGCCGGTCCTGGTCGCGTGCGAGCACCGATGCTCCGCGCAGGTGGGCTCTTCGCACCGCCGCCAGGTTCCCGCGTTCGGCAGCCCTGATCATCACTGCATCCATCGCGGGATCACGGGCCGGAGTCAGCGCGACGCCATACGCACCCCCGAGTTCGGGCGCGGTCCACGTGCCCTGGGTTTGGGAGCACCCGGCCAGGACAGCGGCGAGCAGCCCGAGCAGGAAGCTAGACCGCATGACAGCAGAACCGCAGCCGGCAGTAGTCGATCCACCATCCGTGCTCGTCGTGAAGTTCGGAGCAGCGCTCATCCACCGCGGCTGCTAGGCGCTCATGCTCGAGCGGCGGCACGGCGGCCCAGACATTCGCCCGGAAGAGTCGCGTCCAGTCCGACGGCCGCTGACCGGCAGACAGGCGGGTGGGACGAGCGAATGCCCACATGCTGTCCACCTCGAAGCCCGCCTCCTCGAGCAATGTCGCTTGCTCGCCCAGGCTGGGAAAGAACTTGCGAATCGGTGGGACCGGCAACCCCAAGTCGGCGGTGGCCAACTCGAGCGCGGCATCCACAACGGCCACATTGCCCCTGCCGCCCATTTCGGCAACGAACGGGGCTCCATTCACAAGGTGCCGCCGGACCGACCGAAGGGCCGCCCCTTGGTCGGTCACCCAATGCAGGGCCGCATTGCTGAAGGCCGCGTCAAACGTCTCGCCGAGGTGGAGATCCTCAGCGTCGGCCATGACGAAACGCACCTCGGGATTGAACTCCCGCGCCCGCTGAACCATCGCCTCGTCCGCGTCGAACCCGACGACTTGGAAACCTCGCCGCGTCAGTTCCGCAGCGTGTTCCCCCGTGCCGCAGCCGACATCGAGCACCCGAGCCGCAGGGGCCAGGTCCAGTAACTCGATCAGCGCTGACCCGTAGTCGGTGACGAAGCTGAACCCGTTGTCATAGGCCGCCGCGTCCCATTGCATACCTAGAGCGTATTCACGAACTCCACGTAGGCGGTCTCGGCATCAGCCTGCGACATCCCCTTGACCCCTGCCCAGGCGTCGTACTTGGCCCGGCCGACGGGGTTCGTGAACCCGGGTCGTTTACCCTCGACGTCGCCCTGCGTGGCTTGCTTGTACAGGGCGTACATCTTGAGTTTAGCGTCATTGCCGGGGTCACTGGTCAGTTCGGAGACGCGGGCCAGAGCGGCGTCGAATTCAGGGGACATGTGGCGACCGTAGATCGTCTGCACGCATGGTTGCAAACGCTCAGGACAGTGCAGCGCTCCACGGTTGCGGATCGGGCAGGGTCACCACGAGCCGGCCTTGCGGCACCTCCGAGACAAATTCCAGATTGCGGCCCTGGCTCGTGACCTGCAGCCCCTCCCGCGACATCACAACAACGCGTTCCCCGCTGGAGTACAACAGCGCCTGTTCAGTGAGTGCCAGCACACCCAGGCCCGGCAAGGACTCGGCATCGCGCACCTCGGCCTTCTTGCACTGTGCCGGCGACATCAGCAACGGTTGCCTACCGTGCAGTTCCTGCGCCAGTGCCTGGGTGGCCGACGTCACGCGCTGCTGCGCGCGTGGCCGCCAGTAGAAGAAGCCGAACAGCACAGAACCGACCAGAAGGATCAGTGCGATCCCGAGGACCAACCAGACGACGGACATGGGTTGAGGCTACCTGGGCAGCTCTGGTGGCTTTGCGCGAGCGACAGTGAGCGTCGCGGATTCGATCGCTGAGCAAACCCCCCGCGAGTGCGACCGACTTTTCGGACGTTGTTGGCCCGCCGTGACTGAAAAGGGACCAACAAGGTCGGAAAACAGCCCCCAGGAACCCGTGAGACGGCTCGTGGGCTGGCCCGCCACAGCCGTACCCGACCGCGACTTAGAGCGTGCGGACCGAGGCCGAGTCCCCTTCGATGTCGCCCACCAGGATCTCGTCGGCCATTCCCACGAACAACCCGTTCTCCAGAACCCCAGGGATGTTGTTGATCTCTCGTTCCAGCTCGCCCGGTTCGGTGATGGCCGCGAACTTCGCATCGATCACCAGGTTTCCCTCGTCGGTGACCACGGGCCCAGCCTTGCGGACGGCCATGCGCAGTTCCGGCTCACTGCCCATCGTCGCCAGGGCCGCAGCAACTTGTCGATACGCGCTCGGGACCACCTCCACCGGCAGGGCGAAGTTCGACCCGAGGAGGTCAGACAGTTTGCTCGCGTCGACCACCACCAGAAAGACATCGGCGCGGCTGTCAACGAGCTTCTCCCGCGTATGACAGGCGCCCCCACCCTTGATCAGATTCTTGGCCGGATCCACCTCGTCGGCGCCATCGACGGCCAGATCGATGTGATCGATCTCGTTGAGGGTGATCTGTGGGATGCCGTACTGCTGAGCCAGTTGTGCGCTCTGGAAGGAGGTTGGCACGCCCTGCAGGTCCCGCAGATCACCGGCCTGCCAGCGCTTTCCTACCTCTTCGATGAAGATCGCCGCGGTCGACCCTGATCCCAGCCCCAGGATCATCCCCGATTCGACCCTTTGCGCTGCTTGCTCGGCCACCAAGTGCTTCATGCGTGTCTGCACGTCCACCCGGCCTACATTAAGTCCCGAGGTAGGCCCGCGGTGTGTCGTGGGTATCAGGCAGGATGGACACCATGCCTGGACAGAACCTCACCCGTGACGAAGCCGCCGGCCGCTCGCGCATCCTCAGCGACGTGACGTATGCCGTGGAACTGGATCTCAGTGGCACCGGCGACACTTATAGGTCGCGGACCACGGTGACGTTCCACAGCATCATCGCCGGTTCTTCGACATGGCTGGATCTGATTGCGCCATCAGTGCGAAGCATCACTCTGAATGGCCGCGAACTCGACCCCGCCACCCACTTCGTCGACTCCCGGATCACCTTGCCCGACATCGACTCATCCAACACGGTCGTCGTGGAGGCGGACTGCGCCTACATGACGACCGGCGAGGGTCTGCACCGATTCATCGATCCCGTCGATCAGGAGCAGTACCTTTACACGCAGTTCGAGGTGGCCGACGCCCGGCGCATGTACGCATGTTTCGAGCAGCCCGATCTCAAGGCCCCCTGGCAGCTCACCATCGAAGGCCCAGCCCACTGGGTGGTCACCTCGAACGCTCCAACACCCGAGCCGACCAGCGCGCGGGAAGGCGTGAACCGCTGGGAGTTCCCGGCCACGCCGCGGATGTCGACGTACATCACCGCATTGGTGGCCGGCCCGTACCACGTCGTACGTGATGTCTATTCCGGCCCGCACGGCGAATACCCACTAGGCGTCTTCTGCCGCAAGTCCCTGGCCCAGTACCTCGACGTCGTCGACATCCTGCTGGTCACCAAACAAGGATTCGAGTTCTTCGAGCGCGTCTTCGAGGTGCCCTACGCCTTCGGCAAGTACGACCAGTTGTTCGTTCCGGAGTTCAACGCCGGAGCGATGGAGAACGCGGGCTGCGTGACGTTCCGCGAGGACTACATCTTCCGCTCGCGGGTCACCAGCGCCGCCTACGAAACGCGGGCCAACACGATCCTGCATGAGATGGCCCACATGTGGTTCGGTGACCTCGTCACGATGCGCTGGTGGGACGACCTGTGGCTCAACGAGTCGTTCGCGGAGTGGGCCAGCCACTTCGCCAACACCAATGCGACCCGGTTCACCGACGCGTGGGCGACCTTTGCCAACCAACGCAAGGCGTGGGCGTACCGCCAGGATCAGTTGCCCTCGACCCACCCGATCGCGGCTGACATGGTCGACCTGGAGACGGTGTACACGAACTTCGACGGCATCACCTACGCGAAGGGCGCCTCCGCACTGCGCCAACTGGTGGCCTTCGTGGGTGAAGCAGACTTCCTGCGCGGTCTGCGCAACTACTTCTCCCACAATGCATGGGGCAACACCAGCCTGGCCGACCTGCTCAACGAACTCACTGATGCCAGTGGCCGCGACCTGAGCCAGTGGACACAGCAGTGGTTGCAGACCTCCGGGGTGAACATGCTGCAAGCCGCTATCGAGGACGCGCCCGACGGGAGCATGTCCACGGTCAGCGTTGTGCAGCACCCGCCGAGCCTGCCCGAAGGAGTCGCCCCGACGTTGCGGGACCACCGCATCGCGATTGGGATGTACTCCCTCGACGGCGGCGTGCTGGCGCGCACCGATCGGATCGAGGTCGATGTCACCGGATCGCTGACGCCGGTCGGGGCGTTGAAGAATACTGCCCGGCCGGACCTCTTGCTGCTCAACGACGATGACCTGACCTTCGCGAAGATCCGCCTCGATGCCCGCAGCCTGCAGACGCTCACCGCGCACTTCGGCGCCCTGGCCAGCCCGCTCACACGGGCGGTGCTGTGGGGCGCGATGTGGGACATGACCCGCGATGGGGAGATCAGCACCGGCGCCTTCATCGACAGCATCGTCAGCGGCCTGGCCGATGAGCATGAGGTCGGGATGGTGCAGCAGGTCCTGAGGCAGGCCGACAGCGCCCTCGCCTTCTACGCGGCTGCCGAGAACCGGCAGCCCTACGCCGATCGCCTGGCCGACTTCCTGCATCGTCAGGTCACCGACAGCGAGCCGGGCAGTGACCACCAGTTGGCGTTTCTGCGCGGCCTGATCTCGGTGGCCTCCGGGGAGCATCTCGATTTCCTGGCCGGGCTGTTGGACGGCAGTGTCATTGTCGAAGGGCTCAGCGTGGACACCGATCTGCGCTGGGGGTTGCTCAAGCGACTGGTCGCCACCGGGCGTGCCGATGCTGCCGCGATTGATACCGAACTCCAGCGCGACGACACAGCGGCCGGGCGCCTGCATGCGGCCAGCGCCAGAGCAGCTGTCCCGACGGCTGAGGCCAAGGCTGCCGCCTGGACGTCGGTGCTCACCGACGTATCGTTGCCCAACCACATGCTCACCGCCATCATCGGCGGGATCACGATCCCCGAGCACCGCGAGCTCTTGCGCCCGCACGTCGCGCAGTACTTCGCGGCCCTTCCTGAGGTTTGGAAGACGCGCACGAATGAGATCGCGCAAGAGATCACTCTGGGCCTGTACCCGGCATCGCTGGTGGAGAACGCCACCGTGGAGGCCACCGATGCGGTACTCGACGGGGTGGTGGACATCCCGCATGGCGCCCGTCGGCTGCTGGCGGAGGGCCGCGACGGAGTGCTGCGCGGCCTGCGCTGCCAGCAGCGCGACGGGGCCTGAGCCTGCTACCTGCTCAAGGACCGGACCAAGGCCCGCAGCAGGTCCCGGTCGGGTAAGTCCTCGATCAGCACCGACTCCCCGTCGGTGTCGGTCAAGGGCTGACGCCAGTTCGGGTACTCCGTGTCCGTGCCGGGCTGGTTCTGGGTGTTCAGGTCGCCGACCCCGTCGACCAGGGACAGGCACAGCAACCGGCTCGGCGCGCGCGATATCAGCCGGTGCATCCCGATGGTGATCTGGGACATGCTCGGCGCCTCGTTGGGTGACAGCAGCCCCTCACTGCGCAGCACGTCGACCCACACCGCCACCTCGCGGCGCTGATCGTCCAAGGCGTCCTGCCAGCGGACGGTCCAGAATCCCGAGCTCATCCCACAGCCGGATGTGCGAGGCGGCCAGGTACTGCGCCGTCGGGGGCAGGTCGTGCACGGTGACCGATGCCAGGCACTCCGTGCGCCAGCCGTTGGGATCATGGACTCCGTCGCCATCGCGCTCGAACAGCAGGACCGTCGTGCCGAGAATGCCGTGATCGCTCAAGACATCGCGGGCCCACGGCTCGACGGTTCCCAGATCCTCGCCGATCAGCGTGACGCCGGCCCGTTTGGCCTCCAGACACAGGATGTCGATGAGGGCATGGTGGTCATAACGCACGTAGGTGCCGTCCATCGGCGGGGCCCCCGGTGGGATCCACCACAGCCGGAACAGGCCGATGATGTGATCGATCCGCAGGCCGCCGGCGTGGCGCATCACGAACCGCAGGATGTCTCGCACCGGCCGGTACTCGGCCTTCTCCAACTCCACAGGATTGAGCGGCGGTTGGCTCCAGTCCTGCCCCTGCGGGCTGAACATATCCGGCGGAGCACCTACCCGGAAACCCCGCGTGAACAGGTCCCCCATCGCCCACGTGTCGGCCCCGAACGGGTGCACACCGATCGCGAGGTCCTGCACGATCCCCAGCTTCATACCCGCAGCCAGCAACTGCCTCTGCGCGTCCTCCAGTTGCTCATCGAAGATCCACTGCAGCCAGGCGTAGAACAGCACCCGGTGGGCGTCGGGCGTGATCGTTGCCGCCTCGGCGGGCCACTCGTCCCAGCGGGGACCGAACTGCTCAGCCAGCACGCACCACTGCGCATATGCCTGCAGGTCCTCCCCTTCCTCTTCGAGGAACGCCTTGAAGGCCACCTCGCGGGCAGGGCTGCGGGGTACCTCGAAGATGCGCTCGAGCGCGTCCCGCTTGCCCTCCCACACCGCGTCGCGGTCCAGTAGCTGTGCGCTCGTGTTTCGCTCACGCAGCCCGTCGGCGATGTCAGCAACCACATGCGAATCAGCCCGGCTCAGGTAGGCGTGTTCCTGCACCTTCTCCGGCCGGATGTAGATCGGGTGCCCGAACCGGCGGGTGGCGGGCAGATAGGGCGAGTTCTCCAGCGGGGCGCACAGCGCTGCGGCGTGCAACGGGTTGACCAGCAGGAAGTCCGCGCCGAGTTCGTCGGCCGCCCACACTCCCAGGTCGGCCAGATCCTCGAGGTCCCCGAGGCCCCAGGAGCGCCGCGAGCGCACTGAGTACAACTGGATCGCCAGACCCCACCCGCGGGGCGCCTCGGGCAGACGCCGGGGCGCCACGACCAGGCCACAGTCGTGACGCTCACCGTCCTCCTGCTGGATCCACAGCCGGTGGTAGCCCAGCGGGAGGTCCGGTGGCAGCAGGATCCGCGACTCGGTGAGCCGCACCTCGCCGAACTTCTGCGTCTCCTGCGGTTCGCAGGGCAGGTCGTAGCGGCGGCCACCTGCCTCGAGTTCGACCCAGATCAGCGGTGGTTTGCCATCCGGATGGTGCACCCACGGGCCGTTGGTGTCCTGCTCGCGCACGACCCGCAGCGGAGGCAGCATCTGCTCCCAGTGGTCCTTGCGGCGGTTGGCCAGCGCCACGTCGAACTCGTGTTCCGTGCTGGCCCTCACTCCGAGTGCTGCCAGGGTCTGCTCGACCGTCGTCTCTGGGACGATCCGCAGCGTGCCGCCGAGATCCCAGTACTCGGTGGCGACACCGCAGGACGTCGCCAGGCGGTCGCGCGCGCTCACCACGCCACCGGCTTGCGGGCGTGCCAGGGTTGGGCGGTCTCGATCTGGGCGGCCAGCGCCAACAACGTCTCTTCACCGAACATCGTGCCCACGAACTGCACACCGACGGGCAGCCCCTCCGCGGTCACGTGCAGAGGCAGGCTGATGGCGGGCTGTCCGGTCAGGTTGAAGGCCGCGGTGTACGCGGCCCACGCCTTCTGATTCTCAAAGTCGCGGGCCGGGTCGACAGTGTCCACGAAATCGGCGACCAGCGGGGCGGGGCCGTTCGTCGTCGGCGTCACCACCACGTCCACATCCGCCCAGGCCGCTGCGGCGACGCGGGTCTGGATGCGGGCAAGGGACACGGCCTGCGCCACTGAGATCCCGGGGACCTCCCGGCCCAGGCCCCGCAAGTACCGCGTGGTCGGCTGCAGCCGGTCCTCATCGGCGGGAAGCACCGGTGTGAGCAGTGCCAGCACGTACCACAGGTGCTCGAACTGCAGCATCGTCTCGGGGCCGAACGGACGAGCGATCGGGCGGACGTCATGGCCCAACTCCCGCAGGAGCGTGACCGTCGCCTGGACCGCGGCCTCCGCCTCCGGGTGGACATCGACATCGGTGATGATCGTGTCCGTGAAGTACCCGATCCGCAGTGGCTGCACTGGCCGCCGGGCCGCCGCCAGGAAGGTGCTCTGCGGCGGGGGGCTGTAGAAGGGGTCGCCGGGGAAGGGCTTGGCCATCACATCGAGCAGGGCAGCCGCATCGGCGACCGTGCGGGCTAGCGGACCGCTGGTCACCAGGTCACCGATGGGATCGCGCAGCGGTCCGTTGCTGATCCGCCCGCGGCTGGGTTTGATGCCGACCAGGCCGTTCGCCGCCGCGGGGATCCGCACCGACCCACCACCGTCCGAGCCGTGCGCGATGGGCGCCAGTCCGGCTGCCACGGCCACCGCCGCGCCGCCCGACGAGCCACCAGCGGTGCGTTCGGAGTCCCACACACAGCGTGCCGCAGCGCTCACGCTGGGGTCGGGCTCGGTGTAGCAGGGCAGACCGAACTCCGGCGTAGTCGTCTTGCCGGTGAAGATCAGTCCCGGCCTCGCGCATCGCCAGCACGACGTTGTCGTCGGCCATCGCCGGGAAGTCATACGCGACCGATCCGAACCGGGTGTTGGCTCCGACCATGAAGAACAGATCCTTCACCGGGCACACCACGCCGGCCAGGGGTCCGCTGATCTGGCCGGCATCCACGGCCCGGGCCTGGGCAAGGGCGACATCTGCGGTGAGGGTCACGAAGGCGCCGGCCACCTGCTCGCTGCGCCGCAGGTAATGCTCGGTCAGTTCCACCGAGGTCAGCTCCCCGCGTGCTATCGCTGCGGCCTGTTCCACCGCGGTCAGATCATGCAAGTTCACTTCGACGCCGCCTTACGCCCCGAGCGCCTGCGCAGATAGGTCAGCAGGTACATGGTGGCCATGCCGAGCAGGAACATCAGGATGAGGACGAAGACCAACGGGATCGACACGGTGGCAACCACCAGGCTCACCTCGACCGTCTCGCGGTTCGTGACGAAGAACAGCACCACGAACACTACGAGCGCGATCAGCGCGATCAGTCGCGTGATCCGCTTCCAGTCGCTGGCCCCGGGGGTCTTGCCGTAGACGTGACCCTCGCTGGCGGGCGGTTTCCTGTCATGTTCTGCCATGCCCGCAATTCTTCCCGCAGTGGACATGCGACGCGACTCCATCAGCACAATGGAGTGGTGCTGATCCCCCTCGCCACTCCCTCGCCAGCGCCGGCCGATGAGGGCGGCATCGACCCGACGAACTTCTGGGAGTTCCTGCAGGGTGTGCCCCTGCGCATCCTGATCATCGTCGCTGTGGCCGTCGTCATCCGGTTCATCCTGGTGGGAATCCTGGACCGCATCGTCAAGAGGATGTCCGAGAAGGGTCGCAAGGAACGACTCGGAGAGTCGCGTAAGGCCGAGCGCACCCAGGAACTGTCCGAGGTACTGATGTCCCAGCGTCGCAAGCAGCGCGCCGAGGCCGCGGGCACACTGCTGCGATCAGTCATCACCGCCACGGTCGTCATGATCGCGATACTGCTGATCCTGCCGATCCTCGGGATCGACATCGCCCCCCTGCTGGCCAGTGCCGGGGTGCTCGGCGTGGCCCTTGGTTTCGGCGCCCAGAGCCTGGTGAAGGACTACCTGTCGGGCATCTTCTTGGTGTTCGAGGATCAGTACGGGGTCGGCGACATGGTGGACCTCGGCGAGGCCGTGGGCGTGGTCGAGGACATCACGTTGCGGGTCACACGTCTGCGCGACCTCTCTGGGGTGGTCTGGTATGTGCGCAACGGGGAGATCCTGCGCGTGGCCAACCAGTCGCAGGGCTGGGTCCTGGCGTCAGTGGACATCCCGGTGGCCTACGACGCAAACCTCGACGTGGTGCGCGAAGCCATCCAAGCCGTGGCCGAGGACATGTACGCGGACCCGCAATACGACGAGATGCTGCTCGGCAAACCGGCCTACGCGGGGGTGGAATCGGTCAGCGGCGAGGCAGTATTCATCAGGGTGCTGGCCAAGGCCGCCCCGGAGAAACAGATCCCGCTGACCCGGGCCATCCGGGTGCGGATCAAGGAGGAGTTCGACGGTCGGGGCGTCAAGGTGCCGGTCGTCGCGCGGCCCTTCCCACCCGGCGCCGGCCCGCCAGCAGCGAAGTAGGTTGGAGCCATGACGACCCCGTACGAGGAGTTCGGTGGTGACGCCTTCTTCACCGCCCTGGTGGCTGACTTCTACAGTGGCGTCGCCGGTGATTCTGGCCTGCGCCCCATGTACCCCGAAGAAGACCTGGCTCCTGCCGCACGCAGACTGCGGATGTTCCTCGAGCAGTACTGGGGCGGGCCCCGCGACTACAGCGAGGAACGCGGCCACCCGCGGCTGCGCATGCGCCACGCCCCGTTTGCGATCACCGAGCATCATCGCGACTTGTGGCTCACGCACATGCGCAACGCACTGGACAAGCGTCAGTTGCCCGCTGAGCTCGACGACCGGATGTGGGAGTACCTGGTGATGGCGGCGCAGTCGATGATCAACCAGCCCACGGAACCGGTGAAGGGTCTGCTGCTCGACCCGCCTACCTGACCGCCGTCCAGATGGCCCGGCCGGGCACACGACACGCTGGCCAGTTCCGCCTCTTCGTTCGGGATTGCCCGCACCGAACCGGCGAACGTGAACGAAGCAGGCGAACCTTGAGAATCGTCGGTTGCTGCACCGGTGCACGCGGCCGTCGCAGATGCGGACCGCCCGCGCCTGAGCCAGACTGAAGGTCATGCGCCTGCTCGTCACCGGCGCCACCGGATACATCGGTGGCCGCCTCATCCCCCAACTCCTCGAACGCGGTCACGAGGTGCGGGTCCTGGCCCGCCATCCGGAGCGGCTCTCGGAGCGGCCCTGGCGCAACAATGTCGAGATCGTGACCGGAGATGCCGGCGATCCAGCGGCCTTGGCCGTGGCCATGGCCGACATGGACGGCGCCTACTACTTGATGCACTCATTGACCGCCGGCCATGGCTTCGAGATCCAGGAACGGCACATGGCCACGATCTTCGGGCACGAGGCCAAGCGGGCCGGGGTGCGGCGCATCGTCTATCTCGGCGGCATGGTGCCGGACCTACCACCTCGCAAACTCTCGGCGCACCTGCGCAGCCGTGCCGAGGTGGGGCAGATCCTGCGCGCATCGGGAGTGCCGACGATCGAACTGCGTGCCGGGGTCATCATCGGATCCGGATCGGCGTCGTTCGAGATGTTGCGATACCTCACGGAGCGCCTACCCATCATGATCACGCCGCGCTGGGTGACGACCCGGACCCAACCGATCGCCGTGCGCGACGTCCTCTACTACTTGGTGGGGGCGATGGAGTACGAGGGTTTCACCAACCGGTCCTACGACATCGGTGGGCCAGACGTCACGACGTACGCCGGCATGATGCACGGTTTCGCCTCGGTTGCCGGTCTGAACCGGCGCGTCCTGCTGCCCGTCAACGTCTTGTCTCCGAAGTTGTCCAGCCACTGGGTGGGACTGGTCACCCCTGTCCCCCGCAGCATCGCGCGACCCTTGGTCGACTCCTTGAAGATGGAGGTCGTGGCCAAGAACCACGACATCGCCGACATCGTGCCGGACCCGCCGGAGGGACTGCTGACCTTCCGGGAAGCGGTGCGCTTGGCCATCAAGCGGGTGCAGGACGCCGACGTGGCCACCCGGTGGTCCAGCGCCTCCGTCGCGGGGGCACCCAGCGACCCACTGCCGGAGGATCCGTCGTGGTCCGGCGGCACTTTGTACACCGACATCCGTGAACTCGACGTCAACGCGGACATCACCCGTGTGTGGGACGTCGTGGAGGGCATCGGGGGCGAACACGGGTGGTACAGCGCCAACTGGATGTGGACGATCCGTGGCCTGCTCGACCGCGCGGTGGGCGGGGTCGGGTCTGCGCCGGGGCCGCCGTGACCCCAACCGGACGCAGGTCGGCGACGCCCTGGACTTCTGGCGGGTCGAGGCTCATCAGCCGCCAGTACTGCTACGACTGCGGGCGGAGATGAAACTGCCCGGGCGAGCGTGGATCGAGTGGCGCCTGGAGGCCCGCGGCGAAGAGATGACACACCTGCGCCAGCGAGCGGTCTTCCACCCGCACGGCCTCGCCGGTCACGCGTACTGGTGGGCCGTGGCCCCCTTCCACGCCTTCGTCTTCCCACCGATGATCCGGGGCATGGCGCGCGAGGCCGAGGCGATGCAGTCCCCACTCGGACGTGACCCGGTACCCGACCGCGTGAGTTAGCGCATCCGCCCTGAGCAACAATGGGGTATGGAGTTCGATCAGTTCCGGCAGATCGTCGAGCACGCCCAAGACGTGATCGTCGTCACCGAGGCCGCCCCGCTGGACGAGCCGGGACCGCGCATCATCTACGTGAACCCAGTCTTCACGCAGTTGACCGGCTATCGCCCCGACGAGGTGCTGGGGCGCTCCCCACGTCTGCTGCAGGGACCGACCACAGTGGCCGCCGACATCAAGAACTCCATCCGAGCAGGGCTGGAGTCCGGTGACGGGTTTCGCGGGGCGATCCTCAACTTCAGCAAGGACGGCACCGCCTACTGGTTGGACATGAACATCTTCGCGTCTGCGCGACGACAACGGCAGCATCACCCACTTTGCCGCCATCGAACGCGACGTCACCGCCCGCACGCTGCGGGAGTCAGAACTGCGATCGGACGCCCGCACCGACGCCCTGACCGGGTTGTTCAACCGGCGAGCCCTGACTCAGATCGTGGCCGCGATGTGGGACGAGTCAGCCGTGAACAGCGTGCTCATGGTCGATCTGGATCACTTCAAAGGTGTCAATGACCATCTCGGACATCCGATCGGCGACGAGATCCTACAATCGGTGGGTGCCGTGCTCGCCGCTGTGGCCCGCGATGGGGACTACCCCATCCGCTCCGGCGGCGATGAGTTCCTGCTGATCCTCATGGACACCGATCTCGACATCGCCACCCGGCTGGCCACCCATCTGCAGGACGAACTGGCCTACGCCCAGATGGGGCGAGGTCTACCGCCGGTCACCGTCAGCATCGGGGTGGCCAGTGGCCAGCAGGCCCTCACCCAGATGATCGATGCCGCAGACCGCGCCTTGCGCCGCTCGAAACGCGCGGGACGCAACCTCGTCACTTCGTGAAGTTGTCCAGGTGCTTGCGTAAGGAGCGTTGGTACGGGCACCGGCCGCTCGTCCGTG
Source organism: Candidatus Nanopelagicales bacterium (assembly GCA_037046735.1). GTDB lineage: Bacteria > Actinomycetota > Actinomycetes > S36-B12 > UBA10799 > JADKAV01. Next base: position 88,446 of record JBAOHC010000019.1, on the reverse strand, counting down.
CCGATGCAGACGATCACCGTGCGAGCGCGCACGTACACGACGCCGTCCGCCTCGACTTCATGACCGAATGTGAACGAGGTGCTGCCGACCCGATCGATCCACGTCGCGACGTCCACCGGTTCGCGCCGAAATGACAGCGGCCGGCGGTAGTCGACTTCATGACGCGCGACCAGCAGACCGGTTTCCCTAGGAACTCCGGCCGCGCCGGCATCGGCGAGGAACTCGATGCGCGCCTGCTCCAGGTAGCGCAGGAACTCGGAGTTGTTGATGTGCCCGAGGGCATCCATGTCCGACCAGCGCAGGGCCACCTTGGCGTGATAGATCACCCGCGTGTCAACTTCCGGTAGGTCGCGCGGTGCGGTCGGGCGGCCTCGGGGCCGAGACGTTCGACCTTGTTCTTCTCATAACCCTCGAAGTTGCCCTCGAACCAGAACCACTGGGAATCGCCTTCGTAGGCCAGGATGTGCGTGGCCACCCGGTCGAGGAACCAGCGGTCGTGGGATGTGATGACCGCGCACCCGGGGAATTCCAGCAGCGCGTTCTCGAGGCTGGCCAGCGTCTCCACGTCCAGGTCGTTGGTCGGCTCGTCGAGCAGCAGGACGTTGCCGCCCATCTTCAGGGTCAGGGCGAGGTTGAGCCGGTTCCGCTCACCGCCGGAGAGGACCTTGGCCGGTTTCTGCTGGTCCGGGCCCTTGAACCCGAACGCGGAGACGTAAGCCCGCGACGGCATCTCCACCTTGCCGACATTGATGTAATCCAGCCCGTCGGAGACGACCTCCCACACGGTCTTCGTCGCGTCGAGGCCGGCGCGGCCCTGATCCACGTAGGAGAGCAGCACCGTCTCCCCGACCCGCAGGCTGCCTTCGTCGGGGCGCTCATCGCTGGCTCCGCCTGAGGCGTTGAGGATCATCTTGAACAGGGTCGTCTTACCGACACCGTTGGGACCGATGACCCCCACGATCCCATTGCGGGGCAGGTCGAAACTGAAATCGTCCATCAGGAGTTTGTCGCCGAACCCCTTCTCGAGGTGATCGGCCTGCACCACCACACTGCCCAGGCGGGGTCCCGGCGGGATCTGGATCTCATCGAAGTCCAGTTTGCGGGTGCGATCGGCCTCGGCGGCCATCTCGTCGTACCGCTGCAAACGGGACTTGCTCTTGGCCTGCCGGGCCTTGGGATTCGAGCGGACCCAGTCGAGTTCGTCGGTCAAGCGCTTGCGCAACTTCGCGTCCTTGGCGCCCTCGACCTTGAGGCGGCCGGCCTTGGTCTCCAGGTAGGTCGAGTAGTTGCCCTCGTACGGGTAGCAGCGGCCGCGGTCCATCTCCAGGATCCACTGGGCAACGTTGTCGAGGAAGTAGCGGTCGTGGGTGATGGCCACGACGGTGCCCGGGTACTTCTCCAGGTGCTGCTCGAGCCACTGCACGCTCTCGGCATCGAGGTGGTTGGTCGGCTCGTCGAGCAGCAGCAGGTCGGGCTGGCGCAGCAGCAGGGCGCACAGTGCGACCCGGCGTCGTTCACCACCGGACAGGACCGTCACGTCGGCATCCGGGGGCGGGCAGCGCAGCGCGTCCATTGCCTGCTCCAACTGGGCGTCGAGGTCCCAGGCGTTGCGCCGGTCGAGTTCCTCCTGCAGCTTGCCCATCTCCGCCAGCAGGGTGTCGTAGTCCGCGTCGGGGTCGGCGAGTTCCTCGGAGATCTCGTTGAAGCGGGCGACCAGGCCCTTGGTCTCGGCCACGCCGTCCTCGACGTTTTCCAGAACGTTCTTGGTCTCGTCGAGTTTCGGCTCCTGCTCCAGGATGCCCACGGTGTAACCCGGGCTGAGCATCGCATCGCCGTTGGAGACGGTCTCGGTACCGGCCATGATCTTCAAGAGCGTCGACTTACCGGCACCGTTGGGGCCGACGACCCCAATCTTCGCGCCCGGCAGGAACGACAAGGTCACATCGTCGAGGATCAGCTTGTCGCCGTGCGCCTTACGTGCCTTGCGCAGGGTGTAGATGAATTCAGCCACTCACCCAGGGTATGTGCGCCGCTGGGATCCGCCCGTCACGACCCCGTGCCTCACGCCCGGGCCATGACGGACAACCCGTAGAGCACCAGCCCCAGCATGGCCAGGCCGAACAGCAGACCGATCAGAAGTCGAGCACTCATAGGTGGCACATCTACCCGGCGCGATCGACTTGAACCTCACGCCACCGAGCGGCTGGGGTGGCGTTGCGGGGCGGCCATCACCCGATTCAAGTCGGGGCCGACACCGCAGGCATCGATCTCCACGCGACTGAGTCGCTTGTCCCGGTCCTCACGCACCCGCAGGCGGCCGGTGACGATGATCGGGTCCCCTCGGCGCAGGCTGCCCGCAACATTGGTGGCAAGCCGCTTGGAGCAGGTCACAGTCATGAACGTCGGCGAGCCGTTGACCCAGGTGTGCGTCTCGCGGTCCAGGCGCCGGGGCACCGTCACGATGCGGAAGCGGGCTATCGGGGTGCCGTCTTCAGCAGTCGTGGTCAGGATGTCAGTGGCAAGGGATCCGATCAGGGTGAGTGTGTTCTGCTGCATGCTCCCACCCTGCTGCGTCAGCCGCAGACCTGGAGTGTCCGCCGGACAATCTGTGGACACCGGCCTCCTGCTCCTATTGCGCTTCGAAAAACTCCTTGAACGCCGCGAAGGCGCGCGGGGCGTAGATCGACGCTGGGCCACCGCCCATCAGGATCGTGACACCGATGGCATCCGCGGCCTCCTCAAGGGTCGCGCCCTGCTTCACCGCAGCTCTGGCATGCGAGGCGATACACCCGTCGCACTGGGTGCTGACGGCAATGGCGAGCGCGATCAGCTCCTTCATCTTCGAGTCCAGCGCGCCGTCGGCGAAAGCCGCGGAGTGCAAGGCGCCGAAACCCTTGTAGACATCGGGTATCAGCTGGCGAAGCTCACGGGTTTGCGGGCGCAGATCGTCAAGCACCTCGTGTCCGTAGTGCATGGGTCCTCCTTGCATACGATACCCCGGGTGGGTATAGTTCAGGTATTCCCAATATACCCCCTCCCCCTATAGGAGCAGTTGTGTGTAGCCCCGCGATGTGCCCGAAGTGCAAGAAGGTGACCTGGAGCGGCTGTGGCAACCATGCCACGCAGGTCCTCGGCGCCTTCCCTGCTGAGCAGCGGTGCTCGTGCCGATGATCGAGCAGATCAGCGTCACCGAACTCCACGCCGCGCTGCCGGCCCGGCTGATCGACGTGCGCGAGAAGTTCGAGTACGACGCCGGCCATGTACCCGGTGCGCAGTGGATTCCGATGTCACTGGTGCCGCTGCGCGAGACCGAGTTCCGCACAGCGCCCACCTACATCATCTGCCGCACCGGCAACCGGTCCGGTCAGGTCGTCATGTGGCTGGCCCAGCGGGGCATCCACGCCATCAACGTCGATGGCGGTACCGAGGCCTGGCAGCGCGCCGGCTACCCGATCACCACTTTGGCAAGGAGTGCCCGATGACCCCTGAGATCCTCATCATCGAGACGCCCAATCTCGGCGATAGGTCCTACGTCGTGGGAATGGATCAGACCGCTGTCGTGGTGGATCCACAGCGCGACATCGACCGCATCTACACAGCACTGCAGGACCGCGACTGGACCGTGACGCACGTCGTGGAGACCCACGTGCACAATGACTACGTCTCCGGCGGCTTGGTCCTGGCCAAAGAACTGGGAGCGGAGTACGTGGTTCCCAGCGGTCATGACTACGACTTCGAGGCGCAGCAGGTCCACGACGGCCATACCTTCACCTCGGCAGGCATGCATTGGCGGGTGCTCCACACTCCCGGCCACACGCCTCACCACGTGTCCTACGCGGTCGCTGTCGAGGGCCAGGATGTCGCCGTGTTCACCGGCGGGTCGCTGCTCTTCGGCAGCGTCGGCCGGCCGGATCTGATCGGCCCGCAGGCCACCCCTGGACTGGCGCATGCCCAATGGCATTCAGTGCGCCGACTCGTCGAGCAGGTGGCCGACGACGCCATGGTCATGCCGACCCACGGTTTCGGGTCGTTCTGCAGCGCTACCGCCACGAGCGGTCTCGCCTCGACGGTGGGCGAACAGGCACAGGCCAACCCAGCGATGCGCCTGTCCGAGCAGGAGTTCGTCACCGAGTTGCTCGCCGGTCTCGATGCGTTTCCGGCCTACTACAAACACATGGGCCCGGCCAACGAGCGCGGCGCCCGCGCGATCGACCTGAGTCCGGCGGACACCGCTGATGCCGATGAGTTGCGCCGGCGGATCCAAGCCGGTGAATGGGTCGTGGATCTGCGGCATCGCAAACTGTGGGCGGCAGAACATCTGGCCGGTTCACTCAGTTTCGACGGCGAGGGCAATGCCATCACCTACCTGGGATGGCTGATTCCGTGGGGCACGCCGGTGACGCTACTCGGGGCCACCCAGCAGCAGATCAGCGAGTTCCAGCGGGATCTGGCACGCATCGGCATCGACCGGCCGGCCGCGCAGAATGTCGGGGATCCCCAGACCTGGGCCCGCAGTGCCGCTGACCTCGCCAGTATCGAGCGCGCCCACTACCCGGATCTGCGCAGCGCCCTGCAGGAGAACCCGAACCTTCTTCTGATCGACGTGCGCCGGACCACGGAATGGCAGGACGGGCACATCCCCTCCGCCCGGCACGTGCCGCTGCACGATCTGCCCAGCGCGATCGCCCAGATCGCGGCCTGGTCGCATGAAGCCAGCCACGCGGGGGCCGACCCAACGGTCTGGTTGACCTGCGGCAGCGGTTTCCGGGCGATGGTGGCCGCCTCCCTGCTGGCCCGCGCCGGCATCCCGGTCGTGGCGGTCGACGACGATTTCAGCAATGCGGCGACCAGCGGGCTCACCTTGGTCACAGACGAGCACGCCGAGATGCTGGCCGGAGCGTACTTCGACTGATGAGCATCTTCGACCGCTTCCGGACCCCTGGCGTCTCCGGCAGTCAGGCGCGCGACCTCGTCCGGGAGGGCGCTCAACTCGTCGATGTCCGGGAGTCCGCGGAGTGGAACGCCGGACACGCACCGCAGGCCACCCACATGCCCAGCAGTCAGGTGATGTCGCGGCTGAATCGTCTCAAGAAGAGCCAAGATGTCGTCGTCGTGTGCCGCTCCGGCAGCCGCGCTCGCGCGGTCACGAAACAGTTGCGCGGGCAGGGCTATGAAGCGTTCACCCTGCACGGGGGGATGCGCGCCTGGCAATCTGCTGACGGTCCCGTTCTGGACCGCAAAGGCCGCCCCGGGAGGATCATCTGAGCCTGCTGGATCTCTTCGAGTTTGTCCTCATCGGCATCGCCTTGGGTGTGTCGCTGGGGCTGTTCGGCGGCGGCGGCGGCATTCTCGCGATCCCCTTGTTGGTGACAGCGGGGATCCCGGCCGATGAGGCGGGCACCACCTCGCTGGTCGTCGTGGGGCTCGGCGCCATCGGTGGCCTGATCAATCACGCGCGCGCAGGACGGGTCGCCTGGCGCGAGGGTCTCCTGTTCAGCGCCCTCGGGGCGGCTGGGGCAGTGTCCGGGTCCCGGCTGGCGCTGTTCACCGACGACCGGGTACAGCTGTGGGGATTCGCGCTGGTGCTGATCGTGGCCGGCAGTCTCATGATGCGCAAGTCCCTGCGACAGACCGCGGACGCCACAGAGCACCGCCGGCAACCGTGGTGGCTGCTGGTGCCCACTGCCCTGGTCGTGGGGTTGTTCACCGGCTTCTTCGGTGTGGGCGGCGGCTTCCTCGTCGTGCCCGCATTGACCTTGGTGATGGGCATGGGTATGTATGCCGCCACAGCCACTGCCCTGCTCGTGATCACGCTGAACTCGGCGGTGGCCCTCATCCCCCGCGCTGGCGAGGCCCTCGACGTGCCCGCCACGATCATCGTCGCAGCGTTCGTCCTGCTCAGTTCCGCGCTGGCCGCGCGCTGGTCGAACAAATGGTCCGAACGCAATCTTGGCATCGGGTTCGCCGGGTTGGTGCTGGCGATGTCGGTCCTCACCGTCGCGCAGGCGTCCGGCGCCTGACGTTCAGCGAACGCGGGACAGGCCGACCAGCGCCGGGCCGCATGAGGTCGACAGGGCGCACGTGCCACAGCCGGCCGGCGGGCAGCCCACCTCGACCTGCTCGGCGGTGAGGCGCCCCATGCGCTGCAATTGTTCGAGGGCCGATCGGATGGTCTCGTCCGGCAGCCCCGTTCGCCGCCGAATCTCGTAAGCGGTCAGAGCGCCGGCGTCGATGGCGGCCAGCACGGCACGCAGCGGCCCGCCGCTCATGACAGAGCCCGCCCGATCTGGAAGATGGCCACGGCGACCACCCAGGCCACACTGAGTTGCAGGGCGACACCGAACAGCGTCCACGTGCGTCCGATCTCTCGCCACTGTGTGGCCAGCGTCGCGACACACGGGGTGTAGGCCAGCAGGAATACCAGGAAGGCCCACACGGCCGCCGTGGTGTGCCCGCCGGAGGAGGCGTCGAAGTCCGCGCGCACCGCATCGCCCAACGCCCCCGGCGAGTGCAGATCGGTGGGTTCTGCCACGGCGTAGGTCTGCGACCAGGAAGAGATCACGGCTTCCTTGGCGACAAAACCCACCGCCAGCGCACCCGTGGCCTGCCAGTTGCCGAATCCGGCCGGCGCAAACACGGGCGCGACTGCCTGAGCCGCCGCGGCATAGGCCGAATCCTTCACGGGGACATCCGCAAAGGCACCGTCACCGGTGACGGGGATGGACTGCAGCAGCCACACTGCGGCGACAGTCGCGACGATGATGCCGCTAGCGGTCCGCAGAAAACCCTTCAGGCGACCCCAGGTGACGGTGCCGAGCAACCGCAGGTGGGGCATTTGGTAGGGCGGCAAGTCCAGCAGCAGGGGTTCGCGACCCATGGTCCGCCACAGTGTGCGCTTGAGCGCCACCCCCACGAGGACGACGAACAGGATGCTGATCAGGTACATCGCGAACACCACGTTGCCGGCACTGCCGGGGAAGAAGGTGGCCGCCATCATCACGTAGACGGCCAATCGCGCAGAGCAGGAGGTGAAGGGCACCAGCAGCGCGGTGAGCACTCGGTGCCGGGCATCGGGTAGTACCCGGGTCGCGCTGATGGCGGGGACGTTACAGCCGAACCCGACGATCAGAGGCAGGAAGGCGCGACCCGGCAGTCCGATGAACCGCATCGTGCGGTCTGTCACCACCGCTGCGCGCGCCATGTAGCCGGAGTCCTCGAGCAGCGCCAGCAGCGCGAACATGATCGCCATGAGGGGCACGAATGTCAGCAACATTCCCACCCCGCCGATGAGGCCGTCGATGACGAAGGACTGGACCCATGTGCCACCGAGGCCGACCGCCGTAAGCACGGAGATGGCCGCCGAACTGACCGGTCCGGCGAAGAAGCTGTCGAGGGCGTCCTGCAGGGGGGCCGCCACCGTCGTGGTCAGCTGGAACACCATCCACATCACAGCGAGGAAGATGATGGGCCCCACCCAAGGCGCCGTCGCCCAGCGGTCGATCCTGTCCGACCAGGTGCGTTTGTCGGTGGTTGGCTGGACGACAGCCGCATCGATGGCCTGCTGGACCCAGCTGAACCGTTGATCGGCGATCTCGAGATCGTCGTCGGTGGCTGGGGTCTGGCGTGCGACCAGCGGCGGGGCGTGCAGCGACTGCTCCACTGCGTGCGCAAGATCGGCGTCGCCGATGCCATGGCGGGGCAGCACCCGGACCACGGGACAGCCGAGCACGGCGGCCAGGGTCCCCGTGTCGACTTCGACATCCCGGCGAGCGGCGATGTCGGACATGGTGAGGGCCACCACCACCCGTCCGGGCCGTTCCCGGACCTGGGCCAGCAGGTACAGCGACCGGGACAGGCGGGCGGCATCGACGGTGACGATGACCAGATCGGGCGGATCCTCGGCGACCAGCATGGAACGGGTGAAGGCCTCGTCCGGGGAGAGCGGATCGAGACTGTAGGCCCCCGGCAAGTCCACGAGAGCGGTTTGCGTCCCGTCCGGGAGCAGCCACTGCGTGCGCCCCACCTCGACGGTGGTCCCCGGCCAGTTGCCCATCTGCCGGTGGGCTCCGGTCAGGCTGTTGAACAGCGTTGATTTGCCGACGTTGGGCGAGCCGACGAGTGCGATGACAGGCGCCCCGGCTGCTGCGAGGGGACCCGCGGCATCGGAATGGCAGGAAGCGAAGTTGGCGGGGGTATCAGCCATCCAGTGGCTCGGCTTGGATCGCCCTGGCGAGCTGCGCGTCAACGGCGATGCGGGAACCATCGACCGCCAGCACGCGTCCACCGCCGGTCGTGCGGTAGAGAACGTGGATGTGGGAGCCGACCCGTACCCCCATCTCGGCGAGCCTGCGCTGGACTGCGGGGGCCCCCTCGACCTGCGTGACACAGGCCGTGCCGGGCACCTCGTCCAACTTCACCGTTCTACGGTAGCACCGAGGGGTTAGGGCACCCTAACGAGTGGGTGCTCAGGCTCGATGCCAACCACATGTGGACATGACGGTCGCAACACCGGTCAAAAAACGAGTGTTCCAACCCGCTGACCGTCGGCGGCCAGCCGGATGTGACTGTCCGCGGTGAGGTCGAAGACCACCAGGGGCAGCCGATTGTCCCGGCACAGGCTGATCGCGGTGGCGTCAGCGACCTTGAGATCGCGCGAGAGGACGTCCATGTGACTCAGCCGCTCGTAGCGGTTGGCGTCGGGGTTCGTGCGCGGATCGGAGTCGTACACTCCGTCCACGCCGCTCTTGCCCATGAGTACCACCTGACAGCCGATCTCCAGGGCACGTTGCGCCGCGCAGGAGTCGGTGGAGAAGTACGGCACACCGAGCCCGGCGCCGAAGATCACCACGCGACCTTTTTGCAGGTGCCGGATCGCACGACGTGGCACATACGGTTCGGCCACCTGACCCATTGCGATCGCCGTCTGCACCCGCGTCTCGACGCCCTCCTTCTCGAGGAAGTCCTGCAGCGCCAGGCAGTTCATGACGGTGCCGAGCATCCCCATGTAGTCAGCGCGGGCGCGGTCCATGCCCCGCTCGGACAACTGCGCCCCGCGGAAGTAGTTGCCACCCCCGATGACGACCGCGACCTCGCGGCCGTCAGAGACCACCTCGGCGATCTGGCGCGCGATGCTGGAGACAACGTCGGGGTCGACGCCCAACCCGGTACCCCCGGAGAACACCTCGCCACTGAGTTTCAGCAGAATGCGTTCCCAGCCACCGTCAGGCGCCGACTCCCAGCGTGCCATCGTCAGACCTGGCCCACCTTGAACCGGGCGAACTTGGTGACAGTGACACCGTTCTCCGCCAGGTAGGCACGGATCGTCTTCTTGTTGTCCCGAACCCATGCCTGCTCCAGCAGACACACGTCCTTGAAGTAGCCGTTGACGCGACCCTCGACGATCTTGGGCAGCGCCTGCTCGGGCTTGCCCTCTTCGCGGGCTGTCTCCTCGGCGATCCGGCGCTCGTTGGCCAGGACGTCCTCGGGGACATCCTCCTTCGACAGGTAGATCGGCGACATGGCAGCGATATGCTGGGCAACGTTCTTGGCGACCTCTTGGTTCTCGACATCGGTCTCCACCAGCGCACCCACACTCGGCGGCAGCGCCGGGTCGTGCTTGTGCAGGTACACAGTCACGTAGCCATCGGCGAAGCGGGCGAACCGACGAATCTCGATCTTCTCGCCCATGCTCGCGTTGGCCTCATCGAGCAGCGCCTGAATCGTCTTGTCCGCCTCGATCTCGAGGCTGAGCAGGTCCGCAACGCTGGCCGGCTGCTGCGCTGCCACGAAGGCGGACACATCGGCGGCCATCTTCTGGAATGGGTCCGTCTTGGCCACGAAGTCTGTCTCGCAGTTCAGTTCGAGCAGCACGCCGTGCTGGCTGCCCTCGATGTGCGAGGTGACCAGGCCGTTCGATGCGGTTCGCTCGGCACGTTTGGTGACCCCCTTGGCGCCGTGCACCCGCAGGATCTCCACGGCCTTCTCGAAGTCGCCGTCGGCTTCCTCAAGGGCCTTCTTGCAATCCATCATTCCGGCCTGGGTGAGCTCCCGCAGGCGCTTGACATCAGCTGCGCTGACAGCCATCAGTTGGTCTCCTCGACGGTCTCGGTCTGGGGGGTCTCGGCGGGGGCGGCGGCATCCTCACCGGCTGCCTCCGCGGCCGGGACATCCTCGGCCACGGACGGCTCATCGCCGACGGTGGTCTCGGACTGCTGGGTCTCGGTGGCAGCTGCGGCAGCCTGCTGCTCCAGCAGCTCGCGCTCCCACTCCGGCATCTGCTCGGCGTTCTCTTCGGAACCTCCGGCGCGGGCCATCTTGCCCTCGGCCACGGCATCCGCGACGATCCGGGTGAGCAAACCCACCGACCGGATGGCGTCATCGTTGCCCGGGATCGGGTAGTCGACGTCATCGGGGTCGCAGTTGGTGTCCAGGATCGCCACGATCGGGATGTTCAGCTTGCGGGCCTCAGCGACCGCGATGTGCTCCTTGTTGGTATCCACGATCCACACGGCGCTGGGCACCTTGGTCATGAACCGGATGCCGCCGAGCGTGCGCGCCAGCTTGTCCTTCTCACGTCGCAGCCCGAGCAGTTCGCGCTTCGTCAAGCCGCTGGCGGCGACGTCGTCGAAGTCCATCTCCTCGAGCTCCTTGAGGCGCTGCAGCCGCTGGTGCACGGTCTGGAAGTTGGTCAGCATGCCACCGAGCCAGCGCTCGTTGACGTAGGGCATACCCACGCGCAGCGCCTGCTGAGCCACGGCTTCCTGCGCCTGCTTCTTGGTGCCGATGAACAGGATCGTGCCGCCGTGCGCGATCGTCTGCTTGACGAACTCGTAGGCGTTGTCGACGTATCCGAGAGTCTTGTTCAGGTCGATGATGTAAATGCCGTTGCGGTCAGTGAGGATGTACCGCTTCATCTTGGGATTCCAACGCCGGGTCTGGTGTCCGAAATGAACACCGGACTCAAGCAGTTGGCGCATGGTCACAACAGCCATGAATTGTCCTTAGTCGTCCAGTTGTCGCACCGACCGGGTGGCCGGTGCCCTGACACCGCCTCCTGTGCTGCCCTGGTGAGGACTGGACGCAGGAGACCACGAATGGTCAACGGTGTGCGAATTTCACCCGAGGGTGATGGCTTCAGTCTACCCGGCTGTGGCGCCGGCCCTCGCGCGGGTTCACTGACGTAAGCCCCTGGAAATTCGGCCCTCGACATTGTGGGCGACGTTGGCCATTACCGCGGCGTTCGAGGGACAACGACGCCGAAAAAGCTCGCGCGAGCCGTGACTGGCGAACATCAAAGCCGTTCGAAACCAGCACATCGACCGGCAATGGGCGGGCGATGCGAATTCCCACAGGCGTGTCTCCAACTGCCCAATTGCCGTTGACCCACAATCGTGACTCTGGCCGACGGCGCTTTCCACAGATTCCGGCACGCGGCTACCCCCGCACAGGCCCCGCTGATCTGCTGGGGACATGCTGCCCACCCCCCTGCCTCCTGTGAGTCCACCTACCATCGTGCGGGCCTTCGCCCCCGCCGCCCACGACTGGCTGCCCGCCCACCGGGGCGTGGATCTGAGCGTCCGCGTGGGCCAAGCCGTCTTTGCCCCACGCACCGGGACGGTCGCTGTGGTGCGGATCATCGCCAACCGGCCGGTGGTCGTCCTGCGCTCTCGCGACGTGCGATTCACCTTCGAGCCGGTGATCGGCAGTGTCGCTGTGGGAGAGCGGGTGCGCGTGGGCGAACCGATCGGTGTGGTGGGCACCGGCGGGCACTGCGATGGGCGGTGCCTGCACTGGGGGGCGAAGATCGCCGGTGACTACGTGGATCCCCTGTCCTTCTTGCCCCGGCGTGGTCCGGTTCTGAAACCGCTGGTCACAGCCCGATCTTCTGCATCCGCAGCCGAAGGTCGAGCAGCGACTTGCTGTGGATCTGGCTGACCCGACTCTCAGTGACGCCGAGCACGGATCCGATCTCCGCCAGCGTCAGGCGTTCGTAATAGTAGAGAGTGAGGACGACCTTCTCCCGCTCAGGCAGTTCCGCGATCTGCTCGGCGAGCAGGATCTTCATCTCCTCGGTCTCGTACTCGGTCTCCGGGTCGGGCGCCCGCGGATCCTCCAGCAGGTCGCCGAGGGTCATCTTGTCGCCGCGGTCGGCGCCACCGTGGGTGATGTCGTCGAGGGCCACCACGTTGGTGAACGAGACCTGACTCATGAGTTTCGCGAGTTCCGCGCGGGTGATCCCCATCCGCTGCGCCAATTCCGCCTCGGACGGGGCGCGCTTGAACTGCACCTCGAACTCGGCATGCGCACGTTCGAAGTCACGCGCCTTCGACCGCACGGAACGGGGGACCCAGTCCAGCGACCGCAACTCGTCGATGATGGCACCGCGAATCCGGTTGATCGCGTACGTCTCAAATTTGATCTTGCGATCCAACTCGAACTTGTCGATGGCGTCGATCAGCCCGAACATGCCGTACGAGACGAGGTCCGAGGATTCCACATTGTTGGGTAGGCCCGAGCGCACACGGCCCGCCACGTACTTCACCAGCGGGGCGTAGTGCAAAATCAGCCGATCCCGGTATTGCCGCTCTCCGGTGTCCTTGTAGGTGGCCCACAGCCGCTGCAGCGCCTCCGCGTTGGCACGCGCCTCCTCCGCGGCGATGACCGCCTCGTCCAAGACCTCCGAATCAGGCACGGGGATGCGCTTTCTCGTAAGCCGACCGGAGTCGGTCCGCGGACACATGGGTGTAGATCTGCGTACTGGCCAGACTGGCATGACCCAGCAACTGCTGTACGAATCGTAGGTCCGCGCCCCCTTCCAAGGTGTGACTGGCCATGCTGTGCCGCAAGGCGTGGGGGGCCAGGTCCGGCAGATCGGCGAACCCGGCGCTGAAATCGTGCACGATCCGACGAGCCACACGGACGTCGAGTCGTTTGCCACGGGCACCGACCAGTAACGCGCCGTCGTTGTCGCGGACCGTGCTGAGACGCTGCAGGGCACGGGCGCACGCCGACGTGATCGGCACGATCCGTTGCTTGCCACCCTTACCCAGGACCCGGGCCGTCCGACGCGCCAGGTCCACATCCGAAACATCCAGCCGGCAGGCCTCGCTGACGCGCAAGCCGCTGCCATACAGCAACTCCAACAACACCAGATCGCGCACCGCCAGGGGATCATCGGCAAGCCGGGTCAGGACGTCCAAGGCGCTGTTCAGGCGGTCGGCGTCTGCCACGGCCGGCAGGTCGGGATGCACCCTCGGGGTCTGCAGCCGCAATGTGGGATCAGTCTCGAGCAGGCCCTGCCGCACTGCCCACTGCGCATAACAGCGCATGCTGGCGATACGCCGCGCCACGGTCGGCGATCCTGCTCCGGACTGCCGGGCGCTCGCCAACCAGGCGCGGATCGACTCCGTGGTCAGGCCCTCCTCGCCCACCTGCTCCAGAAGGTCGGCCACGTCGCGCCGATAGGCCGTCACCGTATGCGCAGAGAAGCCGCGTTCCGCGCTCATGTACTCCACAAAGTTGGGCACACTGGCGCGCAGCACATCCGACTGATCGCAGGTCTGGGCCACGCCTTCAGCCTGCCGACCAAGCCCAGCCGAGTCAAACGGACGTGGGCAGCGAGCCGAGCAGTTGGTTGAGGTCCTGCGGCCCGAGCAGAATGGCGGCCCACCCATCGGCGATCGCCCGGTTGGTGCCGGCCGAGGTGCTGGCCCCCACCGGTCCCGGCACGGCCAGCACCAGCCGACCAAGGTCGGCTGCGGTACGCCCGGTGTTCAGGGCACCGGACCGCTCCGCGGCCTCCACCACGACCGTTGTGGTGCCGGTGGCAGCGATCAAGCGATTGCGGACCAGGAAGGACTCCTTGCGCACCGGGACGGACGGCGGGTGCTCCCAGATCACCGCCCCCGACTGGGCTGCCCGGCGGAAGAGCCCATGGTGGTCCTCGGGGTAGATCCGCCCCGCCCCGCCCGCGAGGTAGACCACCGTGCGCCCGCCCACGGACAAGGCGGCAGTATGGGCCGCCGCGTCGATCCCGTGGGCCCCGCCGGACACGACCACCCGGCCCTGTCCGGCCGCGGTCTTCGCGAGGTCTGCGGTGACCCGCTGGCCGTAACTGGTGCAATTCCGGGAGCCGACGATGGACACATACTCACCGTCCGGGACACGCCCGCGGGTCCACAGGAGCAGGGGTGCGGCCGGTCCCAATGCGGCCAATCCCGGCGGACGGCGGGGATCGTCGTGCCACATGACGTCGCCGCCGGTCTCGCGCCAGGGTTCGATGAGCGCAGTGGCGACCGCCTGCACGTCCGCGCCCACCAGTGCGCGCGCGTGCGACACCGGGTCATCCAACACCGTCGAGTCGCGACCAGCCGCACTCAACACCACCAGGGCACTGCGATAGACATCCACCCCTCCATGCTGGCCAAGCCAGGCGGTGCGCAGATGCTTGCGCGACTATCTGTGGATCAGCCGGCGCTGTCCGGTGGCGGCAGATCCTCCACGTTGACGTCCTTGAACGTCAGAATGCGTACCGATCTGGCGAACCGGCCCTGCCGGTACATGTCCCACACCCAGACATCGCGCAGGTGCACCTCGAAGAACACCTCGCCGCCCTCGGTGGCCCGGATCTGCACATCCACATCGTTGGCCAGGTAGAACCGGCGCTCGGTCTCGACCACGTGGCGGAACATCCCCACCACCTCGCGGTACTGCCGGTACAGATCGAGTTCGACCTCGCTCTCGTACCGCTGCAGATCGTCGATACTCATGCCGCTCCTTCTCGAATGGCTCGCCGGACTGTGATGAATCGGTGGCGGTGCACGGGGCTCGGACCGTACTCGGCCAGCGCAGCTCGATGCACCGCGGTGGTGTAGCCCTTGTGTTCCGCGAAGCCGTACTGCGGGTAGCGCTGGTCGAGACCCTCCATGTGTCGGTCACGGGCGCACTTGGCCAGCACGCTTGCCGCGGCGATGGTCGCCGACACCTGATCGCCCTTCCACACCCCGAGTTCGGGCCGGCCCAGCCCCCCGGGCACAAACCCGTCGCACAATGCATAGTCGGGCGTCTGCGGCAGCCGTAACCACGCACGCCGGAACGCGAGCAGGTTGCCGCGGTGCAGTCCCAGCTCGTCGAGTTCGGCCACGTCAACGCGCGCCACCGCCCAGGTCAGCGCCAACCGCTGGACGCGCGCCTCCACCCGCTCCCGAGCAGCGCGGGTCAGTAGCTTCGAATCGGCCAGTTCGGCGATCCGGGTTGCGGGAGCCAGAATCACCGCCGCGGCGTACAACGGGCCTGCGCACGCGCCGCGGCCCGCCTCGTCCAGGCCCCCCACATGGGCGAAACCGGCCCTGCGCACCGCGTTGTCAAACGCGTACGGACCAGCACCCTTGCGTGGTGCGGGAACGCAGGCGGGACCGATCACAGCCTTACCCTATGCACCGGCCTGGAGAAACCCGCGCCGAGGTTCGCGTGTCTACTTGCCCTGTTCGTCGATGCGCGGATCATCGAAGGGGATGGCGGGGATGGGGTGGGTGCTGAAGGCCGAGAACGGCCAAACCGTCAGTACGACGCGTCCGACGACGTTCTCCACGGGCACCGTGCCCTGATTGTCATTGAGATGGAAGCGCGAGTCGGCCGACTGGTTGCGGTTGTCGCCCATGACGAAGACGCGATCCGGTGGAACGGTGACGTCGAAGCGGACATCGTCGCTGGTGCTGCCGGGTGCCACGTAGGGCTCATCGATCTTGACTCCGTTGAGGACGATCCGGCCGTCGGTGCTGCAGCAGCGCACTTGATCGCCCCCGATGGCGATGACACGTTTGACGAGATCATCGCCGGTGTTGCTAGGCAACAGTCCGATCCACTCCAAGGCTCCGGCGACCCCGCCCGGGGACGCCTTCTGCACCTCGTCGAGCCAGTTGCCCGGGTCGCGGAACACCACGATTTCGCCGCGCTTCACACCGCCGAACCGGGTGTTGAGCTTGGAGGCCAGGATGCGGTCATTGGGCATCAAGGTCTCTTCCATGGACTGGCTGGGCACATAGAAGGCCTGGACGATGAACGTCCGCACCAGGAATGACAGCCCAAGCGCCACCACCAAGATGATGACGACTTCCTTGAAGAAGCGCCAGATGGCTCCGCCGGCGGAGCGCGACGCGGACTGCGATTCGCTCACGCGCCGGTGTGGTCGCGCTTTTCGCGGATCTTGGCGGCCTTGCCGCGCAGGTCGCGCAAGTAGTACAGCTTGGCCCGGCGGACGTCGCCGCGGGTCACGAGTTCGATGTGGTCGATGACCGGGGAGTTCACGGGAAAGGTGCGCTCGACGCCGACCCCGAAGCTGACCTTGCGAACTGTGAAGGTCTCGCGAACACCGCCACCTTGGCGCCGGATCACAACACCCTGGAAGACCTGCACACGGCGTCGGTCACCTTCCACGACGTTGACGTGCACTTTGATGGTGTCACCGGGACGGAAGGGGGGAATGTCTGTGCGAAGGCTTGCCGCATCAAGGGCGTCCAGCGTGTGCATCTATGGCTCCTCGTATTCGCCACAGGCCGAATACATCTGTTGTGTGGGGTGTTTCCGTGGGAAGTGACCCGACCTCGCATGTGTATCCCCCTGTGGCGGGTGGCACGCGGATCCGTTCCAGTGTGCCATATCGGGCCCTCGGCCAGGGCAGGCGGCCCAGCGGCATGCCCGATGGTTGTCACAAGCGATTACTGCCCGCAGGCGTCAGCGCGGTCGTTGCGGGCGTTCTTGACCTGTCGATGGCACCGCCGCCGTTGTTTGAGCGCGTTGAAGGCTGGTTCCACTGACATCTTCGGCCAGACCCAGCGCACCGCGACCACTCACGAGGGGAACATGTCAGTAGCGGGGACCTTTCGTGCGCTCCACTGACATCCTCGGCCAGACCCAGCGCACCGCGACCACGCACGAGGGGAACATGTCAGTAGCGGGGACCTTTCGTGCACTCCACTGACATCCTCGGCCAGACCCAGCGCACCGCGACCACGCACGAGGGGAACATGTCAGTAGCGGGGACCTTTCGTGCACTCCACTGACATCCTCGGCCAGACCCAGCGCACCGCGACCACGCACGAGGGGAGCACGTCAGTAGCGGGGACCTTTCGTGCACTCCACTGACATCCTCGGCCAGACCCAGCGCACCGCGACCACGCACGAGGGGAGCACGTCAGTAGCGGGGACCTTTCGTGCACTCCACTGACATCCTCGGCCAGACCCAGCGCACCGCGACCACGCACGAGGGGAACATGTCAGTAGCGGGGACCTTTCGTGCACTCCACTGACATCCTCGGCCAGACCCAGCGCACCGCGACCACGCACGAGGGGAACATGTCAGTAGCGGGGACCTTTCGTGCACTCCACTGACATCCTCGGCCAGACCCAGCGCACCGCGACCACGCACGAGGGGAGCACGTCAGTAGCGGGGACTCTTCGTGCGCTCCACTGACATCTTCGGCGACGGCCAGGCCGAGGGAACCGGCAGACGCGAGGCGAACGAGCTGCGTCCTGTGCCAACCCCTTCATCGGCACGCCGCGTCTGTCCAGCCAGGCGCTTAGGCGTCCCCGCGCACGGCCCGGGTTCGGGCAGCCGCCTGCTCAGCACGCCAGTCGGCGATCCGGGCGTGATCCCCGGACATCAGGACATCCGGAACCGGCAGGCCACGCCATAACGGCGGTCGGGTGTAGACCGGGCCTTCCAGGAGATCGTCCGGGCGGCTGTGAGAGTCGTCGCGGGCGGATTCAGGATTGCCCAGGACACCGGGCAGCAACCGTCCGATGGCCTCGCACATGACCAATACAGCGGCTTCACCGCCAGCCAGCACGTAGTCTCCGATACTCAGCTCCCGGACCTGCCGCCGGTAATGCTGCCCGACACGGGCATCGATGCCCTCGTAGCGGCCACACGCGAACACCAGATGCTGCTGCGTCGCCAACTCTTCAGCCACCCGCTGAGTGAACAGTTGGCCTGACGGCGTGGGGATGATCAGCACCGCCTGGTCGGTGAGGACCGCGTCCAGAGCCTCACCCCACGGCTGTGGACTCATCACCATGCCAGGGCCGCCGCCGTAAGGGGCGTCGTCCACGGTGCGATGGCGGTCGTGGGTGTAGTCACGCAGATCGTGCACCCCGACCTGCAATTGCCCGCGATCGATCGCCTTGCCGATCAGCGACAGTTCGAGCGGTCGCAGGTAGTCGGGGAAGACAGTGACGACGTCAATCCGCATCGTCGAGCAGCCCTTCCATGTCGACGACATGGACCTGCCCGGCTTGCAGATCGATGACCGGCACGAGTTGTTCCACGAAGGGAATCAGCCTGCGGCTGCCGTCGATCTCGACGTCCAGCACGTCCTGGGCTGGCAGATGCAGTACCTCCCGTACCACCCCGACCTGCGTTCCGTTGACCAGGACCGCGAGCCCTTCGAGCTGGTGGTCGTAGTACTCGTCGGGGTCGTCGGGGGTGTCTGTGACATCGGCGTACAGCCACGTCCCACGCAAGGCCTCAGCGTCGTTGCGGTCGGTGCACCCCTCGAAGAGCACAGCCAGGCGAGGAACATACCGCGCCTCGAGCACTTCGCGCGGCCGATCGGCCACCACAACAGCCCCCACCGCGAACCGGCGCTCCGGCTCGTCGGTGCTGGCAGTGATGGTCACCCAGCCGCGCACCCCGTGGGGTTTGCCGACCCGACCGATCGCGACGACGGTCAGCGGCCGTTCACATCCACGAAGTCGACCCGCACATTCTGGCCGCCGGACAGCGCGTTGACGACGGTACGAAGCGATTTTGCGGTGCGCCCGGCGCGCCCGATGACTCGCCCGAGGTCGTCCGGGTGGACAGTGACCTTCAGGAGGGTCCCCCGGCCGCGGGCCGGCTTCTCGCGCACCGACACATCCTCGGGATTGTCGACAATCCCGACGACGAGGTGCTCAAGAACTTCAGCCAGTGGCTTAGGCATCGGCCTGCGGGGTCTCGGCGTTCTCAGCAGCCTGGTTGGCGCTGGCCGTCGCCGGGGCCTCCGGGGTGGCAACAGCTGTGGGCTGATCGGCGGGCTCGGCGGTCACGGGGACCTCGTCCACCGGAGTCTGCTCGGCCTTCGGAGCCTTCTTCTTCGCGGTCGTGGCATCGCTGCCCTTCAGACCAGCGGCCTCGGCTGCTGCCGCGGCGAAGACGGCCTTGCGGTCGGTCTTCTCCTTGGCGACCTGCAGCGTGCCCTCGGCACCCGGCAGTCCCTTGAACTTCTGCCAGTCACCGGTCACCTTGAGCAGAGCCAGCACAGCCTCGGTGGGTTGCGCCCCGACCCCGAGCCAGTACTGCGCACGCTCGGAATCGATCTCGATGAGCGACGGCTGCTGCATGGGGTGGTAAAGACCGATCTCCTCGATCGAGCGCCCATCGCGCTTGTTGCGGGCGTCCGCGATGACGACACGGTACTGCGGGGCGCGGATCTTGCCGAGCCGCTTCAACTTGATCTTGACTGCCACTGGGGGTGTTTCTCCTGTTTGTCTGTTGCGCCCCGCCACGCGCACATGGGGTTGTGCAGCGTCGGAGGACGTCTACGTCGGCGATCTCCGGTGAGAGGGCGGAAATCTCCTCCTAGTGTGCCAGACGTGACGGATCCGGCGGTGCAGTGGCCTACGCTGCCTACTTACCGCCGAGCAGCTTGCTGAACTCCTCCGGCAGATCGTCGGCGCTGAAGGGCACCGGGTCTGCGCCAGCTACCGGTGCCCCGGACTGCTGCGCGGCACGCTTGGCCGGATTCCCGCTGCGGCCCTTCTTACTCTTGGGTGCCTGCTTGACCTTGCCGCGGCTCTTCTTGCTCATGCCGGGCATCCCTGGCATTCCAGGCATGCCGCCCCCGCCGCCGGCGCGCATCTGCTTCATCATCTTCTGCGCCTCGGCGAACCTGTCCACGAGTCCGTTGACGTCGGACACCTGCACGCCTGCGCCGCGGGCGATCCGGGCCCGCCGCGATCCGTTGAGGATCTTGGTATCCCGGCGTTCCTGCGGGGTCATGGAGTGGATGATCGCTTCGACCCTGGCCAGTTCCCGGTCATCGATCTGCTCGAGTTGCTTGCGCGCCTCAGCCATACCGGGGAGCATGCCGAGCAGTTTGCCCAGTGAGCCCATCTTCTTGATGGCCTGCATCTGCTCGAGGAACTCCTCCAGCGTGAAGGCATCACCGCGAGCAACCTTGTCGGCCATCCGGGCGGCCTGTTCGGAATCGAAGGCCCGCTCGGCCTGCTCGATCAGGGTCAGTACGTCGCCCATGTCCAGGATGCGGCTGGCCATCCGGTCGGGATGGAAGACCTCGATGTCCTCGACCTTCTCGCCGACGGAGGCGAACATGATCGGCGCTCCAGTGGCCTCGCGTACGCTCAAGGCCGCGCCACCGCGGGCGTCACCGTCCAGCTTCGTGAGGATGACACCGTCGACACCGACCGTCTGCTGGAACGCAGCCGCGGTTTGCACCGCGTCCTGGCCGATCATCGCGTCGATGACCAGCAGCATCTCGTCGGGGTGCACCGCATCACGGATCGCCGCAGCTTGGCCCATCAACTCCTCGTCGATGGCCAAGCGGCCGGCGGTGTCGATGATGACCAGGTCGTGCAGGCTCTGCTCCGCGTAGCCGATGGAGTCGCGGGCCACGATGACGGGATCGCCGACGCCGTTGCCCGGTTGGGGGGCATAACAGTCCACGCCTGCCCGCTCGGCCACGATCTGCAGCTGGTTCACGGCGTTGGGGCGCTGTAGATCCGCTGCGACCAATAGCGGCGTGTGGCCCTGGTTGGCCAGGTACCGCGCCAACTTGCCCGCCAGGGTCGTCTTGCCGGCGCCCTGCAGGCCGAGCAGCATGAGAACGGTCGGGGGCTTCTTCGCCAGCCGCAGGTTGCGGGTCTCACCGCCGAGGATGGTGATGAGTTCCTCGTTGACGATCTTGACGACCTGCTGGGCCGGATTGAGGCTCTGGGAAACTTCGACACTGGTCGCCCGCTCCTTGACCCGGCCCGTGAACGTGCGCACAACGGACAGCGAAACGTCGGCCTCGAGCAGTGCCCGGCGGATCTCCCGGACGGTGTTGTCGATGTCCGCTTCGGAGAGCCGGCCCTTGCCACGCAGCCCCTTGAAGGTCGCGGACAGCCGGTCGGACAGAGCATTGAACATGAAACATCTCCTGGGGTTCTCAGATTCCAGGGTAACGGTCGCCGACAAGCGCCCCACTTCAGTCGCTCAGCGGGGGGCTGCCAGTTCGCCTTGAACGGGCCAGGCGTTCGTCCGCTGCGCATTGGTTCGGCTGGTCACGGCCCAGACTGACGAACCGGACGTACCGCAGAGGAACGGTCCACGCTGGCCGGCAGCAATAGGCGCAAGGTGCGAATCTCCACGGCGTGTCGCAACAACAACTGCCGAATTGCTCAAGTGGATGCTGCTGGGTACCCAGCCGTCCGTCTCGTGCCCCGGCGTGCGGCGGATGGCAGCCCGACCTGACGCCGACCACCAGGGCTTGAGGACTCCACCCCCACGGCGCCTCGGTTGGGCGTGTCGCAGCGGAAGCTCCACGAACCACGGCAGACGGACGCCCGCGTTAGCGCCGCGTCAGTCGGCCACGACCGCCCGCACGGCCGCCAGGGCCGCCTGCGCCCGACTCCCGGAAAGCTGCCCACCGCTGCCGTCGGTCAGGAAGAACACGTCGACCACCTCGGAGCCCAGCGTGGAAACCTTGGCCCCATCGACGTTGAATCCAGCCGATGCCAGCGTGGAGGTCACCCAGTACAGCAGTCCAGCTCGGTCATGGGCACGGACCTCGATGAGTGTTGCGCGACTGGAGCCGTCGGGGATCAGCGCGACGATCGGTTCCGGACGCTGGTCATCAGCGCCGTGGTAAGCGCGCTCCCGATCGCTGAGCCGACGAGCCAGGTCGAGCTCACCAGCGATGGCACGGCGCATGTCTGCGGCCAGCGAGTCCGCGCGCGGCGGCTCCCCGAACTGGGTCTGAGCGCTCCAGCGGATCACCGCCCGACCATCACGGGTGCGGCTGGCGGCATCCCGCACGCTGAGGCGGTTGACGGCCAACGCCCCCGCACACCGGCTGAGCAGGCCGATGGAGTCGTTGGCGGCCACCGTCACCGTGACCTCCGTGTCACCGCTGGGTTCCACGAGCACTTCGACGTCCCCTGCCTGCCAGAGATGGTCCGGAACTCCGTCGAGCGCGGGTTCGATGACCACCTCGTCGCCGGCGAGGGCGGCCCCGGTGCGCCGAACCAACAGGTCGACCAGGTTCTCCTTCCACGGGCTCCAGGCCGCCGGACCGGTCGCGGCCGCATCGGACACCGTCAGCCAGTGCAGGACGTCCAGGATCTCTTGGGTCCGTACCGCCCGGGCGACGCTGTCGATCACAGCGGGGTCGTCGATGTCCTTGCGGGTGGCGACGTCGGGCAACAGGAGGTGGTAGCGCACCAGGTCCATCAGAACCGCTGTGTCGGCGTCATCGAAACCCAGGTGCGGGCCCAAGTCCGCCACGATGCGCACGCCGACGTCCGTGTGGTCTCCACCTCGCCCCTTGCCGATGTCGTGCAGCAGACTGCCGATCAGCAGCAGATCCGGGCGGGTTACTTTGCGCGTGTGGTACGAGGCGGCAACGGCGGTCTCCACGAGGTGCCGGTCGACGGTGAACCGGTGCACGGGGTTGCGTTGCGGAGCCGATCGGACGACCTCCCAGCCCGGGATGAGCCGGGCGATGAGGTTGGCCTGGTCCAAGGACTCCCAGACCGGCACGGTGGCCCGGCCGGCGCCCAGCAGACTGACGAGGTTCTCCCGGGCCTGCCGCGGCCAGGGCACCGGCAGCGGCGCCGACTCCTGGGCCAAGCGGTCGACCGTGTGCACCGACAGGCGCAGACCCGCCTGGGCGGCAGCGGCTGCGGCCCGCAGCACCAACACCGGGTCGCGGTCGGGGCGGGCGTCGGCGGCCAGCACGACCTCGGAGTCCTGGACCACCACACCCTCGGCCAGTGGGGTGCGGTCGCTGTTGCGGCGGATCTTGCGCAGCCGCGGGATCGACTTGCGCGTGATCTGGCGGCGCACCCGGTTCCAGGCCACCGAACTGACGAACGCGATGGTCCGCCCTGCGCCGCACACCGAGCGCAGGAGCTCGTCCTCGTCGGTGTAGTCCAGCAGCCGGGCGACCGACGGTTGCTCCTGCTGGGTCAGACGGTCGGTCGCCCTGCCCGTGCTCATGTGCAGGGCGTCACGGGCATCGAGCAATGTCAGTTTGGCCGCCGCCAGCGAACTCTGGGGCGGACTGATGATCCAGCTTGCGGCCAGGGCTCGCATCACGACCAGATCACGAAGGCCTCCGTAGGACTCCTTGAGATCGGGCTCCAGCAGGTAGGGCAGTTCGCCGTGCGCCTCCTTGCGCTCCTCCACACCCGCACGCAACTCATCCAGACGCTGTTTGGCCATTGCCCGCCAGTCGCCCAACACGCTGGAACGCGTCTCAACGGTAAGGCGCTCGTCACCGACGACAGTGCGAGCGTCCAGCAGCCCTAACACCACCCGCAAGTCCTGGCCGGCCAGCCGGCGGGCCTGCGCGGGCGTGCGCACGCTGTGGTCAAGGCGCAGGCCGGAGTCCCAGATGGGATACCAGATCTTGTCGGCCACAGCAGCCACCTCGCCGGCCGTCACCGATGAGGGGTGGAGCAGCAACACATCGATGTCGCTGGCCGGGGCCATCTCGCCGCGGCCGTAGCCGCCGACCGCGACCAGGGTGCAGCCCAGAGCCTTGGCCCCGGAAGCGTGAAACAGGTCGGTGAGCCAGTCGTCGGTCAGGCCGGTCAAGGCATGGCGCCGGGCCGGGCCGAAGCCGGGGCGGTTGATGAGGTCCTCACGCGCCCCCAGGAAGTCGTTGGCCAACAGACTCACCGGTGTTCCTCCTCGTCGTTTACGGACAGCCGTGGCGGCGGCCCTCCTGTGCTGGGCCGCCGCCACGTCTGGTTCTTGTTCTCGGACTACAGCGCGTCCGGGCCGCGTTCGCCCGTGCGCACGCGCACGATCGACTCCACGGGGGACATCCAGACCTTGCCATCCCCAATGCGTCCGGTCTGGGCGCTCTTGACGATGACGTCGACCACACTGTCGGCGTCGTCATCCTCTACGACCACCTCGATGCGGACCTTCGGAACCAGATCAACGGTGTACTCCGCCCCCCGGTAGACCTCGGTGTGCCCGCGCTGCCGGCCATAACCACTGGCCTCGGAGACCGTCAGGCCGTGGATCCCGAAGGTCTCCAGTCCGGTCTTGACGTCGTCGAGCTTGAACGGCTTGATGACTGCGGTGACGAGTTTCATACGGTGACCTCTTCCTTCTTCAGTGCGGCCTGACCGACTCCGGCGAACTTGCCTCCGGAACCGCTGTCAGCCAGTTCGTAAGCGCCCTCTGCGTGGGTGGTGAGGTCGACGCCGGCGATCTCGTCATCCTCGGAGATCCGCATGCCCATGGTCAGGTCGATGATCTTGCCGATGATGAAGGCAAGCACGAAGGAGTAGACCATGACGGCGACGGCTGCGATCAACTGTGACCAGAACTGCGTCAAGCCGCCTCCGTAGAACAGACCGTTGACCCCAGCAGGGGCGGCCTCAGTGGCAAGGATGCCGATGAGCAGGGTGCCCACGAGGCCACCGACGAGGTGCACGCCGACCACATCGAGGGAGTCATCGAAGCCGAACCGGTACTTCAGCCCGACAGCCAGAGCACACAGCACACCAGCGATGGCGCCCAGGATCAGCGCACCGATCGGGCTCACCGAAGAGCACGCCGGGGTGATGGCGACGAGGCCGGCGACGATACCCGACGCGGCACCCAGGCTGGTGGCGTGCCCGTCGCGGATCTTCTCCACGAGCAGCCAGCCGAGGGCGGCAGCACATGTGGCGGCGAAGGTGTTCAGGAACACCACAGCCGAGGTGTTGTTCGCAGCCAGCGCGGAACCTGCGTTGAAGCCGAACCAGCCGAACCACAGCAGACCCGCACCGATCATGACCAGCGTCAGGTTGTGCGGCTTCATCGGCGTCTTGGGCCACCCCAGCCGCTTGCCGAGCACGAAGGCCAGCGCCAGGCCGGCGGCACCGGCATTGATGTGGACCGCGGTCCCGCCAGCGAAGTCGATGGCCGCGGTGCCGTTCATCGGTCCCAGGCCCTCGAAGATCCAGCCGCCGGAGGCCCATACCCAGTGCGCCACCGGGAAGTAGACCAGGGTGGCCCAGATCCCTGCGAAGACCATCCAGGCGCCGAACTTGGTCCGGTCGGCGATCGCACCGGCGATCAGCGCCACTGTGATCACCGCGAACATCGCTTGGAAGGCCACGAAGGCCATCGCCGGGTAGGTCGCGGCGGGATCGTCGGTCATCAGGCCTTCAAGGCCGATGTACTCGCTGAGGTTTCCGATCAGCGCGTTACCGGTACCGAACGTCAGTGAGTACCCGTAAAGGATCCACTGAACGCCGACCAGGAACACAACTCCCATCACCATCATCATCATGTTGAGCACGGCTTTCGCACGTGTCATGCCGCCATAGAACAGAGCTAGGCCGGGCAGCATGAGCAGTACGAGGGCCGCGCTGGTGAGAATCCAGGCTGTATCGCCTGCACTCAAGACGGACTCTTCCATCGTCACGCCTCTCCTTTTCTCCCCATCGGGTCTTTCCCTCGGGACCCTTTGAGACTCGCCTGCTCGTGTTACGCGGCGGGCGGTGAGAGGTTTCGGCCATGTGACGTATGGGCCGTCTGGCGTTAACAGTGTGTTTCGTACCTGGCTCGGGCGGGGACTAGTCCAGAAGAGCGTTCACGAACGCATCGGGATCGAACGGCGCCAGATCATCCGGGCCCTCCCCCAGGCCGACCAGTTTCACCGGCACGCCGAGTTCCTTCTGCACAGCGATGACGATGCCGCCCTTTGCGGTGCCGTCGAGTTTGGTCAGCACGACGCCGGTCACGTCCACGACCTCGCTGAATACCCGGGCCTGCGTGAGGCCGTTCTGACCGGTGGTGGCGTCCAGTACGAGCAGCACCTCGTCCACCGGACCCTGCTTGTTCACGACCCGCTTGATCTTGCCCAGCTCGTCCATGAGCCCGACCTTGGTGTGCAACCGGCCCGCGGTGTCGATGACCACGCAGTCCGCGGCCTCCTCGGTGGCCTCGGCCACAGCGTCGAAGGCCACAGCCGCCGGGTCACCGCCCTCCGGTCCGCGCACCACCCGTGCTCCCACGCGGTCGCCCCATGTCTGCAACTGATCGGCAGCGGCAGCACGGAACGTGTCCGCGGCACCCAGCACGACGGTGTGCCCGTCGGCCACCAGCACCCGGGCCAGTTTGCCCGTCGTGGTGGTCTTGCCAGTGCCATTGACGCCGACCACCAGAATCACGGCCGGCCGGTCGCCCTGCCGCGACGCGATCAGCGTTCGGTCAAGGTCCGGGTTCACCAGGGCGAGCAGTTCCTCCTGCAGCGCTGTGCGCCAGTCCACCTGCCCCTCGACGCGCAGTCTGGTGCGCAGCCGCTCGACCAATTCGGTGGCCGCGTCCACCCCCAGGTCGGACATGATCAGGGTGTCCTCGATCTCCTCCCAGGTCGCCTCGTCGAGCCGGTCGCTGGTGAGCAGGGCGAGCAGGCCGCGACCGATCGCGGAGTTGGAGCGGGCCAGGCGGGCCTTCAGCGCGGCCAGGCGGCCCTTGGTCGGCTTCGGGCGCTCGAGTTCGATGGGTGGCGCTGACGGCTGCTCGGGCAGGACGACCTCTTCGATCGTCGGCAGCGGGGTGTCACGCGGTTCGCTGGCATCGTCACCGACGCCGGGGATGACCTCGGGGGGTTCGACACGCGGGGTACCGCGGCCCGAGACGAGCCGTACCCCCAGTACAACCGCGACGACGAGCAGGATCAGGCCAAGGATGACGTAGAGGGCAATGGAGTCCACCCCCCTATTGTCCCTAGACCGGTTGCAGTTGCCGCATCCGCTGGCTGATGACCTGCGTCACGCCCGCCCGCATGGTCACGCCGTACAGCGCGTCCGCCATCTCCATGGTCCGCTTCTGGTGGGTGATGACCAGCAACTGCGAGGTCTCGCGCAACTCCTCCAGCAACCCGATCAGACGGCCCAGGTTGACATCGTCGAGCGCCGCCTCGACCTCGTCGAGGAGGTAGAACGGGGACGGCCGAGCCTTGAACAGCGCCACGAGGAAGGCGACTGCGGTCAGGCTGCGTTCCCCGCCAGAGAGCAGCGACAGCCGCTTGATCTTCTTCCCCGGTGGGCGGGCTTCGACCTCAACACCGGTGGTGAGCAGGTCGTCGGGGGTGGTCAGCACCAGCCGGCCCTGGCCGCCTGGGAACAGCCGGGAGAACGCATGCTCGAACTCGCGCTCCACATCGGCATAGGCCTGCGAGAACACCTCCTGCACCCGCTGGTCCACGTCGGCGACGATGTTCAGCAGATCCTCGCGGCTCTTCTTCACGTCCTCGATCTGGTTGACCAGGTGGGTGTGGCGCTCCTCCATGGCCGCGAACTCCTCGAGGGCCAGGGGATTCACCCGGCCCAACAGCGCCAGTCCCCGTTCGGCCTCTTTGAGTCGCCGCTGCTGCTGGCTTCGGTCGAACGGCGCCGGCGGCGTGTCGCCTGGACCTGGAACCAACTGGTCCGGTCCATATTCGGCCACCAGGTCATCGGTGGTCAGGCCGTACTCCTCGAGCGCCTTCTCGGTGAGCTGGTCCAGGGTCGCGCGCTTGCCCGCGCGCAGCACCTCGTCCCGGTGCACATCCTTGGTCAGCCGCTCCACTTTGGTTGCGGCTTCGACTGCTGCCGAGCGGGCGGAGGCGTAGTCGGACTGCACGCGCGCCTGGTCGGTCTCCAAGGCTGTCAACTGCGCGTCGGCTGCGTGGGTGTCCGCGTCAACGATATGCGCGACCCGCGTGCTCAACTCGTGTAGCCGCCCCAGGGTCGCCAGGGACCGCTCGCGTTCTTGCCGGCGCCGAGCGGCGGCGATCAGCGCCTCCTTGGCCGCCTCCATCTCAGCGACGAGTTCGGCGTGGCGGTTCTGCAGGCCGGTCAATCGTTCGCGGGCAGAGCGGGCATTGAGCCCGGACTCGTGGTGGGCGTGGCGGGCCCGATCCTGATCTGCGAGCAGCGCTGTCAGGGCCGCCCGATCGACCACCGGGGCCCCCTGCGCCACCAACTGCGTCAGTCGTTGCCTGGCCGCCGCCAGATCGGCGGTGTACTCGGCCAGGGCGGCCTGCACCTCGGCGTGTTCGACTTCGACCTGCTCGAGGCGCCTCGCAGTGGTCGTTGCCCGCTGACGTACATGTACATCACGCTCGGCGGCCGCCGCTGCCTGCGCCTGCTGTGCCGCGGCGAGGTTGCGCACCTCATCGCGCTCAATGCGGGCGGCGCTGACCTGCTCCTCGACTCGGGCCACATGCTCCACGGCCCGTTGCCAGCACGCCTCAGCAGTGACCAACTCCGCCGTGGCATCGGCCAACGCGTTGCGCAACGCAATGACGTTGGCGCCATCCGACCCCTGCGCAGCGATCCCCCGGCCCAGAACCTGACCCGTCCTCGTAGCGACGAGCACACCAGGATCCTCGGCGACGCGCTCACGGGCTTGCGCCAGGGAATCGGCCACGACACAGTTGGCCAACATCAGCGCGAGGGCGCCCCGCACGGGTTCGGGAGCATCGATGTAGTTCAGCGGATGACCATCGGGCACGCGGTCCACAGCCACGTCGTGCGCGACCACCATCCGCAGCGCGTCGTCCGGGGCCAACCCGGACAGGACATCCGCGGCCGCTACGCCCTGCCGGAGAACCTTGGCACGGGCATCCGCGCCGAGAAGGGCAGCAATGGCGTGCTCATAGCCCGGTCGTACGCGCATCACACTGTCCAGGCTGCCGATCTGCAGGTCGTCGGACAGCCCGGATTCCGAGGACTGTGAGACCGCGGACCGCAGCGCCTCACAACGAGCTGTCAGGGACGCGCGTCGCTGCTCCTGTGTCGACAGCTCCGCGCGCGCCAGTTGCAGCGCCTTCTCCACCGCGCGCAACGCCTCGTCAGCGGGTGCGGTGTCGATCCCCTCACCAGGGCTCACGACGGGTGGCAACTCGGCCAAGGCCGCAGCCGCCTCGCCCGCCTCCACCTGCGCGTGCTGCACCTGGGTGGCGACCTTCTGCAGACGCTCGGTCGTGCTGTGCACCAACCGCTCGCCTCCTGTGACCGCTTGCTCGACGGTGGCCACCTGCTGCCGGTACTGCGTCAGCGCCTTCTCCGCGAGGCTCACGGCCTCCTGCTCCTGCCGCAGGGCGGCAGCGATCGATTCCGCGTGGTCGCGAGCGCGCTCGAACTCCTGCTGGGCATCGGCGGCCGTCGCCTGCTGGTCCACCGCCTGCTCGGCCACGCTCTGGGCCTGGCGCTGTAGATCCTCCGGATCCACGCCGTACCGCAACTCCATCTGCTCGCGTTCCAAGGAGCGGCGACGCTCCTGGATCACAGCGACCACACCGTGGATGCGTTCGCGCAGACGGGTCAGATCCAGCGACCGGCTCCGCAGCGTCTGCAATGCCGGGGCCAGCTCCTGCAGCCTGGCCTCCAGGTGAGCCTCATGGACCCGCGCGGCGGTGAGGCGTTCTTCGGCGACTTCGCGCTCGGCCTTTGCCGCCGACTCGTCAGCCTGCTCCTGGTCCAGCTCCCGCTGCACGGTCGCCACATCGTCGGCCAGCAGACGCACCCGGGCATCGCGGACATCAGCCTGGATGGTGGCGGCCCGCTGGGCGACCTGCGCCTGTCGGCCCAGCGGTTTGAGTTGGCGGCGCAACTCCCCCGAGAGGTCGGTCAAGCGCTGCAGGTTCTGCTGGATCTGCTCCAGCTTGCGCAGGGCCTTCTCTTTGCGGCGGCGGTGCTTCAGAACCCCGGCCGCCTCTTCAATGAACCCGCGGCGATCCTCCGGACTGGCGTGCAGGATGGCGTCGAGGCGACCCTGGCCGACAATGACGTGCATCTCACGACCGATGCCGGAGTCGGACAACAACTCTTGGATGTCGAGCAGGCGGCAGGTCTGGCCGTTGATCGCGTACTCCGAACCGCCGCTGCGGAACAGCGTGCGCCGGATCGTCACCTCGGTGTAGTCGATCGGCAGCGCACCGTCGCTGTTGTCGATGGTCAACTCCACCTCGGCACGGCCCAGCGGCGCCTTCCCTGAGGTGCCGGCGAAGATGACGTCCTCCATCTTGCCGCCGCGCAGACTCTTGGCGCCCTGCTCACCCATCACCCAGGCGATGGCATCGACCACGTTGGACTTGCCCGAGCCGTTGGGCCCGACCACACACGTGATCCCAGGCTCAAGGTCGATGGTGGTCGCGGACGCGAAGGATTTGAATCCCCGCAAGGTCAGACTTCTCAGGTGCACGTGTTAGGCCTCCTTCGCCGCGCAGCACGAAATCGACGGAAAACACGGGGTGATCCGACGGCTCGGGGAAGGACTTCAGACTAACCCGCTGGAAGTGACCCACCGGTCACGCCACGCGGAGAGGTTTCAGGCCAGGACGGGGGATTCCACCGTCAGCGTGCGCACTTCCTCATCGAAGGCGGCGTTCTCCAGGCGCAGGGCGTCGTTCTCCTGCTCGAGCTGCCGGACACGGGCACGCAAGGACTGCACCTCTGCCATCAGCCGGGGATCCATTTGTACGCCAGGGGCGTACACCACCTTGGCCATCTGTTCCTCCACGTAGCGCTGTAGCGCGAATGGACGCGAGTGCATCCATATATCAGAGTGACATAACGCCGCGATGGCAGTCAAGCAAACGCGCGGCGGGCGGGCGAGTGTGCAGGCTGCTGGCGGGGGCGGCGAGACCACTCGTCCGGTGCCCCCGGTCGGCCGAGACTGACGAACCGATGGACGGTCGACGAGCGGCGGCGCCAGACCGGCAGTGGTTGGGCACAAGGTGCGAAATCGTACGGCGTGTCCCAGCAACGAGTGCCCATTTGCAGCACCTTCGCCGAGGCCCCGATCGGCCATGCCAGCGGCCCAAACTGACGAACCGATGGACGGTCGACGAGCGGCGGCGCCAGGTCGGCAGTGGCTGGGCACAAGGTGCGAAATCGTACGGCGTGTCCCAGCAACGAGTGCCCATTTGCAGCACCTGCGTCCAGGGCCCC
Source organism: Candidatus Nanopelagicales bacterium (assembly GCA_037046735.1). Classification (GTDB taxonomy): domain Bacteria; phylum Actinomycetota; class Actinomycetes; order S36-B12; family UBA10799; genus JADKAV01. The sequence goes on along the minus strand of JBAOHC010000019.1, from coordinate 57,243 downwards.
GGTCGGCCGTGCCAGCGGCCCAAACTGACGAACCGATGGACGGTCGACGAGCGGCGGCGCCAGGTCGCCACGCAACTCGTCGCGCCCTTCCGGATAGCCCCGAACCCCCTCAGGCCGACCCAGCTCGCGCCGTTCCGCGGGGAAGCCGTTGGCAGCGGGGGCAGCGGAAGGAGGACCTGTTGGCGAACCTCTCGCGAATGATCGCCGTGCCACACCGGGCGCAGGGCAGCCCTTCCTGACCATAGGCAAACAGCTCCCGCTGGAAGTAACCACTCGACCCGTTCACATTGACGTATAGGCGGTCGAAGGAGGTCCCGCCGGCCTCGATGGAGCGTGCCATCACCTCCCTGGCCGCTTCGAGGACCTGCCGCGTCTTGCGAGCGCTCAGTGCCGCTGCGGGCGTCGCCCAGTGAACTCGCGCGATCCACAGCGCTTCGTCCGCGTAGATATTGCCGATGCCCGAGACGACGCCCTGATCGAGCAGCAGGGCCTTGACCGGGGCTCGCCGGGACCGGATCAGCGCCACGACGCGCGCCGGGTCGAAAGCCGGCGAGAAGGGGTCCTCTGCGATCCCGGCCAATGCGACCGGTGTGCCATCGATCAGCGGATCGACCCACATGCCTCCGAAGGTCCGCTGGTCGTCGAACAGCAAGGGCCTGTCGAGGTCGAAGCGGATCCGGGTGTGCACCCCGGCGTCCCCGTCAATGCGGAACTGACCGGACATCCCAAGGTGGCCGACCAGCGCGGTTTCGCCAAGCGGCCACCAAAGGAACTTCCCTCGCCGCTGCACCTCGCCCAGGCGTTGACCGCGCAGCTGTGCCGCGAAATCGGCTGGTCCCGCAGCATGGCGCCGGGTCGCCCGGGGATGCCGGACGTCGACCCGCACGATCTCGCGCCCCGCCGTCCAGTACTGCAGCCCCCGCCGTACCACCTCAACTTCGGGCAGTTCAGGCATCGGTTGGCGGTGTGCCCTGCAGCTGGGTGAAAGCCGCCTCCGCGGCCAACTGCTCGGCCTGCTTCTTGGTCCGGCCGGTGCCCTCGCCAAAGGAGCCGCTGGCCAGTTTCACGCGGGCGGTGAACATCCGCGCGTGATCGGGGCCCTCCCCTATCACCTCGTACTCCGCGGGACCGACGCCGAGCTGCGCCACCAGTTCCTGCAGGCTGGTCTTCCAATCCAGGCCGGCACCAAGGTGAGAGACACCCTCGATGAGGCCGGCGAAGCGGTGCAAGATGAAGTCGCGTGCGCCGGCCAACCCGAAATCCAGGTAGACAGCGCCGATGATGGCCTCCATGGCGTCAGCCAGGATCGAGGACTTCTCGCGGCCACCTGTGGTCTGCTCCCCCCGGCCAAGGAACAGGAAGTCGCCGACGTGCAACTCCCGGGAGATCTGGGCGAGCGCTTGGGCGTTCACAATCGCCGAGCGCATCTTCGCCAACTGCCCCTCGGGCAGGTCGGGGTAGGTCGTGTACAGATAGTCCGTGATCACGACGCCGAGAACGGAATCGCCGAGGAACTCCAACCGCTCATTGGTCGGAACCCGGCCATTCTCATAGGAGAACGACCGATGAACCATGGCCAGGTGCAGTTGCGCCGGCTCACTGGGCAGGCCGAGGCGCAACACCAGGTCCGCGAGGTCCCCGTTACCAGTCACTAATCGGTGCGACTCAGACGTCGAGGACGCGACGCTTGGCGTAGGTGCCGCAGTTCGGACATGCGATGTGCGGCGGCTTCTGGGTGCCGCACTGCTTGCAGGAGGCCAGGGTGGGAGCCGAGGTCTTCCACTGCGCGCGACGGGAACGGGTGTTGCTGCGCGACATCTTGCGCTTCGGGACGGCCACTTAGTTCTCCTTGATATCAGCCTGCTGGTCAAGCAGGTCGTCTTTGAGGGTGGACAACGCGGCCCACCGCGGATCTGAGGTCTCGTGGGTGTGTTCCGGGGAGTCGGCGAACTTGACGCCGCACTGCGGGCAAAGACCGGGGCAGTCCACCGAGCACAGCGGTGCGATCGGCGAATCCAGCAGCAGGTCGTCGCGGACCGCGGGACGCAGGTCCAGCAGGTCCCCGTCCAGATGCGGTCCGAGTTCGCCGAGTTCGTCAACCTCCGCCTCAGCAGCGGTCCACGCATACAACTCCTGCAGGTCAGCGGTCAGGTCCACCTCGACAGGATCCAGGCAGCGGCTGCACTCGGCAAGACCCACAGTGGCGGCCCGGCCCGTGACCAGGATCCCCTCCTGCACCGACTCCAGCATCACCTCGACGGTGACGGGCTGATCCTCGGGCACCGCGACGATGTCCGTGCGGACGTCCGGACCAGCAGCCTCGGTCAGCGCGATGCGCTCGTAGGCGCCCGGCTTACCGATCAGGGCACGCACGTCGACGACAAACGGCGCACCGGCAGTCGTCGTCATCGTCATTCCTTGATCTGGTCGTTGGAGGGCACACGTAGGCCCGAGGCACTCACGCCTGGTTCCACGGTAGCAAGACGTCGTCCCCGCGCGGACTGCCAGGTCCGCCCCCTCGGCCGCTTAACGGCCGCGGCGCCGGCCACCGACAAGGTCGCCGGCCACCTCCGGGTCCTGGGCGAAGTCGTAGAACCCACCGTCGACGGCGGGCCCCGGTGTGGCCGGACTCGGTGTCGGCTCGGGAGCGGCCGCCGATGCGTTCGCCCGCCGACGACCGCGACCGACCTGATCCAATGCCGAACGCAGCGTGTCCTCGAGGTGGGCCAGTCGCTTGTCGACGTAGATGTCGGCCTCTGCCCGCACCCGGGATGCGTCGGCTTCGGCGTGCTGGGTGACCGCCCGAGCCTGCCGTTCGGCCTCTACCCGCACGATGTCGGCGCCGACCATCCGCTCGGCCTCCAGCCGCGCCCGCTCGATCGTCTGTTCTGCGTCCGCGCGGCCCTGACCACGCAGCTCGTCGGCCTGCGCCTGGGCGGATGCCACGAGAGCGGTCGCCTCACTGCGCGCGCGTGCCATCAGGGCATCAGCCTCTTCGCGCGCGGCCGTCACCTGGGACTCGGCCTCCCGCTGGGCGTCTTCGAGCACGTCATCGCGGTCGGCGAGGATGGTCGCGGCGTCCCGCAGCGACGCCGGCATCAGGGCACGCACGGCGTCGAGCAGTTCCAAGGTGATGGTGCGGTTCACCACACACGAGTCGGACAGCGGCACTCCCCGGGCACCCTCGATCAGGTCGACCAGATCGTCGAGCCGTTCGTAGACCTCCATGCGGGCCTCCCATGACGTGTGGTGGGTGCGTTCACCCCCTATTAGACACGCGCTCGAGCAAACGGTCGTTCACCACGCCGGGGAGCAGCGTCGAAACGTCGCCGCCGTACGTCGCGACCTCCTTGATGAGGCTGCTCGACAGGTAGGAGTAGAGCGGGTTCGTGGAGATGAACACGGTGTCCACTCCGGACAATTTGTAGTTCATCTGCGCCATCTGCAACTCGTAGTCGAAGTCGCTTACGGCCCGCAGCCCCTTCACGATCGCCTGGATCTCGCGCTCTTTGCAGAAGTCGACCAGTAGGCCGTGGAAGGAGTCCACCCGGACGTTGGGAAGGCCCGCGGTGACCTCTCCGAGGAGTCCGATGCGCTCCTCCACGCTGAACATCCCCTGCTTCTTCTTGTTGATCAGGACCGCGACCACCACCTCGTCGAAGATGTTGCTGGCGCGCTGCACGATGTCGAGATGGCCGTTGGTCACGGGGTCGAACGACCCTGGGCAAACCGCTCTGCGCACCATGGCTCCTTGGGTGTGGGCTAGGGGATCTGATCGTGACCGTACCAAACGGCACGCAGCAGATGGGTGTCTCCGAAGCGGCGCTGCCAGGTCTGTCCGAATCCTGCAGGCCAGGTCAGGTCGGTGCCACGTCGTCCGCGCTCCACCACGACCAGCGCCTCGCCGGCGAGCCAGCCCAACGTCAGACCGCCCACCAACGCGCCGACCTCCGTGGTCGCCAGATCGTAGGGCGGGTCGATGAAGACGAGATCGTAGGCCCGAACAGGACCGCGCAGAAAGGTCTCGCAGGTCATTTTGCGGACCTCGGCTCCTGGTAGTCCCACGGCGGCGATGTTCGCGGTGATGGTGGCAGCGGCCGCCGGGGCGCTGTCCACCAACGTGGCCCGCTGCGCACCTCGGGACAACGCCTCGAGGCCCAACGCTCCCGAGCCGGCGAACAGATCGAGCACCTGCGCCCCCCGCACTGCGTCGATTGCGTCCAAGGACGAGAACAGGGCCTCCCGGACCCGGTCGGAGGTGGGGCGGGTCACCTGCGGCGGCACCTGCAGTCGTCGTCCCCGCGCGGTTCCCGCAACGATCCGCGTCACGACTTCTCCACGTACTCGGACTGCCACCGGTTGACCATGGCCCGCAACGCCCTGTGCTCGCGAAGGTCCGGATCGCGCTCGAAGAGATCGGCCACATCTGCCCGCGCCTGCTCGATGATCTGCTCGTCGCGGACCACGCGCAAGAGCCGAAGCGAGGTGAGCCGACCCGACTGCGCGGTGCCGAGCACATCACCCTCCTTGCGGGTCTGCAGGTCCACACGCGCGAGGTCGAAACCGTTGGTCGTGCCGGCGACCTGTTCAAGACGCGCGAGCGCCGCCGGGTTGCGCGTGGTCAGCAGGCACAGCCCGGGTGCGCTGCCTCGGCCCACCCGGCCACGCAACTGGTGCAACTGCGACAGCCCGAAGGATTCCGCATCGAGCACGATCATCATCGATGCCGACGGCACGTCAACGCCCACCTCGATCACGCTGGTGGCAACGAGAACGTCGAGGGCGTCGGCGTCCGTGGCCGGCGCGGCAAAGCGGCGCATGGCATCGGTCTTCTCCGCGGACGGCATGCGCCCGTGCATGAGGCCCACCCGCACTGTCGACAGTTCATTGTCCGCGAGTGCCTGTGCGGTGAGCAGCACACCACGGGTCGGCTCCGGCTGCGTGTCGGCACCCGGCTCCTCGTCACCGATCCGCGGGCACACCACATAGACTTTGCGCCCCTGGCGCACCTCCTCCACCACCCGCTGCCACATCCGCTCGGCGTGCCGCGGTGCCCGGGACTCGTCCACGACGAAGGTGCTGGTGCCAGCACGGCCTTGCGGGAGTTCTTTGAGCGTGGTGACGTCAAGATCGCCGAAGACCGTCATGGCCACCGTCCGGGGAATGGGCGTTGCGGTCATGACCAGCAGGTGCGGCCGGATGTCCTGCGCGCCGCGCTCGAGCAGGGCCGCGCGTTGCTCCACGCCGAACCGGTGCTGCTCATCGACGACGACCAGCCCCAGGTCGGCGAACTGCACCTTGTCGTTGAGCAGAGCGTGGGTACCGATGGCGATCCCAGCCTGTCCGCTCATGATCTTCAGCAGGGCATCCTTGCGGGTCGCGCTGTTCTGGGAGCCGGTCAGCAGCACAACCTGAGTGCCCCGCGGGTCACCGGCCAGCATGCCCGCCTGCGCAAACTCCCCAAGCATGGCCGTGATGCCGGTGAAGTGCTGCTGCGCCAGCGTCTCGGTGGGCGCCAGCAGCACCGCCTGCCCGCCACTGTCGACCACAGTGGCCATGGCCAGCAGCGCCACCAGCGTCTTTCCTGCTCCGACTTCACCGTGCAGCAGCCGCTGCATGGGCGTCGGGGCCGCCAAGTCCGTTCGAATCGCCGCGATGGCGTCCTGCTGCCCTTGCGTGAGCGTGAATGACAGTCGTTCGAGGATGACGTCGGCCAACCCCCCTGCCGTCCCGGTCCGGGCAGTGGCCGGTCGTGCGGAGGCCGCCCGCCGGCGCATCGCCAAGATCGTCTGCAGGACAAACGCCTCCTCGTACGTGCAACGGGCCAGACCCGCTCGCGTCTGGTCGATGTGCTCGGGGCGGTGGATGCAGCGCAACGCCTCCTGCTGGCCGAGCAGGCCACGTCGGTCTCGGATCTGCTCGTCGAGCGGATCGTCGGTGAGGTCGACCGCGTCGAGCACCATACGCATCGCCCGGTCCACCCGCCACGTGGGGACGGTGGCCGTCGCCGGGTAGATCGGCGTGATGGTGGCCAGGAACGCCTGCAGGTCCTCGATGTCGGTGCTGCCCTCCGACGGTGCCATGGTGAACTGCGGGTGGGCCAGCTGCAGATTGCCCTTGAACATCCCGACCTTGCCGCTGAACAGGCCGACGCGACCGGGCGGCAGTCGGGCCACGAACCCCCGCAACCCGCGGAAGAAGGCCAGGTGCAGGTCGCTGTGGCCGTCGGTGATGACCACCTCGAGCATCTGCCCCTTGCGCGTGTTCTTGATGACAGCGGTCTTCACGCGCGCCAGGACGGTCGCGACATCGTCCACCTGTAAGGCGGCGATATCAGTCAGGGTGGACATGTCCTGATACCTGCGGGGAAACACCCACAGCAGGTCTTCGCACGTCACGACGCCGTGCGATGTCCGCAGTGTTTTGGCACTGCCGCCACCGAGGACCTCGGCCAACGATGTGGAAAGGCCCGCCACGCTATTCCACGCCGATGATCACAGGCCAGTACGGCTGGCCGCCGGCCACCACTTCGAGGTCGACGAGTGCCGACTGAAGGTGAGCGGCCACCGCTGGCACGAGATCTGGGGGGCAGTCCAGGCCGGTCACCAGCGTGACGAGTTCGCTGGTACTGCTACTCATCGTCTCGATCACACGCTGGCATACCGTGGTCACTTCGGCACCGATCTCGACGATGTCGCCGTCGACCAGGCCGAGGACGTCACCAACCTGGCAGCGGCCCGCCGTAGTGATGGCTTCTTTGCTGGCGACGGTCACTCCGCCGTATCGGGTGGCGCTGGATGCGCGCGCCATCGTGACCACATCGTCGTCGAAGCTACTGGCAGCGTCATGCACCGCGACGGCGGCCAGAGTCTGCACGATCGAGCGGCTGGGGACCACCGCCACTCTGATGTCGTCATCGCGCAAGAATTCCGCAGCAGCTTTGGCCACTGGCGTGGAATCGGCGTCTGAGGGCAGCAGCAAAGCCTCGCGTGCGCCGCAGGAGGTCACCGCCCGCACGAAGTCACGAGTACTGGGCCTGCCTCGGGGCGGAGTCCGCACCACCACCGCGCCCGACTCCTCCAGCAACTCGGCCACACCGGGACCGTGCGCCACGGCCACCACCACCCGGGTGATGTGCCGGGGCAGGTTGCGTTGCTGTTCGATGAGGTCCGTCACGGCGATGCGGTGGGGGCGCCCGGCGTCGATGCCCGCCTCAATGGCCGCCCCGATCGTCTCCGTGTGGACATGGACATTCCACAACCCGCCGCCACCGACGATCACCAGTGAATCTCCGAGGGCGTCGAGGCGCTCCCGCAGCGCGGCAATCCGGTCGTCCTCGCCGTCGAGCAGGTACATCACCTCGTACCTCGGTCCCGTGTATTCCTCCCCCGGACCGGGCTCGTGGACCACGACGGCCTCCCTCGGCGTGTCCTCATCGGTGATCTCCCCGGTCAAGGCCTGCAACAAGGAGTCGAGGACCACCACCAGACCCATGCCACCCGCGTCGACGACCCCGGCCGCCGCCAGAGCCGGCAGTTGAGTCGGAGTGAGCGCGAGGGCCTCATGAGCGCGCACAGACGCGGCCCTGGCGACCTGCGCGACGTCGGCACCGGACATCGCGGCGGCACCCAGCGCTGCCTGCCGGGAGACAGTCAGTACCGTCCCCTCCACAGGCCGGCTGACTGCCGCGTATGCGAGGTCGCTGGCTCGCTGCAGAGCCAAGGCCAACGTCTCGCCCGTCGGTTCACTGGCGCTGCCCAGCACTTCGGACATCCCCCGCAGCAACTGGCTCAGGATGACCCCGGAATTCCCACGCGCACCCAGCAGCGCGCCACGCGCCAGTGCCTCGAGCACCGGACCTGGCTCGGGTCGCGGGTCGCTGATCTCCTGGGCCGCACTGGCCGCCGCTTCGACGGTGAGGAACATGTTCGTCCCCGTGTCGCCGTCGGGAACGGGGTACACGTTGAGGGCATCGATCTCGGCCCGTCTGTGACCGAGGGCGTTCTGACTGGCTCGCATCCAGTTGCGTACGGCTGTCGCGTCGAGCGCCACCGCGGTCATCGCGACTCCCGTCTGTTCGTTGCTGGGTCACCCCAGGGTAACGGGGGGCCATGACGTTTACCGGCAAGGATCGGCTATCCTGGGAGCAGTTTGTGTGTCGTAACCAGTTTGTCTGCGCGACGCACCCTCGCTCACCACAGTAGATCTGAAGGAGTTCCCCGTGGCTGCCAACTGCGATGTCTGCGGCAAGGGTCCCGGCTTCGGCCACAACATCTCCCACTCGCACCGGCGCACCAAGCGGCGCTGGAACCCGAACATCCAGCAGGTGCGGGCAGTGGTCGGTAAGACGACCAAACGTCTCAATGTGTGCACCTCGTGCCTGAAAGCCGGCAAGGTCACCCGCGCCGTCTGACCTGTCCTACGGCGAAGCCCGCACCCATGCTGGGTGCGGGCTTCGCCGCGTTTACCGCGTGCCCGCAACCGATTCGATCCTGCTGTGGGCCACCATCAGCCGCTGGCTCCAGGTACATCGTCGTCATTGTCGGCCGCGATACCCAACGCCACGACCTTTTCAGGCTTTGTTGGGCACAAACGCCACACGGAACACCAACAAACCCCGGAAAAGCGGCCGCCGCATGGACCGATCCAGAAGCGGTTCGTCTGCGGTACATCCGTTCGTCAATGTCGGCCGCGACACGCCGAATCGATGGGCACCCCACGAATGCCTGGGCACGTCCTTCACTCCCGGAAGTGGTCGTAACCGGGCGCGCCGATGTGACGGTAGCCAGGAACCTCCACGCCGGAGCCTGCCAGCACCTCCCCGATGATTTCGAACCCGTCTGGCAGCGTCGCGTCGGAGGAGAATGTGGCGGCCAGTGCGTGATCGTCGCCGCCCGCGAGCACCCAGCCCAGCGGGTCGGCGTTGAATGCCGAGGCAGTGGCGCGCACCTGATCATCGATGGGCAGCAACTGCGAATCCAGCACGATCTGAACGCCTGAAGCGTCGGCAATGTGTCCCAGGTCGGCGAGTAGGCCGTCGCTGACGTCGATCATGGCCGTCGCCCCTGCGGCCGCGGCGGCCGGACCGGCGGCATACGGCGGATGCGGGCGCCGATGAGCGTCGACGACGACCCGCGGAGACTTGAAACCACGACCCAGCACCGCCAGACCAGCCGCGGCCCAGCCCAACCGGCCACAGATCGCCACCACATCACCGGGCTTGGCACCGTTGCGGGGCACCAGCCGGGACCCCCCCGGCACACCCATGGCCGTGACCGAGATCGGTGACGTTCTCAGCGCGGGTCACGTCCCCGCCCACAACGACCGCACCGACCTGCGCCGCCTCAGCCACCAGACCGTCGACCACACCGAGAACCCACTCCACAGGAGTGTGCGGGGGCAGTGCGATGGCAGCGGTCAGGGCGACCGGGCGGGCACCCATGGCGCTGAGATCGGCGATGTTCTGGGCGGCCGCCTTCCGGCCGATGTCCTCGGCCGAGGACCATTCCAGGCGAAAGTGCCGGTCCTGCACGAGCATGTCTGTGCTCACGACCAGTCGCTCAGCACCCAACCGCACGACGGCTGCGTCATCACCGGATGCGACCTCCACCGCGGCCGAGGTCCGCAATCGGGGCTGCAGAGCCGCGATCAGGCCGAACTCCCCGATATCCGCCACGGTCTGACCGCTCATCGGCATTCCACCCTTCCGTCTCGTTGTGAACCAGCGTCAAGATAGTCTCCTAGCACCTAATGCGCGGGAGGAAACGTGGTCCAGGCCTACATCCTGATCCAGACCGAAGTTGCGTCGTCATCCAGGGTCGCCGAAGCGGTCCGTGAGATCGCCGGCGTCACCCGGGCTGATGACGTGACCGGGCCGTACGACGTGATCGTGCACGCCGAGGCCGAGAACGTCGACGAACTCGGGAAGATGGTGGTGGCCAAGATCCAGGCAGTCCCCGGCATCACCCGCACGCTGACGTGCCCCGTCGTGCGTTTGTAGCCGCCGTCCTGCTGCTCGCCGGATGCTCGTCGGCGCAGGTGCCGGCCGCTGATCCGCCAGCTTCTGATCAGGGCGCCTGCCGTACCCTCATCCAAGCGCTGCCGCTGACCATCGACGGCGCCGAGAACACGGGCCGCTCGGATTTCGCCGCTGCCTGGGGAGACCCCCAGATCGTCCTGCGCTGCGGGGTGGCCACGCCCGCCGCCTACCAGCCCGACTCGGAGATGATCGTCGTGAATGAGGTCGCCTGGCTACCCGTCGAGCAGGACAAGGGCTACATCTTCACGGCCGTGGGCCGGACGCCACAGGTGGAGGTCTTCGTACCTGACACCCACTCCCCCGAGGTGAACCCCCTGGTGGACCTCGCTGGACCCATGATGGCCAACACCCGCGTGTCCGGACCAGCGGGAGCCGCCTAGAGGCGGGCGCGGAACTGCCGCACCTGGCCGGCGCTCCAGTCGGTGTGGTCGTTGCGCCAGCCCTTGACCAGTTCTTGGAAGTACGGCGAGTTGTTGACCTGGCGGTGACCGATGACGTTCTTGGTGGTGATGCCCGTTTGCGCCTGCAGCCACGTGACCAGAGCCGCCCCCGCGGCCACCTGCCGCGGCCGGTTCAAGATGTTGCTGGCCGATGACATCTCCACGAACTCGATCCCGATAGAGCGATGGTTGATCCCGATCGCGTGTCGGCACATGGTGCTCAGCGGCGCCAACTGGATGATCTTGCCCTTCTGGCCGACCAGGAAGTGGGTGCAGCCCCCGGGTGACTCCGGCCGACTGCCCGAGGGCCCCGGCGAAGGGGTGTTGCTCGCGAAGAGGTTCCAGGGTGACTGCCAGGTCGAACTGACCGTGTAGTGCAGCACGATCACCTTCGGATCGGGCAACTTCCATGACCGGACCCCATAGTGCCGGTAGGCGTAGGCCGCCATCTGCTTCTTGCGCACCGGGCTGTACGGGATGAACTTCTCCACCACCGGTGGCTTAGTGGCCTCCGGCGCCGGGTCGGCCAGGATCAGGAAGGGGATCATCGCAGGCCCACGCCTTCGTGGACTGCGGTGTCGATGAGACTGGTCACCACCTCACTGTACGTGCGCCCGGAGGCCTTCCAGACCAGTGGGAACATCGACGCCGACGTGAATCCGGGCATCGTATTGATCTCGTTGAGGATGACGCGTTCACCGCTGACGAAGTCGCCGTGCTCGTGCTTGGCGGCTCGGCGCTGATCGTGTGCCGCTCGCGCACAGCGTGGATCGCGACGGGCGCGGCGACATGGCTCATGTTGCTGCGTTACCGGCATCGCCCAAGGCTCCTCATCGCCACGACGATCGCCATCACCATTGCGCTGCTCTCGGCCAACCGCGGGGCGCTTGCGGCGATGGAAGGGCGCGGCTGGACTGGGCGCGTACGCTCGAGGCGATCCGCGACACGGACGCCGATCGGGATCGGTCTCGGCAACTTTGCGTCTGCCTTCTTGAGCCGACAGCCGACGCCCTCGCGCAACACGGCGCGGCGAACCTCTTCGTCGAGCCGACGTCCGCACACAACGACTGGCTGCAAGTGACGCTCGAAGGTGGTGTGCCTGCGATCCTGTGCTTTGCGCTCACGTTGCTCTTCTCGCTGCGCGCCGCATGGCGAGCCCAATGGCTCGGAGGGATGGGACCCATCGTCGCCTTCGCCGTCGCCGCGATCGGTGACACGCCGCTGCGTCAGCCGTTCGCGCTCGTCTCGCTCCTCTTCGTGGTCGCCGCAGCCCCGTCCGATGCGCCCATCTCGATGCGCACACCGCGTCTCGTCCCGTTCGTCTTCGTCGCTCTCGGCAGTGTCGCGTTCACGCTCTCGCTCGGAGATTGGATGGGCGCGCGTCTCGCGACACACGCGCGTTACGAGCGTCCGCTGTCACGACTGAGAGCCTCGCGATCGCGGAGCGGCTGGCCCCATGCTCGTTCGACATCGCGTTCGAGCGCGCCCTCGCCGCACACGAGCTGCGCGCGACGACCAGCCCCGCCATCGACTCTGCTCGCCGCGCACGCGAAACGCCCGACCGTTGGCGGCGAGGTCGCGATCGGCAACTCGTATTTTGCGGCCGAGCAATTCATCGAAGCCCAGCGCCACTACGAACGTGCGCTCGCTCTCGATCCGCATTCCTTTCGCGCGGTGATCAATCTCGGGCTCACCGAGCTCCGCCTGCATCATCTGGAGCGAGCCCGCGCCGCGCTGCGCCGCGCACGAACCATCTATCGATATCACCCAGCCGCCGATGCGCTCGCCGACGAGATCGCGAGCCATCCGTGAGCTGCTGCGCCGCGAACAACTGCCGCCCTGAGGCGGTTTGCCTCGCACGCCAAGCACGGTTCCCTTCGGTTTCGCCAGGTCACATGCTGTGGCACGCGCTTCGCCTATCGCGTGGACCATGCACAAGCCATCGCGCCTCGCGCTCCTCGCCCTTTCACTTACGACGTGCTTGGTCACAACGACGGCCCCGGCCTACGCCGATGTCCAACGCGATCGTCCGCAAGAATTTCCCGACGTGATCATCGGCGTCCACCCGTTCGGATTCCAGATCAACGACGACCTCAGCGGTCACTCAAAGTCGCCATCTTCGACATCGCAGGGCTTCTCGCGCATTCGGGCCGCGTCGGCGTGTGGCTCGGTGGGGGGCTGAGCTACGCAGGTCCAAGCCACGACGTCCAGCCATGGATCTACGTGATGCTCACGTTCGAGCGGTTCCTCTCGATCCCGCTCCGTGCCCAGCCTTCACCTCGGGGCAGGCTCGGACGTCTTCTTCAATGATGGATACGCCAACGCCGCGAGCGCCGCGTTCAAGGCGGACTTCGGTCTCCACTACTATCTGACGCGTAACATCGGCGTCGGCTTTCAGAGTGGCCTGACAACGGGTCCGGTCTTCTATCACGAAGATCGCCGCGACCGCCGCTCGCCGCTGCTGGTGTCATCGTAGGCTTCGTTCGACTTCAACGTCGGCGCGCGGTTCGCGTTTTGAATTGGCGTAGTCTGCGGCCGTGTGGCCTCATCCCTCACAGTCGTCCGCGCCGCGCTCGCGCATCGCCTGAACGATCGCAAAGCAGCGCGCGTACGCCACGACCGCCTCGATCACGGCTTGGGGCTGCTTCGCGGCGCGGTGTTCATCGGCGCCGCGATCACTGCGTACATCACGCGGGAACCTACGCGGCTACCCGCCGCGGTCCCGCTCGCGCTCGTGGGCTGTTCTCGTCGTCGTCGTCCTACACGGCCGGGTCCTCGCGCGCGTGTCCGCCGCGCCGATCGCGCGATCGCGCGCACTACACACGGGCGCTCGCGCGCGTCGACGAGCAGTGGGCGGGTCAAGGTCCAGATGGCGGACGCTACGACGATCCGGCGCATCCGTACGCGCGCGATCTCAATCTCTTCGGACCCTGGTTCGTTGTTCCAACTGCTCTGCGGCGCGCGCAGTCGCGCGGGGCAAGATCACCTCGCGCAGATCCTGTCGCAGCCAAGGACGACGAAGACGCGAGCGAACGACAAGAGGCCGTCCGCGAGTTGCTCCCGGCGTTCGATCTACGCGAAGCGCTCGCGCTCGCGGGCGAAGAAATCGAAGACGAGCTCGATCTCGCGGCGGGCGCAACGTGGGCCAAGCAGCCACCTGCGCCAATCTCGCTTGCGATGGGCGCTGCTCTGGGCGGCAGCGAGCGCCGCGGCGATCGCGACGCTCGTGCTCTGGCACTTCGATGTCATTGTGCCTACTGGCCTTCGATGATCGCGCTCGCATTCATTGCCGCGCTCTTCGTCCGCGCGCAGCCCGCAGTCGCAAGTGCGACTCGCGCGCTCGGACGCGCCGAACGTCAGCTCGCCCTCCTCGCGGCGCTCTTGGCATTGCTCGAGTTCAATAAAACGCCGGCAACCGGCTCCGTCCTCGTCCCGCTGCACGAGAAGCTCGAGCGCGCGCACGAGCCGGCGTCGCGCGCCATCGCGTGGCTCGGGCAGCTCGTCGGGGCGTACCACTCGCCGAACAACCTCATCGTGCTGCCGTTCGGCGCGTTGCTGTTCTGGCAGCCGCAGCTCGCGCGTCTGATCGAGGCGTGGCGTATCGCGCACGGCCCGGCGATCCTCGGCTGGCTCGCCGCGCTCGGCGAGTCGGGAAGCGCTGCTCTCGATCGCGGCTTACGCGCACGAGCATCCGACGGAGGACGGCACCGACTGTTGGCCGCGCTTCGTCGCGAGCGACACGCCTCGAATCGCCGCGACGGCGCTCGGCCACCCGCTCCTGCCGCGCGACCGCTGCGTGCGCAACGACATCACGATCGGCGGCGACGCGCCGCACATCTTCGTCGTCAGCGGCTCCAACATGAGCGGCAAGTCGACGTTCCTCCGCACCCTAGGCAGCAACGCTGTGCTCGCGTTCGCGGGCGCACCCGTTCGCGCCACGATGTACGAAATCGCGCCACTGCAGCTCGGCGCGTCGATGCGCGTCGAAGATTCCCTCGCGGACGGCGTCTCGCGCTTCTACGCCGAAGTGAAGCGGCTCGCGCTGCTCGACACCCTCGCCGCCAACTCGCCACCGCTGTTCTTCCTGATCGACGAAGCGCTCTGGGAACGAACTCGCACGATCGCCGCATCGGCGCGACCGCCATCGCGCGCAACCTGCTCGAGCGCAACGCCTGCGGCCTGCTTACCACACACGATCTCGCGCTCGCCGAGCTCGTCAACGAGCTGCCGCACTCGACCAACGTCCACTTCGCCGACGACCACGGGCGGCACGCACGACGACGAGCGACCGACCTTCGACTATCGCCTCCGCCCTGGGCCCATCGATCCGAAGCGCTCGAACGCGCTCCGTCTCATGCGCAGCGCCGGCCTGCGCGTCTGAACCGCATCCGCGAAACTCAGTACGCGCCCGCGCCACTCTGTGCGAGCGGCGAGCTCGCCAACAAGTGCAGATCGAACTCCGCCTTCGCGAGATCGAACTTCACGAAGTTCGCCGCGGCTTCGGGCGTCGTCACCGTTGGGTTGTTCTCGGACGTCACCGCCGGATCCAACACGTAGGTGCTCGCGATGTTTGCGCACGACGGTGTTGACTGGCACGACGTCGGTCTTCGATGGCGGCGCGGTGATCCAGAGCTTCCGCGTCGGTTCGATCCCCACGACCGTGTTGTGCTCGATGACCGCGTCCTTGGGACCGTAGAGGGCGATCCCGTGATATACGCGCTCGTCAGCACCACGCTCTTCGTGACTCGAATGTTCGTGTACAGCCCATCGAACACCGAGATGCCCTGCCAAGCTCGCGTTCCACGGTCGTGATGGATCGGTCGTCTCCTGCACCCAGATCGCATCGATGACCACGTTGCCGATCTGTCGCGCTGCGCCAGCCTGAGCCCCAGCTGCGAGGGCCTGATCCCAGGAGTGCCAGTCGCTGGCCGGCACCGGTGACCCGGGTGCCGAGGGCTACTACCCGGGTATCGCCCGCGGATCGCCGAAGAGATCGCCACCTGCTGGTCGGCGAACCTGTCGCCACCGCAATGTCGAACCCCGGCCATGGGCAAGTGTGTGCGCGACGCCGTGATGCGTGCGCCCATCGACCCGACGACCTCGCCCGAGTGCGATCAGCTGATGGCGGGCTGCTCGCGCATGGGGGTCAAACCGGTCTATTCGAAGACCGACTGCCAGAAGGCGCTCTCGTCGGTCACCGGCCGCACCCGCGAAGATGCCGCGCGCGCCATGGGCCCGTCGGGCGAGGGCTGCACGCTCGAGTACGCGCTCCCGTACTATCCGTTCGGGAACGTCTGGTGAGCGGTCACTTCACGACTCCGCGCACCCCCAGGAACAACCAGTGGTGCGTGGCCGGACTGTCGATGTCGCGGGACTCGCCGCTATCACCAATCTTCGAGTAGATGGTCGAGAAGCGCCCGAAGGTGAACGCAGCGAAGGGTCCGTAGGTCGTCGAGCCGCTGTCGCCGCCCAGATCGAGCCCCGCCTGCAACATCAAAAGCTCCGCCCCCCGGTAGCGGCTCGTGACCTCGCCCACCTTGACCGAGAACCACTCGTAACCGAGACCTGCGCCCAGCCAGGGATCCAGCGAGCGCCCAGGCGAGAACGCATACTGGGCCTGCGCGCCGAGGCGGATGTCGTTGACGGTGCAGCTCTCGGCTTCGCATGCGTCGGCCAGATCCCCAGTTGGGATCACGACGCCATACGAGAAGTAGAGCCCCGCCATGAAGCGAGGGGAGATCTGCCAACCCAAGTCGACCCAGATCGGGATCTGGCCGGTCACGCCCTCCGAGAGCTCCGCTCTCTCGACCGTCGTCGTCTGGGTCACGCCACCCAGCGTGGAGGTCCGCTTCCACGAGCCGTGCAGGTCCCCCATCGGAAGCGCGAACGCCAACCGCAGCCCGAAGTGAATCCCCGAGGCTGCTCCACCGTCGCCCTCCCCGCCGCCTTCCCAGCCGCCGTCGCCCGAGTCGGCCCTCGCCACGCCCGCCCAACCGAAGAGCCCGCCGAAGAGCACGACACCAACGAGCCGCGCCGCCGTCCAAGAACCCATGACCGAGAGCGTTCCACGCCATAGTGGGGCCTGTCTACTCGGTCGAAACCCTCCTACACTGGGATGTCGAGTGACTGCGGCTCGCCAGAAGACCAATCTCGGTGCGCCGACGACGCCGTTCGTCGGGCGCGACGACGAGCTGGCCGATCTGCACGATCAGCTGAAGCGCTCGCGGCTGGTGAGCGTGCTGGGGCCGCCCGGTGCGGGCAAGACACGCCTCGCCACCGAGTACGCCCTGCGTTACGGCAGCGCGTTCTCGTCGGAGGGGGCCGGCGGGGTCTGGTTCTGCAATCTCAGCGAGGCCCGAGATCTCGACGACGTGGTTCGCGCGCTGGCGCACGCGCTGGATCTGGCCCTGACCGACGAGCACACCGAGAAGAAGGCGGTCGAGCGCATCGCCGCAGCGCTCGCGGCGCGGGGGCCCACGTTGCTGGTGCTGGACAACTTCGAGCAGCTGGTGCCGCTGGCGGTGCCTGCCCTCGAGAACCTGCTGCGGCGCGCGGCCGAGGTCAGCGCCATCGTCACCTCGCGCGTGCGGTTGGACGTGAACGGTGAGCTGGTTCACGAAGTGGGGGGGCTCGAGCTGCCGAGCAGCGAGCGCGGGTTCGAGTGCGACGCGGTTCGGTTGTTCTTGGACCGGGCCCGGGCCGCGCGCAGCGACTTCCAGCCCTCGGCGGAAGAGCGCGCCATCGTCGCCGAGCTGGTCACGCGCCTGGACGGCCTGCCGCTGGCCATCGAGCTGGCCGGAGCGCGCATGGGCGTGCTGGGGCCCAAGCAGCTGCTCGATCGCCTGGGCAAGAGCCTGGACCTGCTCCGCGGCGGCAAAGGGCGATCGCAGACGCTGCGCGCCACCATCGACTGGTCGTGGAACCTGCTCGAAGCCCACGAACAGCGGGCGCTGGCCCAGGCTTCGACCTTTCATGGCGGCTTCTCGCTCGAGGCCGCAGAGGCGGTCATCGACCTGGGGGGCGGGTCCGACGTGCTCGACGTGCTCGGGTCGTTGCGCGACAGCTCGCTCCTTCGCACGCAGGCCACGCTCGAGCTGCCCGGCGAGGTGCGGTTCGGCCTGCTCGACATCGTGCGCGCGTACGCCGAAGAAAAGCTGGAGGCATCGGGCGAGGCCGGGGCAGCGCGGGCCCGGCACGCTGGCTACTTCGTGGAGGCGGGCACTCGCTGGGCAAACCGCGTCGAGCGCTCGGACGGCCCAGAGCACCTCCGTCGCCTGGCGGTCGAGCTGCCGAACCTGATGGCGGTGCACCGCCGTGCGCTCGCGACCGAGGCGCCGAGCCCCACGGCCCTGTCGAACGCCCTGGCGGTGACGCTGGCCCTCGAGCACGTGTTCTACATGCGGGGCCCGACGGCACCGTGCCTGGTCATGCTCGACCAGGTCTTCGAAGAGGTGCTCGACGGCGTCGAGCCGCGGCTGCTGGCGCTGGGCCTCAAGGCCCGCGGGCGGGCGCTCAGGGACCTGGGCCACGCGGACGAGAGCCTGGAAGCCTTCGAGCGCGCCCTGGAGATCGCGCGCCGCGCTTCCGACCGCTCCACCGAGGCGCGCGTGCTGGGTCACGTCGCCTTCACCCGCATGCGGATGGGCGAAGACGAAGCCGCGCTCGAGCTGCTGGACGAGGCGACCCGCACCGCGCACGATGCAGGCGACCGGCGCAGCGAAGGCATGCTGCTGGCCAGCGTGGGCATCGTGCGGGTGCGCCTGGGCCGCCTGGACGACGCGGCCCGCGCCTTCGACGCCGCGCTGGCCATCGACGAAGAGGTCGGAAACCGCTACGGGCGCGCTGCGGCGCTGGCCGCGCGGGGCGAGCTGCATCGGGCCTGTGGCCGCTCGGAGGCCGCGCGCTCCGACCTGGAAGCGGCGCTCGAGGGGTATCGCGAGTTCGGCGAGCGTCGACACGAGGGCATCGCGCACACCGAGCTGGGGGTGCTGTACCAAGAACAGAAGCGCTTCGCCGATGCACGCGCCTGCCTGGAGCGGGCGCAAGAGCAACATCGCGAGATGGGCAGCCGCATGTTCCAGGCCGTGGCCCTGCTCACCCTGGGCGATCTCGAGCGCGAAGAAGGTCGGCTGCCCGAGGCCCGCGCGCGCTACGACCGCGCGCTTCGCATCGCCCGCGAGCTGGGCGACCGCGTGCTGCAGGCCCGCTGCCTGGCCAGCCTGGGCGGCACGCATGCTTCGCTCGACAGGGCCGACGCGGCACGCGAGTCGCTGCAAGACGCCGAGCGCCTGGCCCGTGCGCTGGGCGACCCCAGTGCGATTCGCGTGGTCGATTTGGAGCGCGCCCACCTCGATCTGCGCGAGGCTTCGCAGGCGGCGGCGCGGGGCGAGCGCGAAGTGGCCGCCACTTTCGAGCAGTCGGCTCGCGAGCGCCTCGAGCGCGCTCGCAGCGTGGGCCCGTTGCCAACCCGGCCAGCGCCAGAGCGACTGGCGTTTCGCTTGCTGGAGCACGTGCTGACCGACGGCCCGCCACCGCCCAGCCGTGAGCTGACGCCGTCGGGCAGCGCGCCCCGCAGCGAGCTGGGGCGCTACGAGCTGCTCACCGAGATCGCGTCCGGCGGCATGGCAACGGTCTATGTGGGGCGCCAGCGCGGCGCCGGCGGTTTCGATCGCCTGGTGGCCGTCAAGCGCATGCACCGGCACCTGGCATCGGTGCCCAACCTGGCGGCCGCCTTCATGGACGAAGCGCGGATCGCGTCCCTGGTGCACCACCCCAACGTGGTGGGCGTGCAAGACGTGCACGAGCACAAGGGCGAGCACCTGCTGGTGATGGACTATGTGGACGGCACCAGCTTGGCGGCGCTGATGACCCGTGCGGCCGAGGCCAAGCGAGCGATTCCACATCCGGTTGCGGCCTATGTGGTGGCCCAGGCGCTGCGCGGGCTGCACGCGGCGCACGAGCAGGTCGACGTCGACGGCGCGGCGCTGGGCATCGTGCACCGCGACGCCACCCCCCACAACATCTTGCTGGGTGCCGACGGCTCGGTGCACATCACCGACTTCGGCGTGGCCAAGTTGCACCAGCAACGCACCGCCACCCAAGACGGCACAGCCAAGGGGAAGTTCCGCTACATGGCCCCCGAGCAGGTCCGCGGCGAGCCGCTCGACCGCAGGGTGGACGTGTTCGCGCTGGGGGTCGTAGCGTGGGAGCTGATCACGGGCCGGCGCCTGTTCGAGGGCGAGAGCGACGTGGTGGTCGTGGCGCGCCTCAGCCAGGGCGAATACCCCCGCCCGACCAGCATCGATCCGAAGCTCGACCCCGAGCTGGCGGCCATCGTCGAGCGGGCCCTTGCCAAGGGCCGCGAGCAGCGCTTCCCCACCGCCCTGGCGTTCGCCGAGGCGCTCGAGGGCTGGGCCCAGGAAAGCGGCGTCGCTGCGCGCGAGCCCGACGTCGCGCGCGTGGTGGAAGAGCTGTGCGGCGGAGAGCTGGCGCGCCGCCGACGCGCGGTGAGCGAGGCCCTGGCCAGCGCGCGCACTTCCGGTCGCAGCCTGCCCCCGCCGCCCAGCTCGCCTTCCAGCGCCGACTCGGCCACACGCCACCTGAGTGCCATCAGCGTGGGCGAAAGTGGGCGCTGGTTCGAGCTGCCGGGCGCGGCCCGCGTGAGCCTGCAACGGCGGCGCGCGCTGCGGTTGATCCTGAAGGCGCTGCTCGAGAAGCGCCTCGCGGCGCCCGACGCGGCGCTGGACCAGCAGGCGCTGCTCGAGGCCGGCTGGCCCGGCGAGCGGGTGAAGCACGAGGCGGGCACGCTGCGCGTCTACAACGCGCTCTCGACGCTGAGAAAGCTCGGTCTGCGCTCGGTGCTGCTCAGCCGCGACGACGGATATCTGCTGGACCCGAAAGCGGAATTTCTGGCGGTTCGGGAGCACGAGGCGACCTGAGCCCCGACTTTCATTTTCTTTCACGGGCCAGGGCGTAGCGCGGGGCGTACCCAATGATCGTGACGCACCGACTGCCTTTGCTCGTGGCCCTGGCTTCGACCCTGTCCGCCCTTGGTTGCTCCGGCGGCGCGGACGACCCCGTCTCGAAGATTCCGCCGCCCCCCGACGTGCCCGAGGTGTGCGACGCCCATGCCCTCACCGGCACCGCGCGCTTCACCGAGCGTTCCGCCGACTGGGGTCTCTCGGCGAAGACGGCGCAGGCCTGGGTGCTGACCTCGGCAGATCTGAACGGCGACGGCTACCTCGATCTGGTGGGGCACGTTCCCGCCGGCAACGTGCGCGGGAAGGCCGACGGTGAGCGCTACTTCACCGTCCTCATCAACGAACCCAAGCCCGGAGGCGGCCGTCACTTCGTCGACCGCACCATCGAGAGCAACTATGGCGCCACGCGCGACGGCGCCGCCGGCGAGCTGCGTGTGGCCACGGGCGCAGTGTTCGGCGACGTCGACAACGACGGCGATCTGGACGTGCTGAGCCTGACCAGCAGCGGCACCCCCGCGAGCCCGCCGACGCCCGCCGACCTCGACCGCACCGAGCTCTTGCTGAACGACGGCAAGGGCAAGCTGAGCCTGGCTCAGGGCGCGGGCGTCACCACCGAAGCCGGCGGTTCGGTGTGGAGCGCGACCCTCACCGACTTCGATCTCGACGGGTCGCTGGACGCCTTCTTCGCCAACTGGCTGACGCCCAGCGGGTTCTTGAGCGAGCAGCAGCTCTTCCGAGGCAACGGCCAGGGCGCGTTCTCGGACGTGAGCGGAGCGGCCGGGCTGATGGACGCCTCTGCCATGCGCGGCGCCTGCGGGGTGACGGCGTGTGACGTGGACGACGACGGCCAGCCCGAGATCCTGGTCAGCGCCTATGGCCGCATGCCCAACATGCTGCTGAAGAGCGACGGCAAGGGCGGCTACTTCGACACCGCCGTGAGTGCCGGCTTCGCCTACGACCAGGGCGTGGACTACCACGACGACCAGGCGTTCCTCTGCTGGTGCGCGTCGAACCCGACCGAGGCCGACTGCGCGGGCGCTGCCTCGCCCATGGTTCAGTGCTCGGGCGTGCCGAAGTGGTCACCGGGCTACAGCGACCAGCCCGAGCGCCTGGGCGGGAACACGTTCACCACCGTGTGCTCGGACATCACCGGCGACGGCAGGCTGGACCTGTACAACGCCGAGATCCAGCACTGGTGGGCCGGGCAGGCCTCGGATCCGTCCGCGCTGCTCGTCAACCAGGGCAACCTCGCCTTCGATCGGCCGAGCCGCGACAAAACGGGCATGCACTGGGAGCACGTTGGCGTCTCGTGGGACGAAGGCGGCATCGACGCGGCGGCGGCGGATCTGAACAACGACGGCCGCGAAGAGGTGGTGGTCGGCCGCAGCGATTACAACGATCAATACGCGCTGGTCTTCCAGCAGCTCGCCGATGGCACCTTCCACGAGGGGGCCAAGGGCCTGGGCATCGATCACCCCTGCGCGGCCTCACCCATCCTGGCGGACTTCGATCGCGACGGCGATCTGGACGTGGTGATGGCCTCGAGCCGGATGCGCCAGTGGTGCGCCGACGCCTGGGAGCGGAACGAGATCCGCTTCTACGAGAACGACGCCAGCAAGTTCGGCGGTTGGCTGGCGGTTCGTCTGGTCGGCGACGGCGTCACCGCCAACCGCTCGGCCATCGGCGCCAAGGTGGTGGTGGACGCGGGCGGCACGAAGCTCACCAAGATCGTGCAGGGCGCCTATGGCCACGGCGCGTCGCAACAAGACAGCGTGCTGTTCTTCGGGCTGGGCGCGTGCACCACCGCGGCGTCGATCGAGGTGCGCTGGCCCAACCAGGGTCGCACCGTCGAACGCTGGGAGAAGGTCACCGCCGGACGCGTGATCGAGCTCGCCATGGGCGACCCGAAGGTGCGCGAGCCGCTCGCAGAGTGAAGCTGCGCGGGGGACAGTTGGCTGCCTGTGCGAGCCACGGCAGCGTTCGAAGATGAGTCAGGGTGGCGAGAGCGTGTACCGCCGCAGGCCGACCCAACCATTGGTGATGGAGATGGAATTCACCCACACGTGATCGCCCACAACCGTCAGGACGTTGGGGGTTGACCCGCTCTCGACGATTGTGGCCTTCCGAGTGCCACCGCCGCCGGCCAGGTCGTAGGCGGTGATGTTGAGGTTGCTCCCAAGCGCGCTCTCGGAGCCCGCGACCGCTACCCAGCCGCTCCCGATGGCAAGACCTCGAATCGACGCGACGTCCACGAGCTTGCTGCGGGTGGCGTCCAGCACGCCGAGATCGGGAGTGAAGTCGGCGAGCCACACCGTGTAACCAACGTTGGCATGCGTGTACCAGGCGGCCTTCCCCCCCGCGATCGTCAGGGCAGCCATCTCGCCGGGCCCGCCTGAGAACGTGCCGTCGTCGTTCAGCCGATACGTGTGGAACTCCGCATTCGCGAACACATCGCTTCCGTGGACGGCGCTCAGGTAGACCTTCACGTCGGGGCCATAGGCCGCGACATCGGGGATCCGTCGAAGCGGAAGCGGTGGATGCGGCCATCTGGCTGGGCCGCGGCGAGTGTGTCGTCGCTTGCCATGGCTCGCGCGAGGGCGCTCCCGTCCGCCTCCGTCTCGCGCAGCTCGAGGGACGCTGCGTCCGCATAGCCCGCCTGACCCACGGAAAGCACCGATTTGCCCGACGGAAGCGCAAGAAGGGATAGGCGGTCACTCCCGATGGCGGGCAGGACCGAGCAGTGCGAGCTGCTCGACCCAAATGACCCCGAGCCACTCGGCGATTGAAAAGAGTCTTGCCCGCTTCGAACCGCGAAGATCGGAACGCCCGAAGCGAGGTCGTACACAACCGCTTCCAGGGGCACTCGCTCCGCCGGGTTCTGGGACGAGCGCCTGTGGACCACGAGCAGCCGAGTCGGTGCGCCGGATGGATCAAAGGCCAATCCGAACTCGAACTCATACAACCCGCCCGAGAGCACGCCGTCGAACTGGAGCTCGCTACAGCCGGGCTGCCCGGACTGACATGGGATGAACGTGAGCGGCTGATACTCTGCCTCGGGTGCGATCGCGACAGACGCTGTGCACTCTCCACCCAGCGCTTTGATGAGCTCGAAGCCCGGCCACGGCGATTTCTTCGACTCGTCCGACGACGAGGGCGACGCCCCGCAGCCCCAGAGCGCGACCACGAGCGCAAGAAGCACGCGAGCCAAGACCCTGTCCACTCGATCCACCCAGCCTCGGATAGAGGCTAGCCTGCCCAGCGGCGCGCGCTGCTCGTCGCAGCCGCCGGTGGGCGTTTCAGCTGGATCTTCCGAGCTCGAGCCACAGGCAGCGCAGCCCAGGGAGCCCAGGATAAGTAGATGTTTCCCCGTAATCATACGGAAGGGCATAGCAGGTTGCCGGGGGCATGGCACCCGGCCACGCGCGCCGGCGTGCAGGTCGTCCCGGCGCCGACCCGCGCGTGAGCTGCCTCATCCGAGCCCGAGCGAGAACTTCAAGGCGGCGTCGAGTGCCTCGTGCTTGTCATGAGGCAGAGGGCCGATCGGCGTGTCCAGCCACGACTTCGGGATGGTCACGAGTGAGTCGGTGTTGACGACGCATTTGCGGGGGAGCCCGTCGCGCTTGCCGAGCGGCACCTCGCTCGCGATGGCCCTGATGGTCGTCGAAACCTCGGCGACAGTGACGGATGTTCGTACCGCGTAGGCTGCATCGCGGGAAACGAGGACCACCGGGCGCCGGCCAGCCGGGAGGGGGAGCTTGGCCCACCAGACCTCGCCGCGCCTCACTTCCAAGGCTCCCAGCGCGAGGTCGCGCCCTTGGCCGTCGCCGTGACTTCGTCGCCTGGCTCCGGCGCGTGCAGGTAACCCTCGATGTACTTCCGATCCGCGTCATCCACCTGCTGCGCAGCGATCCAGTGATCCACCGCTTCCGCGATGGCCGCGCTACGGGTGAGCCGCTTCTTCGCCCTCGCCTTCTCCAGCGACTTGGCGGTCGCGATCGGCAGGCTGATCGCCAGCTTGAGCACCGTGGTCATACCCGAGTGATACCAAATGCGGACACGTCGTGCCAGTTCGGTCGTCCGCGCCCGGGGCCTCGAGCCCGCGCCAGCGCCGCGTCAGCCCTCCGGCTTCACCGGCGGCCAGTGCCCGCCCGGCCCGTTGACGACCGAGCCCTTCGGATCCGCGGGGTCGCACGGCGGGCTGATGAAGTGGGGGTGATTCTCCCCCGAGAATGGCCCCTTGCGAAACGACGCGATGACGCTGACGTCGAGCAGGCACCACCCCGGCTCGTACGTCGGCGCGTAGGTGCCGTGGATGGCGCTGGGCTCGAGCGTGAGGTTCGCTTCGAGTACGTCGGGCGCGGGCGGCGTCTGGCGAGCCTTGTTGACCAGCGCCAGGCTCGGCCAGGTCTCGTCGAACTTGCCGTCCGCGGTCGAGAACTTCGCCGAGACCGCGAGCTCGAGGGTGTTCTCGCAGGTGGCGCTCGATCCGGGGCGCAGAGTGCGCGTCACGTATTCGGCGGTCACCGCGCTCGTGTCCACCACGAAGGTGAGCGTGGTGGGAGGGCTGCCTGGCTCGGACCCCTTCACCTCGAAGCCCAGGTCGGCGTCGTGGTATCCGGCGGCCAGCGGCAGCAGCGCCGACGCGGCGAACCCGAACGGTGAGACTTCGTCCATCCCCAGCGCCGCGCGCTTCTCGTCGCAGCCACCGGTGGGCGTTTCAGCCGGATCTTCCGAGCTCGAGCCACAGGCAGCGCAGCCCAGGGAGCCCAGGATAAGTAGATGTTTCCCCGTAATCATACGGAAGGGCATAGCAGGTTGCCGGGGGCGCTGCCAGCGCGAGCGCCCGCTTCACTCGGCCGGCTTCGGCTCGGGGCTGGCGCTCGGTCCGATCCGGAACCACTTCCGTAGCTTGACCGAGAGGTCGTCGAACAGCGAGTACGCCACCGGCGTGGCGAGCAACGTGAGAAGCAGCGCCAGGGTCTGCCCGCCGATGATCACGAAGCCGGTGGCGCGGTTGGTGCCGGCGCCGGCGCCGGTGGACACCACCAGCGGCAGCATGCCCGCCACGAACGCCGCGGTGGTCATCAAGATCGGGCGCAGGCGGTCGCGGTTGGCAGCCAAGATGGCCTCGAGCTTGGGCATGCCCGCCGCGCGCAGCTTGATGGTGTGATCGATCTGCAAGATCGAGTTCTTCTTCACGATGCCGAACAGCACCAAGATCCCCAGCATGCTGAAGATGTTGAGCGACTGGCGGAAGATGATCACGCTGATCAGCGCGAACGGCACGGTCAGCGGCAGCGAGAGCAAGATGGTGATGGGGTGCAGCCACGACTCGAACTGCGCCGCGAGCACCAGGTACATGAAGATGAACGAGAGCACGAACGCGAGCATGAAGTTCTTGAAGGTGCGCCCCAGCTCTTTGCTGCGCCCCGAGGGGCCGCCGCTGTAGGCCGGGTCCATCTTCAGCTCGTCCACGCCGGTGGCCAGGTCCGCCAACACGGCGCCTTCGGAGAAGCCCGGGGCCAGGTTGGCCATCACCGTGACCGTCTTCCTGCGATTGAAGCGATCGATGCGGCTCGGCCCGGCGGCCTCGTCGAAGGTGACCACGTTGTCCAGGGTCACCGTCCCCAGCTTCGCACTTGGCACGCTCAGGCGCTTGAGCCGCGAGACGTCGTTGCGCGCCTCGCCGACCGAGCGCACCTTCACGTCGTATTGCTCGCCGCGGTCGTTGAAGGTGCTCACCTCGTAGCCCCCCACCAGCAGGCGCAGGGCGCCGGCCACGTCGGCCACGTTCACGCCCAGGTCGGCCGCCTTCTTGCTCACACCGAACACCGCCGGGATCGAGTCCAACGCGAACAGCAGATCGGTGGTTCCGATGGCGATCAGGGCGATGAACAGTGGGGTGACGACGCGGCGCCCGTCTATGCGGGCGATGAACTTCCCGTCCTGGTACTCGTCGGTGGTGGGCAGCACCTTACGGGCGCCCACCACCAGCAGGTTGTCGCTGACGTCGGGGTCCTCGTCACGGTGGCGGTAGAGGGCGATCCCGGTCCAGATGAGCAGGAGCCCGAAGAGCAGGAACATGAAGGAGAAGTAGGCCAGCAGCGTCGCGCCGACGGCGATGAAGATGGCCCGGAGTACCAGCGCGATCGCAATCCCGATGATCAGGAGTTTCTGTTGATAGACGGCAGGCACGGCAAAGGCGCCCATGATGATCACGAAGACGAACAGGTTGTCGACCGACAGCGTCTTTTCGACGATGTAACCGGCGAAGTACTGGGCTCCGAACTCCCCACCGGCCCAAGCCGAGAACACGATGCCGAACACAATGGCCACGCTGATGTAGAAGACCGACCACACTGCGGCTTCCTTGAATCCCACCGCGTGGGGTCGTGCCAGAGCCAGTCCGAGGTCGAGCGCGAAGAGCCCGACGATCACGGCAAGGGTGATGAGCCAGACGGTGCCGGTGATCTCCAGTTCCACTCCCCGATTCTACGGTGGCCGGCGAATGGGCGCATAGCGACCCCTGAAAAGCGCTTCAGTGGTCGGGGCGGCTGCGGCCTGTGGACGGGGATCGTGGCGCCGGCTCAGCCGGGGTCGCCGATGAGGGCTCGCAGCATGGTGGCAGCCCCGCGCTTGTCCAGCGGTTCGTTGCCGTTGCCGCACTTGGGGGACTGGATGCAGCCGGGGCAGCCCTGGGAGCAGTCGCAGGATCCGATGACCTGGGCCGTGGCCGTGAGCCACTGTTCGGCGGCGTCGTAACCGCGGCGGGCGAAGCCGGCACCACCGGGGTGCCCGTCATACACGAACACGGTCATGTCGCCGGTGTCAGGGTGCCGGTCGGTGGACAGGCCGCCGATGTCCCAACGGTCGCAGGTGGCCAGCGCGGGCAACACCCCGATGGCCGCGTGTTCGGCAGCGTGAGCGGCGCCCGGCACCGCGTCACTGGCCACACCCGCAGCGGCGACGGCGGTGTCGGACATGCGCCACCACGTGGCAGTCGTGCGCAGCGACGAAGGGGGCATGACCAGTGGCTCGCTCCCCAGGACCCGACCGGTGGCCGCGTCACGCTTGAGGAAGCCCACCACCTGGCCGGTCACGTCTACCTCACCGACGTGCAAGGTGGCGCTGCCCAAGGGGCGGGAGTCTCGCTCGCTGACGATCCGCAGGTCGCTGACCGATTGGGCCACGGTCGTGTACCCGGGCCGGTCGCGTCGCACCACCGCGACGCCGGACTCCAGATCGAGAGACTCCACCAGATGCGTCACACCGAGGTGGGTGTACACCGCGCCTGCATGCAATTGTGCTGGGGCGGAGGAGCCGTCCACCGTGCCCATCACGCGGCCCGTGTCGGACTCGATGATGGTGACGGGCTGGCTGCACCCGCGCAGATCCGCGAACTGCGCTGCACGTTGCCGTTCCACCCAGAACCACCGGTTGCCTCGCAACCGGATGAGCCCTCGGCGTTCCAGAACAGACAGAACCGTCGCGGTCACTCCCCCGAACAGGTCCTCGGCCTCGGTGGTGGTGAGGGGTTGCTCGCTGATGGCGCAGGCGACGTGACCGAGCAGGACATAAGGGTTCTGCGGGTCGAGCACGGTGGCCTCGAGTGAGGCACCGAAGATCCGTTCCGGGTGGCTGACATAGAAGCGGTCGAGCGGGTTCTGCTGGGCGACCAAGAGCGCAACGGCATGCGTGCCGGTACGCCCCGCTCTGCCCAGTTGCTGCAGGAACGACAGCCGCGTACCGGGCCAGCCGCACATGGCCACGGCGTCCAGGCCGGCGATGTCGACCCCGAGTTCGAGCGCGTTGGTCGATGCCACGCAACGCAACTCGCCGGAGCGCAGCCCGCGCTCGATGTCGCGGCGCTCCTCGGGCAGCAGCCCGCCACGGTAGGCGGTGACCGCGGCCCCGCCGCCCGACAGGACCCGGACGGTCTGGGCCATGGCCTCGACTCCTGCGCGCGAGCGAACGAAACCCACTGACTGGATACCCGCGCTGACCCATCGCGCCAAGGCCGCGGACGTGTCCGTGAAGGCGCTGACGGGCTCGACCCCGTCGCCGGGGTCGGAGGGGTCGGAGCGGGCGGGATCGTGCAGGATCACCGTGCGCGACCCCCGGGCGGCCGTGTCGTGATCGACCGCGGTCACCTGATCGGGGTGGACCCCGAGCAGTTGAGCCCCTGCCTGGGCGGGATTGCCCAATGTCGCGGAGCAGACCACGAACGTCGGTTCGGCGCCGGCCATGCGCGCGAGGCGGCGCAGCCTCGTCACGATCGCCGCGACATTGGCGCCGAAGATCCCCCGATACATGTGGCCCTCGTCCAGCACCACGAACCGCAGGCGTGCCAGGAACTGCCGCCACTGACCGTGCTGGGGCAGGATGCTGCGGTGGAGCATGTCCGGGTTGGTCAGGATGAACCGGCTGGTGCGGCGCAGGTGGGGACGCACCTCGTGGTCGGTGTCGCCGTCGTAACAGGCCGGGTGCACGCCGGGCAGCCCGAGAGCGTCCAGCCGGGCGTGCTGGTCCTGCGCCAAGGCCTTGGTGGGGGTGCAGTAGATGGTCGTGGCGCGGTCCTGGACCGCGGCGGTCAACGCGGGCAACCAGTAGCCCAGGGACTTCCCACTGGCGGTCCCCGTGGCCAGCACCACGTCGCGTCCCGCCCAGGCGGCCTCGGCAGCGTCGGTCTGGTGCCGCCACAGGTCTGCGACGCCGTGGCGTCGGACGGCTGCCTGCACCTGCGGTGCCACCCACTGCGGCCAGTGGCCGGTCACGCCGGGGCGTTCGGGTACCTCGATCACCCGCACCGGGTCGATGGACAACGCGTCCAGGGTGAGTCGGGCGAGTTCGTCGGGCGGACCGATCGGGGACGCCCCTCCGGATGCCGGCCACGGGGAAAGCGGGCTCGCGAAGGCACGTACGGGTTCCACGCAGGCACCTCCTCGACACCGGTCCGGATCCAGTGTGCACCCGGGCTCCGACGGGTCGTCCAGGTAGTGTGATCACATGGTCACTGTGCGTATCTGGGCGCGCCTGGGGGTCGGCCTGCTCCTGGTAGCGACTGCGGGAACCGCTGGGGCGCTCCCCGCCAGCGCGAGCTCGGTCGGGTCCGACGGCACCGCGGCGCCCGCGGTGGGTCAGCCTGCTTCCACGACCGGTGGGCGCACTTCGTGGCGACCGTGTCCGGACGAGCCGGAACTGCAGTGCCGGGGGGTACCGGGTGCCCCGAGACTGGTCGCGCCCGAAGGGCCGTTCGTACGTCGTCAACGCGCGCCGACTGCCGGCGCGCCCTGTGGCCGGTGGCCGTTCAGCGGGCTCGGTGATCATCAACTTCGGTGGCCCCGGAGAGGATGGGTCGGCGCTGAGCCTGTTCACGGACAATCCCCTGCGGCGACATTTCGACTTGGTGTCGTGGGATCCCCGAGGCGTCGGGTCGGACCCCGAACTGGCGGAGTGCGGCACGCCGGCGATGGGATCGTGGCGACCACGCACCGGGCCGTTCACCTGGTCGCAGATCGCCCGCCAGACCTTTCGGCAGCGCGCCACCGTCAACCGCGCCTGTGTGGCCGCCAACAAGAAGGTGTTGCCGTATGTGGGCAGCAACCAGGTGGTCCGCGACCTCGACGCGGTGCGCGAGGCCGTCGGGCAGCGGCGTCTGACGTATGTCGGATTCAGCTACGGCACCCGCCTGGGCCGCCTGTATGCCCAGATGTTCCCCGACCGTGTCAGGGCCATGGTGCTCGACGGCGTGACGGGTCCCTACTCCCGGGTGTCGGACTACCTGACGTCCAGCCGTCGCGGCGGAACAGCGGCCTGGCGGTGGGTACGCAACGGGCTGGCACCCCCGGTGCGCTCGTTGAACAACCGGCTGTTCACCAGCCTGCAGAGCCGCACGGTCGTGGTCGACGGTGTCGAGTCCGACCGCTGGGGCCTGTGGTGGAACCTGAAATCGGTGCTGCGCAGTTCTCGGGCCAGGACCAGCACTGCCACCGTCACCTGTCAGTGGGGGCAAGCCGCCGGACTCGCCACCACTGGCTGCCCGCCGGAATCGTCGGCCCCCACCGCCCTGCCGGCCGCGGTCACGCTCGTGGACTGCTCGGACCTGGCGGGTCGGGTATCGCCGCGCCGGATCGGCAACTCACTCGCCCGGGCGATCGATCGCCGGGCCGGCCGCTGTCAATGTCATCGACTACACCACCATGTGCGCCGGCGTCCCGGAGCCCACCGACCCGGTACCACCACCGCAGCGCACCCGGCTGGCGACCCCCCCGCTGCTGATCAACGGGATCGCGGACCCCTCGACCCCGCTGTACTCCGCAGAACGCACCCACCGGTTCCTGCCCAGGTCCCGCCTGCTGCGTGTGGACACCTCGGTCCATGGGCTGTTCCTGTTCAGCCGCAGCGCCTGTGTCGACGCCATCGCCACCAGGTACCTGCGTCACCGGGTGCTCCCGCCGGCAGGAGCCACGTGTCCTACACCCTGATCGGTGGGCCCCGTGATCCTGCCTGAGTCTGCGTCGGCGGGCGCGGATCGGGCACCTGTCTATCCTCGTGAGGTGCTGACCCGACTTGTCGCCTTCGTGCTGCTCACCAGCGTTGCCTTGCTCGGGGCAGCGTCGGGACCCGGGGTCGCGGCCACTGCGTCGCGAACCGTCCCGGGTGCGGCCACCGTCCAGGTGAGCCTGCCTCCGGGCTCGCCGGTGTCCGGTGGCGACTCGGTCGAGCTGTCATTCGCCGAGCCCGTGGCAACGCTGTCCGTGACCTGGGGTCGGGCCGGGGCGCCTCAGACGCCGGTGGCCGCCACGGTGGCCGCCACCCGTGTGAGCGCCTCGTTGGTGCTGCCGGGACCCTTGCTCCAAGCACGTCCGTACCGGCTCACTGTCGCGGCGACCGCCGCGACCGGGGCCAGGTTGACACGCGTCGTGGACTACTACGGGCTGGTCAGTTCGACCCAGCGTCGGGTGGGTCCCACCACCCGCGTCATGGACAGCTCCTCGACGGTGTACGGCACCAAAGGGCGCCTGTTCCGGTTCACCATCGAGGCCCACCGGCCGCTGGGCTCCCAGCTGCAGACCTTCGCCCAGGAGTCGCTACGGGTCCTGACCGATGCCACCCGCGGCTGGACCGCGCAGGGCCGCTACCGGCTCAGGCGTATCGACGACCCGCGCCGTGCCGATATCCGGCTGTTGTTGGCCGGCCGCCCCTGGTGGATTCGCTGTGCCTGAAGGCCAACTTGCACACCGGTGGCCAGGTGTCGTGCTGGAACCACGAGTTCGCCTCCCTCAACTCCGATCGGTGGTTCACGGGTGCGCTGAGTGGTGGGTTCAGGTCGCTGCGCGCCTACCGCACGTACCTGATCAACCATGAGTTCGGGCATGGCCTGCACCTGCATCACGCCTACTGCCCGCGCCGCGGGGCGCTCGCCCCCGTGATGCAACAACAGACCGGCGGGCAGGACGGCTGCCGCAGCAACGGGTGGCCGTACCGCCGGTGAACCTGCGGCCCGGCTGCGTGGACGGGGCAGGTATGACTATCGTGCGGTGAACGCACCTGCGCGTCGAGCGCACCGGACGACGGAGGCCCACCCCGTGGACATCACCACATCGGACATCGAGGGCGCCGCGGGAACCGTGGTCGCCGTCACCGGCGAACTGGATGTGTTCACCGCCCCCCAGCTCGAAGTTGCGCTGCAGGACCAGATCGGTCAGGGACATGCCGACCTCGTGGTCGACCTGAGCGGGGTGGAGTTCCTGGACAGTACCGGGCTGGGAGTCATGGTCAAGGCCCTCAAGTGGGCGCGCGAAGCCGGCGGCGGCCTGCGCGTCGTGGCCACACAGGAGCGCATCACGAAGGTCTTCACGATCACGGGTCTGGACGAAGTCATGCAGTTGTCGGGATCGGTGGAGGGCTGATGCCCACCGCCACCCTGACTGTTCCTGCCGCCCCCGAGCAGGCCCGTACTGCTCGACTCGTCGCCGGCGCCGCGGCCCGACGCGCGGGGGTGGACCCCGACTCCCTCGATGACGTGCGCCTGGCCGTCGCCGAAGCGGTGGCTCGGGCTGTCCTGCGTTCGTTGGCCGACGATGCCTCGCAGACCGAAGCCGTCAGCGTGGCCATGACCGACGACGGGTCCAGCTTCGAGATCGCCGTCGCCGACCGCGCCGTTGCCGCTGCCGGCGGCGAGGACGAGTTCGAGGAGTCGCTCGCCTTGTCCGTCATGCAGTCGTTGGCGTCCGACAGCCGGATCGAAGCCAATCCCGATGGTGGTCGCACCATCATTCTGCGCTGGCCGACCGCGACCGATTAGGTCCTCGGGTCCCCAGCCCCACTCCAGCAGCGGCGCTCGACGCCAAGACTGGCGACACCCGGTGACAGCCACCGCCGCTTCCGTAGCGACTGTGGCCGTTCCGTTGCCGGGTCGCCCCGCCACGGACCCCTCGGGGTCCGAGGCATGTGTTCGGGTCGCGTAAACTCCGCGATGTCGCAGATTCCGCAGGCCCCGGGGCCGACGCGGGGGGACCTGTGACACGTCCAAGTCGTGCGAGTTGTCGCCGACGCTGAAGTAGAACCTGGAGAGTCAATGATTGCCGTCGAACTGACCGGCAGCAACCTGGTCACAGTGGGCATCGTGGCGATCATCGCCCTGCTCGCGTTGGGTGTGGCCGCGGTGCTTGTCCGGCAAGTCCTGGCTGCCGACCCCGGCACGCCGAAGATGCAGGAAATCGCTGGAGCCGTGCAGGAGGGCGCCGCGGCGTTCCTGAGCCGGCAGTTCCGAACGCTCGGCATCTTCGCCGTCGTCGTGTTCTTCGTGCTGTGGCTGCTGCCCGCCGAGACCACCAGCGAGCGCATCGGTCGCTCCATCTTCTTCCTGGTCGGTGCCGGCTTCTCGGCGATCACCGGCTACATGGGCATGTGGCTGGCAGTGCGTGGCAACGTGCGCGTCGCCTCTGCCGCTCGTCAGGAGGACGAAGGCGGCGCCATGAAGATCGCCTTCCGCACCGGTGGTGTGGCGGGCATGTTCACCGTGGGTCTGGGCCTGTTCGGCGCCGCCGTGGTCGTGCTGGTCTACAAGGCCGAGGCGCCCAAGGTGCTGGAGGGCTTCGGCTTCGGTGCGGCGCTGCTCGCCATGTTCATGCGTGTCGGCGGCGGTATCTTCACCAAGGCCGCCGACGTCGGTGCCGACCTCGTCGGCAAGGTCGAACAGGGCATCCCTGAGGATGACCCCCGCAACGCGGCGACCATCGCTGACAACGTGGGTGACAACGTCGGCGACTGCGCCGGCATGGCCGCCGACCTCTTCGAGTCGTACGCCGTCACGCTGGTCGCAGCCCTGATCCTGGGCAAGGCCGCCTTCGGCGACCTCGGGCTGGTCTACCCACTCGTGGTGCCCGCCATCGGTGTCCTCACAGCCATGATCGGCATCTTCCTCGTGTCGCCGCGGCCGTCGGACCGTTCGGGGATGCAGGCCATCAACCGCGCCTTCTTCGCCTCGGCGATCATCTCCGCGGTGCTCGTGGTCATCGCGACCTTCGTATTCCTGCCCGAGCGCCTCACCACGCTGAAGGGCGTCGACCTGGGCGTCTTCGAAGGCATCGTTGTCGACACCTTCAACCCCCGCTACTACGCGATCTGGGCGGTCTTCGTCGGCATTGTGCTGGCGGTGGTCATCCAGCAGTTGACCGCCTACTTCACCGAGACCAACCGGCGCCCCGTCGACGACGTGGCAAAGTCGTCGCTGACCGGCCCCGCGACCGTCATCCTGTCCGGCATCTCCGTCGGACTGGAGTCGGCCGTGTACTCGGCGCTGCTCATCGGCGCGGCCGTCTACATCGCCGCCCTCGCTGGTGGCGGTTCGGTCATCCTGTCGCTCTTCGCAGTGGCACTGGCCGGTACCGGACTGCTGACCACTGTCGGGGTGATCGTGTCCATGGACACCTTCGGTCCGGTGTCGGACAACGCCCAGGGCATCGCCGAGATGTCCGGGGACGTCGAGGGCGAGGGCGCCAAGATCCTCACCAGCCTCGATGCGGTCGGCAACTCCACCAAGGCCATCACCAAGGGCATCGCCATCGCGACCGCGGTCCTGGCCGCGACAGCGCTGTTCGGGGCGTTCCGTGACGCCATCGGTCAGGCGACCGAGCAAGTCGTTGCCAGTGGTGACGACCTGATCGCACAGGTGGGTGCCACTGAGGCGGTCCAGTACCTGGGTGTTCTCAACGTGGCCACCCCGAGCAACCTTGTGGGTCTGCTGATCGGTGCCGCTGTGGTCTTCCTGTTCTCGGGTCTGGCCATCAACGCCGTGTCTCGCGCCGCAGGTGCTGTGATCTTCGAGGTGCGCCGGCAGTTCCGCGACGACCCCGGCATCATGGCGGGCACCAGCAAGCCTGAGTACGCCAAGGTCGTCGACATCGTGACCAAGGACTCGTTGCGCGAGCTGATCACGCCAGGCCTTCTGGCGGTCCTGACCCCGATCGCGGTCGGGTTCGGTCTTGGCGTGGGCGCGTTGGGCGCCTACCTGGCCGGCACCATCGCGACCGGCACACTCATGGCGGT
The DNA here is from genome assembly GCA_037046735.1 of Candidatus Nanopelagicales bacterium. GTDB lineage: Bacteria > Actinomycetota > Actinomycetes > S36-B12 > UBA10799 > JADKAV01. The sequence continues at coordinate 22,231 of JBAOHC010000019.1, read as the reverse complement.
GTTCCTGTCCAACTCCGGTGGGGCCTGGGATAACGCCAAGAAGTTCGTCGAGGACGGCCACTACGGCGGCAAGGGCTCGCCGGCCCACGAGGCCACCGTCATCGGTGACACTGTCGGGGACCCGTTCAAGGACACCGCCGGCCCGGCCATCAACCCGCTGATCAAGGTGATGAACCTGGTCGCTCTGCTGATCGCCCCCGCCGTGGTGACGATGTCGTTGAACGAGCAGACCGCCCTGCGCTGGGGCATCGCGCTGGTCTCGGTCGCCATCGTGGTGGTGGCGATCATCGTCAGCAAGTCCCGCCCGATCGCTGTGGGCGATCAGGACTTCAAGGACGAGGAGACCCCCGCGTCCGCCTGACCTACTCAGCTGTGACGGCCCTCCGCCCTTCGGGCGGGGGGCCGTTTGAGTGGCCGCATGGTCCATTTGCCGTCATGGGTTACGGACATGGCGAAAGCCCGGGCTGGCCGGTGTCGGCTCGGCTGTGAGCCTTCACGGTCGCACCTCACACGTCGCAACCGTGCTGTGACTTGACAGAGACCGCCCCGGTAGCCTCACACTCACTGACGGCAGCGCACTTGTTGAACTGCATCCGAAGCTGCCCCCCGGAAGGAACCCAGTGGCCACCCCCCGCCGCCTTGTGATCGTCGAGTCGCCCGCCAAGGCGCGGATCATCCAGGGCTACCTGGGCGAGGGCTACGAGGTGAAGTCCTCCGTGGGCCACATCCGCGACCTGCCCCACAACGCCGGCGATGTTCCCGAGAAGTACCGCGGTACGTCGTGGGCCAAGACCGGGGTGGACGTCGACAACGAGTACGCCCCCATGTACGTGGTTGCCACCACCAAGAAGCCATTGGTACGCGAGCTCAAGCAGGCTTTGTCCGGCGCAGACGAGCTGCTGCTGGCCACTGACGAGGACCGTGAGGGCGAAGCCATGGCCTGGCACCTGGTGCAGGTGCTGCAACCGAAGGTTCCCTACAAGCGAATGGTGTTCCACGAGATCACCAAGGACGCCATCCAGCAGGCTGCCCAGACCACCCGCGAACTGAACACGGACCTGGTTGATGCGCAAGAGACCCGCCGCATCGTCGACCGGTTGTTCGGATACGAGATCTCGCCGGTCCTGTGGCGGCGGGTCGCCCCCAAGCTGTCTGCCGGGCGGGTGCAGTCCGTCGCGCTGAGGCTCATCGTGGAACGCGAACGGGAGCGCATCGCGTTCCGTTCCGCCTCGTACTGCGACATCCGCGGCTCCTTCACTCCCGGACCGTTCACGGCACGCCTGGCCAAGGTCGATGACCAGCGCATCGCCAGCGGCAAGGACTTCGACGACAACGGTCGGCTCACCGCGACGGACGTGCTGCTGTTGGACGAGGCGTCAGCGCAGTCACTCACTGCGGCGCTGGCCGAACAACCTTTCACGGTCACGGCCGTGGAGCAGCGCCCCAGCACACGCCGCCCGGCCGCCCCCTTCATGACCTCGACGTTGCAGCAGGAGGCGGGGCGCAGGCTGCGCTGGACCGCCAAGCGCGTCATGGATGTGGCCCAACGGCTGTACGAGACGGGCTACATCACCTATATGCGTACGGACTCCACGACGCTGTCGGACCAGGCCATCTCGGCGGCCCGATCGCAGGCCAAGTCGCTGTACGGCGCCGACCATGTCCCCGATGTCCCGCGACGCTACGACCGCAAGGTCAAGAACGCCCAAGAGGCCCACGAGGCCATCAGGCCGTCCGGTGACCAGTTCCGTACCCCTGGTCAGGTCTCGGGCCAGATGACGCGTGACGAGTTCGCGCTGTACGAGTTGATCTGGAAGCGCACCTTGGCGTCGCAGATGACTGATGCCAAGGTCGCGACAACGACGTTGCGGCTGGGTGCCGACGCCACGGACGGCCGTCGGGTGGAGTTCACCGCCTCGGGAACCGTCGTGGTCTTCCCCGGCTTCCTGGCCGCCTACGCCGATGTCTCCGACGACGGCGCCAAGGAGTCCGAGAGCCGTCTGCCCGGTGTCAAGCAGGGCGAGGCGGTCACGGCGTCGGACCTGGTGGCCGAACCTCACGCCACCAACCCGCCCCCGCGCTACACCGAGGGCACCTTGACCAAGAAGCTCGAGGACATGGGCATCGGCCGGCCGTCGACGTTCGCCACGATCGCCAACACCTTGATCGACCGCGAGTACGTGTGGCGGCGGGGCAGTGCCCTGGTCCCTGCGTTCCTCGGCATGACTGTCGTGCGGCTGCTCGAAGACCATTTCACCCCGCTCGTGGACTACTCGTTCACCGCGCAGATGGAAGAAGTCCTGGATGCCATCGCCGCCGGCGACGACTCCCGGTTGCAGGCACTGGAGCGGTTCTACCGCGGTGGGAGCGGTGGCTTCGACGGACTGCGCACGTTGATCGACAAGGGCGGCGACGACATCGATGCCCGCGCCCTTTCGACCTTCCCGATCGAAGGCTCCGAAGCTGTCGTGCGGGTCGGCAAGTACGGGCCGTACCTGCAGCTCGGCGAGGACGAGCGCATCAACTTCCCCCAGGAACTGGCCCCCGACGAACTGACCGGCGAGAAGGTGGCCGAACTCTTCGCGCAACCTCGCGGCGACAAAGAGCTCGGGCCGGACCCCGTCAGCGGACGCACCATCGTGGTCAAGAACGGCCGTTTCGGCCCGTACGTCACCGAGGTTCTCTCCGAGGACGAGGCCGCTGCCAAGGGCAAAGCCAAGATCAAGGCGCGCACGTCGTCACTGTTCAAGGACATGGATCCCGAGAATGTGACTCTCGAGGACGCCCTAAAGCTGTTGTCGCTGCCGCGTGAGGTCGGTGTGGACCCCGCGGACAACGAGCCCATCGTCGCGCTCAACGGCCGCTACGGGCCCTACATCAAGAAGGGCACAGAGAGCCGCTCCGTGCCCGACGAGCCGTCACTGTTCACGGTGACGGTGGATGAGGCCCTGAAACTACTGGCGCAGCCGGCCCGGCGCCGGGGCCAGACCACGGCTGCTCCGTTGAAGGAGCTGGGGGCCGATCCGGTGTCGGGAAACCCGATCATCGTCAAGGACGGCCGGTTCGGCGCCTATGTCACCGATGGTGAGTACAACGCCACCATCCCCAAGGGCGACAACCCTGAAGAGATCACCCCTGGAGCGCGCGGCAGACCTGCTGGTCGAGCGGCGGGCCAAGGGCCCCGCGAAGAAGTCCAAGAAGACGGCCAAGAAGTCGACGGCGCGCAAGAGTCCCGCCAAGAAGACGGCCAAGAAGACGACCGCCAAGAAGGCCGCCACCAAGAAGACAGCCAAGAAGGCCGTGACCGCCGCGGCAGGTGCAGAGGGAGTGTCATGAGAATCGCTGACGACATCACCCAGACCATCGGGAACACCCCGCTGATTCGACTCCGCCGGGCGTCCGCAGGGCTGTACGGCCGAAGTCGTCGCCAAGCTCGAGAATTTCAACCCGCTCTGGTCGGTCAAGGACCGCATCGGCGTCGCCATGATCGACGCCGCGGAACGCGACGGGCTGATCAACAGGGACACGCTGATCATCGAGCCCACCAGCGGCAACACCGGCATCGGCCTGGCGTTCGCCTGCGCGGCACGCGGCTACAAGCTCCTGGTCACGATGCCCGAGAGCATGAGCCTGGAGCGCCGGCGTCTGATCCGGGCTTTCGGCGCGGAGATCGTGTTGACCGCCCGGCCGCGACGGGGCATGGGCGGCGCCGTGGGCAAGGCCGAGGAGATCCACGACAGCACGCCCAACTCCTACATCCCTCAGCAGTTCAAGAACCCCGCCAACCCGGCGATCCACCGCGACACGACGGCCGAGGAGATCTGGGCGGACACCGACGGCAAGGTCGACATCCTCGTCGCGGGCGTCGGCACCGGCGGCACGATCACCGGCTGCGGCGAGTTGCTCAAGAGACGCAAGCCCGAGGTGATCGCCGTCGAGCCCATCAACTCCGCGGTCCTCACGCAGTTCCGTCACAAGGAGCCGCTCAAGCCAGGCCCGCACAAGATCCAGGGCATCGGCGCCGGTTTCGTCCCGGAGATCTTGGACACCGGGGTGTACGACGAGGTCGTCCAAGTGCCGGCCGATGACGCGATGGCCACCGCGCGGGCCACTGCGCGCGACGAGGGGCTGCTGGTCGGGATCTCGTCCGGCGCCGCCATCTGGGCCGCTCGACAGGTTGCTGCGCGGCCCGAGAACGCCGGCAAGACCATCGTCGTCATCATCGCGTCGTTCGGCGAGCGCTACCTGAGCACGGCGTTGTTCGCCGATCTCATGGACTGATCAGCCGGATCCGCGAGGACCTGCGCACGGTCCTCGAACGAGACCCCGCAGCGCGCACCAAGGTCGAGGCGTTCCTCGCCTATCCGGGGCTGCATGCGATCTGGAGCCACCGCTTCAGTCACTGGCTGTGGCATCACCACCTGCGCACGTTCGCGCGCTGGTGGTCGCAACTGGCCCGCTTCTTCACCGGCATCGAGATCCACCCCGGCGCCACCATCGGACGGCGAGTGTTCATCGACCATGGCATGGGTGTGGTCATCGGTGAGACCACGGTCGTCGGGGACTGCTGCACGATCTACCAAGGCGTGACGCTGGGGGGGACGAGCCTGAAGAAGGAGAAGCGGCACCCGACGCTGGAGGACAACGTCGTGGTGGGGGCCGGCGCCAAAGTGCTGGGAAACATCACAATCGGCTCGAACGCGCGGGTGGGCGCCAACTCGGTGGTGTTGCACGACGTCCCCACCGGCACGGTGGTCGTGGGTGTCCCCGGGCAGATCGTCACGCGCCGCGAACCGCTCGAGCCCGCTGTCTCAGAACGCGAGAACGACGTTCCGGACGCTCTGGGTGCAGCCGTGGTGTCGTTGTTGAACCGGGTCGAGCATCTGGAGCGCGCATCGGGTCAGGTGAGGCAGGGGCCCCACGTTCCCGAACACGGGGTCTGGCGCGGCGAGGACTTCGCCGTCGAGGATTTCAGCATCTGAGGTCGGCCCGGCGCGCTCAGCCGCGGCCCGGCACTACCCGGCGCGGGAGCCGACGGGCGATCAGGTCGGCGATGACCCCATAGCCGTTGGTGCGGGCGTGGATGTCGCCCTTCTGGCAGTACCACGTGAGCCGGCACACCTCGGCTACCGGGACCGGGATCCGGCCGTAGGGCGGCAGGGTCGTCAGGTCGGTCAGCGGCCCGTAGGCGCCGGTGGCGCGGGTGACGTCCACGAACTCGCCGGCCGCCTTGGCGTAGGCGCTCCTGAGTGCGGGATTGATGAACTGCTTGAAGGCCAGCGTCGACAACTGCGCGATCGGCTTGTTCACCGGTTCCCGCACCCACTGACCGAGCAGCACGTCCGGGTAGGTCGTACCGACGAAGCGGACCTTCGGCCCGGCGGCCTTCCGCAGCGTGCGCGCCAGTTCGGTGACGTTGGTGTTGATCCCGGTCACGGTATCGGCCACACACTGGATCGGGTCCGGGACGCCGCGGCCGCACGCGGTGATGTCGTTGCCCCCGATCGAGATGGTCACCAGTTCGACGTGGCCGCGATGCTTCCGTAGGAACCGGGCCGCCGCCTGGGTCTGGGTCAGCGGGGCGTAGGACTTGGTGCCGACCGCGCGGCGGTCCTTGCTGCAGCCCTTGCGGTTCAAGATGGACGTCGTGGTCGCGCCGCCGCAGGCCAGATTGACCAGCGTGAGGTCATGTCCGCGTTTGCGGGCCTTGGGCAGCAGTTGCTGTGCGAAGCCATGGGTCAGGTTGCCGTTGGGCTGGTACCCCACGGCGTAGGAGTCGCCGACGGACAGGTAGTAGCGCGGGTCAGCCCCCTGTGCGTGTGCCGCCACGGTGCCGGCCCCCCATATGACGGCGCCCGACAGTGCGGCGGCGAGCAGGCGGCTGGCTCTCATAGGACCTCCCGATCCGGCGGACCTTGAGTCAACCAGCCGGGTAAGCGTCCAGCAACCGATGCGGGCCATCCGAGCCGACGGACCGGTGGCATAGGCTCGCGCTGTGTCCAGATTCATCGCGTTCGAGGGCGGCGAGGGCGGCGGCAAGTCCACCCAGCTTGTGGCCCTCGCCGAGCACTTGCGCGCGGCCGGCCATGAGGTGGTCACAACACGTGAACCCGGGGGCTCACCGCGGGCAGAGTCGGTCAGGGATCTGCTGCTCGCCGACGGCTCGATGACTGCGACCACCGAGGCCCTCTTGTTCGCCGCCGCCCGGGCCGACCATGTCGCCCACACGATCCGTCCCGCCCTGAAGCGCGGCGCCGTTGTTCTGACCGACCGCTTCTTGGACTCGTCCGTGGCCTACCAGGGTGATGCTCGGGCGCTCGGCGAGGAGCGAATCCGGGACCTGAGCCTGTGGGCCACTGACGGGCTCGTGCCCGATCTGACCATCGTGTTGGATCTGGACCCCCGCGTCGGCCTCGCGCGGGCGCTGGACGCCAACCGTCTCGAGGCTGAACCGCTGGCCTTCCATGATCGGGTCCGTGCCGCGTTCCTGCGGTTCGCTGCCGCCGATCCCGGCCGATACGAGGTCGTCGATGCCTCGTTGCCACCCGATCAGGTGGCCGCTGCGGTCCGCCTGGCCGCCGGACGGGTCGTGCCGTGGGAGGTGCGCGCATGAGCGTATGGGCCACCGTCGTGGGCCAACCCGCAGCGGTCGCTGAGTTCCAGGGCGCCGCGGCATCAGCCCATGGTCACGGGTCGGCATTCGGGATGACGCATGCGTGGCTCGTGACCGGCCCGCCCGGCTCGGGCCGCTCGGTCGCCGCCGTCGCGCTGGCGGCTGCCCTGGTGTGCCCCGACGAGGGCTGCAGCCACTGCCCGGCGTGCCGCTCGGTGCTGTCCGGCAGCCACCCTGATGTCACGGTCGTGCGTTCCACCGCCCTCTCCCACGGCAAAGAGGCCACCAAGGCCCTGGTCGTGCAGGCCGCCGGCTCACCGGTCACGGCGCCGTGGCGGGTCATGGTGATCGAGGACGCCGACCGGCTCACCGAGGCCGCTGCCAACACCTTGCTGAAGGCCATCGAGGAACCCGCGCCGACCACGGTGTGGATCCTGTGTGCCCCCAGCGCCGAGGACCTGTTACCCACCATCCGGTCCCGGACCCGGCACGTGTCACTGCGTGTCCCCCCGCCGGTGGCGGTGGCGGAACTCCTGGAGCGCGAAGGGGTGGACGCCACGATGGCATCGTTCGCCGCCCACGCCTCCCAAGGGCACATCGGGCGGGCACGGGCGCTGGCGACCCGCGAGGCCACCCGGTCGCGACGCGCCATGGTGCTCAAGGTGCCGCGCATGATGTCGGGGATCACCGATGCCTACGGCATGGCCCACGACCTGCGCAAGGTCGCCGAGGCCGACGCCAAGGAGCGCACGAAAGTACTCGACGACGAGGAGAGCGCCGACCTGCTCACCGCCTACGGTCAAGGCGCGGAAGGCATCTCGGCCGGCAAGGTCAAGGCGCTCGCGGGTCGGGCCATGTCGGAGTTGACCAAGACCCAGAACCAGCGGGCGTCGCGGTCGGTGCGTGATGAACTCGACCGCTATTTCGTGGACTTCTTGGGCTTCTACCGTGACGTCCTCACCGTCCAGCTCGGGACCGGGCAGGAACTCATCAATGTCGATCTACGCCCCGCCATCGAACAGGCGGCTCAGTCCGACGACACGACGATGACCATGAAGCGCATCGACGCCATCACCGCAGCCCGGGCCCAACTCGAGGGCAACGTGCCGCCGGCACTCGTGTGCGAGTCGCTGATGGTGCAGTTGCTGCACCCGCTCTGAGGCCGCGAGGACGCTTCGACCTCAAGGCAGGGGAGCCGAGGCGGCGTACGCGACGTGAAGCCCCTCGGTGTAGGACGCCAACTCGCGCACCGTGATGTCCAGGCGGTGTGACGGGGCGCTGGCAGGGTCGGGCGCGCTGAGCATCTGAAGCGCTGCGTTCAACAGCTCCTCGTACATAGCCACGCCCTCGGCCAGTCGCAGCCGGATCTCCTCGGCCGAGTGGGCGGCGGTCGCTGCCGCGGCTGTCCCGCGCATGTCGACCTCGACGCGGCTGAGCACCGCCAACCGGTCCACCAGCGCGGCCAGGGCGGGCGCCGCCTCGAAGTCCGCACGGCGGATCTCGATGGCGGCGTCGCTGTGCAGTCCCTCGATGGTGGGGATCAACTGGGCCAACTGCACCCGGACGCGGTGCAGGTGAGCCGACTCGGCCGCTCCAGACCCCCGGCGGCAGCGGCCTCGGGGGCGGCGGCGGAGCGGTAGGGGGCAGGGGCTTGGACAGTTCGGCGGCCTTGCGCCGCGAGGAGCGGGCCACGAGGCCGCCGATGACCGCCGCGGGGGCGCCGATGAAGAACAGCGCCTCGGGTCCGTGAGACGGCGTCGGCCACGGCAACGGCACCGCCCGTGATTGCCACAGCGACGGCGTAGTTGGCGCGAGACCGCAGCCGGGCGAGGCGGTTGCCCGTCGCCGCACAACCTCACGGGAGTAGGCGCGTTGCTGACGTTCCATGCTCCAACGCCATGCGGTCACCGGGATCGGCTCGGCTGGGGGACGTTCTTCCACCCTGCGCGGAAGGCGGCGGCGTGCGCGGACGCCTCCGCGACCCCGAGGCAAGACGCATCGTCAGATCACGCGACGCCCGATTGTTCCGCCCCATCTGTCTGAGCCCAAGTCCTGACCGACGGTTAGGCGAGTTTGCTCACCTGGAACCGTTGCCCGCCGGGGAACCCACATGCGCCCCGTACAGTCTTAGGGCCGACGGAAAAGGGACCCGGTGACCATCCTGACCCGAGCGTGGCTGGTGGGCGTCTGTCTGATCGGGCTCGTCGGCTGCAGCACCGCCCCCGAGGCGACTCCGGCGCCGAGCCCGCCCGCCGCAGCCACGCAAGCCCCTGCCTCGCTGGAGGCGTACTACGACCAGGAGTTGGACTGGTCGTCGTGCGAGGGAGGCGCTGAATGCGCCCAGCTCACGGTCCCGATCGACTATGCCGACCCCTCGGCCGGCGACACCACAGTAGCATTGTTGCGCACGACCGGGAGCAAACCCTTGGGATCCCTCGTGGTCAACCCGGGCGGCCCGGTGGCAGCGGGGTGGACTACGCGCCGCCGGGCAGATCTTCTCTGCCGACGTCACCGACAAGCTCCAGATAGTCGGCCTCGATCCGCGCGGTGTCGGCCGCAGCGCTCCGGTCGGCTTTGTCCAGCCCGACAAGCAGTTGGACAAGTGGATCGCCCTGGACGGGGACCCCGACTGGGCGGCAGCGGAGGCCGACCTGGTCGCGGCCGCCAAGAGGTTCGGCGCCCGTTGCCTGCGCAACACCGGAGACCTGCTGGCCCACGTGGACACCGCGTCGGTGGTACGCGACCTCGATGTCCTTCGGGGCGCGCTTCGGGAACCGCGCCTGAACTTCCTCGGCTTCTCGTACGGGTCGCGCATCGGCGCCCTGTACGCAGAGGACTTCGGTCCGACCACGGGGCGGATGGTCCTGGACGGGATCCTGGCGCCCAGCTCAGTGCCGACGAGGTCGGCCTGGGGCAGGCGAAAGGGTTCGACGACGCTCTGCGCCGCTACGTGGACTGCCAGAAGTCCTCGGACTGTCCGGTGGCGGCGGATTCCGTGGCCGACGGGGTCGCATTGGTGCAGGACTTCCTGGCCGATCTGGAGACCAAGCCGCTTCCGACGGACTCCGATCAGGAACTCAACCAGTCGCTCGGGCTGGGGGCGGTGCTCTACAACCTCTACTTCCCGTTCGCCGGGGACTGGGAGGCCTAGACGGGCTGCGCGACGCGTTCGCCGGCGATGGCAGCACGTTGTTGACCCAGTACCGAACCCGGCTGGAGCGCGATCCGGACGGCAGGTACCGCACCAACGCGCAAGAGGCCTTCTTCGCCGTCAACTGTCTGGATCGTGCCAGCGAGCCCACGATCGAGGAGCTGCGGGCCAGGGCCGACAGCTCAGGCTCAAGAGGCACCCGTTTTCGGCCGATACCTCGCTTGGTCAGAGGCGGCATGTGCGCAGTGGCCGGAGGAGCCCGTCGGGGGGCCGCGTCAGGTGACGGGGTCGCAGGCGGGGCCGATCCTGGTCATCGGCAACACCCATGACCCGGCGACGCCCCTGGAGTGGGCCCAGGCGTTGACCGACCACATGGCAGATGCTCACCTGGTGGTGTGGGAGTCCGATGGACACACGGCGTACGGAAACGGGTCGACATGCGTCGACGACGCCGTTGACGGCTACCTGTTGCAGGGGGAGCTCCCGGCGGACAATCCGTTGCTGTGTTCCTGAATCGGTTCCTGACGGGGCAGGTCGCCGGGGAACCGGGCGACCGACGGTGGACACCCGGCCGTCGCCAGGTCGCAGGTCCATCGCAATCCCGTCGCTGATATTTACAAAGCACCCCCCGCTCGAGTAGTGGCCTAGGATGAGCGGGCAATGACGAGCTACACGCGCGCACTGGTGGGCGCCCTTCTCCTGGCTCTGTCGTCCACGGCTGTGGCGACGAGCGCTGCTGCCGCGCCCGCAGCCGACCCCGTCCCCCCAGCGAGAGTCCCGCCGCGGACCCGTTGGCGGCCCAGATCGCGGAGACCACGAGCGAACTTCAGACTGACCTCGGTGAGATGCGCGGCGCCAGGAAGCGGCTGCGAAGGACCGCTATGAGGAGGCCCGCTCCAAAGCGGCAAAACTGGAGCGCCTGGTGGCAGCCAACAAGGCGGCCGCTGACGAGGCCCGCCTGATCGTGGGCCAGTACGCCCGCTCGATCTACATGAGCGGCTCCACCGATCTGAGTGTGCTCGCGTCGATGATCGACACCGAGGATCCGGGTGACCTGATGAGCCGCGCCGACGAGGCGCTCATCGTGGGCAACCGCAAGGACGACCAGTACAACGACGCCGTGCGTCTGCTCAAGCGCAATGAGGAGGTCAAGCAGCAGGCGGACTCCGCGCGGATGGCCGCCGAAGCGAGCTTGGAGTCGATCTCCAACCAGGTCAACGGCCTCCAGCGGCAACTCGCCGACGTCGCCAACAAGTGGGCGGACCACCTGGCGGGTGCCAGCGGATTCCTGGACGCCGATCAGGCCAAGGCCAACAGCGAGGCGGCGGCCCGGTGGGCGGACTACCTGGGTCGGTTCGCAGTACTCGGGCGCCGACCGCGTCAGCTGACGAGATGCTCAGCGGCAAGATGCCCCCGGGGCTCAAGGGCGACCACAGAATCCCGGCGTGGCTACTTTCAGGGCTGACGGGGAGCGGCCACCGTGCTCCCCGACCGGGTCATGGCCGCAGTCACCTACGCCGTTTCCACGTTGGGGACACCGTACAAGTGGCGGACCAACACAGGCTCCGAGATGGATTGCTCCTCGCTAGAATAGAGAAGCCGGGCGTGGAACGTTCCCACGATCCCCCGCGGCTCCCGCACCGACGAGCGCAAGCTGGTGGCCGGTGGTGTCAGTGGCCTTGCAGCCAACAATCCCCACAAACCGGATGTCCCCCGGCGACGTCGTGTCATCACCGACGCCCGTCGCGGCGTGCACCACGCGGGTGTCGTTCTGGACGACGACACCATGATCACCAGCAATTCCAAGACCGGTGCTGTCAACGCGGTTCCGATCCCCACCAATCGCATCTGGCAGGTCGGCCGGCTGTCGTTGAAGCCGCCGAAACGCGGCAACTACGTGCCCAAGGCGTCCAAGAAGCCCTTCCAGTGCGGCGCCGACCCGGCGGCGTTCATCATGATGCCCGACGGCAAGGTGCTGGCGAACACGGCGCTGTGCCCCCCAAGCCCGAGGTGTTCGGTGAGGCGCGTCCAGCCCGCCGCGATCATCGCCGGCCGGTGTGCGACCACGCTGTGGCCGCAGCTGCAGATCATCGGGGGCTGGCGCCCCAGCGACCCCGTACCCGGACCATCCGTCGGGCCGGGCGACCGACATCATGATGCCCGAGGGGTGCGCGACGACGGCGTCGAACCTGGCGCTGGGAACCTCGATCGCCGAGTTCTTCATGAAGAACCACGGCGAGTTCCACGTGCAGTACATCATCTGGCAGCAGCGCATCTGGAATGCCGAGACCGAGATCCCGAAGGCCGCCGCGCAGTGGCGTGGCATGTCCGACCGGGGCAGCTGTACGGCCAATCATCAGGACCACGTCCACGTCAGTTTCATCAGCAGGACGTCGCCGCCGCTGTCCCGAGGTCACGCCCGACGAGGCCACCACCGACCAGAAGACCGGCAACTGACCCACATCCACCAGCCGGCAGGCAGTCGTGCATTAGGAGGGCCCACTGACATGAGAGCCCGACCCACGCCGGCGCGCCTGCTGGTGGCCACTACCGCGGCAGTCCTCGTCCTGACCATGTTCCTGCCCGGTCTCTCGGCAGCAGGGACGTCCAGTCGACGGTGGTTCGCGTGACGCCCAGCACCACCGAACAGCGCTTCGTGGCGCTGGTCAAACCGGGTGCGCCAGCGTCACGGGATCAAGCCCCTGCGCTACTCCGACACCGTGTCCAAGCAGGCGCTGGCCTGGGCGCGCATGCTCGCATCGCCACGGTGGGTGGGCCGAGCTCGCACACAGCCCCCGTCGTACTGGACCGGGATCCGCTCGGCCTGCCAGGTGGCGGCTGCGGGAGCCGAGAACGTGGCGTCACGCCGGCGACGTTCTTGGCTGGGGCGTCGCAAGGCCTTGGCACGGCGAACGGCGCGAGGGCTTCTGGGCCAGTTCCTGCGCTCGGCGCCCCACCGGGCCAACCTGCTCGACCCGCGGGCCACCCACATCGGGGTCGCCACCCGGATCCGGCGGACGTCGGGCGGGCACTACTACGCCGCCAACGTCGTCCGTTTCGCGCGCGCATCCTCCTGCTGAGGCACAGTGGCACCCGCCTGTTGCCGGGCCGCGTGACCGGCCGAGGTAGGTTCGACCTCAGAGCCCTGGAGGTGGCAATGGACGACACCGTTCGCCGGCACAAGTACACGCTCGACGAGGACGAGATGCCGACGACCTGGTACAACCTCGTGCCCGACCTGCCGGAGCCGCCGCCGCCGGCGCTGCACCCGGGGACGCTCGAGCCCGCCGGGCCCCGACGACTTCGCCCCGCTGTTCCCGATGGACCTCATCCTGCAGGAGGTCACCACCGAGCGCTTCATCGAGATCCCCGGCGGCGTGCTCGACGTGTACCGCCAGTGGCGGCCGACCCCGCTGTTCCGGGCCCACCGCCTGGAGGAGGCGCTCGGCACGCCGGCGCGCATCTACTACAAGTACGAGGGCGTGTCGCCGGCCGGCTCGCACAAGCCCAACACCGCCGTGCCGCAGGCGTACTACAACGCCAAGGCGGGGGTCCGGAAGCTCACCACCGAGACCGGCGCCGGCCAGTGGGGCACGGCCCTGGCCTTCGCCTGCGCCCTGTTCGACCTCGAGTGCGAGGTGTGGCAGGTCGGCGCGTCGAGCTACGACCAGAAGCCCTATCGCCGGCTCATGATCGAGGCGTTCGGCGCTGCGGTCCACCGCTCGCCGTCGCAGCTCACCGAAGCCGGGCGCGCAATGCCTGGCAGACCCGAACCACCCCGGGTCGCTCGGCATCGCGATCTCCGAGGCGGTCGAGGTGGCCGCCCAGGACCCCGACATCCGCTACGCGCTCGGCAGCGTGCTCAACCACGTGCTGCTGCACCAGACCGTGATCGGCGAGGAGGCGCTCCTCCAGCTGGCCAAGGCCGGCGAGAAGGCGCCCGACGTGATCGTGGGCTGCACCGGCGGCGGGTCGAACTTCGCCGGCCTGTCGTTCCCGTTCCTGCGCGAGAAGCTGGCTGGCAACATGGCGCCGGTCATCCGGGCCGTGGAGCCGGCGTCGTGCCCGTCGCTCACCCGGGGCGTCTACGCCTACGACTTCGGCGACACCGCGGGCATGACGCCGCTGATGAAGATGCACACGCTCGGCCACGACTTCGTGCCCGACCCGATCCACGCCGGCGGCCTGCGCTACCACGGTATGTCGCCGCTGATCTGCCACGTGTACGAGCTGGGCCTGATGGAGGCCATCGCCGTGCCGCAGACCGAGTGCTTCGCGGCGGGCGTCCAGTTCGCCCGCACCGAGGGGATCATCCCGGCGCCCGAGCCCCCACGCCATCGCCGGCGCCGTCCAGGAGGCGCTGCGGGCCAAGGAGACGGGCGAGGAGACGGTGATCCTCACCGGTCTCCTTGGCCTTCAGCGCCTAGCGCACCGCCAACGCGGGGCTCGGGCACAAAACGTATGCACGCGACAGCCACCTCGAAGCACTCGGTCTCGCAGAAACTGACTCCGCGTCCATCAGGCCCTGTCCGTGCACGTGAGAGATGAGCGAGCGCCATACCATGATCACAAGCCACCGGCATGGATGGGGTCCGGCGCGAGGATGGCCCACGTGTAGTCTTCATCAGGCAGACGGTCATCCAGGTGTCGCGTGCTCGATGCCAAGGCATTCACGCAGTCGCAGCAGTCTTGCCCGCCAAACTTGCGCGCGGAGGACGGCCGGCGAAGTTCGAACCACCGCCGGTACAACCCGACGATCAGGGTGTGTGGCCCCGCCATCTCCAGATCACTTCCTGGGCCGAAATAGCCTGTAGGTGCAGCAGCACGTGGTTGAGCACCCGAGCCAAGCACATAACGCGCCTCGGGGTTCTGCACAACTATCGACATGGCCATGCCCAGCGAACCGGAAAGGTTCAGCAGTCGCACCCGTTCATACCTGTCGGTGAGCTCGCTGGGTGAGCGATGTCGCCTCAGCCGCTGGATCATCGGGCCATGCAGCCGTACGAGGCACCGACCTGCCCAATCTCACCTCCATGTCGTAAAGGGCGCAAGCCGGGCCGTACCCCACTGCCCAGCTCCGGTCTGGTCGTAGCTCTTCCACACCCTCGCCTTGTTGTAGTAGGCCTGCGGACGGCGGTGTTGGGCTTGTGTGAACCACACGACGCCCTCGTATTGTCGTATGATGGTCTTCGAGGCATAAGCTGGAACAGCGGAGTGGGAGCGCCGTTGCCGATACACCAACGTGGAGACGCCGCCAGATGGATGAAGCAGTCAGAGTAACTTCCTGCTGGAGACAGCGAGCGACGGTTCCATGGTCCAGAGTGCGGCGGGGGCGCTGGATTGTACCAGGTCGTGGGGATCTGGTCACTGCGTCCGACTGTGTGCATGCCATTGCCACCTCCCTATGAGGTCGAACCTACCTCGGCCGGTCGCGCGGCCCGGCAACAGGCGGTGGCTGGTCTGCGACAGGAGGATGCGCGCGCGAAAACAGACGTGGTGTCGTGCCCGCCGAACATCCGCCCAGATCGGGTGGCGACCCCGATGTGGTGGCCCGCGGGTCGAGCAGGTTGGCCCGGTGGGGCGCTCAGGCGCAGGTCCTGGCCCAGAAGCCCTCGCGCCGTTCGCCGTGCCGGCCTTGCGACGCCCCAATTCGCGGCGTGCCGCCACGTTCTCGGCTCCCGCAGCCCCGCCGCCTGCGCAGCCGATTCCCATACCGACGGGCGGCGTCGGCCCGGCCCACCGGGGCGATGCGACGGTCAGGGCCGCACGGTGTCGGATGTAGCGCAGGGGCTGAGGCCCATGACGCTGGCGCACCCGGTTGACCAGCACCACGAAGCGCTGTTGGGTGGTGCTGAGCGGTCACGCGAACCACCGTGCACTGGTCGTCCCTGCTGCCGAGGTGCGACATGGTAGGACGAGGGACTTGCCCACGGTCATGGCCACCAGCAGGCGCGCCGGCGTGGGTCGGGCGGCTTTCATGTGAGTGGGCTTCCTGACGGCGCGAACCAGGCAGATTAGGAGCTTCTGGTCGGTGGTCGCCCTGGTCAGCAGCCTGGGGACGGCGGGGCGACGTCCGGCCCGATGAAACTGACGTGGACGTGGTCCCTGATGATTGGCCGAGCTGCCCCGTGCGGACATGCCACGCCAGCTGGGCAGCGGCCTTCATCGTCTCGGCATTCCAGATGCGCTGCTGCCAGATGATGTACTGCACGTGAAAATTTGTCGTGGTTCTTCATGAAGAACTGGCGATGAAAAGTACCAGCGCCAGGTTCGACGCCGTCGTCGCGCACCCCTGGGGCGTCGTGATGTCGGTCGCCCGGCTACACCGGTGGCTGGGGCGCCGACCCCGATGAATGTGCAGCTGGGTGGTCGCGCGGCCGGCCGGCCGGCGTGCGTGTGCGCCTCACCGAACACCTCAGTGGGGGCGCGGCGCCGTGTTCGCCAGCACCTTGCCGTCGGGCGTCGTCGATGAAGTCGGCCGGGTCGGCGCCGCACTGGAAGGGCTTCTTGGACGCCTTGGGCACGTAGTTGTGGCAGGCCGGCCGACCTGCCATGCGACTGGTGATCAGAACGCGTTGACAGCGCCGGTCTTGGAATCGCCGGCGATGATGGTGTCGTCAACGACACCCGCGTGGTGCACGCCGCGACGGGCGTCGGTGATGAACGCGAGCATAGCCGGGCCATCCGGCTCGTGGGATCGACTGGGTCTTGGCCGCAAGGCCACTGTGACACCCAGCCGGCCACCAGCTTGCGCTCGTGCCAGTACGGGGAAGGCAGCAAGAGCGACCACGCCCGGTCCACCAGCGAGGAGCAATGATCTGCGAACCATGTGTTGGTCCGCCACTTGTACATATGCCAACGTGGAAACGGCGTAGGTGATTGCGGCCATGACCCAGTCAGGACGGTCACCCATGGCTCGTCCCTGAAAGTGACCACGCCCGGGATTCTTGTGGTGACCTTGAGCCCCGGGTCCCCGCTGAGCATCTCGTCAGCTGACGCGGTCGGCGCCCGAGGCATGCCGCCACCACTGGGCCGCCGCCTCGGTCTCGCTGGCCTTCAGCTGATCGGCGTCCCAGGAATCCGCTGGCACCCGCCAGGTGGTCCGCTTGTTGGCGACGTCGGCGAGTTGACCTGGTTGGAAATGGACTAGAGCCACTTCAGTCTCGCGCCATTGTGCTTGACCTCCTCCATACATGAGCACAGCAGCATGCGTGTACTGGTCCCCCTTACGGGTGCCCACGATGAGCGCCTCGTCGGCGCGGCTCATCAGGTCACCGGGTCCTCGGTGTGTCGATCATCGACGCGAGCGGCTCAGATCAGGTGGAGCCGCTCATGAGATCGAGCGGGCGTGCTGGCCCACGATGAGGCGGGGCCTCAGCGGCCCGGCTCGCTGCCCACCAGCGTCCAGTTTTCGCTTTGGAGCGGGCCTCCTCGTAGCGGTCCTTCGCAGCCGCTTCCTGCGCGCGTCCGAGGTCAGTCTGAAGTTCGCTCGTGGTCTCCGCGATCTGGGCCGCCAACGGGTCCGCGGCGGGACTCTCGCTGGGGACGGGGTCGGCTGCGGCGCGGCGGCGCTCGTCGCGGCCGTAGAGGCCGGGCGGCCCGCCGTGCGCACGTGTAGCTCGTCATTGCCCGCTCATCCTAGGCGGCGACCCAGCCAAGCGGGGTGCTTTGTAAATATGGCGACGGGATTGCGATGGACCTGCGAACATGGCGACGGCCGGGTCTCGACTGTCGGTCACCAGTTCGGCAAAGTGCTCCCCCGGTCAGAACCGATTTCAGGAACACAGCAACGGATTGCTCGCCGGGAGCTCCCTGCAACAGGTAGCCGTCAACGGCGTCGTCGACGGCATGCCCGTACGCCGTGTGTCCATCGGACTGCCCACACCACCAGGTGAGTGTGGTCGGTCAACGCCTGGCCCAGGGGGCGTCGGCAGGATTAGGGTGTTGCCGATGACCAGGATCGGCCCCGCCTGCGACCCCGTCCACCTGACGCCGACAGGGCTCCTCCCGGCCACTGCGCACGTGGCCTCTGACCAAGCGAGCTATCACG
Source organism: Candidatus Nanopelagicales bacterium (assembly GCA_037046735.1). Taxonomy (GTDB): domain Bacteria; phylum Actinomycetota; class Actinomycetes; order S36-B12; family UBA10799; genus JADKAV01. The sequence goes on along the minus strand of JBAOHC010000019.1, from coordinate 4,417 downwards.
AAAACGGGTGCCTCTTGAGCCCCAGCTCCGGCCCTGGCCCGCAGCTCCTGCGGTGGGCTCGCTGGCACGATCCGGACGGCGAAGAAGAGCTCTTGCGCGTTGGTGCTGCTGGCCATTCCGGATCGCGCTCAGCCTGCGGTACTGGGTAGCTGCCAGATCGCCGGCGAACAGCATCGCGCAGCCCCATCTGACAGGTTCTGGTCAACGGGAAGTAGAGGTTGTAGAGCACCCGCCCCCAGCCCGAGCCGACTGGTTGAGTTCCTGATGCGGGAAGCGGCTTAGTCTGCAGGAATCGCCCGCACCAAATCGAACCCCGTGGGCCACGGAATCACGGCCGCCGGACAGTCCGAGGAACTTCTGGCAGTCCTCAAAGTAAGGTGGCGGCGCAGAGCCGTCGAACCTTTTCAGCCTGCCCAGGCCGACCTCGTCGGCACTGAGCTGGGGCACCAGGATCCCATCAGGACCATCCACCGAGTGGTCGGACCGAAGTCCTCCTGCGTACGGGGCGCCCGAATGGCCTCTCTGGAGGAAGCCGAGGAAAGTCGGGCGCAGGTCCGAAAAGCGCGCCCGAAGGACATCGAGGTGGGACCGTACCACCGACGCGGTGTCGGCCTGGGCCAGCGCCTCTCGGTGTTGCGCAGGCAACGGGCGCCCAAACCTCTTGGCCGGCAGCGACGGGTGGCCCGCGCCGAGTCGGGGTCCCCGTCAGGGCGATCCGCTTGTCCAAGGTGTGTCGGTCGGACGTCCGCGGGAGCGCGGCCGACGCCGCGCAGATGAAGCCCACTATGTGGTAGGTGTCGGTGACATCGGCAGAGAGACCTGCCCGGGCGGCGCGTGTAGTCCACCCCGCTGCCGCCGGGGCCGCCCGGGTAAGGCGGAGCGAGGGTTTGCTCCGGTCGTGCGCGACAACGCGACCGTGCAGTCGGGACTAGGCACGTCAGCGCCTCCCTGGCACGACGACAGTCCAACTCCTGGTCGTAGTACGCCTCCAGCGAGGCAGGGTCTGGCTGCGGCGGGCGGGCTCGGCGCGGAGTCCTGGGGGCGGTGTTGCCGCCGAAACCGTCAGACAGACGCCCACCAGCCACGCTGTGCAGGATGGTCACGGTCCCTTCGTCGGCCCTGACGCTGCGGGGCGCCTAACCGTGTCAGGACTTACTTTGAGACAGATGGGGCGGGCGTCGGGCGGTCGCAATTGACGATGCGTCTTGCTGGGGGCTCGCGGAGGCGTCCGCATGCTCCACCTTCCACGGCGGGTGAGAGACGTCCCCCATCCCCGGTGACCGCATGGCGTTAGAAATGAGAACATGGCAACGCGCTCGTGCATGGATGTGGTCGCGGCAAGGTCGCCCGGCTGCGGTTCGCGCCAACTGCACGTGCATATGCGCGGGGCGGTAGCTCCATGTGGCCGATGCTGCTCCGACGGACCCGAGGCGCTGCTGTTCTTCATCGGCGCCCCGGCAGGCGGTGGTGGCCTCGTGGCCGCGCGGAGCCGAACTGTGCGAGCCCCCCTGCCCTACCGCTCCGCCGCCGCCCCCGAGGCCGCTGCACGGGGATTATGGGAGCGGCCGAGTCGGCCCGCCTGCACCACATCGTCCGGGTGCAGTTGGCCCAGTTGATCCCCACCATCGAGGGACTGCACAGCGACGCCGCCATCGAGATCCGCCGTGCTTCGAGGCGGCGCTCCAGCCGCGGCTGGTGGCGGTGCTCGCAGGCCGCGTGGAGGATCCCGACATCGCGGGACAGCCGCGGCAGCAACCACCGCCCACTCGGCCGAGGAGATCCGGCTGCGGGCATGGCTATGTACGAGGAGCTGTTGAAGCGCGGCGCTTTTCAGATGCTGAGCACGCCCGACCTGCAGCGCCCCGTCACACGTGGACATCGCGGGTGCCTTGCATGCCTGCGCCGAGGGGCTTCACGTCCGTACGCCGCCTCAGCTGCCTCCTTTGAGGTCGAAGCGTCCTCGCGGCCGCGGGCGGGTGCACGTGCACATAGCAACTCGCACACGAGTGCCGGCGGCGCGTTTCCCTGAGTGGCCGGTGTACGGTGACACATCGAATGCGCTTCATGGTCATGGTGTGTAGTGGGACTGAGCCGCCTAGGGTTGTGGCGGGAGTAGATCGACATTAATAAGTTGTGCCAAGATACAAACTGCGACATGGCGACATCACGGTGAGAGCCAAGTGCAACGAAGCGGGGTCGAGTTCATAGCGCACCGACCGCGACGCCCCACTAGTGTCTTAGGGTGTTGGTCAACAGCGACACTGACCTTGGCCGAGATGCCTTCAGCGGCCCAGTAGGCGGTGAGCAGTGACACTGTCCTCGTCGTCGACGTGTTTTTCGTGCGTCCCTAGCATCGGCCTCGGCGACCTTGCGCAGGTCGTGGGCCATGCCGTAGGCATTGGTGATCCCCGACATGATGCGGGGGACCTTGAGCACCATGGCGCATCACGACTAAGTGTGCTGGCGGGTTGCCAGCGCCCGTGCCCGCCGATGTGCCCTTGGGAGGCGTGGGCGGCGAACAAATCCCCATGGTGGCGTCCGCCCCTTCGCGCTTGGGGGTTCCACCACCACCGGCGGGGACACGCAGCGACGCGTGCGTCGGGACCGGGATGGTAGTGTAGGGTCCTCGGCGCTGGGGCGCGCGGTCCACGCGTCAAGTAGCATTGTCGATTGCCTTTGGCAAGGTGTTGCGGCAGCGGCCTCGTGAGGCGTCAGCATCCTCGATCGCCGCGCGCGGTGACCGGTGAGCCTGCGGCCTGCAGAGGCCTTAATGCTACCTCTTCCGCCCATGGGAGTGGAGAACACGCGACCGTAACATCAGGGTGGCTGCCGACGACCGAACGGCGGCGAGCCAGGCTGCAGCCCTCGTCGGGCACGCCAGGGGCGCCGCCGGTACCGCGGAGCGCGGCCCGCCGGGCGGGCCGGTGAGCGAGCCGCGCATCCGTAGTCCGAATGCCAACCCGTGACCATGGGCCCCGTGATGCCGCGGCGCCCTGGAAGGATTTGGCGACCGCTGCGGCTGGCCCACGACATCCTTGCCATACGCTCATGCGCGCGCCTCGCGTCCCGCGGCCAGGCGGAGCCGCAGCTGATGGGGTGGCAACGAGGCCGTACGACGACCTCGTATCAGCCGCGTCATAGGCGGCGGCGAACCGCTGCGCGGGACCGTCGTGGAAGGCCAGCGGTTCAGCCTCGGGGGCGCGCGCGCGAGCCGCGGGGGTCCAGATCCAACGCGATCGTGTAGATCGGGCGCGAGCCCGTGTGGCCCACAGGCTCAGGTCCGGATTCGCTCCTCGCCGAGTGCCCGAGCATCGCCCTGGTAGGCAGCGGAGCAGGTCGAGCGGTCAGTCACGGCCCACGCTTCAGCCGCGTCGTGACGAGAGAGTCGGTGGGTCGCATCGAGCCGTCGGCGAGCAGCAGAATCCCTGACCGTCTGCCCGCGGTGGCCCGTGTTGTGACCACCTCATGGCCGGCCGCGCGCAAGTGCTCGGCGAGGGCCGCGGCTGGGGTCAACTGCCGCCTCGCCACCTCGAACGCGATGAATCTGGACACAGCGCGAGCCTATGCCACCATATCAGTCGGATGGCCCCAGCCGTGGAACGCGGCTGGTTGACTCAAGGTCCGCCGGATCGGGAGGTGTATGAGAGCCAGCCGCCTGCTCGCGCCCACACTGTGCGGGCGCCGTCATATGACGGCGCGCGGGGGGCTGACCGCGGCTCCTTGGTGGGAGCACGCCATAAGATCCAACGGCAACCTGACCCATGGCGCACAGCAACTGCTGCCCAAGGCCCGCAAACGCAACTCGGCCGCGGCGGCGCGACCGCGACGTCGTCTTGAACCGCAAGGGCTGCGGCAAGAGGACCGCCGCGCGGTCGGCGCCAAGTCCTACGCCCCGCTGAGCCCAGAGCCCCCAGGCGGCGCCCGTTGTCCTACGGAGGCGTCTCGAACTGGTGACCATCTCGATCGGGGGCAACGACATCACCGCGTGCAGGCCTCGGCGTCCCGGACCCGATGCGGTGTGGCCGATGCCGTGACCGGGATCAACACCAACGTCGGCGCGCTCGGGAGGCCTACCGGGCGTGCTGTCCGCGTGCAGTGGGTGCGGGAACCGGTGAACAAGCCGATCGCGCAGGTCCTGCGAACAGCTGGCCTTCAAGCAGCTCATCAATCCCGCGGCTGAGAGCGCCTATGCCGTCGTGGACGTCGCCCGCGCCACCAGGCGCCTACGGCCGCTGACCGACCTGACCGTACCTACGCGGTGCCCAGCCGGTAGCCGAGGTGTTGCCCAGGCTGGTACTGCCAGAAGGGCGACATCCACGCCCGCACCAACGGCTATGGGGTCATAGCGACCTGATCGCCCGTCGGCTCCCGCGCCGGGTGGGGCTGACGCGCCCGCCAGATGCTGAAATAGGCATTG
>JBAOHC010000021.1:0-195074 GCA_037046735.1 Candidatus Nanopelagicales bacterium | reverse complement strand
CATGAGCGAGTACTCCGAGAAGCACTCCGTGGCCCGGCTGGTGGGTGCGCCCCCCGGCTATGTGGGCTACGAGGAGGGCGGTCAGCTTACGGAGGCGGTACGCCGTCGGCCGTACAGTCTGGTGCTGCTCGACGAGGTGGAGAAGGCCCACCCGGAGGTCTTCGACATCCTTTTGCAGGTGCTCGATGACGGCCGTCTCACCGACGGTCAGGGCCGCACGGTGGACTTCCGCAACACCATCCTCGTGCTGACCTCCAACATGGGTTCGCAGTTCCTCATAGACCAGACCGTGCCCTTTGAGCAGCGGCAGGAGCAGGTGATGGCGGTGGTGCGGCAGTCGTTCAAGCCGGAGTTCCTCAACCGCCTCGACGATGTCGTGATGTTCCAGCCTTTGGACAAGAGTGAACTCGTCCAAATCGTTGACCTGCAGGTGGATGCGATGCAGCGCAGGTTGGACAGTCGTCGCATGACGCTGGTCGTCACCGACGCGTCGAAGAAGTGGCTTGCCGACCACGGTTTCGACCCGATCTACGGGGCCCGTCCGTTGCGACGCCTGGTGCAGAAGGAGATCGGCGATCAGTTGGCCCGGGCGATCCTTTCTGGAGACGTACTGGACGGCGACCTGATCACCGTTGACGAGGTGAATGACAGGCTCGTGCTCGTCTGAGGGTCGTTTGCCCTCCGGGGCAGGCGGGCGTGTTCTATCGTGCGGGAATGCGCACTCTGCTGATCGCCGGTGTGGCCGGTGCCCTGACCCTCGCCGGGGTGGGCACCGCCAGCGCGGCTGACAACGTCACAGTCATGACCCGCAACGTGTTCCTGGGCGCCGATCTCGGCCCCGCCTTGCGGGCCGGCGGAACGACGGAGTTCATCGACGCCGCCGGGCAGATCTTCCGGCAGTTGGGGTCGACCAACTTCCCGCAGCGGGCCAAGGGCCTCGCGCAGGAGATCCAGACGCGCAAGCCCGACCTGATCGGCTTGCAGGAGGTGGCCCTGTGGCGGGAGGGACCGGTCAACATCAACGCGGTTCTGGAGCAGAAGCCGACCGCGTCCAAGGTCTACCAGGACTTCCTGAAGATCCTGCTCAAGCAGGTCAACAAGGGTCCGGTGAAGTATGAGGTGGTCAAGGTTCAGGACGAGTTCGATTTCGAGGCGCCCACGGACACCGATGGCAACCCGAGCACTGGTCTTTACGGGGCAGACAAGGACATGCGGCTGACCATGCGCGATGCGATCCTCAAGCGCGTCGGCACTCGCGTCAAGGTCAAGAATCAGCGCGGGGCCCAGTACTCGAAGAGAAGAACTCGTTCAGCGTCACGGTCGCTGGGCGAGTGAAGGTCACCTCGCTGCGGGGCTGGCTGTCGACGCGAGCCAAGGTCGGAAAGGGTCCTTGGTTCACGTTCGCCAACACTCACCTCGAAGCCTTCGACGATCGCACGCAGGTTCCCAGCATCCGCGCCAAGCAGGCCGGCGAGTTCGCCAAGGCCATGGCCGGTGCGAAGGGCTCGCTCATCGCGGTGGGTGATTTCAACTCCGACTCACCAGGACTGGTCCCCGGGGATGAGCAGGCGTTCGAGGCGCTGCGTGGCGCTGGGTTCCGGGACATCGGCACCACGACTCCGCTGAGTTGTTGTATCGCCACATCCGACGACTTGCGCACCGGTGGCGACATCAGCGAGTTCGACCATCGCGTGGATCAGATCTTCACCACGACGCCCAAGCGAGTCGAACGGGTGGGGACGTGGGTAACGGGCCGCGAACAACCTTCGGGTTCTGGCACTCCGACCACGCGGGTGTGGTGGGTCGTTATCGGCTGCGCTGAGTCATCGCAGAGTCTGGAACCACTCCTCGGTGTCGCGACCTCGCTCTCGTACCCACTCCAGCCGGGCGCCGATTGCGATGAGCAGGGCTCCGGCGAACGCCAGGGCCAACCAGCGCGGGAACAGGCTCAGCGTGGTGTAGATCTGCGCGGTGGCTGTGATGACGATGGCGGTGGTGGCGGGCACGACCAGCCCCAGCATGTGTCGGCGGGCGCCCAGGATCAGCAGAGCGGTTCCCGCCACCATGACGATGCCGAATCGGATCAGGGCCTCTTGTTCCCACACGTCGAACCACGACAGCAGCGCTGGTGGGATCAGCGCCACACTGATAGCGGGCCCGTAGACGATGGCGGAATGCCGGCTGCCGTCCCGGCGGGCGATGAGGCCGGCAACAAGCAACAGGGCGGCTAGGACCAGCAATTCTTGCTCGAAGAAGCGGGCGGCTCCACCGATCGTTCTGAGGTATGTGAACCACAGCAGTGCCGCTGAGAACCAGGCCAAGGGTGCTGCCCCGCGGACCATGGAGAAGGCGAGCAGGCCGAGGCCCGCAACACCTGCCAGGACGTTCTGCGGCTGTGTGTCGGTGCCGATGAAGGAGATGCTCCACAAGATGCCCGCGCTCACGGCCGCGAGTGGAATGCTCGTGCGGGCAGCGGCGAACAACAGGATGGTTCCGGCGACCCCCGCCGCTGCGGCCATCAGCGCCGTCTCCGGCAGGGTCAGCCCCAGAGTCGCCAGCAGTAGTCCCGCCAGCGGCCAGGCGGCCCAGGGCACTCCCACCAGGATTGCGGCCAGCAGAGCGGCTGCCATCACCAGGGCCGCACCGGCCGGTGGGTCGAACGACAAGGCGACGGCGGTGAACCCCGCTGCCACAGCCAGGCAGATCACGCCCGCGGTCCGCTGTGGCCAGGGGTAGGAGGGGCGCGCGAATTGCACGAGAGTCACCCCGAGTGCGAGGTAGGCCACGCCGAAGATGGTTACCAGCACGTGGTCGCCGTCGACCTTCTGCAGGGTGAGGGCCAGCACTGCGGCGAGCAGGGATGGGACCAGCAGCCAGCCGAGCCAAGTCCACATGCGCAGGCCGAAACGGTGGCCGAGTAGAACACCCCAGGCGACGGCCGCGCCGAAGACGATCAGCAGGTACGGCATTTGTGGTTCGCTCCACGACGTCGGCAGCGCCCCCAAGGTCGGGGCCGCAATTGCGCAGATGAGACCCATGGCCAACGACACCGCCGCCAGCGCCTCAGCGGTGCGGTGGGCACGACGCCGGGTAAGGATCGCGGCAGCGGTGGTGACGGCCGTCAGCGCCAGCAGCGCGCCGATCTGTCCCCACGGGCCGATGAATTCCCAAGCAACTGCGACAAACACGATGGCCGCCACGATCAAGAGGCCCGCACCGAGCGTCACCAACAGCGTCTGGGGTGACGTGGACGGCGTTGGCCGGTGGTGCACGGGCACAGACCACACGCCGTACGCCTTCGCCACCGTGGGATCAGGCGGCCCCGCCCCCTCATCGAGGCGGTCGCGCAACCAGGTTCTCCGAGCAGTCAGGTATTGATACTCCTGCAGGTACCCGGCGAAGGCCTGGAACCCGCACTCGCAACGCACCATTGCGTCGGCATCAACCGTCAGCTCCCGCGCGCAGGTCGGACAGGTCAGAGTCATGAGGTCACGCCCTCGATCCACGTATTTGTCGCCGAAGTCTCACACCCGCATTCTGCCCCTGTTCGCAGACTGTCTCGATCACGTTGTCCACAGTGGCGGACCCGGAGCGCCTGACAGCGCTGCGCGCAACGTCCTATGCAGGCAGGGATCACATGAAGGCTTGGCCTTGGCCCTGTTCAAAGTCCAGCAGCCACTGCTTGGCGGCCATCCCCCCCGCGAATCCGGTCAGGGCCCCGGACGCTCCGACCACCCGATGACAGGGCACGATGATGCTGATCGGATTGCGGCCGTTCGCCGCCCCGACCGCCCGGGCCTTGCGGGGGTCTCCCAGCCGTCGGGCCTGTTCGCCGTACGTGATGGTGTGCCCGTACTCGATCCCGCGCAGCACCTCCCACGCTTTGTGCTGAAACGGCGTCCCCGCCGGATCCAACGCCACGGTGAACTCGCGTCGGCCGGCGTCGAAGTACTCCTGCAACTGCGCGCGCGTCTGCGCCAGAACCGGGTGGTCGTCGTCGCGATCCTCAAGAGCGACTGCCCGGACATCGTCGGGCCACCAGATTGCCCGCAGCCCAGCGTCGGACGCCACGAGCGTGAGCTCCCCGATAGGACTGTCCATGCGTGTGTAGGGCATCAGGCCTCCAGATTCCATAGGTAGTGCATCGCGTAGGACCGCCACGGCTTCCAGCTCGGATCGTCGGGTTCCAAACCGAATCGCTGCGCCGCACGAACGATCCCGAGATCACCGGGCAGAGCGACATCTGGATCGCCGAGGCCGCGCATCCGGATGTAGCTGGCGGTCCAGGGTCCGATCCCAGGCACCTCCAGCAGCGCCGCCTGCGCCTCGTCCCAATCCGCCCCCGCGTCGAGCCGGATCTGCCCTTGCGCCAAGCGGGTCCCGAGTTCCACCAGTGTCCGGGCCCGCCGTCGAGGCATCGGCAGCGTCGCCGGGTCCAATTCCGCCAGCGCTGCGCTGGTCGGGAAATGGCCATCGCGCGCGAGGCGGCCCGCAGCGGTCCGGGCAGCGGCCACGCTGATCTGCTGGCCCAGCACCGCTCTGATGGCCGTCTCCTGCGGGTCGAAGCCGATGGGGCTGCGTAGCCCGGGGATCCGGTGCACGGGCAGCGACTGTTCAAGTGTGGTCATGATGGCCAACGGGTCGGCTTCCAGATCCAGCATCCTCCGCAGACGGTGGACAGCTGGGGCGAGGTCGCGCAGGTCATCGATCTGCAGGTGCACCTGACAGTGATCGGCGTGCGCGGTCAGAGCCGCATGACCTGAAGCCCGAGGAAGCCGCAGATTGCGGGTGAACGTCTGCCCGTCCCATGTCTCGACTCCGGGAATCGCGCGCTCGCCCAAGAACTGCAACAGCGGCTGTCCGGCGAACGGGACCCTGGCAGGCAGTCGCAGACTCAGCGGACCTGGGCGACCTCCAGTGCGCAGCTGTCCGGGGGTGGCGTCGTACACCTGGCGCATCGTGGTGTTGAACTGCCGGACGCTGCCGAAGCCGGCCGCGTAGGCGACATCCGAGGCAGTGAGATCGGTGTTCTCCAACAATGTGCGTGCGGTGCGTGCTCGATGCGCCCGGGCGATGGCCAGTGGTCCCGCACCGAGTTCAGCGGTCAGCAATCGCGTGAGATGGCGCTCGGTATAACCCAGTGTCCGGGCGAGACCGCCGACCCCCTCGCGATTCACGAGTCCGTCGGAGATCAGGCGCATCGCGCGCGCGACGACGTCACCGCGGGTGTTCCACTCCGGTGAGCCCGGCGAGGCATCCGGACGGCATCGTTTGCAGGCCCGGAAGCCGGCGGCCTGGGCGGCTGCGGCAGTGGGATGAAACTCCACGTTGGCGCGCCGGGGGGTGATGGCGGGGCAACTCGGGCGGCAGTAGATGCCGGTGGTCCGCACGGCAGTGTAGAACCACCCGTCGAAGCGGGCGTCGCGGCTGCTCACAGCCCGGTAGCGCGCCTCGAAGTCCATGCCCTCCAGTCTGAGCGGCCGGTGAGGCCCTGGCTAGCGGTTTTCGGACATCGCGATCGGGGTCGCCCGCTCGCCAAAGAATCATCAGTGTTGGATGCGCTCGAAGGCGTCGGGCTGCGCCACCTTCGGATCCAAGAGGTGCCTGTCAGCCCCTGCCGCCGGCTGCGTCATTGGGCCGTGAACGGTGCCCGGATCCCTTCATCGTCGTCACCGGTCTTACACGCCGTGGTGTAGGCGCCCGCGGGAACGTCGATGACCAGGTCACGTGCGACTCCTGGACCGATGTCCTCCACCTCGCCCAGGATCTGATCGCCTGTGCCATAGAGGTAGAACTCGGTTGTCGCTGAGCCGGTGTTCTGGACACTGAAGACGACCGAACCCGCCGTCACGGTCGTGGGGGTCACCTCACACGTGTTGTCGGCGCTGGTGACGGACACCGGAGTCGCCTCGTCGCCTCCGGAGCTGCACGCGGCCAGGCCCAGCACCGCTACTGCCAACAGAACAGATCTCATGCCGACACCTTCTCAGCAGACTTCGACGCCGAGACCCGCGGGGCGCGCACTTTGCGCACGAACAACGTCATCACGATGCCCACGTACAGCAACCACGCGGTGACCTCCAGAACCGTCATGGCGGGGGAGAAGTTCAGCGTGCCTTTGAGCAGGGCCGCGTACCAGGTGCCGGGCTCGATCGTGTCACTGACGTCGAACGCCAGATTGTTCAGCCCGGGCAGAATCCCTGCCTCCTGCAGGTCGTGAATACCGTAGGCGAGAACCCCCGCGGCCACGATGATCAGCGCGAACCCGGTCCACTTGAAGAACTTGGCGAGATCGAGGCGCAGCGCCCCACGGTAGATGAGGTAACCCAGAAGGACGGCAGTTGCGATGCCCAGCAACGCGCCGATCAGCGGTGACGCCCCCTGGCCAGCGGAGCGGGCTGCGGCCCAGATGAACAGGGCGGTCTCGATGCCCTCACGGGCGACGGCGAGGAACGCGACAAGCACGATCCCCCAGATCCCCGCATTGGCGGCCCGGTCCACCTTCGCGTGCAGCTCGCCCTTGAGGTGGCGGGCGTTGGCGGCCATCCAGAAGATCATCCATGTCACCAGGCCCACGGCCACGATGCTCATGAAACCGCCGATGGCCTCCTGGGCGGTGAAGGTCAGCCCACGAGTGCCGAAGGTGAGTAGCGCGCCGATCCCAATCGAAAGGCCGACCGCCACGGCAACGCCCACCCAGACGCGCGCCACCATGTCGCGGCGATCCGTCTTGACCAGGTAGGCGATCAGAATGCTGACGATGAGGGCCGCTTCCAGCCCTTCACGCAGTCCGATGAGGTAGTTGCCGATCACGGGCGTACTCCAAACTTAGGTATGCCTAAGTACGATAGCAAGGCGCAGCGCCCGATGGGCTAGGCGGCCTCAGCAGGCGCCCGGAATGCGATCTGAGCGCCCCGTGAGAAGACTGAGTCATGCACCTGAACCGCCATGAGGCGGGCATCGTCGGGAACCTGGAATGCGATGCTCGCGCGCATCTGCTGTCCAGGGTGCAGCGTGCTGAGCATGCCTTCGCCGCCCTCGTTGGCGTAGTACTGCGCCTCGCGGTCACTCGGGATCTGGGAACCGTCTGCGGCCACGCCCACCACGTAGGCGCCGTCGAAGGTGACGGATTCACGGCTGACGTTGCGCACGGACAAGGTGACTACCGTGTAACTGCCCGTGTTGGCGGTGGTGCCGAAGTAGGAGTCGCCGATTTCGCTGACATTTCGGCGGATGCCTAGCAGGGCAAACTCCAGTTTGCCGTCCCGCACTGCCTCGCTCTTGCCGACGATCTGGGAGTGAGTCTGACCACGTACGACCGGAGCCCGCGAGGCAGTACTGACGAACCCGGAGATGGCCAGCAGCGCCACAGCCACTGCCAGAGCCAGACCCCACCAGGGTGTGTAGCTCCGCTCGGGCGTCTGAATGGTCACACATGGGTTGTTGCCTTGACCGCGGTGGCTGAAACCGATGGTGAGCAAGCGCACAGCCTGCCGGTCCGCGCCCGGACAGGAGTACCGTGGAAGTTATGGAGGGGCCTGTCCTGCAGGTTACGGATCTCGTCCGACGTTTCGGTGAGCATACGGCGGTCGACGGGGTTTGCTTCACTATCTCCGAGGGCGAGACCTACGGCCTGCTCGGGCCCAACGGGGCGGGCAAGACGACGACCATCAATATGATCGCGGGGCTGTTGACCCCCGACCAGGGTTCGGTGGCGGTGCTCGGTGAACCCGTGGTGGGCAACCGCAAGAGCCTTATCGGCCTCGTGCCGCAGGACGTGGCGTTATACCCCGACCTGTCGGCGTTGGAGAACCTGCAGTTCTTCGGCAAGCTGCAGAACATGAGCGGCCCACGGCTCAAGAGCCGGATCGCCGACGTGCTTGAGATCGTGGGTCTGGCTGACCGTGCCAGGGACCACATTGACACCTACTCCGGGGGGATGAAACGCCGGGCCAACATCGCTGTTGGACTGCTGCACGAGCCCCGCTTGTTGATCCTCGACGAACCCACCGTCGGCGTCGACCCACAGAGCCGCAACAGCATCCTCGAGGCCGTGACCGAACTCGGCGGTGCCGGTATGGCGGTCCTCTACACCACGCACTACATGGAAGAGGCCGAACGACTCTGCGACCGCGTGGGCATCATCGATGCGGGCCGGCTGATCGTCGAAGGTACCCGGGAAGAGCTTGTCGCACGCATGGGGGAGCAGGCGACCATCGACCTACGGGTGGCCGCCGACGACGACCGGATAAGCCGCTGGTGCGCCGACGTGGAGGGGCTCGCCGACGTCAGCGCCGTCCGACCCTTTCCTGGTGGTGTGCAGGTGATGACCGCAGGTGGCACAGGTCTGATCGCTCCGGTGGTGCAGGCCGCCCAACGTCACGGTGTTGACGTCACCGCCATCGATGTACGCGAGCCTGATCTGGAGGCCGTCTTCCTACACCTCACGGGGAAAGCGCTGCGTGACTGATGTGGCGCGACATGTGGCTGATCGCGGGGATGGGTCTGCGACGGTCCCTGCGGGATCGCTCCATCCTCATCCAGGGTCTGCTGGCCCCGGTCCTGATCGCCCTGGTCGTCGGGGCTGCATTTGGATCCGGAGTCAACGTCAGCGCCACGATCGGGATCGCTGATGCTGACCGGTCAGATCTGTCGCAGCAGTTGGCCAGGAATCTCACCGGTGCCGGCGGGGACGGTATCTCGTTCTCCACCGTCTCCGGTGATCCGCGGGCGGCGCTGGACTCGGGGACCTACGGTGCCGTGCTGATCCTGCCCGCTGGTCTGAGTGAGGCGGTGCTCGCTGGTCGTCCGGCCGACCTGCAGGTGGTGGGCAGGGCCGCGGACCCGCTGGCCGGGTCCATTGCCGAGTCGGTAGCCGGCGGGGTGGCTGCAAATCTGCAGACCGCCCGGATCACGGCTGTCGCCGCCTCGGACGCCGGTGTCGCGCCCGGGCCGAGCATCGAGCGGGCTGTCACGGCGCCAGCCCCGATCCGCGTCGAACAGGGCGAGGTGCAAGGAACGTTCTCAGTGATGGCCTACTTCGCGCCCGGCATCGCGATGCTGTTCTTGTTCTTCATCATCGGCAATGGCGCCCGGTCAATCATCGTGGAACGCAATGAGGGCACGTTGCAGCGGATTCTGGCCGGACCGGTCACCACTTCCGCTGTGCTGCTCGGCAAGACGGTGCAGGTCATGATTGTGGGCATCGCCAGCCTGACGGCTGTGTGGCTGGTGACCTGGCTGGGCTTCGGTGCGTCCTGGGGGCAGCCGGTGGGAGTCCTGCTGGTCATCGTGGCGGCCGTCGCGGCGATCGCCGGGATCTCGCTGCTCATCACAGGGCTGGCCCGCACGGAGAACCAGGCTGACGCCTTGACCACCATCGTCGCGTTGCTGTTCGCCGTAGCGGGTGGGACCTTCTTCTACGCCGCGAGTGGGACCTTGAGTGCCATCCGCCAGTTCACCCCCAACGGTCAGGCGCTGGCGGCATTCGTGGATCTCTCCGCAGCCCAAGCATCGATCGTCGAGGTGATGCCGCGCGTGCTGCTGCTGTTCAGTATCGGGGTCGCGACAGCGGCGGTGGGTTTGATCGCCTTGCGAAACAAGGTCCTGACATGAGGGCGACCATCAGCACGGCGCGGGTGGAATGGGTGCGCTTCTTCCGCGACCGGATCGCGATGTTCTCCACCATCGCGCTACCCATCGTGCTGGTGCTGCTGATCGGGCTGAGTTTCGGCCGGGGTGGGTCTCGTCTGCCCGTGGGCCTGCTGGCCGACCAACCCGGGCCGTTGGGGACACAACTTGTGGCCGCCCTGCAGCAGTCGCCGGGCCTGGAGGTGACTGTCTACACCGACTCGCGCGACCTCTACCGCGACATCCGGATGGGCCTGCTCGGTGGCGGCGTCGAGGTGCCCCCGGATTCGCAGCCGGTCCAGATCTACGTTCAGCAGACGTCTTCGGGGGCGGGGGTGGTGCTGTCCACCGTGAACGCCGCCGCAGCCGAGGTGGGCACCCGGGCCATTGCTATAGACGTGCTCAGCCAAGAGGTGCCCCGCCAACGAGCCGAGGCGGCAGTCGCCGCGGCGTTGGCCGACGTGCCCCCGATCGGGGTCAGTTCTGATTCGGTGGGTCAGGTCACGGCCATGGAGGCCAACCGGTTCGCCTCGGCAGTCCCGTCGCAGTTGATGCTCTTCACGTTCCTCAACGGGCTGTTGGGAGCCGCAGCGCTGGTTCAGGCGCGGGAGCTCGGAGTGTTCCAGCGCACGCTGGCCGCTCCCCGGGGATTACCCGTTTACCTGGGCGGGTTGGGGCTGTCCCGGATCGCCATTGCGCTGTTGCAGGCCGCAATCCTCATCGGGATGGGGATCCTGAGTTTCGGGATCAACTTCGGCAATCCGGGGGCATGGATTCCGTTGGTGCTGATCTATGGCGTGATCTGTTCGGCGGCCGGGATGCTGCTCGGAGGGCTGTGCCGGACGACGGGCCAGGCTGTGGCGATCGCGGTGCCGCTGGGCATCGTGCTAGGGATGCTCGGTGGGACGATGTGGCCTCTGTCCGTGGTGGGGCCGACCATGCGCTTCGCGGGGCACTTCACGCCGCAGGCGTGGGCGATGGACGCCTGGAACCTGATCATGAACGACGGCGTCGGGTTCACCGGGGTGACCCGTCAACTCGGGGTCCTCACGCTGTTCGCCGTTGTTCTGACACTGCTCGCGGGGTGGGCGCTGGGCCGCCACGCGCGGACCGGGCGTTGAGCGCTGGGGCACGCGTCCGTTGGCCCCTGGCTGCAGCAATAACTGCCCATTGGCTCGGGGTGGCGCGGGGTTGGGCGGTTGTTGTGATCTAGCGCGGCGTGTCGTAGCAACGAGTGCCCATTGGCTCGGGGTGGCGCGGGGTTGGGCGGTTGTTGTGATCTAGCGCGGCGTGTCGTACAACGTTTGGGGCCAACACGCCCTGCGGCATCCGAGCCACATCGAGCGTGACCTGGGCGCGGCCCGCCACCTACCGATAGGCCGGTAGCCCCGTCAAGGCCTCGCCGACCACCAGCGTATGCATCTCGTTGGTGCCCTCGTAGGTGTACACCGACTCCAAGTTGTTCATGTGCCGGATCACCGGGTACTCCAGCGTGATGCCGTTCCCGCCGAGGATCCCGCGGCACTTCCGCGCGATGTCCAGCGCTTCCCGGGCGTTGTTCAACTTGCCGACACTGACCTGCTCGGCCCGCAGGAGGTGCTCGTCCTTGAGCCGGCCGAGATGCAAAGCAAGCAGCGTGCCCTTCCCCACTTCCAGCGCCATGTCGGCGAGTTTCTGCTGGGTCAATTGGAAGGCTCCGATGGGCTTATCGAACTGCTCGCGCGTCACGCTGTAGTCGATTGCCGTCTCCAGGCAGTCGCGAGCAGCGCCCATCGTGCCGAACACGATGCCAAAGCGAGCCTCGTTCAGACAGGACAGCGGCCCCCGCAGACCGACCACCTCGGGCAGCACAGCATCGCCGGGCAGGCGGACGTCTGCGAAGACCAGTTCACTGGTCACGGAAGCGCGCAGCGACATCTTCTTGTGAATCGGGTTGGCGGTGAAGCCAGGGGTGTCCGTCGGCACGACAAATCCTCGGATACCCTCCTCGGTGCGCGCCCAGACGACTGCCACGTCGGCGACGTTTCCGTTGGTGATCCACATCTTGGCGCCGTTGAGGATCCAGTCCTCACCGTCCCGTTTGGCGTTCGTGATCATGCCGCCGGGGTTGGAACCGTAGTCCGGCTCGGTGAGCCCGAAGCAGCCGATCAACTCGCCGGCGGCCATGCCCGGCAACCACTGCGACTTCTGCTCCTCGCTGCCGAAGGCGTGGATGGCGTACATCGCCAGGGAGCCCTGCACGCTGACCAGGGACCGGATCCCGGAATCCCCGGCCTCCAGTTCCAGACACGCCAGCCCGTACGCGACCGCTGAGGTGCCCTGACAGCCGTAGCCCTGCAGATGCATGCCGAGCACCCCGAGCTCGCCGAGTTCGCGGGCCAACTGCCGGGCGGGGATCTCGCCGGTTTCGAACCAGTCTGCGACCCGCGGCTTGATCGTGGTGGTGACGTAGTCGCGAACAACAGATGTGATCGCCCGTTCCTCCTCGCTCAGCAGATGCTCGATGCTGAACAGCTCGAAGGGGGTTTGCGGCTTCTTCATGGTGTCTCCTCGGGTCGGGTCTGGCGCAGAAGTTGGGAGCGCACCCAGGCCACGGAGTGGGCGCGGTGCGCGTCGTGCAGGGCGATGAGGTGTTCGGTGTCGCGGTCACGGATCGCGGCCAGCATCTCGGCGTGTTCGGCGTGCACCCGGGAACGGTTGACGCTCTGCTGAAAGTAGAGGCTGCGGTAGACATCGGAGGCGTCCCAGAGTTGGCGCAGTAGGCGGGTGAGGCGCCCCATTCCGGCGGCTTCGAACAGCGCGAAATGGAACCGGCGGTTGGCCGCGGTCAAGTCCTGCAGATCGTCGGCGTCCTGCACGGCGATCGCCAGCGCCTCGAATGTCGTGACATCGTCGTCGCGCAGCGCGGGGACCGCGGCCCGGATGGCTTCGGCCTCCAGGAGTTGGCGCAGTCGGTAGACCTCCGAGAGGTCGCTGATGCTGAGTTCGGTGACGAAGTACCCGCGGTGTGGCACGTGCGAGACCAGGCCCTCAGAGGTGAGCAGTTGGAGGGCCTCGCGTACGGGTACCCGACTGACGCCGTACTTGTCGGCGATGTCCTCCTGGACGAGCTGCTCACCGGGGGCCAGACCGCCGGTGAGTACGTCAGCCCGCAGAGCTGTCAGGGTGCGCTCGGCAGCAGTCATCGCACGTCGCCATCGAGCATCCGCAGCACCGCGGCACGGTCGCCGTCCACCGCTGGGGGCGCGCTGCGGTAGGTCGCAGGTGTGGCGGTGTACGTGACCGGGTTCGCGACCTGTTGGGCCCCGTCGATCTCGACGAGCGGATCGAGCCCGAGGTCGGTCGCCAGCGTGAACGCTTGGCCGATGTCATTGATCGGCCCACACGGGACGCCCGCAGCGGTGAGCAGGCGTTGCCACTCGTCGGCCGGTTTGGTGCTCAGGTGCGTTTCCAGGGTCTGCTTGAGTTCCTGACGGTGGCTGACCCGCGCCGTGTTCGTGGCGAAGCGGGGATCGAGAGCCAAGCCGGCATCGCCGAGCACCTCGACGAGTCTGCGGAACTGCCCGTCGTTGCCCACCGCCAGAATCATCGGTCGATCCGAGCACGAGAACACCTCGTAGGGGGCGATCGACGGGTGTGCGTTGCCCATCAACCGCGCCACGACGCCGGCCCCTGCATACGCCGATGACTGGTTCACCAGCGACGACAGCAGGGAGCCCAGAAGGGTGACGTGCAGATGCTGGCCCTGCCCGGTCAACTCGCGGTGGCGCAGCGCCGCCAGCATTCCCACGGTCGCGTGCAACCCGGTCAGCACGTCAACGACTGCAACGCCGGCCTTCGTCGGCGCCTCGGTGCCCGTGATGCTCATGAGTCCCCCCATGGCCTGCACCAGCAGGTCGTACCCCGGGAGGTCCTTGCCGACATCGTCACCGAAGCCGCTGATCGAGCAGTACACGACGTCCGGGTTCAACAGCGCGACGCTCGCGTAGTCCAGCCGGAACCGCATGAGCCCGCCGGGTTTGTAGTTCTCGATGAACACGTCGGCGCGCTGGGCCAGGCGTTGCGCGATGTGCAGGTCTGCCGCATCCGACAGGTCGAGCGCGATCGATTGTTTGTTGCGGTTCACGGACTGGAAGTAGGTGCTCTGCCCATTGTCGGTAAAAGGCGGTCCCCATGCGCGAGTGTCATCGCCGGCGCCGGGCCGCTCGACCTTGACCACGGTCGCGCCGAGGTCGGCGAGCAGCATCGTGGCGTAGGGCCCGGCCAGCACACGGGTGAAATCAGCGACGAGTACGCCGTCCAGAGGTCCCACGGTTCACTCCTGTATGCAATCGTCCTCAAATTGTATACAGTTGTCTGTCACACTTCGCGACGGGGTGCTGGCTTTCAGCCGGTGTGCTTCCCCGAGTAGTGACCGCAGGTCTTGCAGGAGGTGCCCGTGTCGGGCTGGCTGTAGCCCTTGCACGAGCAGCCGCTTTCCGAACAGGCAGTGGGGTCGGACATGGTGAGGTCCTTTCGATGGGGTGACTGCACCGTAGCGACATGTATGGGTGGGCCGCTATCGGCGCAGCGGATGATCCTTTCGGACGTCCTCGCAGGCAGCGCGGACGGCGGCCACGTCCACCTCGCCTGCCCGCGACACGTCCTGCGCGAACCAGTGTGTGGTGCCGTCGCCATTGTCGAACGCGAACTCGACGTATTTGCTGTGGTCTCGATCGCGAACCAGCACGGACCCGGCCAGCGCCGACTCCAGGGCGTCCAGATCGTCGGGTACCCGCACCGGCCCGACACTGTGCCAGGCCCCTTCGGCGCCGATCTCGGCGAAGAGGAGACGTTCGCCGACGGGGACGCCGAGATCCCGTAATGCCTGCGTGAAGTCGTCGGCACTCATGGCTCGGGCGAAACCGAGGACGAACGTGAGCACCTCATCTGCGGTGCCGTATCGCCGCACTCCGACAAACCCACCGGTGAAGAAGGCCTCACACGCCACCTCGGTCGAACCGTTGAGCAGCGCCACCGCTTCGGGCCGGGAGAGACCGGGGTCGAAACACAGCGCCTGCTCCCACTGGCCCTCGAAGGCGAGCTTCCCAAACTGCGGGCGCCCGAGATGCCTCACGTGAGCCATACCGCCAGGCGGTCCAAAGCCTCCTGCAGCACGGCCGGTTGCTTGCAGAACGCCCAGCGGACGTACGGCGCGGTCGTCTCGGGATGGTCGCTCAGCGCGCTCTGCGGAATCACCACCACACCTGCCTCGACCGGAGCCCGCCGGGAGAATTCTTCGCCGTCGGAGAAGCCCAGCGGGGTGACGTCCGTGGTCGCGAAGTACGTGCCCTGTGGGGGGATCGCCCGGAAGCCCAGATCCGCAAGGCCCGCGCACAGCAGGTCGCGTTTGCTGGCCAGGTCCGCCCGGAAGTCGTCGAAGTAGGTATCCGGCAGGCGCAAGCCAGCAGTGATCGCGTGCTGAAAGGGGCCGCCGGAGACGTAGGACAGATGCTGACGGACCACCCGCACCGCCGCGATCAGATCATCGGGGCCGGTCGCCCAGCCGACCTTCCACCCGGTGAACGAGAAGGACTTGCCGCCTGAGCCGACCGTCACTGTCCGCTCGAACATCCCGGGCAAGGTGGCGATGGGCACATGCACGGAGTCGTCGAACCACAGATGTTCGTACGCCTCGTCAGCCAGGACCAGCAGGTCGTGCTCGATGGCGAAAGCAGCTAGATCGGCCAGTTCTGCGGGGGTGAACACGATTCCGGTCGGGTTGTGGGGGCTGTTCAGCAGCAGCAGGCGGGTCGCTGGGGTCAGGGCCGCCCGCATCGCCGCCACATCGGGGCGCAGCGCGTCGCCGGTCAGGGGAACCGCCACCCGGCCCGCGCCCGCCAGCGCGATCGCTGCCCCATACAGGTCGAAGGAAGGGTCGAGCACCATCACGTCCTGCCCTGGTTCGACAAGCGCCAGGATGGCGGCGGCCAAGGCCTCCGAGGCGCCT
Source organism: Candidatus Nanopelagicales bacterium (assembly GCA_037046735.1). GTDB lineage: Bacteria > Actinomycetota > Actinomycetes > S36-B12 > UBA10799 > JADKAV01. Next base: position 179,455 of record JBAOHC010000021.1, on the reverse strand, counting down.
GTCGTGACAGCAACGCCAGCATCGGTGACCTGCAGACCGTAGAAGCGCTCTTGATGCTCGATGATCGCCGCGCGCAATTCGGGCAGGCCATGGGCCGGGGGGTACTGGTCGCCCAAACCGTCGTGGATCGCCCGCTCGGCCGCCTGCCGGACTGTCAGCGGCCCACCGGTGTCGGGGAATCCCTGGCCGAGGTTGACGGCACCCAAACGGGTTGCCAGCGCGGACATCTCCCCGAAGATCGTGCGTTCGAAGGGGTGCATCCGTGTGACCAGCCGATCTGTCATGTCTGCGATTCTCGTGCCTCATCTGGCGTCCCCGTGAGCAGGGGAGCAAGAATGGGCCATTGTGGGCTTAGCGCTGGTGACGGGTCCGACCGCAGGCATCGGTCGAGAGATCGCGAACGAGTTGTCCCGGCGCGGCCATCGCCTGATCCTGGTGGCGCGTGACGCCCAGCGATTGGAAGCGATCGCCTCCGACCTCGGCAACTGTGAGGTCCTGCCCGCCGACCTGTCCGACGCCGCCCAGCGCGATGTCGTGGAGGATGCGGCTCGGGAGGTCGACTGGCTGGTGAACAACGCCGGGTACGGCCTCAACCAGGCGTTCGTCGACAGCGATGTGGCCGACGAGCAGAGGATGCTCGATGTGCTGGTCACCGCGCCCATGCGCCTGACCCACAGCGCCTTGCCGGGGATGGTTGCTCGCGGCCGGGGTCGCATCCTCAACGTGAGCAGCGTGGCCGGCTGGGTCCCCTTCGGCACCTATTCGGCGGCCAAGGCGTGGGTGACGGTATTCAGTGAGAGTCTGGCTGCGCAGACGCCCTCCAACGTTCATGTCACCGCGTTGTGCCCGGGCTTCACCCGAACGGAGTTCCATGAGCGCGCAGCCATGGATGTCGGGGGCCCTGACTGGATCTGGCTGAACGCGGGGGAGGTTGCGCGCCAGGGCATCACGGACTGTGACCGGGGCAGAGTGCTCAGTGTGCCCAGCCTTCGTTATCAGGCGCTGGCCCAGGTCGCCCGCCTGGCACCTCGATCGGTGTTGCGCAAGGCCGCGCAGGGCAGGGGCGAGTAGATGCGTCTCGTGGTGCTGGGCGGAACTCGCTATGTAGGACGAGCGATATGTGATGCAGCTGCCAGCCGTGGCTACGACGTCGTCGTGTTCAACCGGGGCAAGAGCGGCCCCCCGCCTCGTGGGGCGCTGGCAGTGCGCGGGGACCGCACCACGATCGCCGATCTGCGGGCACTGGCCAAACTGGTCGATGACCGCGGCGGGGCCGACATCATCATCGATCCAGCCTGTCACGCGCCGTCGCACGCCCTCATGAGTGCTCGCATCCTGCACGACGTCGCCCCCAGTTACGCCGTGGTCAGCACTGTGACGGCCCACAAGGACTGGCCGGCCCGGCCCGTGGAAGCCTCCTCGCCAACCTACGAAACGGGGATCACCGAGGGGCCCAGCTCGGATCTGGCCAAGTACGGCCGGCTTAAGGCCGGCATCGAACGAGCGGTGGAGACGATCTACGGACATGTCAACACCCTCGTGCTGCGACCGGGCGTGATCCTTGGCCCCCATGAGGATCTGGGTCGCCTTCCTGACTACTTGCGTCGAGCGAGTAATGGCCAATTCGTGGTGGGCGGCGATCCCGAGCGCGACTTCCAGTACGTGGACGTCCGCGACCTCGCGGAGTTCATGTTGTTGTGCGCGGAGACCGGTCGGCCGGGCGCGTACGACGTCGTCACGCCGGTGGGCGCCTACACATGGGGGGATGTGGCCACTGGGGTTGCTGGCGTGACCGGTGGCAGGCCGGTCTTCGTCGCGGATCAGGCGGTGATGGCTGCGGGCGTGCAACCTTGGCGCGGTCTCCCATTGTGGCTACCGCCCGACCCGGCCAACGCCGGAGCGTTCGCCGTCGACGGCCGGGCCGCGGTTGAGTTCGGATTTGTCGCTCGCCCCCTGGAGCAGACGATTGCGGACACGTGGTCCTGGTTGCTGGCGGAGGGTCTGGATTGGGTGCCGACTTCCAGCGCGGCAGTGACCGGCTTGGACCCCGACATCGAGAGGATGCTGTTGGCGGCGCTGTGAGCGCGACCTCAGATGCTCACGGCTGCCACACTGCGCAGTTCCGCAGCCACGTCATCGCCGGGCAGCACGTCCCATCCGCGCAAACCTGCCACCACCGCTTCGCGGGCGCCGATGTACGTCACGGGGGCATCCGGCCAGTCGGCCACGCCGGCCTTGGGCAGTTCCGCGTCGACGAAGACGTATCCGAGGACCCGCCGCCGGGAGGCGCGCTGCGAGAAGCCGATGGCCGCCAGCATCCGCCCCGCCCCGCCGTAGACGACCAGCACGACCGGTGGTCGGCCCGGGTCCTGGGCCAACTCGAGGGCACAGTGAGCGACGTACATGCCGGCCAGGTCCAACTCGCCACCGGAATCATCGGGGTGTGCCTCCACGATTCGCACGGGATAGCCGTAGGCGGCCAGTTCGGCCGCACACTCCCCCCACGACCACTGTTCCCCTGGCAGCGGTGGCAGTAACGCGACCTGCAGCTCAGTCACAGTCCCAGATCGCGCAGCGTATAGGCCGCACGGTAGTCCAGGCCGGCTGCCCGCACTGCGTCACCTGCGCCCCGGTCGACAATGACGGCGACGGCTTCCACGTGGGCGCCGGCAGCCCGCAGCGCCTCCACGGCCGTCAGGACACTTCCACCGGTCGTTGAGGTGTCCTCCACGGCCAGCACGCGCTTGCCGTCGACGTTGGGGCCCTCGATCCGGCGCTGCAGGCCATGCGCCTTGCCCTTCTTGCGCACCACGAACGCATTCATCGGTCGGCCATGAGCGTGCATCATCGCGGTGGCCACCGGGTCGGCGCCAAGGGTCAAACCGCCCACGGCGTCGAAGTGCAGGTCGGCGGTCAGTTCGCGCATGATCGAACCGACCAGCGGTGCCGCTTCGTGGTCCAGAGTGATCCGGCGCAGATCAATGTAGTAATCGGCCTGTTTACCGCTGGACAACGTCACCTTGCCGTGAACGACGGCCTTGTCCAAGATCTGCTGTTTCAACATCTCGCGCTTGTCCACGCACACACCTTAGTCCTCCTGATCAGTGGCGGGGGCAAGAATGTGAGCCAGGTACCGTCGTAAGTATGAGTTCCACACTGGCCCTGCTCGAGGCGCTGAATCCCGAGAACATCTTGACCTGGCTCGGGCCGCTGGCGCTGATCGGTGTGGCGTTCATCATCTTCGCGGAGTGCGGCCTGCTGATCGGCTTCTTCCTGCCCGGGGATTCCCTACTGTTCATCACTGGATTGTTCGTGGCCCAGGACTTCATCGAGACCCCGATCTGGGTGGTGGCTCTAGTGCTGGCGCTGGCAGCGGTGCTGGGCAATGCCGCGGGATATTGGATCGGCTACAAGGTGGGACCGAAGCTGTTCAACAGGCCCAACTCGCGGTTCTTCCGTCAGGAGTATGTCGACAAGACCCACGAGTTCTTCGAGCGGTATGGGCCCCGGGCCATCGTGCTGGCCCGGTTTGTGCCGATCGTGCGGACGTTCATCACGGCCATGGCGGGTGTGGGGCGCATGGATTTCAAGGTCTACATGATCTACTCCGCGATCGGGGGGCTGATCTGGGGGGCGGGCGTGACCTACCTCGGATATGCGCTGGGCAACGTGCCGTTCGTGAAGAACAACATCGAGATCATCCTGCTTTCCGTGGTCTTCATCTCGGTCATTCCTGTCATCATCGAGTACGTGCGGCATCGCCGGGAGCAGGCCGCGGCCTGATCCTCACTCGCCATCTGGCGGTGCCCACTGCAGTGCCCAGCTCCACATCGCGATGGCGGCCGCGGCGCCAGCATTGATCGAGCGGGTGGAACCGAACTGGGTGATGTGCAGAACGGTCTGGCACAGTACCAAGGACTCCGGACTCAGCCCCGGCCCTTCCTGGCCGAAGATCATGACGCAGGCCTGCGGTAGCGCTGCCCCCTCCAGGGGCACCGATCCGGGCACGTTGTCGATGCCGATGAGTGGCAGACCCAAGGTCAGCAGGTCACTGGGCAGCGGGTGATGTTCGACGTGTTGGTAACGATCGGTGACCATCGCACCGCGCCGATTCCAGCGCCGTTTGCCGATGATGTGTACGCCCGCGACGTTGAAGGCATTGGCGGTGCGCACCACCGACCCGATGTTGAAGTCGTGCTGAAAATTCTCGATGGCCACATGCAAGGGATGGCGGGACCGGTCCAACTCCGCGATGATCGCCTCCCGGCGCCAGTAGCGGAAGCGGTCTTCGACATTGCGGGTATCCCCCGCTGCCAACAGTTCCGGATCCAGACGGGGGTCGTCAGGCCAGGGTTGCGGATGGGGGCCGACCGTCATGACTGCCAGCCTATGAGGATCACCCTGGCCGACCCTCGCGCCAACGCGCGGGCACTGGGTACGGTTGGAACATGCCTATTGCTACGCCTGAGGTTTATGCCGACATGCTCGACCGCGCCAAGGCCGGTCAGTTCGCCTACCCCGCCATCAACGTCACGTCCTCGCAGTCGATCATCGCGGCTCTGCGCGGTTTCGCCGAGGCCGAGAGCGACGGGATCATCCAGTTCTCCTGGGGCGGCGCCGAGTTCGCGTCCGGCCAGATGGTCAAGGACATGGTCACCGGTGCCGTTGCGTTGGCGGAGTTCGCCTACATCGCCGCGGAGAAGTACCCGGTCAACGTGGCCCTGCACACCGACCACTGCCCGATGCAGAAGCTCGATGGATTCATGCGGCCGCTGGTCGACATCTCGATCGAGCGCGTGAAGTCCGGCAAACTGCCGCTGTTCCAGTCGCACATGTGGGATGGCTCAGCCATTCCCCTGGATGAGAACCTCGACATCGCCGAGGAGATGCTCGACAAGTGCCACCAGGCCAACATCATCATGGAGCTTGAGATCGGCGTCGTCGGCGGTGAAGAGGACGGTATCGAGGCGAAGCACGATGCCAAGCTGTTCAGCACCCCTGAGGATGGCCTGGCGACGGCGGCCAAGCTGGGTCTGGGCGAGCGCGGCCGGTACATGGTCGCCGCGACGTTCGGCAACGTGCACGGCGTCTACAAGCCCGGCAATGTGGTGCTCACGCCCAGCATTCTGAAGGAGATTCAGGACGCGGTCAGTGCCCAGTACGGCGTGGACAAGCCGTTCGACCTGGTATTCCACGGCGGTTCCGGCTCACTGCTCAGCGAGATCCGGGAGGCGCTGGACTACGGCGTCGTGAAGATGAACGTGGACACCGACACGCAGTACGCCTTCAGCCGGCCCGTTGCCGACTGGATGTTCAAGAACTACGACGGTGTGCTCAAGGTCGACGGCAACGTCGGCAACAAGAAGCAGTACGACCCGCGCGCCTGGGGCAAGCAAGCCGAGGCTGGCATGGCCGCCCGCGTCGTCGAGGCGTGCAACGACCTGCGCAGCGCTGGGACGAGGGCCTAAGGACTCGTCGGATCCCCGGTCCCTGGTGGGGCCGGGGATCTGTCGTGTCCGCGGCGACGGCCGGACGAGAGGACCGCTTGACCGCGGTCCTTTGCCGCAGCCCTCGGGGCCACTTTTCCCGGGTCGTTTGCCTTTCTTGCGGTGTTTCGGGGCAACAACCCGGGAATAGTCCGTGGTGGGTGTGAGGTTCGTCGTGTCCTGGGGGTTCGCTGCGTCGCGGGTGTGAACGGACGCTCCTCGGCCGACTTCGGCCGTTACTTTTCCGATGTTGTTGGCCGTTCTCGCGGTGTTTCGGGGTAACAACCCCGGAATAGTTCGTGGTTCGGGGCAACAACCCGGGAATAGTCCGTGGTGGGGCTGAGGCTCGTCGTGTCCTGCGTCGCTGGGTAAACGGACCCTCCCGACCGACTTCGGCGGGCCACTTTTCCGACGTCGTTGGCCGTTTCTGCGGTCTCTCGGGGCAACAACCCCGGAATAGTCCGTGTTTCGGGGTAACAACCCCGGAATAGTCCGCAGTTCGGTCTCCAACCGCTGCCGTCACTTCGCAGCAATGATTGCCACGAAGAACAGCAGTGCCACCAGAAGGCGCTATCCACCACGCCTGAAAATTCTTCCCATCGGCGCAAACCCGACGATCAACCTGCCCGGCAGGACCGGGTCGTGGAAGGATGCGGGTATGGATGTTCTCTCCGATGAGCAGTGCTGGGAATTGCTGGCGGCCAATCAGATCGGCCGGCTCGCGACGGTCGTAGGGGGGCGGGTTGACATCTTCCCCATCAACTACGTGGTCCATGAGGGCGAGATCTACTTCAAGACGGCGGAGGGCAGCAAGCTGGCCTCCGTCATGGCCCACCACGAAGTGGCGTTCGAGATCGATGGGTACAACGAGGACTCCAACGAAGCCTGGTCGGTGGTCATGGCAGGTCTGGGGCGCGTGCTGACCCACGACGATGAGATGGACTCTGCGGAGGGACTGCCGCTGTTCCCCTGGAACACGGCACCCAAGAATCGGTACGTGGTCATCGAACCCACAGAACTCAGCGGCCGGCGGTTCATCGCCGAAGGCCGTCACTGACGATCTTCCTCCGCTCTGGGGGAGGCTTCGCCCTTCTCACCCTGGTTCAATCGCACCCGTGAACCTCGTCCCGATCACCCTGCGCGGGTATCAGAAACCATGGCTGCGGGCCGATATCGTCGCCGGCTTGACCTTGGCAGCGGTCGCCATTCCGGAGACCATGGGTTACACCAGCATCGCGCAGACCCCCATCGTCACCGGCCTGTACACCGTCATCTTCCCGACACTGCTGTTCGCGTTGCTCGGATCGTCGCGGCTGCTGGTGGTGGGTGCCGACTCCGCCACCGCGGCCATCCTGGCGGCGGGGCTGGCCGGCATGACGGTCTCCGGGCTCACCCCCTACTCAGATCTGTGGCTGGCGTACACCTCCTTCATCGCGATCCTCTGTGCTGCGATGCTGCTGATAGCCCGGGTCGCACGGCTGGGATTCCTGGGTGACTTCCTCAGCGCCTCGGTGCTCATCGGCTTCCTCACCGGTGTCGGGGTGCAGGTCTTCACCGGTCAGCTGCCGGACATGCTCGGGATCCCGAAGGGCACCGGCTCCTGGCTGGAGCAGCAGTGGAGCCTGCTCACCAATCTGGGATCCATCGACTGGCTCACAGCGGCCTTCGCGGCAGGAACGCTGATCATCATCCTCGGTTTCAAGAAGTTCCTGCCAGTCGTTCCAGGGGCCATCGTCGCGGTCGTACTGTCCATCATCGTCTCGGCAGCCATCAACGCCTCGGCCAAGGGTGTTGCCGTGGTGGGCGAGGTACAAGGTGGTTTCCCGCCCCTCGGCTGGCCGCAGGGCATCGAGATGTCCGCCCTCGGTGACTGCGTCGGGGTGGCCTTCTCGTGTTTCATCCTCATCATCGCCCAGTCAGCGGCCACGTCACGGTCCTTCGCCATGCGCCATGGGCAGAAGGTCGATGTCAACCGCGACATCGTCGGTTTGTCGGGCGCCAACCTCGCGGCTGGGATGTCCGGCACGTTCGTGGTCAACGGCAGCCCCACGAAGACCCAGATTCTCGACGAACTCAAGGGCCGCACGCAGGTCGCCAACATCACCATGTCCGCTGTCGTCCTCATCGTGGTGCTGTTCCTGACCAGCTTGCTCGCGGACATGCCGAAGGCCGTTCTGGGCGCCATCGTCTTCCTCATCGGCATCGACCTCGTCGACATCGTGGGCCTGCGCCGGATCTGGCAGGAGCGCCGTGGTGAGGCAGTCATCGCGATCGTCACGGCCGCGGTGGTCTGCGCGATCGGCGTGGAGGAGGGCATCATTCTGGCGATCGTGATGAGTGTCATCTGGCTGGTCCAGCGCCAGTACACCCCCAAGTCCTTCGTGATCAAAGAGGCCGCCGACGCACCAGTCTTCGGCAGCGCCAAACCAGGCGCCCAGACGATGCCCGGGCTGATCGTGTTCAGGTACGACAGCGAACTCTTCTACGCCAACGCCAACCGCTTCGTCGACGCCGTCGAGGCGGTCTTCTCCTCGGCGCCGGACCCGGTGCGATGGCTGGTGTTGGACTGCTCGAGCGTCACCGACATCGACTATTCGGCGGCCATCAGTGTCAAGGGTCTGATCGACTATGTCCACGCCCATTCCGCGCACTTCGGCATCATGGGCGCCGATCCCTCCCTGCTGCACAGCATGAAGACTCTGGGCCTCACCGCGGACTTCACCCAGGACCGGATCTTCGCGGACTTCGACGAGGTGGTGGCCGCCTACCAGCAGGACGCCCACGGCTGACGTCCCCGGCGACGGTTCGTGCGGTAGGTTGCTCTGGTCAGGCAATCTGGTCAGGCAATAGGGAGGACCCAGCATGCCCGCAATCGTGCTTGTCGGCGCTCAATGGGGCGACGAGGGCAAAGGCAAGGCGACCGACATCCTCGGGGAGCGCGTCGACTACGTGGTCCGTTACCAGGGGGGAAACAACGCTGGCCACACCGTGGTGATCGGTCAGGACAAGTACGCACTGCACCTGTTGCCCTCGGGCATCCTGACCCCCACCTGCACCCCCGTGATCGCCAACGGCGTCGTGATCGATCCGGCGGTCCTGCAGCGGGAGATGACCGGACTGCAAGAGCGTGGCATCGACACCTCTCGGCTGGTCATCAGCAGCAACGCCCACCTGATCGCTCCCTACCACGTCGAACTGGACAAGGTCACCGAGCGCTTCGCGGGCAAGAAGAAGATCGGCACAACCGGGCGCGGGATCGGTCCGACCTATATGGACAAGGTCGCTCGCATCGGCATTCGGGTGCAGGACCTGTTCGACGCCGACGGCCTGCGCGACAAGGTGGAAGGCGCGCTGCACGCCCGCAACCAGGTGCTGCTGAAGATCTACAACCGGCGTCCCTTGGCCGTTGATCTGGTCTGCGAGGAACTGCTGTCCTACGCCCCGCTGTTCGCCCAGCATGTGGCCGACACTGGCCTGTTGCTGAATACCGCGCTGGACAAGGGCGAGTACATCCTGCTGGAGGGTTCGCAGGGGACACTGCTCGATGTCGATCACGGCACCTACCCCTTCGTCACGTCGTCGAACCCGACCGCGGGTGGCGCCTGCGCCGGCAGTGGCATCGGACCCACGCGGATCTCCCGGGTGCTGGGAATCCTGAAGGCCTACACCACCCGGGTGGGGGCCGGGCCGTTCCCGACGGAGCTCTTCGATGCCGACGGCGAGCGGCTGCGTTCGGTGGGTGGCGAGGTGGGAGTGACCACCGGCCGTGACCGTCGCTGCGGCTGGTTCGACGGCCCGATCGCGCGCAATGCGAGCCGGATCAACGGTCTCACCGACATCTTCTTGACCAAACTCGATGTGCTCACCGGATTCGACCGGATCCCCGTCTGCGTGGCGTACGAGGTGGACGGGGTGCGTGTCGACGACATCCCCATGAACCAGCGCGACTTCGTCAGCGCCACACCGGTGTATGAGTACTTGCCCGGCTGGAGCGACGACATCAGCGCGGCGCGCGAGTTCTCTGACCTTCCGGCTGCCGCCCGCAGCTACGTGCAGTTCCTTGAGGAGCAGTCACAGTGCCGGATCTCCGCCATCGGGGTGGGGCAGGACCGCAAGGAGACGATCCAGATCCACGACCTCGTGGACTGAGCCGCGCGGCGCCGGGGACAGGAGCCTGCGCCTACCCTGGGAGGCGTGCGCGTATTGGTGATCGGCTCCGGTGCTCGGGAGCATGCTCTGGTCCTTTCCCTGTTGGCCGACCCGGCCGTGAGCGAGGTGGTGGCCGCCCCCGGCAACGCTGGCATTGGACGGGTCGTGACCACTGTTCCGGTCGACGTCGGTGACGCTGCAGCGGTGGCCGGTCTGGCCGCAGGCTTCGACCTGGTCGTGATTGGTCCGGAGGCGCCGCTGGTCGCTGGGGCCGCGGACGCGATCGCGCCGTTGCGAGTTCCGGTGTTCGGCCCTTCCGCCGCGGCCGCCCAGCTGGAAGGCAGCAAGGACTTCGCCAAGCAGGTGATGCTGGCGGCCGGGATCCCAACGGCGGCCGCGCGGACTCTGCGCAGCCCCCACGAGTTGGCAGCAGCGCTGGACGGCTTCGGACCTCCGTATGTGGTCAAGGACGACGGTCTCGCGGCGGGCAAGGGGGTCGTGGTCACCGAGAACCGTGATCTCGCGATGGCGCACGCCGACGCGATCTTCGGCAAGGGCGGCCAGGTGGTGATCGAGGAGTACCTGGACGGCCCGGAGGCCAGCGTGTTCTGCATCTGTGACGGCACAGATGTGGTGGCGTTGTTGCCCGCCCAGGACTTCAAACGCGTCGGCGAGGGCGACACCGGGCCCAATACAGGCGGCATGGGCGCCTACTGCCCGCTGCCGTGGGCCGATCCCGATCTGGCGCAGTGGACCGTGGACCATGTGGCCAGGCCAGCGATAGCTGAAATGGCCCGCCGCGGAACCCCCTACGTGGGGGTGCTCTACGTAGGGCTGGCGCTGACCGGCTCAGGACCCAAGGTGGTCGAGTTCAACGCGCGCTTCGGCGATCCTGAGACGCAAGCGGTGCTCGCGCTGTTGGAGACGCCGCTGGCCGGTCTCCTGCTGGCCGCGGCCACGGGTCGCCTCGGTGAGCACCCAGCCCTGCAGTGGCGGGAGGGGGCCGCTGTGACAGTTGTGCTGGCTGCCCACGGATACCCGCAGTCGCCGCGTACCGGTGATGTGATCACGGGCGCCGACCACCCGGGGGTGCTGCATGCCGGAACGGCCCTGCGAGACGCTCAGATCGTGTCCGCGGGTGGCCGGGTGCTCAACGTGGTGGCCACGGGGCAGACCCTGAGCCAAGCGCGGGAGCAGGCGTACGCGGTGCTGAGCACCATCGACCTGCCCGGTGGGCACTACCGCACCGACATCGCGCAGAACGTGCCAAGCCAGCACCCTCACCGGAAGGCCGATCGATGATCCCCAACGTCCTGGCGAACCGCTACGCGTCCCCGCAGATGCAGCACATCTGGTCAGCGCAGAACAAGATCGTGGCTGAGCGGGAACTGTGGCTGGCCGTGCTGCAGGCTCAGGCGGACCTCGGGGTGGAGGTTCCCGCAGATGCGCTGGCCGACTACCGGGCGGTCATCGATCAGGTGGACCTGGATTCCATCGCTGCGCGCGAGCGCATCAGCCGCCACGACGTCAAGGCGCGCATCGACGAGTTCAGCGCGTTGGCCGGCCACGAACAGATCCACAAGGGCATGACCAGCCGCGACCTCACCGAGAACGTGGAGCAGATGCAGATCCGGCAGTCCCTGCTGCTGGTGCGTGACAAGACCGTTGCCCTGCTGGCACGACTCGGGCATCTCGCCGGCGCAGTACAACGAGGTCGCACTGACCGGCCGATCGCACAATGTCGCCGCTCAGACCACGACGCTGGGCAAGCGGTTCGCCACGGCCGCCGATGAGGTTCTGATCGCCTACGAGCGGTTGCAGCACCTGCTGGAGGACTACCCGCTTCGCGGGATCAAGGGGCCAGTGGGCACTGCTCAGGACATGCTCGATCTGTTGGGGTCGCCCGAGGCGCTGGCGCAGCTGGAGCGGCGCGTGGCCGGGCATCTGGGCTTTGAACGGGTTCTCACCAGTGTCGGGCAGATCTACCCGCGCAGTTTTGACTATGAGGTGCTCTCGGCGTTGCTACAGGTGGCAGCCGGACCGTCGAGTCTGGCCACAACGATCCGGCTGATGGCCGGTCATGACCTGGTCACAGAGGGTTTCCAGCAGGGCCAAGTGGGATCGAGCGCGATGCCGCACAAGATGAACACGCGCTCGTGCGAGCGGGTCAACGGCTTCATGGTGCTCCTGCGCGGGTACCAGACGATGGCCTCAGACCTCGCGGGCTCGCAGTGGAACGAGGGGGACGTGTACTGCTCGGTGGTGCGCCGGGTCATGCTTCCCGACGCGTTCTTCGCGATCGACGGGATGCTCGAGACCATGCTCACCGTCCTCGATGAGTTCGGTGTTTTCGAGGCCGTCGTGGAGCGCGAGTTGCACAAGTACCTGCCGTTCCTGGCGACCACGAAGATCTTGATGGCCGCCGTGCGCAGCGGGGTGGGCCGAGAGACCGCGCACGAGGTGATCAAGGACAACGCGGTCGCCGCAGCCTTGGACATGCGTACCACGGGTAAGGATCCGGGACTCCTGCAGCGCCTCGCCGCCGATGACCGCTTGCCCCTTGATCTAGGCGACTTGGAGGCCTTGATGGCGCAGCCGCTGGAGTTCACGGGTGCGGCACGGGCGCAGGTGGGTGTGGTGGTTGAGCGGGTGGCTCTTCTTGCTGCCGAGCATCCGCGAGCGGCCGACTACAGTCCCGGGGCCATCCTCTGACCTGAGCCGTTGGCCGGGTTCGTCCCAGACGACCGCCGGGAGGAACCAGGTGACGCTGGCCGCAAACACCACCACGATGCAGAAGGTCGCGTGTGCCACCACCAATGTGAAGAACGTCAATCCGCCCAGGAAGGACGTGAACATGGTGTTGAGGGCAGGCGGTGACGCGCCCACAGGCGAGCGGATGCACGACCAGCGAGGTTGCCTCGAGTCGGATCGTCAGCGAGCACCGTCACCGATTGGTCAGTCGGGCGCCCCGCCGCTCGCTGCCAGAGGCGGTGCCGTATCGCCCACGACGGGCACCTCTGACGTCCCGGTCGGAGGCGGTCCCCAGCGCCACCACAAGACGGCGGTCACGGTGCACAGGCAGGCACCCGCGAACAGCCACCCCGCCAGGACATCAGTGGGCCAGTGCACCCCGAAGAACACCCGGCTGGGCCCCATCAGAACACCGAAGACCATGAGCACAGTCCCGAACGCGCGATTGACCAGGAACCACGCGACGACACCGAAAGCCAGGTACCCGTAGATCCCCGCCATGCTGTGCCCGCTGGGGAACGACGGGCTGGTCAACTCGTTCAGCGGGTTGTCCCAGGCGGGACGTTGTCGGTCGACGACACGTTTGACCGTCTGGGATACGACGATTCCGGTGATCCCGTCCGCTGCCAGCCACACCGCCCACCACCGCTGTCCGCGCAGCCACAAGGCGACCACAACGCCCACGGTCAGAGGCGCGAGGACGAAGCCCGAACCCATCGCTGCGAAGAACCGTGCCACCCAGACCAGCCAGGGATTCGCCACGGCCAGGTCGTGCGCCGGTTGGGCCAAGGCGAGATCCACAGCAGGGATGCCGGAAATGGTCGCGATGTAGAAGGTGAGGGCACCGGCGGCCAGCCACAAAGCACAGGCCAGTGCGGCGAAACGGTTGGCGGTCATCATCACCACTGTGCCCCAAAGAGCCGGATCCGGCGCCGAAGTCGGGTGTCTTCGTCCCAGCCGCAGGACACGCCTGATCGTGGGCACAGCAGACCCGTTAGCGTGAACGAGTGAGCACTGATCCGATCCCCGGGTGGACGCACGTCTATTCCGGCAAGGTGCGCGACCTCTACACCGACGGCGACCGGCTGTTGTTCGTCGCCTCCGACCGGATCAGCGCCTTCGACGCGATTCTGCCCACTCCGATTCCTGACAAGGGTCGCGTACTGACCCAGCTGTCGCTGTGGTGGTTCGACCAACTGCACGACCTCGTGCCCAATCACATCATCAGCACGGATGTGCCCGATGCCGTCGCTGGCCGCGCAGTCATCTGCGAACGCCTTGACATGCTCGCTGTCGAGTGTGTTGTACGAGGGTACCTCAGCGGTTCGGGCTGGAACGACTACCAGAGGACCGGTGCTGTATGCGGCATCGACCTGCCGCCCGGCTTGCGGGAATCGCAGCGCCTGCCCGAGCCGGTCTTCACCCCAGCCACGAAGGCCGCCATCGGGGATCACGACGAGAACATTGACTTCACCGGGGCCGTTGAGCGGGTCGGCAAGCAACGGGCCGAACGGATCCGGGATATGTCCCTGGCAATCTACGATCGGGCACGCTCGATCGCCGCGGAGCGCGGGATCATCGTGGCCGACACCAAGTTCGAGTTCGGCGTGCGCGCCGACGGCTCCATCGTGCTGGGCGATGAGGTGCTGACCCCCGACTCGTCGCGGTTCTGGGAGGCGACGACGTGGGTCGAGGGGTCAGCGCCGCCGAGTTTCGACAAGCAGTTCGTGCGTGACTGGCTGCGAAACGAATCCGGCTGGGACCCAGCGGGCGACGAGCCCCCGCCAGCGCTGCCGCAAGACGTGGTGGCGCACACCCGCGCCAAGTACATCGCGGCCTACGAGACTCTGACGGGAAGGGAGTTCGCATGACGACCTGGCTACTCACTGGAGGTGCCGGCTACATCGGCGCCCACGTGCTGCGCGCCCTGCAGGCCAGCGGCCGCGATGTGGTGGTCCTGGACGACCTGTCCACAGGACTCGCGCGAAAGGTGCCGAAGGGGGTGCCGCTCGTGCAGGCCAACGTGGCTGATCGCGCCGTCGTGGCAGCGGCTCTGCGCGAATACGACGTCACCGGCGTGGTGCATCTGGCCGCCAAGAAGGCTGTCGGGGAGTCGGTGGAGCGACCCGAGTACTACTACCGCGAGAACGTCGACGGCATGCTGTCGCTGCTAGAGGCCATGGCCGAGGTCGGCACACGCTGTTTCGTCTACTCGTCGTCCGCAGCTGTCTATGGGACGCCAGCCGCGCAGTTCGTCGCCGAAGATGCTTCGCGCAATCCCGAGTCCCCTTACGGCCAGACCAAGGTCGTGGGCGAATGGATCACGTCCAACGCCGCGGTCAACCGTGACCTGTCCTGGATCTCTCTGCGGTACTTCAACGTGGCGGGAGCCGGATCCCCCGATCTGGGCGACACCAGCGTCTTCAATTTGATTCCCATGGTCTACCGGGCGTTGACCACCGGTCAGCGCCCGCAGGTGTTCGGCGACGACTACCCCACCCCGGACGGGTCCTGCATCCGCGACTACATCCACGTCAGCGACCTGGCCGACGCCCACGTCGCCGCGGCGGCTCGTTGCGAGGGTGAAACGGTGGGCACCGTGTACAACGTCGGTCGCGGACAGGGGGTCTCGGTCATCGAAGTGATCGATGCGGTCAGTGCCGTGCTCGGCCGTGACGCGGAGGCGCAGATCGCCGCGCGCCGCCCCGGTGATCCTGCCCAACTGGTGGCCCTGGTGGACAAGATTCAGGACGAGCTCGGCTGGACGGCCAGCAAGGACCTGCACGATATGGTGGCCAGCGCCTGGGAAGCCTGGAACTACGAGTAATCCGTACACTCGTGCCATGTGGCAAGCGCTGAAGACCGCCGGCTCCCTCGACGAGCGGATCCAGCGCGGGTTGGATGCGCGCAACCGTGTTCCCCACGACGCTCACGCTGACCTTTACCGGTCGCAAGTGCGCCCGGACCCCCTGCGGCTCGTGCTCGAACAGGACCAGGACCGGCTTGCCTCATTGATCCCACTGCGCCATGAGCGGATGGCAACCGACGCCCATTCCTACTTCCGGGGCGCGGATGTGGTCATGGCCGCCGACCTCTCTGTGACGCCCGTCTCGGAGATCAACGTGCAGGCCTGCGGAGACGTCGACGCGTTCACGTTCGGCTACTTCCGGCCTCCGCACGGCGAACCCGTCTTCGAGGTGGGCTCCTTCTACGAGACTCTGCGGGCGCCCTGGGAGTGGGACGTCAAGCGGATGAGTACCGGCCTGGTGCTGGCCGCACGCGCGGCCGGTGCTGCGGCTAAGGATCAGCGAGCGGTCGCACGGGCATCCGTGGAGGGCTACCGGCGCGGTATCGCCTGGGCGGCTGACCAGGACCGGCTCGACCTCTGGTTCGCCGGAGTCCCGGAGGGGGAGGTGGCCAGAGCGGTCGCCAAGGGCGATCGCCGCACCAAAGACCTCGCCTTCCCCGACGAACCCATGCTCTATTCCGACATGTTCGAGGACGAGACCCAACTGCGTTTCGGCGGCCCGATCCAGCCGCTCACCCAGTGGCTCAGCGAACAGGATGCCGCGACGTTGCATGACGGGATGATCGCGATCATGAGCGGATATGCGACCTCTGTGAGTCCGGAGGTGCAGCAGATGCTCACCGAGTACCGGATCGCGGACATCGCGATGCTCGTGCGGGGTGTCTCGGACGTCGGTCTGCGGTGCTTCATCGTGCTGTTGCAAGGCACCCGCCGACACGAGTTGGTGGCCCTTGAGGTCAAGGAGGCGAGGCCGTCGGTGCTGCAGCCGTTCGTGCTGCCCGAATACCGCCACCGCGGCAATCAGGCCCGGCGGATCGCATTGGGACAGGCACTGATCCAGTTCGAGCCGGACCCGTTGCTGGGATTCAGCCGCTGGCAGGACCGCGACTACATCATCAGCCAACTGCGCCCAGTTGTTACCGCGTACGCCCGCACCCCGGCTGCCAGTCTGCCTCGTTTTGCGCGACTGTGCGGTTTCACGCTCGCCCGGGCGCACGCCGTCACCGGCGACCGGATCGCCATCGACGCCTACCTCGGGGATTCCGATTCCTTCGTCAAGGCGGTCTCCCGCTTCGCCTTGCGCTACGCCGACGTGGTGGACGCCGACCACGCGCAGTTCGCGAAGTATGTCGCGGAGTCCGAGACACACTGATCCCAACGGCACGGGATACAGTTTCAGACGTGCCGCGGATCATCGTTGAAGTCATGCCCAAACCCGAGTTGCTGGACCCGCAAGGGCAGGCCGTCCAGAAGGCGATGGGCAGGCTGGGGCTCTCGGGGGTCAGGGCTGTGCGCCAGGGTAAGCGCTTCGAGATCGAGATCGACGGTCAACTCACCGAGGAGCGTCTGGCCGAACTCGAGCATTTGGCTGAGACGCTGCTGGCCAATCCCGTGATCGAGGAGTACAGCCTCGAGGTCCGGTGACTGAGGTCACGTTTCGGTAACGGGCGCCGCGGGGGATCCTCTTGTTGCCCGGCTCAACGAGGGGGGAGCCGGGCTCCTTGCCTCAGACAGGCGTCAGAACGAAGACCTTGATGTCACGGCCCGCCCGCCCGCGATATGCCGCGTAGGCCGGCCAGATGTCGTACATCAGCTGCCACAGTTCCTCACGCTCGGACTCCTCGGTGACCATCCGCGCCACCATGTCCTGGGTCCGGTCATCTGTGCTGAAGACGCACTGCGGATTGGCCTCGAGGTTCAGCGCCCAAGCCGGGTGGTGCTGTTGGCCGAAGTTGGAACCGATGAGCACCACGTCGTCGCCGCGCGTGCCGTAGAGCAGCGTCACGGTGCGCTGTTGGCCGGATTTGCGCCCCGTCGTTGTGAGCAGACACTGCGGCAGACCGTAATTGCCCAGTAGCCCGAACTTCCCGCCGGTCTTCTTGACCACCTTCGCGTCCAACGGCGCGAGCCGGGCCGCGGTCCAGGCGAACCATTCCTTGTGTCCGAGCCAGCGCATGACGTCGCGATATGCCATGCACGCCAAACTACTGTGAACCCGTGATCCGCGATGCGACGCAGTCCGAAGTCCGCGACGTGCAGCTCGAAGTACTGCGTCCGCATGGCCCATTGCCGGGTGACGCCGACCCACCGGCGGACTGTCTGCATGTGGCCGCTGTCGTGGCCGGCCGGGTGGTGGGTGCGTGCTCAGTGGGCCCCGCACAGTGGTCACATCCAGAGCTCATGGAATTGCCGGCGCCGCAGTGGCAGTTGCGGTCGATGGCCGTCCTGCCGCACTACCGCGGTGGTACGGGCACGGCCCTGCTCGAGGCGGCTGTGCGGCGGGCTGAGCGCGGTGGTGCGGCCAGCCTCTGGGCGAATGCCAGAGTGGCGGCATTGGGCCTGTACCAGCGCGCCGGCTGGACGATCGTGGGACCACAATGGGACAAAGCCGGTATCGGACCCCACCACTGGATCGTCTTCAAGATCGATTCCGGACGGATTGCGCTCAAATAGCCCTGCCGGGAAGCGGGTGGGCAGGAGTAGAATCAGAGTCAGCGGACAACAGGTTCGATGCGTCGGTCAGGCGCACGATTGCGCCTGGCGACCACCGGCCACGTGTGGACGGAGGGGTTGTGATGTCCGGTTCGGTGATTGTGGGTTACGACGGTTCCGAAGGTTCGGCACTGGCACTGCAATGGGCGGCTACCACTGCTGCACAACGTGGGCGCACGCTGGAGGTGGTGACCACATGGTCCATGCCGCCGGCGGACCTGGGTATGGGTGCCTCAGCGCTGGTCCAGCAGGACCTCGTCGATGAATTGCGCAAAGAGGCGCAGGCGGCCAACGACGAGGGGCTGGTCGCGGCCGCGCAACTGGGCGCCAACGCCGTGGGTGAGGTCATCGCCGGCCGGCCGGCGTCGGTCATGGTGCACCTGTCTGAAGACGCCGAGATGGCCGTCGTCGGCAGCCATGGTTCCGGTGGGCTGACCGGCTTCCTGCTCGGCAGCGTTTCACGCCAGATCGCCACACACGCGTCCTGCCCGACCGTCGTGGTGCGCCCTGTCGCCGCGGACGCAGTCGACATGGTCGTCGGCGTGGATGGCTCCGCACATTCGCTCAAGGCGCTGCGCTGGGCGTTCGAGCAGGCCAGCTTCACGGGCCTGTCCTTGCACGTCCTGCACTCCTGGGAGATCCCGCCGACCTGGTCCATGGTCGAGGTCCCCAGTTATGAGCCCGAGGTGCTGATCCGCGATTACGGCAACGCCGAGTTGCGCGACACCTCCGAAGCGATGGCAGGGTTCCGTGGCGACTTCCCCGACGTGAAGGTGCGCCAGGAGGTCATGAAGGGTTCCCCGGTCAAGGCGTTGGTCAAGGCCAGCGAACACGCCCAACTCGTGGTCGTAGGGTCACGCGGCCTGGGCGGGTTCCGTGGTCTGCTGCTGGGTTCGGTCAGCCATGCGGTGGTGCACAAGGCCGCTTGCCCAGTCGCTGTCGTACCGTGAGGGTGTGCGAGTCGGCGTAGTCACTTTCCCCGGAACCCTCGATGACATCGATGCCGCGCGGGCGGTGACGTACGCAGGGGCAGAACCAGTAGCACTGTGGCACGGCGACCACGATCTGCGCGGGGTGGCGGCCGTCGTGCTGCCCGGTGGCTTCTCCTACGGGGATTACTTGCGCTGTGGCGCGATCGCCCGATTTGCGCCGGTAATGAGCGAGATCGTGGACGCCGCAGAGCAGGGCATGCCGGTGCTGGGCATCTGCAACGGCTTTCAGGTCTTGTGCGAGGCCCACCTGCTGCCCGGCGCGTTGGTGCGCAACGACAGCCTGCACTTCGTGTGCCGTGATCAGACGCTGCGGGTGGAGAGCACGAACAGTGCTTGGACTGGGGCGTTCGAACCCGGTCAGGAGATTGTCGTGCCCGTGAAGAACGGTGAGGGGTCCTACATCGCCGACGAGCGCACGCTGGACATGCTCGAAGCCGACGGCCGCGTGGTGTTCCGCTACCTGGGCGGTAACCCGAACGGATCGCGGCGCGACATCGCGGGCATCAGCAATGCCCAGGGCAACGTGGTGGGCCTGATGCCGCACCCGGAGCATGCGATCGATGACCTGACGGGCCCCGGCGTCGACGGACTGGGCCTGTTCGCCTCGGTGCTGACCGCCCTGGTGGGCTGAAGACCAGCTCTGGAGATCGCCCGCGGTTACCGGCGTGCTGGCTGCCAACCTAAACTCGTACCCATGGATTCGGTGGCGCACGCCGCGCAGACCCCTGACCACCCGCAGCCGTACGCCGAACTCGGTCTGAAGCCCGACGAGTACCAGCGCATCCGCGACATTCTCCACCGGCGCCCCACCAGTTCCGAACTGGCCATGTACTCGGTGATGTGGAGTGAGCACTGCTCCTACAAGTCCAGCAAGGTTCACCTGCGGCAGTTCGGCCGCAAGGCTCCGGAGTCCGAGGCGCTGCTCGTTGGCATCGGGGAGAACGCGGGCGTTGTCGATATCGGCGACGGGTGGGCTGTCACGTTCAAGGTCGAGAGCCACAACCACCCGAGTTACATCGAGCCTTACCAGGGCGCCGCCACCGGGGTGGGCGGCATTGTGCGCGACATCCTGAGCATGGGAGCGCGACCATTGGCCGTGATGGACCAGTTGCGATTTGGCAGTGTCGATGACCCTGATACAGCCCGGGTCGTGCACGGTGTGGTTGCCGGCGTCGGGGGGTACGGCAACTGCCTTGGGCTGCCCAACATCGGCGGTGAAACCGTCTTCGACCCGTGCTACCAGACCAATCCGCTGGTCAACGCCCTGTGCGTGGGCGCGATGCGCCACGAGGACATCCACGTCAGCAGTGCGAGGGGCGCGGGCAATCTCGTGATTCTCTACGGCGCGCTGACCGGCGGCGACGGCATTGGCGGGGTGAGCGTGCTGGCCAGCGAGAGTTTCGACGAGACCGGTCCCAGCAAACGTCCCGCGGTGCAGGTCGGGGATCCCTTCACCGAGAAGCTGCTGATCGAATGCACTCTGGAGCTGCTGGCGGCCGACCTGATCGACGGCATTCAGGATCTCGGCGGAGCGGGGCTCAGTTGCGCCACGTCCGAGATGGCCAGCAACGGCGACGGCGGCATGCACGTGTGGTTGGATCGGGTGCCGCTGCGGGATCAGAGTCTGAGCCCCGAAGAGATCCTGATGAGCGAGTCACAGGAGCGGATGTGTGCGGTCGTCACACCGGGCAACCTTGACGCGTTCATGGCCATCTGCGAGAAGTGGGCGGTCACAGCGACCGTTATCGGCGAGGTGACGCAAGGTGACCGGCTGGTCATCGAGTGGCACGACGAGGTGGTCGTGGATGTCCCACCCCGCACGGTGGCCCATGATGGCCCTATCTACGAGCGTCCCATCGCCGAGCCGGCCACGATCCGGACGCGGCAGGCAGTGACCACCGAACCGCGGCAGACCGATCCGCGCACGACGTTGCTGGACCTGCTGGGCAATCCCAACCACGGGTCCAAGGCGTGGGTCACCGACCAGTACGACCGCTACGTGCGGGGTAACACCGTGCTGGCCCAGCCCGAGGATTCCGGGGTGCTGCGCATCGATGAGCAGACGGGGCGCGGCGTGGCGATCGCCACGGACTGCAACGCCCGGTTCGTCGAGCTCGACCCATACCGTGGCACGCAACTCGCACTTGCCGAGGCCTATCGCAACGTCTCGGCCACCGGTGCCGTGCCGCTGGCTGTGACCAACTGTCTCAACTTCGGATCACCGGAAGACCCCGAGGTGATGTGGCAGTTCGAGCAGGCCGTGACTGGCCTGGCCGATGGCTGCCTGCAGCTGGGTATCCCGGTCACCGGGGGCAATGTGAGCTTCTACAACCAGACCGGCTCGGCACCCATCCATCCCACACCCGTGGTCGGCGTGCTGGGCGTCTTCGACGATGTGGCCCGCAGGACGCCGATGGCCTGGGGGCCGGACGGGGAACTCATCTATGTCCTCGGTGTGACCAGGTCCGAGTTCGGCGGTTCTGCGGTGGCGACGTCGCAGGGCCTGCTGACGGGCATGCCCCCGGAGGTCGACCTCGATGCCGAGCGGGTGCTGTCCCAAATCCTGGTGGCCGGCTCCCGGGACGGGATGTTGACCGCCGCCCACGATGTGTCCGACGGCGGGATCGGATTGGCCCTGGCTGAGATGGCCATGCGGTCCGGCATCGGTGCGCGCACCTGGGTGCCCGACGGGGAGGACCTGTTCACGTGGTTGTTCAGCGAGTCGGCCACCCGGGCCATCGTCGTGGTGCCGCGCTCGGAGGAGTTGCGGTTCACCGAGATGTGTGGTGCCCGGCGGTTCGCCTGCACGCGGATCGGCGTGGTGGATTCTGGGCTGGGTGACGTCCTGCAGGTCGGTGAGCTGGAGTGGGGCATCGCCGAGATGACGACCGTCAGCGCCGGGGTATTGCCCGCGTTCTTCTGATGCGGGCAGTCCTGCGGGGCCGTTACGTGACCCTCGAGCCGATCGAGGAGTCACACCGGCCGCTGGCCGACCTCCAGCACGAGTTCGCCTCACCGGACTGGTTCGACGATGGGCTGACCAGTGACGACCCGTTGTTCTTCGCGGCGTTGATCGACGGCCAGCCGGTCGGACGCGCGGCAATCATGCGGATCGACGAGCCCAACCGCGTGGCCGAGATCGGGCATGTCCTGTGGGGGCCGCAGATGCGCCGAACCCCGGCATCGACCGAGGCGGTGTTGCTGATGGCTGACCATCTCTTCGACTGGGGTGCGCGTCGGGTCGAGTGGAAGTGTGACAACCGCAACGAGGCGAGCAAGGCCGCCGCGCTGCGCTTCGGTTTCACCTTCGAGGGGGTGTTTCGCCAACACATGGTCGTCAATGGCCGCAATCGTGACACGGCCTGGTTCTCCCTGCTTGATCATGAGTGGCCCAACCGGCGCCGGCAGGTTCTCGCGTGGCTCGACCCGGCGAATTTCGACCCCGATGGTCGGCAGCGGACCCGGTTGGGCGGCGGCGTCTACACATCTGGTTGAGCGGGTGGAACCGCCAACCAGATGTGTAGAAATTGCGGGGTACAAACAGGGCTTAACGGACATTTGTCCTACACATCTGGTTGCAAACGGTCTTTGGGGCAGTCTTCTCAACCAGATGTGTAGACCCATCGCCGCCCAGAGCACCTTCGAACACGAGTTAGCCTGGGTCCATGGGCACGCGGGCGGAGGTCAAAGCCGCGTTGGCCGCATTCGCGGAGAAGGCCCCCGGCCGCTCAGTCGAGATCCGCATCCCCCCGTACGGTGCCATCCAGGCGATCTCGGGTGGCCCGCACCGGCGGGGAACCCCACGAGCGGTCGTGGAGTGCGACGGGCCTACCTGGCTGGCGTTGACCCGCGGAGAGCTCACCTGGGAGCAGGCCCTGGCGGAGGGCCGCATCGACGCCTCGGGCGAGCGCAGTGACCTTTCACAATGGCTGCCGCTGACCCGCGCCTCCACCAATGAGAGCTAGGCCTCCTACTTCGTGATCCGCACCGCTGTCTGGGCCTTGATCTTGCCCTCGAACAGCAACCGCAGCGAGTACTTGCCGGGAGTCAGGCTCTTCGGCAGTTTCCACCGCAAGGTGTTGGTCCCGGACCCAGCTTGAACTGGTTTGGTCGCGGTCTTCTTCCCTGCCAGTTGGGCAGTCAGCGGAGCGGCATTGGTGACACCGAACTGAACACGCAGAGTCTTGCCAGCCTTGATCCGCTTGCCGCCAGGCGCGAAAACCGCCGTGAGTTGTCCGCCGGGGCCAGTCGGCCCTGTGGCACCCGTGGGTCCTGGCGGGCCGACCGGTCCCGTCACCTGTGCCACCACGGCGATGCCATTGCTCGTGGCGCTGAGCCGAGCAGAAACCCCTGGGAGGGTCGCTGTACTGACGCAGTTGATGGTTGAACCCAGGTCAGCGTCGGTGGGCACGTATGTCAGGCCGGTCAGTCCAGGGATCGTGGCGGCGTTGCGTCGCCACCCCACAGCCACAGTCGAGGCTATCCCCCAGACATCAGCCCCACACACCAGCGGCAGACCCACTTGCCCGGTGCCGTTCAACGCCGGCTTCCGGTCGCTCGGCGAGATGCCAGAGGTGATCCGTCCGACCCTGTTACCGAAGTTCTCGATGAACCACAGCGCGCCGTCCGTGCCCGACGTGATGGCGCGGGGGCTGCTGCTCGCATTGGGCAACGGGTACTCTGTGACAGTGCCGTTCGGGGTGATCCGGGCGACTCTGTTCCCGGCACCCTGGGTGAACCAGAGGTTCCCGTCGGGGCCGGTTGTGATGCTGTCGAGGCCCGCGTTCGCAGTGGGGATCGGGAACTCGGTGACGGCCCCCGAGGGGGTGATCCGGCCGATCTTGTTCACAGCGTTCGCGGTTTGGGTGAACCACACGTTGCCGTCGGGGCCGGCGGCGATGTCGCGCGGTGAACTGCTCGCGGTCGGGATCGGGAACTCGGTGATCGTGCCGGACGGCGTGACCCTACCGATCTTGTTTGCGAAGAATTCGGTGAACCAAAGGTTGCCGTCCGGTCCGGTGGTGATCCCGGCCGGGGAGCTACCCGGAGTTGGGATCGCGAATGTGCCGGTGACAGCACCGGCTGTCGTCATCCGGAAGATGTTGTTGTTGTTGGTCTTCGTGAACCACAGGTTGCCGTCAGGTCCGGCGGTGATGAAGCTCGGGCTGCCCGTCGACGTCAGCGGGAACTCCGTGATGACTCCACCAGGCGTGATCCGGCCGATGCGATTCGCGGCCGCGTCCTGCTGTGTGAACCACAGGTTGCCGTCTGGGCCCGCGGTGATGTCATTGGGCCGACTGCTAGGCGTCGGGGTGGGGAACTCCGTGACGGTGCCGGCCGGGGTCATGCGCACGACCTTGCTGGTTCCCAGTTGCACAAACCAGAAGTTCCCGTCTGACCCTTGTGCCATGCCCTGGCTATCGCCGGACGGGGTCGGGAATTCGGTGATGAACCCCACGGGGTCCGCCGACGCCACGGGGACTGGCACAACCAAGGCCATGGGCAGTGCGGCGATCACGAGGGCAGTGGTCAAGGAAATCCGCACCGGTGTCTCCTCAGGATTGGTGGTCGCTAAGTGTAGGCACGAAGATCCAGATCCGGAAAGGGCTTGCCGGTGTTGCTGCCGGGTGCCGCCCGACGCACGTCGGCAGGCTTGGGATCAATTTGCATCGCCCACACGGGCCCACTGACCTCAAGTCCGGCGACAACGGTTCCAAAATCGGCGGCGACCGGCACAGTCCGCACTGGCAGGGCGATCAGGCCTCGACCAGACCATAATCGGGAAACGTGGCCCTCTCCGACCTGCACCCGGGGCAGGTGGTCGCAGTGGCGTTCGCGGGGGGCATCGCTGTTGGGACCGGTCTGCTGAGCCTGCCGTGGGCGACAGTGGCCGGCGAAGTTGCGCCGCTGCACGACGCCCTCTTCACGGCCACCTCGGCCGTATGCGTGACCGGTTTGACCACCGTCGACACGGCCACCTACTGGTCGACGTTCGGGCAAGTGGTGATCATGCTCCTCATTCAGGTGGGCGGCTTGGGGATCATGACCCTGGCCACCCTGGCCGCCCTCGTTCTGTCCAAGCGGCTGGGTCTACGCAGTCGTCTGATCGTGCAGGCAGAGTCGCGCGCGCTGACGCCTGGCTCTGTGCGCCACATCATTCGGCGCATCGTCGGGTTCGTCCTCGTCACCGAAGTGATCTTCGCGCTGTTGCTGACCGCGCAGTTGCTCATCCGCTACGACGAACCGTTGCCGCAGGCTGCGTACCACGGCTTGTTCCACTCCGTTTCGGCCTTCAACAACGCCGGCTTCTCGACCTATCCGGGCAACTTGATCCCGTTTGCCGGGGACGGGTTGTTCCTGATCACGATCTCGGTGGCGGTGATCGTCGGTGGTCTGGGATTCCCCGTCATCTTCGAGCTGGCGCGGATGTGGCACAGCCCGGCGCAGTGGTCGGTACTCACCCGCATTACGGTCATCGTCACGGCGGGACTGCTGGCCACGGGTACGGTCGTGATCTGGATCTCGGAGGTGACGAATCCTGGCACACTGGCCGAATACAGTCCGGCCCAAGGCGGGACGTTGGCCTTCTTCACAGCCGTGATGCCTCGTACCGCCGGGTTCAACGCGGTCGACATGGGTCAATTGCGTCCTGAGACGTTACTTTTCACCAGCGCGCTGATGTTCATCGGTGGAGGTAGCGCGAGTACCGCCGGGGGGATCAAGGTCACAACGTTCGGTGTGCTGCTGTACGTGCTGTGGTCGCAGGGCCGAGGCGATCAGCACGTCAACGTGGGCCGTCGGCGGATCCCGACCGACACCCAGCGCCGTGCCATGACGCTGACGCTGCTCAGTATCGGAATGGTCGGGGTTGCGACCTTCACTCTTTTGTCGATGACGCAGTTCCCGTTCGAAGCCGTGCTCTTCGAAGCCATCTCCGCCTTGGCCACGGTGGGGCTGTCGGTCGGCATCACCGCTTCGCTTCCCATCAATGCGCAATTGGTCATCGTGGCATTGATGTTCATCGGCCGGGTCGGCCCACTGACGGTCGCGTCGGCGCTGGCACTACGCGAGCGTAAACAACGGTTCGAACGACCCGAGGAGAGGATGATCGTTGGCTAAGTCACAGGGCCCTGTTCTGGTATTGGGCATGGGCCGATTCGGGATCGCGCTGGCCCGCGAGCTCGCCCGCAGCGGAGTGGAGGTGTTGGCTGTTGACGACAGCGAGGAGCGGGTTCAGCGCTACGCCGGGATGCTGAGCAACATCGTTCGCGCGGACGCGACCGATCTGAAAGCACTCGAAGAGATCGGCGCCGAGGAGTTCCACACGGCGGTGGTGGCGATCGGGGCGATGGAGGACAGCATCCTCGCGGTGTCGAACCTGTCGCAGTTGGGTGTGGAGCGCATCTGGGGCAAAGCGCTGAGTTCACAGCACGCGCTGATCCTGCAACGGGTGGGCGCCCACCATGTCGTGCAGCCGGAGCACGACATGGGCCAGCGGATCGCGCACTTGGTCAGTGGCGAGGTGCTCGACTACATGCGCATTGCCACCAACTGGGTCATCGCGAAGACGAAGCCGCCGCGCTTCCTGGTCGGGGAGCCGCTGGGATCCTCCAAGTTGCGGGACAAACACAGGGTCACCGTCATCGCGGTACGTCCGAGCGGCCAGGATCAGTTCACCCATGCTGATCTACAGACTCAACTCAGCTACGGCGACGAGATCCTGGTGATGGGTAAACCGGCCGATGTGACCGCTTTCGCGCGGCTGGACTGAAACGCGTCTCGCGCCGGTAGGGCGAACCGCCCGGTGCGCGTCGATGCGCAAACGATTGCCTCGGACGGTAGAACCGACAGTGTGAACGAACTCCCAGCGCGCCGAACGACCCTGCGCGGGCAGGCTCTGCTGGCCGATCCGCGGTTGAACAAGCAGTCCGCCTTCTCCGACGCCGAACGGGAGGCGCTTGGCCTGGTCGGTCTGTTGCCGCAGCGTGTCGAGACCATCGACCAACAGTTGTTGCGGGTGCGTCGACAGTTGGCTGAGCAGCCGGGCCCGTTGGCCAAGAACGTCTATCTGCGCGAGTTGCACGACCGTAACGAGACGCTGTTCTACAGGTTGCTGATCGACGACCTGCCCGACCTTATGCCGATCGTTTACACGCCGACCGTGGGCGAATCGATCCGTGAGTACAGCCACGCCTTCCGCCGTCCGCGGGGGGTGTATCTGCAGTCCCGCTGGCCGCAGGATGTGCCGAAGGCCTTCACGAACCTCGGGCTCGGCCCCGATGATGTGGACCTGCTGGTGGCCACCGACTCCGAGGCGATCCTCGGCATCGGCGACTGGGGGGTCGGCGGCATCGACATCGCGATCGGCAAGATCAGCGTCTACGTGGCGGCCGCGGGGGTCGATCCAGAACGGGCGATTCCCGTCGTCATCGATGTCGGCACCGACCGTACTGGGCTGCTGACCGACCCCGGGTACCTGGGTGAGAAGCACGCCCGGCTGCGCGGCGAGAAGTACGACGAACTCATCGAGACCTACGTCAGCACCGCCAGCAAGATGTTCCCCAATGCGCTTCTGCACTGGGAGGATTTCGGGGAGACGAATGCCCGCCGGATCCTGGATCGATACCGCGACCAGGTGTGTACCTTCAACGACGATATGCAGGGCACGGGGGCGATCGCCTTCGCCGCGATCCTGTCCGGGGTCAAGGTCACCGCCATGCCGCTGTCCGATCACCGGGTGGTCGTGTTTGGTGCCGGCACAGCCGGTGTGGGGATCGCCGACCAGATCCGCGACGCCATCGTGGAATCGGGATACAGCCGCGAGGAGGCTTCGCGCCGGATCTGGCTGATCGACCGCCCCGGGCTGCTGCACGATCAGCTCCCCGAGCTTCGCGACTACCACCGTGGCTACGCCCGGCCCGCCGCTGAGGTCCGCGACTACGAGCGCGACGAGCTAGGTGCGATCTCCCTGCTGGAGACGGTCCGGCGGGTCCAGCCCACCATCCTGGTGGGCACGTCCACGGTCCACGGTGCGTTCACCGAGCAGGTGGTCCGTGAGATGCACTCGCATGTGGCGCGGCCGTTCATCCTGCCCATGAGCAACCCCACTCCGTTGGCCGAGGCTGTGCCGGCGGACCTGCTGGCCTGGACTGACGGCCAGGCCTTGATCGTGACCGGCAGCCCGTTCGATCCGGTGACCATCGACGGTGTCAGTCACCACATCGGGCAGGCCAACAATGCCCTGTTGTATCCCGGGCTGGGCCTTGGCGCCATCGTGGCCAGGGCCACCAAGATCACCGACGGGATGCTCAACGCGGCGGCCAAAGCGGTCGCCCAACTGGTCGAGATCCATGGGCCAGGCAGTCCCCTGCTGCCTGAGATCGCCGACATCCGGGCGACCTCCGCGGCCGTGGCGGTGGCAGTGGTTGAGGAGGCCGTTCGGGAGGGTGTGGCGAGGGCGACTCCGGACAACGCACTGCAAGCGGTCCTGGACTCGATGTGGAAACCCAGGTACCGGCCGGTTGTCGGCATATAGCCGATCTGGCAATCACGGGCTTGGACCCAACGCCGCCTGTGCAACACTTGAGCAGTGGCGCGCGGCGATGGGCGATTGAACCACGATCTTCTCCCCGGTGAAAAAGGACCTCAGGACGCTTGTGGCGTTTTCGGGGTCTGGGCTCCTGGCGATGAGGTCGCAAAGCTGACCTACTTCGGGCTGTACGCGCTGCAGCACCGCGGCCAGGAGTCGGCCGGAATCGCGACCAGCGACGGCAGTCAGATACTGGTCTACAAGGACATGGGCTTGGTATCGCAGGTCTTCAGCGACTCATTGCTGGATTCACTGCACGGTTACATCGCGATTGGCCACGCCCGCTACTCGACGACCGGTTCCAGCGTCTGGGAGAACGCCCAGCCGACGTTCCGGACCACTGCCACCGGCCACCTCGCGCTCGGCCACAACGGTAACCTGACGAACACGCATGAACTTGCCGAGCGCTTGGCGACCCTCGACACGGGGGAGTTGCCGCTTGACGCCAGCATGGTCGCCAGTTCCGATACCGACCTGCTCACGGCGCTGCTTGCGGCACACCCGGGGGAGACGATCGAGCAGGCGGCGATGACTGAACTGCCCTTGCTGCGTGGTGCCTTCAGCTTGGTGTTCCTCGACGAGAACACCCTGTACGCCGCCCGCGACCCACAAGGAATCCGGCCGCTGTGCTTGGGCCGGCTTGAGCGCGGGTGGGTGGTGGCCAGCGAGACCGCGGCGCTGGACATCGTGGGGGCCTCCTTCGTACGTGACATCGAACCGGGCGAGTTTGTTGCCATCGACGAGAACGGGGTGCGGTCACGTAAGTTCGCGATGCCGGATCCCAAAGGGTGCCTGTTCGAGTACGTCTACCTGGCCCGACCCGACTCGATCCTGACCGGCCGCAGTGTCAACGCGGTCCGGGTCGAGGTGGGTAGGCAGCTCGCCCGAGAGGCTCCGATCGAGGCGGACCTGGTGATCCCAGTGCCCGAGAGCGGCACCCCCGCAGCGATCGGTTACGCGCAGGAGTCGGGGATCCCGTTCGCGCAGGGTCTGGTCAAGAACGCCTACGTTGGCCGGACATTCATCCAGCCCACTCAGACCATTCGGCAACTGGGACTGCGTCTCAAGCTCAATCCGCTCGCCGAGGTCATCGCCGGCAAACGCCTGGTCGTGGTCGACGATTCCATCGTGCGCGGCAACACCCAACGGGCACTGCTGCGGATGCTGCGGGAGGCCGGCGCCACCGAAGTCCACGTCCGCATCTCATCACCACCGGTCTTGTGGCCCTGCTATTACGGGATCGACTTCGCGTCCCGGGCCGAGCTCATCGCGCCCGGCCTGAGCGTGGAGGAAATTCGCACCTCTATCAAGGCCGACTCGTTGTCCTACGTGTCGCTGGACGGCCTCATCGAAGCGACCCAGGTGCCCAAAGGTCAGTTGTGTCGGGCCTGCTTCGACGGTGTGTATCCCGTGGAGCTCGCCGATCCCGAACTGCGCAGCAAACACATCCTCGAGGTGACGGGATGAGTAGTTACGCGGACGCCGGCGTCGACGTCGAAGCTGGCGAGCGGGCAGTCGAGTTGATGCGTCACCGCGTGGCGGCCACCATGCGCCCCGAGGTGGTGGGCGGTCTCGGTGGTTTCGCTGGTCTCTTCGACGCCTCCGCCCTGGCCCGCTACAAGCGACCGTTGCTCGCCACGGCCACCGACGGCGTGGGCACCAAGATCGACGTGGCCCGGCGCATGGACATCCACGACACGATCGGCATCGACCTGGTCGCCATGGTCGTCGATGACCTCGTCGTGTGCGGCGCTGAGCCGCTTTTCATGACCGACTACATCGCCACCGGCAAAGTGGTTCCGGAGCGGATCGCCGCCATAGTCAGCGGGATCGCAGCTGGGTGCCAGCAAGCAGGGTGTGCACTCCTTGGCGGGGAGACGGCTGAGCATCCCGGTCTGATGGCCCCCGACGAGTACGACGTGGCCGGTGCAGGGACGGCAGTCGTTGAAGCGGATGCGCTGCTGGGGCCGGAGCGGGTACAGGCCGGGGACACCGTGATCGCGATGGCGTCCTCCGGCCTACATTCGAACGGCTACTCGCTGGCACGCAAGGTCTTCCTCAACCAGTGGGCCCTGGCCGACGAGGTCGCCGACTTTGGCCGCACGCTCGGGGAGGAGCTGCTGGAGCCGACCCGGATCTACGCTCTCGACTGCTTGGCCGTGGCGTCCGATGTGCACGCCTTCTCCCATGTCACCGGCGGCGGGCTGGCCGCCAATCTGGCGCGCGTCCTGCCGTCCAGTCTGCACGCTGACATCGACCGGGGGACGTGGACGGTGCCTCCTGTCTTTCAGGCGTTGCTCGATCTGGGCGTTGAGCGTCAGGATGCCGAACGCACTTTCAACATGGGAATCGGCATGCTGGCTGTCGTCCCCGAACCGCAGCCGGTGCTCGCATCTCTCACTGAGCGGGGTGTCCCCGCGTGGGTCTGCGGTGAGGTTCGACCCCGCGTTTCCACAGATCGCAGTGACGCCCAGGCAAAGGGTGGTCAGGGAGGATCGGTTTCCCTAACCGGAATCTGATCATTCGTTTGGGGGACTGCCACGCGAGTCGGCAGACACTAGCCTTACGCACAATCACTGGGAGGTGGGTGTGGTGCGAAGGGCGATAATCGCTGCTATCTCGTTGTGTCTGCTGGCGGCAGGCACGTCTGCGGTACCCGCACAGGGCGCTACGATCACGGTCTGCGTCAACAAGAAGTCCGGCGAGATGCGAATCCCGAAGAAGAAGTGCAAGAAGGGGTGGAAGAAGGTCTCCTGGAATCAGCGGGGGGCAGTTGGACCCCAGGGACAGACAGGTCCCGCCGGCGCTGAGGGTCCCATGACCGTGGTCAAGGATGCTACCGGCCGAGTCGTGGGCAGGTTCATGGGGATCTACCCCACCGGCATTCTGGTCATGTTCGTCCTTGTGGACAACGGGATGTTCGTCTACACCGGTGACGGGAGGGTGATGTCCCTGGGCGGTGACAGCCCGAACTGGCTGGCAGCTGACTGCACCGGTCAGGCATTTCTCACCGCGAGTTCAGAGCTGAGCGCATCGCTGTTGACAGGATCGGTCGGTGGTCCGACCCGAGTTGTGTGGCGCAAGATGATACCGGCCCTCGGCCCGACCCGGGCCTGGGCACTGACCTCGGCGACACAGGTCATCAACCAGCCGGTCTACGAACTCAACGAGACCGGCGACTGTGTTTCGAATGGCTCCCATAACGGCAAGATCGTGTTCCTGGAGCCGGTGACCGCGCCGCAGGACGCCACCGGCCCTTTGAGTATCGGGTAGGGCAGATCTGTGAAACGTTCACTTGCTGTGGCCAGCGCGCTCGCTCTGGCCACTACCGGCATCGCAGCGCAGTCCGGCACGGCGGCCACCTCATACCGAGCGTGTGTCAAGAAGAGCACCGGCGAGATGCGGATGATGACCAAAGGGATGACTAAGTGCAAAAAAGGCTGGAAGAAGTTGACCTGGAGTAAGGCGGGTCCCACTGGTAACTCCGGTGCGCCCGGCGCCCAGGGGACAGCCGGCAGTGCTTCCTACCTTGGTGTCGTCGTCGATGGTGCGGGCGCTGTTGTGGGTAAGGCCATGAGCGGTATCGCCATCGCGCCGTCGGTACTCGTGATGCAGGTACTCATCGACGGGGGCTCGTACGCCTATCTGGCCAACGGTCAGTTGTTGCCGCTGGGCAGCCCGGTCTACCTGGACGCAACATGTGCCGAAGCGCCGTTCCTGCCGGCTGACGATCTGCAGGACGTCGCCGTGTGGGGATCCTCCTCGCTGATCCGCATCACGTATCGCTCGACCGTCCCGGTGTTGGGCCCCGCCCGGGCGTTCAAGCTGGCCGGTACCACGGGTTCAATCATCGCCGCGCCCACATACAGCTTCTCCTCAGCAGGCGCCTGCGAGCTGAATGACCCGATGTACAGCGGATATCGGATAGATCTGACCGAGGTGACTGCGCCGCAGGACCGGCCGGGGCCTTTGAGACTCTTCTGAGGAGGATCAGTGCTGCGGGCCACGCTGAACGGGCAGGCCCTCCAGCAGAGCGTTGACCTCGCTGGCAAGGTAACGCCGGTGACCGCCGAGAGTCTTTACACACGACAATTTGCCGGCCTTGGCCCAGCGAGTGACTGTCTTGGGGTCGACGCGGAAGAGCGCAGCCACTTCGGAAGGTGTCAGTAGCTCCTCTGGATTGCTCACGTTGGCGCTCATCAACTTGCTCCCAAATGTCCGATACGGGCGTCTCTCGCAGTCTCGCATCGAACATCAGGAGCGGCAACTCGATAGTTGAATCCGGGCGGGTGAGGTGCGCTCATGCGAGAGGACGGGGTACGCTTCTGGGGTGGGCAAGAAGCCCTGCACGTAATTGTCAACGGACCACTTCGGGCAACAATCCCGGGCGAGGGGGTCGAGCCATATGGGGCGCGGCCGTGCAAAGGCCAAGCAGACCAAGGTAGCGCGCGAACTGAAGTACAATGCGCCACGAACAGACCTTGAGGCACTGCAAGCCGAGTTGAGCGGACAAAAGTCGATGCATCATGACGTCGACGAAGAATTCGACGACGACGATGATTATGACCCGTACAGCAAATACATCGATGATGAGGACGAAGAAGACGGCCGTTGAGCCTTAGTGCGACTCCACCCGTGATGGTGGCTGTCCGCGCGGCGAGTGATTGTCACTAGCTGGTTGGCCCCGTTGTCCTCCGCGTCTCATGACATGTTGCCGCGCGGTGCACTGACCGGCACGGCCTGTCGGGCTCCTAAGTGTTGGCGCTGCCCGCGTGCGCGGGGATTCTCGATCTCTAGGGGTCGTCGGGTCGGCTGGTGTATCGCTTGCCGCGTGGGCTGATCCAGATGGTGGTGTTGTTCGGTCCGCGTTCCACCCGCCAGCCGGTGTGGGTTTTGATCCGGTGGTGGTAGCGGCATAACGCCTGCAGATTGGCCACGTCGGTCGCGCCGGTTGGGTAGGGCACGATGTGGTCGAGGTCGCAGGAGCGGGCGGGCCGGCGGCAGCCGGGGAATCGGCAGTGCCGATCGCGGGTCTGGACGTACCGGCGCATCGTGACCGTCGGGGCGTAGCCGATCCGACACTGCGGTGGTGTCAGCCGGATGATCGCCGACGGGGACTCCAGGCGGCGCAGCAGATCATCAGCGTGACCGTCGGCGATCGGCCCGTACCCTTCGATCTCGGCGCCGTCGTCGGTCATGATCACCGCGATCGGGACCTGCTCGGCCGCGCCGATCCCGGTCAGCAGGTGGATGAAGACATCGGCCTGGCTGGCATCCCGCGACCCGGCAATCCTGGTCGCCTTCGCCCGGATCGCGTTCATACAGGCAGTGGCTTCCTCAGCGGTCAGGTACGCCGACAGGGTCCCCATGCCATCCGGCTCCGGGATCAGTTTCACCTCCCGCTGTTTGCGGGCCTTCCTGCGCCTGCGTTCGGCGGCGTCGGCGTCGATCCGGTCGACCTGCCGGGTCAGCCACGGCCGCACCTGCGACCGGGTCCGGGTCGCCGCGTAGTCGATCGCCCGCTCCACGAGGGCCCGCCGATCACCCGGTTCAAGTCCGAGGGTGGCGCGGGTGATCTCCCGCACTTTCGCCAAATCGATCCGGCCGTCGGACAGTGCGGTCAGCAGCACTGGCAGGTCCTCGACGACGTCCACCGCCACATCCACCATCGATGAGGCGGCACCCGGGGACCAGAGCATCGCGCAGGCGATCTCCGGCGGGGTCGGGTCGACCACCACCCCGTCCGGATCCGCACCCAGTTCGGACTCCACGAACACCTGATGGAAAGCCCGCAGTTGTTGGGCGTGGCAGTACCCGATCACCGCCTCCGCCGCTTTCGCCCGCTCCAGCGGATCTTCCCGGGAGCGCAGTGCCTCCCACGCGTCGGCAACCGATTCGTTCATGCCCACACCGTACGAGAGGGCTACGACAAACTATCCTGACCAGGTGCTTTGTGGTGGATAACCACATGTAAGGGGCAGCGATCTTCAATGCCCATTGCCCTCGCGACCGCACATTCTCCCCGCGATTGTTTCGGGTTGTCACGGGATCGCCCAGACCCCCACAGGTCCGCGAGATGGCCCCGCTACGTGGCATTGCTACCCCTGAAGCCCGGACTTCGTGACCGGACCGTTACCGAATCTTGTCGTGTGAGGCATCAATACTTGAATTCAGTAGCCGATTCTATAAACGTGGTTCGTACAGCGCAGCAGTTGAAGTCCGGGGACACCATCGACGTGGAAGGCGATCACCTCGTGGTGTTCCACTTCTGCCAGGAGTACGGCGAGATCGTGATCGACGCGGTCAGCTCAGTCTCCGCGCGACGGTATGAGTTGCACTATTCCCCGGACGCGCGCGTCAGCATCTTCTGACGACCGTTGGCGCAGCCTCCGCTCAGAACTGGAACGTCATCCGCTTCGGGCCTTCGATCGCCTTGTCGATGGTCGCTCGCAAAGCCTTCTCGTTCATGGCACCGGCCTTGCTGTGCAGCACCTGATTGTTGCGAATCACCACCAGCGTCGGGATCGCGGTGACGCCGAACGACTGCGCTAGCCCCGGGTTGGCGTCCACATCCACTTTCGCGAACACCACATCGTCGTAGTCGGCGGAGACCTTGGCGAACACCGGAGCGAACTGCTTACACGGGCCGCACCAGGCGGCCCAGAAGTCGATGACGACGGTCTTGCCTGCGGTGGAATCGGTGAACGTGGCGTCGGTGAGTTCGGTAGTGGCCATGTCAGGTGCAACGCCGCGGGTCAGGCCAGGATTCCCGGACGTTCGCACCGAGACGATGGCCCACAAGCGGTCACCGTTACCCTGAGACCCGTGTCTGCTGGTGCGATCAGTTGTGGGTCAGGTCCCACAGCAGATGTTGGCGCCCGCGTACTTGCCGAGGGTGGGAACGCCGTCGATGCGGCCATCGCGGCAGCCTTCGCCTCGACCGTCACGGAACCTGGGGTGTCCAGCATGGGTGGCGGCGGCTTCCTGCTGGTTCGCGAGCCCGACGGCACCAGCACGCTGGTCGACTTCTTCACCACCGTGCCCTCCGGGACGATGGGTGACGTCGATACGGTCACCGTGGTCTACTCCGGGACGACCCAGGACTTCCACGTCGGCACGCAGACCGTGGCAGTTCCCGGATGTCTGGACGGTTTCCTGGCCGGGCACCAGCGCTGGGGGTCCCTGCCGCTGGCAGATCTCGTATCGCCGTCCATCGCGCTAGCGCGAGACGGTGTGGTGCTGGAGCCCGGTGTCGCCCATGCCATGTTCCTCATCGAACCGGTGCTCATGTTCACCCCGCAGGTGCGGGCGCGGATGGCGCCACACGGGACCTTGCTGCGTGCCGGTGAAACGCTCGT
This sequence comes from Candidatus Nanopelagicales bacterium, assembly GCA_037046735.1. Lineage (GTDB taxonomy): Bacteria > Actinomycetota > Actinomycetes > S36-B12 > UBA10799 > JADKAV01. The sequence goes on along the minus strand of JBAOHC010000021.1, from coordinate 143,609 downwards.
GACACCCGAGTTGGGGGACTTCCTGCAGCGCGTTGCCGATGGCGAGGTGAAGAGCGTCGCTGACCTCAACTCGCACTTCGAGGGGTTGACCCCCGTCACGCAGGGCGATTTGCGCGACTATGCAGTAACGCTTCGAGAACCTCTGGTCTCAACGGTCCACAACGCTGTCCTGACAACAAACCCGCTGCCATCGCTGGGCGGGTCCATCGTCGCGCACGTCCTCAGCGACCTGGCCGAGCAGAGTCACCCGCAGCCGGTCGCTATCGCAGAGGCTCTCACGGAGACCACGGCCTGGCTGAAGTCGCAGGTCTCGGGGCCCGTCTCCACAACAGGCACGACACACATCAGCACCGTGGACGCGAATGGAATGTGTGCCTCCTTGACGGTGTCGAACGGTCTGGGCAGCGGAATCGTTCTGCCGGACACGGGCATCCACTTGAACAACATGATGGGTGAAGACGACCTGCACCCGGCGGGTCCTCATGCGGCAGTCGGGGGGACTCGCATCCGGTCGATGATGGCACCGAGTGTCGTGAAGTTCGACGACGGCCTGATCGTTCTTGGCTCGGGGGGTAGTGAACGCATCCGCAGTGCCCTCACCCGCGTGATCACGCTGATGACCGACGGGGACGCCGATCTGGCTGAGGCCATCGAGGCCCCCCGCCTGCATGTGGACGGGGCCGGAGTTGTGCAGGCCGAACCCGGTTTGTCCCCCGCTCAAGTCGACGCTCTGCGCAAGTTCGCGCCCGTCAACATCTGGGATGAACGGCACTTCTTCTTCGGGGGTGTCAACGCGGTGCAAGTGACCGGGTCCGGCGCACTGCGCGCACACGCCGATCCACGCCGCGGCGGCGCCTGGCGCATCGTCTGAGGCGCGCCTGGACATAGCGAGGCCCCCGATCCCACGCTCGTGGAGAATCGGGGGCCTCGTTCGTAGATCAGGCGCAGCCCCAGGGGCCCCATCCGCTGCGCTTCCACAGCCGGTAGGCCATGTGATCCTGTGCGAACTTGGGTGCCTGATGGGCGTAGGACGAGTAGCGACCGCCACCCACGCCGCGCCAGGTGCCGGCCGCGAACTGGTAGGCGCCGTAGTAGCCGTTGCCCGTGTTGATGCCGTAGTTGCCACCGGACTCGCAGGAGCGCACGGCGCGGGGCTTGGAGCCCTTGGCCCAGACCTTGGCCGCGGCGATCTCGCGCAGTTCGCCCTTCTTCAGGTTGTACTTGTTCACGTACTTCAACTGAACGGGGAAACGCTGGGCATAGTTGCGTGATGACTTGTTGTCACGGTCGTTGTTGGCGGCCATCGCAGGTGCCATCGTCGTGGCGCTCACGCCAGCGATCATGAGGGCAGCAAGGGGCATAGCAAGTGCTTTTTGCAAGATTGTTCCTTGGTCGATCGTCCCCTCGTGCGGTCCGGTACTGCACCGCGGTCGCCGGGGCTGTCGTAGGAGGTCTGGGCCTCCAAGGCGTCGAAAACGGTGTCCGACGCTTCATCGACCTTGACACAGCCCGAACAGTTACTTCAACCGATTGTGAACAAGCGCACAGTGGGTGTGAGCAGCATCACAGAACATGCGCCGGGACATATCCGACATAGGATCGTCCTCATGACAAATGCCATCGAGGCCCGCGGTCTGGTGAAGATCTACCGCGCACGACGGGGTTCTGCGGAGGTCAGGGCGCTGGACGGCGTCGACCTCGATGTCGCGCAAGGCACTGTCTTGGGACTGCTCGGACCCAACGGCGCGGGCAAGACCACCACCGTGCGGATTCTCACCACACTGCTGAGGCCGGATGGGGGCAGCGCCAAGGTGGCCGGATACGACGTGGTCTCGCAGTCCCAGGAGGTACGCCGCGCGATCGGGCTATCCGGGCAGTACGCGGCCGTCGATGAGAACCTCACCGGCTGGGAGAACCTGTACATGTTCGGGCGGCTGTACGAGATGCCCAAGGCCGAGGCCAAGAAGCGCGCTGAGGATCTCTTGGAGCGCTTTAACCTGACCGACGCCGGTGGGCGCACGATCAAGACCTACTCAGGAGGCATGCGGCGCCGGCTCGACCTTGCCGGAGCCTTGATCGGCCAGCCGAACCTGCTGTTCCTCGACGAGCCGACCACCGGTCTTGATCCGCGCAGCAGGCTCGGGATGTGGGATGTGATCCGTGACCTCGTCCGGCAGGGCACGACTCTGCTGCTGACCACGCAGTACCTGGAGGAGGCCGACGAACTCGCCGACGTCATCGCTGTCGTCGACACCGGCAAGATCATCGCGCAGGGGACAGCGGACGACCTGAAGGCGCAGGTCGGCGGGGAGCGGTTGGAACTTGTGGTGCGAGATCGGGCATCGGTGCAGGCGGCCGTCACCCTGCTCGCTTCCCTGGCCGGCGGCGTCGAAGTCGACGAGCACACGCGTCGGCTGACAGCTGCATCGACGGGTGGTGCGCAGCAACTGGTGGAGGTGGTGCGGCATTTCGGAGAGGCCGACATCGCCATCGACGATCTCGCTTTACGAAGGCCCACGCTGGACGATGTCTTCCTGTCACTCACCGGCCACCACAGTGTCGAGCAGTCGGAGGAGGAGAGCGCATGAGCATGCTTGAAAGTGGACCGGTGTCCGACTCTTTGGTGATCATGTGGCGCAACCTCAAGCGCATTCCACGGATCCCGGAACTGGCGATCTTCGCGGTCCTGCAGTCGATCATGTTCGTGCTGCTGTTCGCGTTCGTGTTCGGTGGCGCGATCCCGCTGCCCGGAGGTGGCGACTACACCGAATTCCTGATGCCCGGGATCTTCGCCCAGACCATTGTGTTCGCCTCGGCCACCACTGCCATTGGGATGGCCGACGATATGGGCAAGGGCCTGATCGACCGGTTCCGATCGCTGCCGATGGCGCGCTCGGCGGTGCTGTCCGGTCGGACGGTCGCCGACACGATCTACCAGGCGGGCATTCTCGTCGTACTCATGCTCGCCGGGCTCGCGGTCGGGTGGCGAGTGCACACCTCCATCGGGGAGTTCATGCTGGCCGTCCTGCTCTTGCTGGCCTTTGCGCACGTGATGGCCTGGCTGGGGATCTGGATCGGGCTCTCGGTGCCGAACACGGAAGCCGCTCAGCAGTTGACGTTCGTGACGATCTTCCCGCTGACCTTCATCTCGAACGTGTTCGTTCCGCCGGCGTCGTTGCCAGGGATCCTGCAGCCGATCGCGGAGTGGAACCCGGTCAGCACGTTGACCGCTTCCACACGGGAGTTGTTCGGAAACCCGAACCCGTATGTCGGTGAGGGCATCCCCGCCCAGCACCCGATCCTGGTGACGGTGGCCTGGATGGTCATCCTGATCGCGATCTTCGCTCCCCTGGCGATCCGGAAGTACCGTAACGCCAGCCGCTGACGGCTGACCGCCATCCACAGGCCGCAGCGTGCCTGCCCCCGGTGTTGTTAGCCTGCCAGCGATCGTCATCGTGACCGCGGGTTGCACGGAGTAACCCGACTCGGGGATGGCGAAGAATCCAGGGGATAACAGCCATGACGCGTTTATCGCATCGTTTCGCCATGCCCATTTTCGGTGCCATGCTCGCACTGATTCCGCTGGGAGCGGCTGCGCCACCGGCCCGGGCTGACACGTGGTGTGAGAAGGCGGACTACGTGGTGATCGGTGCACGCGGCAGCGGCCAGCAGTCAATGGAACCGTGGGGCTGGTACGCGGACACGGTCGGCAGGGCGGTCAATGCCTTCAAGAAGGACGTGGCCAAGAGGTTCGCTCTGATGGATCGTCCCCCGCCGGTCATCAAGGAGATGCCGTTGTCTGATGTGGACTACCCTGCTTCGGGGGCGACATTGGATTTCGCGGTGGCAGCCTTGAAGATGCCGGGGTCGTATTCAGACAGCGTGACGTTGGCTAAGGGGGCCGCTTCGCGCCGCTTCGAGGCGATGATCACTGACTGTCCGGCGAAGACCATGGCCCTCTTTGTTGGCTACTCGCAAGGGGCGCAGGTGACAGCGGACACCTACCAAGACGCCCTTCTGACCCATCCCGACCGGATCGCCGGTGGGATCTTCTACGGCGATCCGTACTTCCGCGGCGACAGCATCTACGGCAGTTCGGGGCGGTGGCCGGGCTCCTTCGATTCGAACCGGCACGGCGGCCTCGGACAACGCCCGGAGTTCCGAGGAGCCACGGGCAGCCGAGTCATATCCACCTGTCACCCCGACGACATGGTGTGTCAGGGGATCCCGGCATGGACCGGTCTGTGTGCCCTGTCGGCAGTGCCCTTGCTGGCGCCCTCATGTGCCAAGGAGGCTGTTGATACACGGGCGCACAACTACACCAGGCCCATCGGTTGGTCCCCGAATCCCAACGACACCGGAGACAACCCCTATGACCTCACGGGTGAGGCAGTCGACAGTGCCCGGCACATCGGGTCGCGGTTGGGCCTGGCCAGGCTCCCCACGGAGGAATACACCGGGGAGCAGGACGTCGTCCTAGTGATGGATTCCACGGCTTCCATGCGCAACGACATCGACAATGCGGTCAAGACGGTCAGAAAGGAGTTCATCGAGAACCCAACGTTCGACCGGGCACGCTTCGGCTTGGTGGAGTACAAGGGCAATTACGATCGGCCATCTGCTCGCACTGTTGTCGGGCTGACCGAGGACAAGACGGCGCTGATCGACGGGATGGTCTCCTTGCGGGCGAACGGTTGTTGCACGGAGCAGGTCCTGGCAGGAGCCGCACTCGGGCTGGACCAGCCCTTCCGGCCGCAAGCGCGCAAGACGGTCGTTCTGTTGGGTGACGAGGACGGAGCGAACCCGGATCCCATCCAGCTCACGACCGAGTCGCTGGCCGAAAAGGCGCAGGAGAAGGGTGCGCGCTTCCTTGCGGTCAACTTCAGCCGGGCCGCCAACAAGATCTTCTCGGACCTGGCCACCGCGACTGGTGGCTACATCATGGAGGCCTTCGGATCGATGGGTATCGCGAGTGCTGTTCCCGCCGAGGACGCCTATGTCGTGGACGACGGTGACGATGATCGCGCGGCAGCGATGGCGACGGGGAGGATTTGAGCCGACGGGTGACCCGCTCTATGACGTGATCCGCGGTCTGGATGCCTACCCCACTGTGGAAGTGGCTGTGAGTCCGCTCACCTTCACGGGCCTGCCCGTGGTGTTCTCCTCCAACCCGTCCAGGGATCCCGTCGGGTACATAGCGAACACGGAATGGGACTTCGACAACGACGGCGTCTACGAGGTGTCCGGCAAGCCGGTCGTGACCCGGATCTTCGATACGCCGGGGACTCGAACCATCGGGGTGCGGGTCACCAATGACATCGGACTCCCGGCGGTACGCACGATCAAGGTCACTATCTACGAACGGCCGAGGGAGATCCCTGACCGCGTTCCGCAGGCCCCGCCGGCTCCGACGGTGAAAGCGAGGCACCGGTCCCTGAAACTGACTGTCAATCCGCCCACTGCGGGTCCTGCCTCCGGTGTCTATCGAGTCTTGGACACTGCAACCGATGAGGTGTATGCGGTGATCCCAGCCGATGCCACCGGCATACCGTCGACCAGCGTCACGGTCGGGGGGCTGGACCCCAAGCGCGTCTATCGGATGGCAGTCCAACCTGAGAATGTCGCGGGCTTCGGTCCCATCGGAGCGGTCACCGGTCGGCGACCGTTGGCCAATCAGAGACTATCTGTGAAGCCGACCTCGGGTCGGCTCGTCGTTTCGGTGAAGCCCGAGCTACCCGGGTCCTGGACCGTGCAACTGCAGACTCGAAGCGGCAGCGAGTGGGTTTCCTCACCACGGAGGTATCGGACGCAGGGCACACAGGAGCGTGCGCATATTGGGGTCCCGAACAAGGGTCGCTATCGCGTCGCGGTCCACCGTCAGCGGGGCTTCCCAACGGCGTACTCCGATCCGATCCAGATCGGCCGGTAGACAGACGGGCACACGGCGGTCAGCCCTCGCGCGTGACCGGGCCCTCTTCGCCCAGGTTCACGTTCATGGGCCGCTTGAAGAATCGAGTGACCCACAGCAGCACAAGGATGCCGATGCCGAACCAGATCAGGCCGTAACGGGTCGACTCCGCCGACAGGTAGAGCCACAGGAGCACGGTGAGCATGACGCCCACCCCGGGCAGCACGATGTTGCGCAGGATCTCCTTCGTAGTGTGCACTTGGCGCTTGCGGTATGCGAAGTAGACGATCACCGTCAGGTTGACGAAGGTGAATGCGATCAGGGCACCGAAGTTGATCAGCGACGCCACGAAGTCCAGGTTCAGCCCGATCGCGAACATCGAGACCAGCCCCGTGAAGATGATCGCGTATGCCGGGGTCTGGAAGGTCGGATGAATGTAGCCGAAGAAGCGTGAGATCGGCCCGCGGCCATTGCGGCCCATGACGTAGAGCAAGCGGGACACCGATGATTGTGATGCCAGGCTGGAGGCCACGGTGGCAGCGAACGCCGCAGCAGTCAGCAGGATCTTGAACAATTGCCCGCCGACCTCGAACGCGATCTGCGGCAGTGCGCTGTTCTCCAGCGATTCCTGGGTGAAGCCCGAGGTGTCGGGGAACAGAGACTGGGTGAACCACGCGGCGACGAAGAAGATCGTGCCACCGATGAGCAGTGCCAGCAGGATAGCCCGCGGCACGGTCGAGGCGTCCTTGGCCTCCTCGGTGTACATGGTGATCGCGTCGAAGCCGATGAAGGAGAAGGCGACGATTGTCGCGCCCGTAATGACGTGGCCCAGATTGACACCCTCATGCCATGCCGGCTCGAAGGAGAGGATGGTGCCGTTGCCCATCCCGTCCATGAGGGCCTTTGCGGCCAGGATCAGGAAGACTCCGATCAGGACCACCTCGAACACCACCAGCGCCATGTTCACGCGGGAAGTATTCGTCATACTCACCAAACACATCGCGGTGATCAGGGCTGCGTAGACCACGACCCAGATCCACTCCGGGGCGTTGGGGAAGAACGAGAACATGTAACTGCGGATGATGAGGGCGTTGACCAGCGGTAGGAGCAGATAATCCAGCAGCGCTGCCCAGCCGATGAGGAACCCAAGGTTCGGGCTCATCGTTTCTGACGTATACGTGTATGCCGAGCCCGCCGAAGGGAAGACTCGTGTCATGCGGCCGTAACTGATCGCCGTGAACATCATGACCACGAGGGCGAACAGGTACGACGTCGGAACCACGCCGCCCGTTTCCTCGGACACGATGCCGAAAGTGTCGAAGACGACGGTCGGGGTCATGTAGCCCAGACCCAGGCCCACGATCGCCCACATGCTGAGAGTTCGCGCCAGATGACCGGTCCCGGTTGTGGCGGCTCCCTGCGTGGTATCGGCCATGATGGCGAGCTCCCTTCCGCATGGGTTCATGCAACTGATGCTCAACATAGGGGATCGGAGGGCTAGATTACTGATGTATGAGGTACATCGTGGGATATGGACCCGAACAACACGGCATCGACGGCATCAATCTGGCTGCCACATTGGCCAGATCTTCGGGGGCTGTCATCGACATGGTGGTAGTGCTGCCGGACGACGGCCCGACGTTTCATATGTACTCGCCGGACCGCGCTTTCAACGAAGAACTGCAGGCGCAAGCTGAGGAATGGCTGGCCGACGGACTCTCTCGCGTGCCGAGTGGGGTGAAGGTCGAGGGGCGGCTGCAGCCCGCCGAATCGATCATTGAAGGGCTTATCGAAGAGGCGGAGAATTCCGAGCGGAGCAGTTCTGACGATCTGATCGTGGTCGGGACCTCACACCGAGTTCGACTCGGCAGTATCGCCGACGCATTGCTCCACGCCGCGTCGGTCCCGGTCGCTCTTGCTCCCGTCGGCTACGAGCCTCAGTCGGGCGTCAGCCGCATCACCTGCGCCACCGGTGTGCGTGAGGGCGACGATGTGCTCTTGGACTACGCCATCAGGCTGGCCGCCAGCTGGAAGGTTCCGTTGCGGCTCATGTCGTTGGTCGCCGTCGGCGAGGGTGGCTCCGAGGAGCGTCGTCAGGAGTGGACCGAATTGGCCAGACTTCACGTCGAGAGCGTCGCGGCAAGGGCCGCCGAGAAGCTGCCTGCGGAGTGCCCCGTGACGACCATCGTTGGACACGGCACTTCCATGGGAGACGCCGTGAGCAGACTCGAGTTCACAGCCAGTGAGGTTGCTGTCGTCGGATCCAGTCGGCTCGCCCAGCCGAAGCGGATCTTCCTCGGCCGTACCGCCAACAAGATCATGCGAGTGCTGTCAGTGCCGATGATCGTAGTTCCCCGCGACTTCGAGCACGATCCCGCCTGACGTGGCTGGTGGCGCTACTCCTGCTCCGGGTCGACCTCATGCATGCCGAAGGCGTCGGGGTCGCCCTCGGGGATGTCCGTCAGGTCAGCGTCGGGGACATCAGTGAGGTCGGCGTCGCTGATGATCTGGGCCTCCGTACTCGGTCCGGAACCGCCGTCACCGGGCACCTGTGCCTCGGCCAACGCGTCGTCCGGAATCTCTCCGGTGATCGGAGTCTCGAGATTCGCCATGTCATTGGATTCGCTCATGCCGGTTGCTACCCGTCACCCGCGGGCGTAGTCAGGGTCGCGTGTCGTACGTGCGCGTTACCGTCGAAATGACCGAATAGGCAGGGGAGCGGATGAGTGATCTGCAGGAGATGGCCGAAGAGGATCTGTGGACAGCGCTGACGCAGGCATCCGGCCGCGAGCGTATCGACGTGCTGTTCGAGCTGGCGAATCGGGCATCGAGTCGCCGCGATTACGACCGGGCGCTGACGCTGTGGCAGGAGGTCGAGTCCACCGCTGCGCAGCTCGGCGATATCGGTCAGGCGGCCACCGCCATGCGGCTGCAGGGGGCTGCCTGCTTCAGTGCAGGCGACGTCGACGCGGCTGTTCAGACGTACCAGCGAGCAGCCGCAGCCTACGGTGAGGCTGCAATGAGCCGGGATGCCGCAAGCGTTCTGTGGTGCTTGGCGGACTGCTATCGGGTCCTGGGGGATGTAGAGGCGCAACTTTCAGCGGCCGTTCAAAGCCGGGAGCTCGCGGAGTTCGAGGGTGAGCGCACCGTCGCTGGTGACGCCTGTTTCTTGCAGGCGCGGGCTCTGTACCTGTTGAACCGAGATGAGGAAGCCTTGGTGGTCTGCCGAGCCGGTCGGGACCACTTCCGGACGGCAGAGCGCCCGGATCTGGTCGCGGTCGTCGACGACTTCGCGGTGTCTGTACACCTGTTCCTCGGTCACCTCGACGAGGCGTTAGAACTGGCCCGGGGATGTTTGGTGCTGGCGAATGTGTCCTCGTCCACGGCGGATGATCGGTACGCGCGCTATCGATTGGCCGAGGTCTTTCTGCGTCGTGGGGAGGCCGAGCAGGCGTTGGGCCAGGCCGAACAGGCCCTTACTGCCTATCGGCAGGCCGACGACTTCGTGGGGGCGGCGCGGTGTGAGCAACTGCGGGCCGAGGCGTTCTTCGAACGCGAGGACCTGCCGGCCGCCCTCGAGGCCTTCGCCAACGCGTGGGTGCTGTTCGATGCGACGGGCAGGGACGCTGAGGGCTTGCGCTGTGACACCCGTCGGGCGGTGGCCCTTCACTACGCCGGTGACTACCGACAGGCGGCGCGGACCAACGAGCGTTTGGTCCACGCGTTCGGGCAGGCGGGCGACCAGCCAGCCGTGCGGTGGAGTGTCGTGCGCTGGTTGGACAACCTGCGCCAGGACCAGCAGTTCGAACAATGCCGCCGGATCGCGGAGGAGCATACGAGTCTGTGGCCGCCCGATGCGACGGCCGAGGACGCGAGTTACCGGGAGTTCCTGGGCGTGTACTCCCTTGCCCTGGAGCAGACCGGTCATGTCGACCGGGCCACGGAGATCGCCAGCCAGGTCATTGCTCAGACCCCGGCTCGGGAAGCGAGTCTCGGTACGGCCTACTGCTATGAGGTGCGTGGTCGGTCGCGGCTCGACAGTGACGAACCGGGAGCCGGGCAGGACTTCTCGCATGCCATCGCCCTGCACCTGGTGCAGGGGAACACCGACCGGGCCCGCGAACTCAGCCAGTATTTCCTGCCGGCTAACGACAGCCTGCGTAAGCATGCTGGCGACGAGGTTCCGGTGAGTCCCGAACACGGGTGAAACGTGCCCTGTTCTTAGACCGGGCGCGTTTCACCACTGTCCCCCAGGGTCGCGCTCGGCTCGTCGCCCGCGAAAGGATCCTGGGCCGCGGTGCTCGTCATGGTGTCTTCGCTATGGGCTTGGTCGGCGGCGTCACGTTCACGCCTATCGGAGGTCATGCCGGCCCTTTACCCGGCACCGACTCAATGATGCTGCATCGACGGCGTGGTCTGCTGGCCCTGAATTCAACCCACTGCTCGGAGTAGCCTGAAGGGTGCGTTCGCCAAGGGGAGGCACATCATGGACGACGCCGCGCAGATCTGCTCCGAGTGCTCGCACCCGTTGCATCCCGAGGACAAGTTCTGCGCGGAGTGTGGGCATCCCGCGCCCGAGCGAATCGCCAACCAGGACGTTGAGATTGACGTCGAAGCGCCTCCACCGAAAGCGGTTGTCGCGACAGCGAGGCGCAAACCCAGGTTCTGGGTCATCCTTGGTGGCGTTGCCGCGATCGGCATCATCCTGATCGGGGCCGCCTGGTGGGGCCTCAGTCAGAACAGTGCAGCGAAGGATGAATACGAAGCCTCCACCCCAGTGCTCATGGGGACGTTGGACGATATGTCAGCGGCTCAGAGCACGACGATGGTGCGAGATGTCGCCGAGCAGGCGGCTACTCAGGTGACATCGATTGATGCTGTCCTCGACAGTGACCCCGCGGCAAAAGGTGCCGATCGACTCACGACGCTGCGTGACGCCCTGGGAGCGCTAGCTGCGCTCACGGAATACACCCAGGACAACACGGTCGTGTGGACCGATAACCGCGAAGTACTGGTGTCGAACCTCGACACGCTCAGCTCTTATGGTGACCCAACCGTGGAGGCGAGCGCCCAGGGTGACGACGCCGTCCGCACGCTCGATGACCTGACTGACCGGGTTGACAAGGAGATGGCTCGGTACAAGCGGCAGGTCAAGAAGGCCCGCCTGGCTGCGCAGGCGCAGCGCGCCGATGTGCGGTCTTACCACGCTCAGATGGAACCGTTGATTGATAGGTACACCGCGCTGCGCAACGACACGGGGACTTTCGTCGGCCGCATGGACAGCGAGCAGATGTACATGTTCGAAGTCACGGACTACTTCTCCCAGGCCGCCGAGGACCGACGCGAGATCGCCAACAGTATGGCTGCCCTGCGACCGCCGACAGACCTGCGAGGTGTGCATGGCCGGATCGTCACGGTGCTGGGTGACGGTGCGGATGCCATCGACGCTGCGGTGGGCGCGCTCGACAACGCCGAGTGTTTCTACGGCGAGTGCTACTTCGAATTCAACTCTCAGTGGCAACAGTTCCAGGACGAATCCGACCGCATCACGCTGCGCTACGGCCAGGCCTATGACGCTTGGCAGGCAGCGATCCGGGTGGCCCAGCGTCAGGCTAAAGGCGCGGAGCTTCCGCCAGAACCTCAATTGTAGAAACGTCCGGGGGTGGCCCTCAGCGCGAGTGGGGAGGCTCCACCAACACTGCCAGCAACCGAGCGAGGTCGGCGTCGGGGTCGTGAGTCAGGCCGGTGTGGATGGGGCCTGGCTGGACAACCGTGCTGCGTGGCGCGGTCAGCCACCGGAATCGCTTGCCGATGTCGTCGTCCTGCTGTGGGGTGCAGTCGGCCGCTGCAGCCAGCGCCCTTTCGATCTGGTCGGCGTCCGAGGCCGGATCCAGGGAGGCCAGGCGTTGCCGATCCAGCAGGATGCGGGATCCGAGAAAGTCCAAGGCGCGGCAGTACAGCAGCACGCCGGCATTCATCGACTCACCGCGCTCGACGCGAGGCACGACCCGCAGGATCGCGTACTCGAACGGGACCCGGGTCTCAGCCACTGCTGCCACCGAGCCAATCAGGTCGTCCCTGCACACGGCGCGGGGCCGGTGGCCGGGCGACGGCCTCCAGGAGGGCTGGCAACCACAGTTCGCGTGCGGCGAAGCGCGCCAGCAGTCGTTCAGCGTAAGCGGCCCGGACGGCTTCGACGTCCCGGAATCCCGGTTCCTCTGCGAGCCACAGCTCCGGCACGTCGCTCACGGCATCGTCCACGAGCTCACGTGTCACTGCATCGGCGAATTCATCATTGGCACCAAGCACGTCTGGATTACTTCCCAGCAGGACGTGGTCCGTGGCGTCGTACGGACGGGTGTCGCTGGCCGTGGCGGTCTCCCATCGATGATGGAACGTCAGGGTGGCGCCGTGGTCGATCAGCCACAGCTGCTGCCACTGGAGCAGATTGGGGTTTCGTCTCGACCTGTCCATATTCGCGACCAGCGCGTCGAACCAGAGGACCCGGCCTGCCTCTTGCGCATCGAGAGGGAAGGCCACCGGATCGAAGTCGAGGGCGCCCGGCAGGAAGTCGATCCCGAGGTTGAGCCCCGCACTTCGTCGCAGGAGATCCTGCACTTCCTGATCCGGCTCGCCATTGGCCAGCACGGCGTCGACCTCAACGGTCACAAGATCGGGCACCCGCAAACCCAAGCCACGGGCAATGCGACCAGCGATCACCTCGGCCACGAGCGCCTTGCGACCCTGCCCGGCGGCGTGGAACTTGACGACGTAGGTGCCGAGGTCGTCGGCCTCCATCAACCCGGGTAGTGACCCGCCCTCCCGTAACGGCGTCACGTAACGCGTCGCGGTCACATGGGGGAGCACACCGTTGAGGTTACCGCCCGGAGCGGAAACGCTGGTCAGTCCTCGTCGTCGACGGGGACAGTCCCAGCGGGTTCGGTGTCGAACTGCTCCTCGACGGACTGCAGGTCGTCGGCGTCGTGCATCGGTGCGCTGTAGCTGGGAGATGTCTCACTCATGCGGGTCCTCTACCCGGGTAAGCGCATTCTGTCGCCACATCTGGTTGGCACCCGACCAAGATCAACCAAATGCGCAGGGACACGCCGCGTTCCGTGTCCGATATGACCGAATGTCGGCGTGTCTGTGGTTGGAATTGCGCTCGTTCGCCGGTTCTCCAACCAGATGTGGAGGGCTAGCCCGTCAGTAGAGCGGATCGTTGGCAGCATTCCCCGCCCAGGTGCCCCATGGGTCCCGCTGCGCCCAAGGGTCCTGCGTCCTGATGAGGTTCATGGTGACGACGTTCTCCGAGACGAGCGGGGAGACGCTCGCGGTGACTGGCTGCTGCAGTGAGTACCAGGAGTCCATGATGTTGTCGATGGGATTCAGGTCGAACCCCATCGCGTCGTACCAGCCGTCGGCGTTGCCGTCGTAGTAGGAGATGTCCCACCAGCCGCCTTGCATGTGCGATTCTTGCGGTGCCTCTTGGCGCAGCGCTTCTTATGTACGGCGGAGAGCGCGTGGCCGGCATCCGGGACTCGTGGAGGTGCCGGGATCGGTGTGGCGACTGCGGGCACCGTCGTCAAAGCCATCACCACGGCGACGATGGCCGCGGCGAGTGCGCAGAGGGGGTACATCAAGATCCACAACGTAAACGCGCAGGAACTTCAGGCCAACCCGTGCCGGACGCGGCTGGCCTTCTCCTGCGCGCTGAACTGGTTGAAGCGGGGTAGGAACTTGTCCCACTCGATGATGTGGGAGTTGATCTCGGGTCCGTCGATGCACGCGTGCTTGCGCACGGCTTTGCCCTCGATGACGACCGGCACCATGCACGCTCCGCACATGCCGGTGGCATCCACCATGATCGAGTTCAGGCTGGCCACGCAGGGCGTCTCGTATCGCAGGCTGAGGTCACTGACCGCACGCATCATCATCGGCGGCCCGATGGTGACGACCTCGGCAACCCGCTTCTGCTGAAGCAACTCCTCCAGGGGGCCCGTCACGAAGCCAGGAGTGCCGAACGACCCATCGTTGGTCGTGTACACGACGTCGAGCTGATCGCTGAACTCCGCGCGCAGCGTCTCGATCCGCTCGCCCGGACCGGTCCAGAACATCAGGTCCGCACTGCGGAAACCGCTGATCAGCGTCACATGGTTGCCGGCCAGCAGATGCGCTCGCATGATCGGGTACACCGGCGGCAGGCCGAGGCCGCCAGCGGTGAAGACCACCGTTCCCTGGTCATGGCGGGTGATCTCGCTGGGCCGCCCCAGCGGTCCTGCGACTCCCGTGAAGACGTCGCCGACGCCCATCCGGTTGATCTCAATGCTGCTGGTTCCCACCCCCTGCACGACGAGGCAGATCGTGCCCTTGGCGCCATCCCAGTCCGCCAGGGTGAGCGGAATGAGCTCACCGTCGGGGGCGGGCAGCACCCGCACGAACTGCCCGGCTTGGGCCGAGCGGGCGACCAACGGCGCGCGCACCGTGAACTCGACGATGCCGTCGCTGAGTTCCGTGCGGGCCACGATGGTGGCCTCTGTGTTGGCCAGGTCGGTGTAGTCGCGCGCTCGCTGCACGGAATCGGAGATCACCTCGGGTGTCAGATCGTCGATGGCCAGGATCTCGCGGGCGGCGGACTGACCGTCGCCTGCCGCCAGAATTGCGGTGGAGCCGCCGCGTGCGGCGTCGCCGCCGGTGTAGACGCCGTCCAGCGTGGTCTCCTGCGAGCCCTCATGCGCCAGATTGATCGTGCCCCACTTTGAGGTCTCCAGCCGCGGCTCGGAATCCTTGATGATCGGATTCGATGCGTTGCCCAGGGCCATGATGACCAGATCCGCGCGCTTCGTTTCCGTGCGCCCGGTGGACACAGGGCGACGGCGCCCGGAGTCATCAGGCTCGCCGAGTTCCATCTGGTCGAGGGTCGCGGCAGCCACGAAGCCGCGGTCATTGCCGATGAACTCGATCGGTGAGCGCAACTCCTCGAACACGATGCCCTCCTCCAGGGCGTGGTGCTGCTCCTCCACCCGCGCGGGCATCTCCGCCTGGGTGCGTCGGTACACGATCGTCACGTGGCCGCCCAGTCGCCGCGCGGTGCGGGCGGCATCCATCGCGGTGTTGCCGCCCCCGATGACCAGGATCTCCTTGCCGTCGGTCTCGGGCAGCGGGGTTTCGAAGTCGGCCCGCAGCCCCTGCATGAGGTTGACCCGGGTCAGGAATTCGTTGGCCGACATCACGTTGAGCAGGTGTTCGCCGGGAACGTTCATGAACCGCGGCAGCCCTGCCCCGGTGCCCACGAAGATCCGGGCGAAGCCGGCATCGCGCAGGTCCTGCAGGGTCGCCGTCTTGCCGACCACGAAGTTCATCACGAACCGCCCGCCGAGCATCCGGATCTTCGCCACGACGTCGTCGATCAGCTCATTGGGCAGGCGGAACTCGGGGATGCCGTACCGCAGCACCCCGCCGAGGGCGTGGAATGCCTCGAAGACCGTCACCGGGAAGCCCTGGGCAGCCAGCAGATAGGCGTTGATGAGGCCTGATGGACCCGACCCGATGATGGCCACCGGCGGGTGCGTCGCCCGCTCCCACGGATCGCGGACCCGTGCCAAACGTCGGGCGGTGCCCTGTGGATCGATCCGTTTCTCGCGTTCGGGCAGGTACCACTCGAGCTGGCCGATTGCGATCGGCTTCTTCTGGATACACACCCCCTGACACTGCAGCTCCTGCGGGCAGACCCGACCCGTCACGTCCGGCAGCGGATTGCTGGATTCCAGCAGCTCCAGCGCTTCCTGGAACCGACCCGTGCCGATCAACTCGATCACCTGCGGAATGTGGATGGCCACCGGGCAGCCGCCGGTGGGTTCACGGCACTCGGCCAGGAACACCCCGAGCTCGCAGGGCTTCTCCTCGCACTGCTTGTCGCGCAGCACCTCGAGCCACACGATCAAGTCGACCTCTTGCTGGGTGTATCCCAGCTCCAGGTATCCCAGGAAACCCTGGTTCACCAGGCCGAAGTCCTCAGCGCGCTGGTCGGCGTCGCGCACGTACGGCTCGATGCAACTGTGCGCGGGCCAGCCTTGCGACAGGCCCTCGAACATCGGGTAGCGCTGCGACAGATGTGTGTCCAGGGCGCGGATGAATTTGCGCTTGCCTGACAGGGGAAGGTTCCACACGAACCGCATCAGCAGGGTGCTCGCATCGTCGCCGCGCACCAGCATGGACCACATGCGATCGGTGAACTCCGCGCCCAACTCGGGCTGCTGGAACTCCCAGGCCACGGCCTGCATCCCCTCGGAGATGAACACCTCACGGAAGGCGCGCGGGTCGCTGACCAGTCGTCTGCGCAGCAACTCAACTTGATAGTCGAGCTCGGCGGTCATCGGATGATCTCCGCATCGCAGTTGGCTCGCACCCGATCGATCCGTTTGGCGATGTCGGGGGTCACTTCCACCGTCTGCGCTGCCCCCGGGATCATGCGCGCGATCACGCGGGCCTCGCCGTCGATGACCACCGTGGTCTTCGCGAAGAACTGGGGGAGTTCCTGGTAACACGTGCCGCAGTCGTTGCACAGCGCCTCGTCGGCGGTGTCGAGCCAGATCGGACCGTGCGCCGCCGCATCCGGCGCAGCGACGGTTGGGGCCGCCCTGGGGGCGGCAGAGGACATGACCGGCATAGCCGCTCCTGCTGGTGCTCTGCTAGAAGTCGCCAACTCAGACATGGCTCGCGCGATGTCATCCAAGGAGGTCTCGCGCGCCGCTGCGGCCTCTTCGAATCGCGTCTGGAGGTCTTCGATGTCCGCGCGGTGCAATGCCGTGAGTTGCGCCTCGTGTACCCCGGACAGGTACTGCAATGTCTGCCAGTACCGGCGCCGATCATCGACCAGAGCGACGATCTTGTGCGAGCAGGCCACCTTGATCAGGTGCCGCTGGTCATCGGTCGCGTAGACGAACGGCACGTGCTGGGTGCGTTGCTCCGCCGACAGTTCCACGTACTCGTCGATCGGGGTGGCCAGTGCCTGCTCCTCGGGCCGCAGGATACGGAACTGCTTCTTGAACCGCACCTCACCGAGTGCGAACTCGGCCGGGGTCAAGGGTGTGGTCAGCAACTGCAGGGCACCGGAGTCGTCGAGGTACTCCAGCGTCTTGGTGGTCCATGCCGACTGCGCGTCCGGGTTGCCGTCGATCGAGAACCAGTCGTGCATGGTGGTGCCGCGGCGCGGGTCATGCACGAACAGCGGATGCATGCGACTCTCGACGGCGAGCCGGGCCCGGGCGTTGGACGACGATTCGGGAATGCCGTGCTCGGACCCGCAGGGGGTGTAGACGTTCATGACGGCCGGCGCCTTGTCGTAGCCCAGGTACTCAAGGGTCGTCTCGAGGAAGTGGCCGTGGAACGCCGTGCTCGTCGAGCACGCATACACATGCGGGTGGAAGGAGGCGATGAGGGCCAGTTCCTTGCGCGCCTCATGCTTGCCGGTGTGCGAACCACCGAACCGTGAGAGATCGGAGTCCTGCCCGGTGAAGCTCGACGTGGAGGCTTGGCCGCCGGTGTTGGAGTAGGCCCCGGAGTCCAGGACCAGCATCTTCAGCGGAGTGTCGCTGGCCAGTACCCGCGACATCGCACCGAAGCCGATGTCGTAGCTCGCGCCGTCGCCGCCGATGCTCATGATGGTGGGCAGCAGCGCGAGTTCAGCAGGGGTGAACTTCTCCCAGGACAGGATCCGCAGGGCACGCTCGTCGCGGGCCTCGTCGTAGGCGTCGTCGAGTTCGAGGGCTGCGATGCGCAAGGCGCGGACATCCTCGGTGAGTTGCGCGGCGATGCCCTCGAAGATCCCCTTGGCCAGCGGGGAACTGTCCTGGAACAGGCTGTTCACCCACGGATCACTGTAGGAGTTGTAGGGCATGGTCGAGGCGTAGACGCTGCTGCACCCGGTGGCGTTGGCGACCACCACCGGAGCGGGACCGTTACCGGTCGGACCGCCCTCATAGAGGTAGAGCCTGCGCTGCAGAGTGTTCAGAGCCGCCTGCACGCGCTGGTGGCGTGCGGGCTCCTCGGTGAGAGTCGCAAGCTTTGCCTGCAGGCGGTCCACGAGGTCGTCGAGGTCGCGCTGGTGGGCACGCCGCCGGTCGTCGGCCAGTGCATGGCTCGCGGCCATCACCAGCCGGATCGCCGTGACCTCACCGCAGCCACGGCACGCGCCATGGCCCCCGGTCGTGGCGTAGAAGTTGTCCCGGTCCAGCATGAGGCGTTTGAGGTCTCCGCCCGGGGTCGCTGAGTCCTCGAGGAAGCGAGCAGGGGTGTTCGGCAGTTCGGTCATGAACTCGAACGTGTCCTGCAGCCCGAGGAGCACGTCGGTGTCCTCGTCGGTGGGGGTCAACGAACCCGGCCCGCAGACGTCGATGCACTCCAGACAGCCTGTGCACTTCCAGGGGTCGATCGTGGCGGCGAACAACCCGCCGGTGCCGGGGACGCTGCTTTCCATCGCGTCGAAGAAGGGCCGGGTGCGGGCCACCGGGTAGGTGGCCAGCTTCGCCACCAGTCGCTCGATGTTGCGCCGCAGAGTGGGTTGCCCGTCATCGATCCCAGTCGCGACCTCGGCGACGATGTCGGCGAACGCGCGGGGGGTCTTGTCCTGCCGGTAGGACTCCCGCACGCCCTCCGCGAGGGTGTACACGTGGACCCGCAGCGCATCCCGCTGCGCCTCGGTGACGTCGATCTCCTTGATCCCGGTCAGGATCAGATCGTGGATCTCGTGGATCGTGTTGGGGATCGCGGCGTCGGGGCACGCCAGGGCGCACTCCATGCATCCGGTGCACGTGGAGAAGTCGAAGTGGGGCACCGTCCGGCGGAACAGCCCCTTGTCCTTGGATGCTGCTGTGCCCGCGGGCATGAACAGCCCGGCCCCCGGCAGCACTGGCGCCTCGCCGATCGTGCCCTCCCGGAACGGGCGGGCGGTGGCATCCTCGTAGTAGGACGGGTCGAACAGGCCGGCGGTACTCGCGGCTGTGGCGCACATCTGCGTCGAGGCGGTCCCGGGACGCCGCAGAGTCACCGGCGGGGCCTCATCGATCGCCAGGAACAGCGGGGTGTCGTAGTCGACGACCTCGGTGGCTTCCATCCCCTCCCGGATGACCTCCATGTTGCCCTCGACGACGGCGTCACCCTTGCTGCCGAACTTCTTGAGGATCTGCGCGCGGACCTTCTCGGCGATGGCGTCCTCGGACGCGCCGCCGGCGATCTGCTCAACGTGACCGACGACTGCTCCGATGAATGCGATGCCCATCATGCGGGTTTCGAGCTCCGCGGTCGGGGCGTGCCGCTTGGCCACCTTGAATGCGTCCACGACCAGGAAGCGGATCTGGCGGTCGCGGATGGTGCGCCGGGCGTGCCGTGGCAACTCTCGCCAGACGTCCTCCGGCGACAGGTCGGACTGCAGGATGAAGGTGCCGCCTTCCACCAGGCCCTTGAGCGGATTCGCGTGGATGAACGCACGATGGTCAGGCGACACCACGATCTCGACGTCTTCGAGTTCGGCGTTGGTGATCAGCACGGGTTCCGGGCTCAGCGTGATGTAGTAGTTGGTCGGCGCACCGCTCTTTTCGGAGCCGTATTTAGGTGCGGATTTGGAGTGCATCTGCAGGACGCCGGCGAGGATGTCGGTCAGCAGTTTGCCGGTCGCGATGGTGCCGTACCCACCCACGGAATGGAAGCGGATCCGGATCGCGGACTCGGGCAGGAGAACGGGGTTGGGGCCGGTCTCCAAGGCCATGAGTTCGGTCTCCGGGTAGGCGACCCGCAGGCGAGCCTGTACGTCGGCCATCTGCGCGGATGAGGTCTGCGTGAAGAACTGCGAGCCCAGGTAGATCAGCGGGGCGCTGTCAGCAGTGGTCATCTGCTCGAACGCGGCAATGATGTGGCGGGGCTGGACGTCGTGCCCGCCCAGCCCGAAGATCGCCGTCGTGAGGCGGGGCTGCGTGGCGAGGGCGGGGATGCCCTCGTGGCGCGGCTCAACGGCGTTGGCTCCGGCCCGGAACAGCGCCTGGGTCACAAGAGCGGTCAGGGCGGTCTGGTCGGAACGCTCGAGCACCGTGATTGCCTTTGCGCCCGCGATCGCCTCGATGAGCTCCGCTTCGGGGAACGGCTGCAGGAGCTTCACGCTCACGACGCCGACCTTCATCCCTCGTGCCCGCAAGACGGGTAGGACCGCCCGGACATCGTCGGTGATCGAGCCCAGCCCGATCATGATGTAGTCGGCGTCGTCGCAGTCGTAGGCCATGACTGGGGAGTAGGCCCGGCCGGTCAGCGTCGCGTACTCGGCCATGGCCCGGCGGGTCAATGCTGGGACTGCGCTGGCGAAGTGAGTGCGGTGGTCGACCGCTCCGGCCTGGAAGTCGGGCTGGTTCTGGACAGCGCCCGTCAGCCCCGGAGTGTTCACGTCGACCAGGGCAGGCACGAGTTGCCGGGTCCCCTTCTGGAAAGCGTTACGCCATTGGCGCTGCCACTGGCCGTGCAGCTCGTCAGGGACAAAACGCAGAGTCGTCTCGATCAGGTCGCCGTCATTGTCGGCCTCCACCTGTGCGGCCATGTCGTCGATGTGTGCTTTCAGAGCTGCGAGATCTGCCGGTCGGAAGTCATCGCGGTGGCGGTCGAGGTACTGGTTCAAGGCGACGACTCGGCCTTTGGCACCGAACAGGATGTCCTGGGCGACAGTGGGGCTCGCAATCCGCCCGGCGGGGTCACCGAGGTAGTCGCGCAGCAGTTCGGGTTCGGGTAACAACGCCTCGCTGATCATGTGGCTGGTGGAAAACCCATCCATGGCATTGGCGACCGGGATGAGCGACAGTGCTGAGGTCCGGTAGGAAATCGCCGCGAGATCGGCGGCCTCCTGCGGGTTCGAGCCGAACAGGATCGTGTAGCCGGCCGACAGCAGCGCGTAGACGTCGTCGTGGCCGGCCATCACGTTGAGGGAGTGCTTGGACACCACGCGGGCCGCGACCTGCAGCACGAAGCCGCCCGTCTTCTTACCGACGGTCACGTAGTGCGACTCCATCGCGTAGAGGATGCCCTGGCTCGACGAGGCGTTGGAGATGAACTGCCCGCCGGTGAGCGCTGCTCCGAGCGCACCGCTCTGCGCGGAGTGCTCCCCTTCGGGTTCGAAGAAGAAGGGGTGCTTGCCCCACACGTTGACGCCGCCTTCGGAGCGGGCGGCCTCGAACAGTTCCGAGATCTCGGTGGACGGGGTGATGGGGTAGCCGATGACGCCGCCGCACACATGCCGCATGACATGAGCGATCGCCCCGTTGCCGTGAATCACCGCCGGGAGGCCCGGATAGGGCGGGCGCTGCGTGGGTGGGGGAGCGTCGGCGGGCGCTGCCGCGATGTCACTGGCCGCCTGTGGGCTCTCCGGTGCGGTCGCGGGGGTGTGGCCCTCGTGCCGCGTGGTCATGTCTATCTCGCTCATTGACCCTCACCTTCGCTGTCAAGTATCCCACTGCGAGCTGGCGAGAGACAGGGTGTGGCGCAAATCCGGAATACGTTCGAGTGAACGTTGCGTGACATGGGTCCCGTAGGACGTTCAGAGCCGCCTGCCGTCCACGTAGAAGATCCGCTGGCTGAATGGGATGTAGCCGATGCCAGCCGCTGACTGAGTGATCACCAACCACCAGCCTTTGTGGCCGAAGGTGCGGATGGACAACTCCGCCTGGCTGCCTTTGATCAGCCTGAAGTAGCGGGTCTTACCCTTCTTGGCCTTGCCGGTCACAGTGGACGTCACGGCGATGCCCGCACTAGACCGCAATGGTTGAGGCAGACGCTGGAGTGGCCTCGGTTGAACAGTTCCGGGAAATCGCTCTGGAAGAACGAGCCTGGTTCACCGCCTTCTGCGTAGACCTGGCTGATCACAAGGTCCTGCGGTAAGGCCCGCGCTGGGCTGAGCGGAGCGAATGGCAGCCCGATGGTTACGGCGAAAATGACAAGAAGCCGGCAGCGGAGGTCAGCTCCACGGATCGTTTGGCTGCGCCTTGTTAACTCCCAGGCGACGGCAGGGCGTTAACAGGCGCCTTTTCCTCAGGTCGGCGGCGGGGGCGTCAGCATGGGGGATGTTGCGCAGGCGACACGGTGTGATTTGTCGTGCCCTTGTTCAGAGCTGACCCCAGATGATCGCCAGTGCCCGGCTTCGATCGTCGACAACGACCAACCCCACTTGTCGTAGGTGCGTGTTTCACTCGGCACTTGACGGAAGGGGAAGTTATGGCCAGGGATCGGCAGTCGTATGAGGCAGTGCTGCAGGCGGTGGGGGTGTGCATCACCGCGCGGATTCCGTTCCTGTTGTGGGGTGATCCGGGGGCGGGGAAGACGGCGGTGATTGAGTCGGCGACGGGCAGCGGTTGGCATGTGGAAACGTTGATCTGTTCGCACTATGAGCCCTCGGATTTTGCGGGGCTGCCGGTGGTGCACGGGGATCGGGTGACGTTGGCGCCGCCGGGGTGGGCGGTGCGGGTTTCGGAGGAGCCGAAGCCGTCGATTGTCTTCTTTGATGAGTGGACGACGGCTTCGCCCGCGGTGCAGGCGGCGGCATTGCGGCCGTTGACCCATGCTCAGGTGGGGGCGTTGCAGTTGCCGCAGCGGGTGTCGTTCGGAGCGGCGGCGAACCCGGCGGATGTGGCCGCTTCGGGGTGGGAGTTGGCCGCGCCGACGGCGAACCGGTTTGTGCATCTGGAGTGGTCGTTGCCGCTGGATGTGTACACGGAGTCGATCGTGACCGGGGATTGGCCGGTGCTGCCGGTGCCGGAGCGACCGTCCACCTTCGACAGATTGGCGATGGCTGAACGCGGTCTTGTTGCGGGTTTCCTGCGTACCCGGGGTGGGCAGCTCTCCTCGATTCCGAAGGATGCCGCTGGCCGGGGCCGGGCCTTCCCCACGCCGCGGACGTGGGACTACGCGGCGCAACTGCTGGCGATCGCCGGGTACGCCGGGGCGGGCGAGGAGGTGCGTCGGCTACTTGTGTACGGGGCGGTGGGGGCGCCGGTGGGGCATGAGTTCCTGACGTGGCGGTCGGCGTTGGATCTTCCGGATCCGGAGGAGCTGCTCGCCGACCCGATGGGAGATGGGCTGAAGGGTTTGCGCCCCGACCGGGTGCATGTGGCTCTGCAGGGGGTGTTGGCCGCTTACACGTCTGATCCGAGTCCGCAACGGTGGACCGCGGCCATGGGGGTGTGTGTCGGGGCAGCGGGGCATTCGAGTCTGGACTCGGCGGTGCCGGTGGTGCGGGCGTTGTTGCGTCCTGGGCGGCGGCCGGCGGGGGCGGACCTACCAGCGGGGTTGACGGTGTTCGCTCCGGCGCTGCAACTGGCTGGTCTGCTGTGATCGACCGTGATGTGGAGCAGCGGATGGCCGCGGCGAAGTTGTGGCTGGTCTCGCAGTCGGCCGGGGATTTGCCCTACCTGTCGACCGCGGTTTACGCGCTGGTGACAGTGCCGACGGAGCGGGTGGCGCGGATGTCCGCTGATGTCTATTGGCGGCTGTATGTGAACCCGTTGTGGGCGGTGGCCACGGATGTGCAGGTGCTGGCCGGGGAGGTCGCTCATCAGGTGTGGCACCTGTTGGCCGACCATGCGGGCAGGGCCCTGGACTGCGGTGTGGACGCGGCGGGTCGGGACCGGTGGAAGCTGGCCACGGATCTTACGGTCTCGGAGGTGTTGCCCTTCGACGTCGGCCTGCCCCAGCCGCGGCAGGTGTATCAGGATCCGAACCGTTCGGCGGAGGAGTACTTTCGGCTGTTGCGGGCCTTGCCGGTGACGAAGTCGCCATTGGGACTGGACCCGGACCAGACGTGTGGGAGTGGCTGTGACGGGATGGCCCGCGATTACGACCTGCCGCCTGCTGACGAGCAGATGCCCGGACTGTCGACGCAGGGCGCTGAGGGGATCCGCAAGATGGTGGCGATTGAGTTCCGGGAGCACTGCCGCGAGTACGGCAATGTGGCCGGGGAGTGGGGGCGGTGGGTCCGGCACATCCTGGATCCGGTGGTGCCCTGGCAGCAGGTGCTGCACGCGGCCGTCCGCCGCGGGGTTGGTTGGGGTCAGGGTCAGGTCGACTACACGTATTCGAAGATCTCCCGCCGTCAGCACGCGGTGGGCAAGGCCATCGTGCCCGCGTTGCGCCGTCCAGTGCCGGCGGTGGCGGTGGTGATCGACACCTCGGGCAGCATCGATGACGGGCTGCTGGCGCAGGCGCTGGGGGAGGTGAAGGCGGTGTTGGCGTCGTTGGCCGTGCCGGACAGCAGCGTGACAGTGCTGGCGGTGGACGCTGCGGTGCACGCCGTGCAGCCGGTCCGCGACGTGCGCGAGGTGCGACTGGCCGGTGGTGGCGGCACAGACATGGGAGCAGGTATCACGGGGGCACTGGCCTGCCGCCCGGCGCCGCAGACAGTGATCGTGCTCACGGACGGGTTCACCCCATGGCCGTCGGTGCCCGCCCCGGTGCCGGTGATCGTGGGTGTGTTGGGCAGGCAGCGCGACCTGCTGCCGGTCACGCCGGCGTGGGTGCAGCGGGTGGAGGTGGTACCCGATGCCTGACCTACCCGGACCAGTGACGGTCAACGTGGCGTGCCGGACCAGCCGCAATAGCACCAAGGGCTCGAAGCGGCACCCGGTCACGCTATACCCGGACGGCCGCATCGACACCGGCCATGATCTGGAACAGGAACGGATTCTGGCCGCACTGGGCGGCTACCTGTCCTGTCTGGAGTTGGCGGATGCCGCCCCGGCGGTGCTCGAGTGGTACACCCTCGAGCAGCGCCTCGCGGGTCGTCCGATCAGAGCCAATCACTCCCGGGCGTCGTGGCACGCCGTGAAGAAGGCTAAGTGTTGTCCCCGGCGCGGGTACCAAACCCCGCAGGACGCGGCGGCCCACGCCCGGGACCCCAAACACGTGGCGCTGACCCATGGCGCCAACGCGTGGCAGGTGTCGGCGCTGTGCCGCGGGATCGCCCCGCAGCCGGTCCCGGAGATGCCCGGCGAGCCGTGGAGCACTATGTGGGACTGCGGGATGCACCCCGACGAGGTTGACCGGATCAGCCTGGAGGTCGACGCCGACGACCCGCTGCCGGCGAAGTTCTACCTCGGCGTGATGGCCCGCAATCCGAGCCTGGAGTGGATCCGTGACACGATGCGTTCGGTGCCGCTGGAGCCTCACTCCATCACCTATCTGGCCTGGACCTACGGCACGTCCGACCGCGCCGACCCGACGCTACGCGCCCAGTGGCTACGCACCGGGATCAACGACTCGCTCGCGCTGCGCCTCATCGCCAGCCCCTACGACCTCGCCGACGTCGAGGCTTTCGCCGCGCACTGGGCGATCAGTTCTGTCCTGGCCGGGATCGAGCTGGTGAAGTGGTCAGACTCCGGAGTTGCCCCACCGGTGGCGATGCTCACCGGGCCGGGATTAGCGCACCTGGCGTACCCGCCGACACCACCCAAATGGCGGACACGATTGCGGCTGCGCGACGAGTTGGAGGATCGCGGGCTGGCCGCAGTGAACGAGATGGAGGAGGAGGAGTTGGCGCTGGCGTTGGTGACCTGGGGAAGCGTGGGTCGGGCCGTGGAAGGTTTGCAGGGCCCAGGTAGCGATGCGACGACTGGGGGGTTGCCGCTTCAGAGTTCTGACCGAAGGCGGGTACGGCAGGCGCGCCGACCTCGTTGGCTCTGACCCGCGGATCGGCCGCGAGGCATTGCGCGGCGTGGCTCCAGGAATCGGCTTGACGTACATCGGTTCAATCTGGACCGCACGTGACGGCGCTGTGGAGATCACGATTGCCATGATTCACGTCCGCCGACGCGCTGGTGTTCCTGGATCGCCCGTGTCGGATGCCCCGGACCACGAGCGAACTAGGGCTCTTCTGGCGAAGGTCGACTGATGCTGCCACGTGGGCGCCTACCACATCGGCCGATGTCGAGACCTTCGCCGCGCGGTCCAAAGGCTCAGGCGATCGCTGTGCCTTGAGCCACCCGGTAGGAGTTATGCAAATGTCTGCGACCGACCAGTCGGTGCTGCGCAGCAGTGTCGCCGCGCGTTCCAGGCGGCGCGTGAGCAGATACGAGTACGGCGACTCACCGAACGCCTTCTTGTACTCGCGGGAGAAGTGGGCCCGAGACATGTGCTCGACCTTCGCGAGATCCTCGACGGTCAGTGGCTCGGTGTACCGAAGATCGGCGAGGTCGCGCGCGCACCAGATGCCGCACGCTCGGCTTCGCAGTCGGCACTGACGCATTGTAAATCCGCGTCGATATCCCAATGGACTGCTGACGCCGAGGCTGGAACTCGAGTTGGTGCTGCGCCTACAGGAACGGATTCACGACCGTGACCCCGTTGTAGTCCTGTCCGTGCGAGAGGTCCTCGGAGAGCAATTGCGCGCAGCCCAGCTCACGGGCTGCCTCGATGATGGCGGCATCCCAGTACGACAGGTTGAACCGGCTCATCGTGTGAATGGCTGCGCGCACGATCGAGACAGTCACGTCTTGGACGGAGAACCTGGTGAGGGCCTCGACGAGCGCCGCGGCCTGATCACGCGAGAGGGCATCGGGCCGAGATTGGCGGGTGGCTTGTACGTAGAACTCTTGCAGCACCTGAGTGGATAAACAGATGTCCGCAGACTCGAGGAGTGTGCGAGCGATCTGCGCCTTCGACACCTCGGATGGATGGGTAGAGACCGCGTACAACACAACGTTCGTGTCAACGAACGGCACGGTCGTGGACCTCCTCTCGACTCAGCCGATCACCGGCGCGAAACTCGGTGACGTCCGCGAGGACATCTCGTTGGAGTTGAGCTTTGCGATCGAACTCGGCCGAACCGCTTGCGAGGGATTTCAAGTAGGCGGTGACCAGGGCGCTTACTGAGGTCCCTGACTCAGCCGCCCGGACACGCGCCAAGCGGTACACCTCATCGGGAACGGCCACGGTCAGATTCTTCACAGTTTCACAGTACCACCGTTTCACAGACGCACGAAGCGACCGGGGGAAGTGCCCGGACTGACGGGCGCGTCGGCGCTCGCCCACAACGGGGCGAGGAATGCACGGCTGTCCGTCGACGAGGCAGCAGGCTCATCTCAGCCATGGCAGGAGATGGCTGACGTCGAAGGCGCGACGGAATCAGTGGGAAGGACCTCTTCAGGCGACGATTTCCGATGCCGATACTCTGGTAGAGGGACGAAATGAGGGGTGGTTTGAAAGTGAGTGCTCAGATGACGTTGCATGAGGCCTTGCGCCGGTCCTGGCTGGTCGTAAGCCATCTCGTGGATGATGTCGAGCCCGACCGGATTTCGACTGTTGCTCCCATGTCGGCCACCGGTTCCCGGGTCCGGCCGTTCTGCCAGAACCGGTGAGGTCGGCTGCCCATCCCCGGGGAGTAGAGCTGTCGAGGGAGACAGACTATTCCGGCGGCGTGTGATCGGCGATGAACGGTCGCTCAATCAGGTAGGCGGTCAAGGCGAGAGCGCAGCCGATCACCGTGTAGATGATGCGTTGCATGCTCGCCTCCAATGGCGGTTCGGTGGCCGAGACACCCAAAAGGACCAGGACGGTCAGGAAGAACGCGTAGTAGCTGTACGGCTGATGGCCCACGGTGGCGAGTACGCCCAGGAAGGCGATGACGGCGACCAGAGCGATCACCCAAGTGCCGTGGAACACGGTCGCCACTACGGCTGATGTGAGCGCTCCGGCGATGGTGCCGTAGACCCGCTGGAAAGCCCGGTGCCGCGTCGTGTCCGGCGCGATCTGCAACACCATGAGCAGGGTCAGCGGCAGCCACAGGCCATTCGAGTCCCTCGCGAAGGCCAGCGCGTAGAAAGTCGTCGCAGACACGAGGACCGTCATCGTCACGAGGTAGCGAAGCGTCTCGGCCTTCTCATGGTGTGCCTGCGCAGGGATGTCCTTTACGAAGTGCAGCAGCGGGAGTATCGCCACCGGCCACAGCCCGCAGAGCAGGGTGCCAAACAGGACCGCCAGCAGGTATTCCGACTGCGCAGGGCCGCCATCCAGGAGGTCGGTCGTGGCGGCGGGGGAGGCCACGATGAACAGAGTCCCGGCCAGTCCGACATTGAACGCGCTGAACCGCTGCCAGTAGGCGCTGGTACCGACGGCCAGGCACCCGAGCGCCATCAGGCAGGTGCCGGCAACCGGGTCCTGCCCTGCCACGAGGGCCACGGGAGCGACGAGGACGAAGGCGATGGTGGCGGCCGTTCCCAGCCGTCTCCCAGCGGCGGCGGTGTTCAAGAAGCCGACCAGAGTGCCGAAGAGCAGCATCGTGATCGCGGGTGGCCCCAGGATGAGTCGGCCGACGATCAACGGTGGCCACAAACCCACCGTGGCTACCACCGCGATTCTTCCGAATTGGCGGGCGCGAGCACCCCCGGTCGAATTTTGGGTCATGGTCGGCTCCGTGGACTGGTTGGCAGCACCCAGAATGGCGCAAGCGAGCGGGCGAAGTGCGGTTCGCAGCCACAGATGCGGCGACGGTAGGCCTTGGTGCGCACATGGTTGCCGTGCACCACCGCCGCGACACCCCGCCCGGCTACTATCAGGCGACACTGAGCGGCGACCGTGGCAGCCCGCCTGGGGTCCGACCCAGCCATCGCCACATGGCAGACGAGTAGGCGTCGAGGACTACTCAGGTTTCGGTTGCGGCTGGGTGAAGAACTCGAGCCCGACCGATTGGCTGACTACCTCAGCGAGTTCGGCCTGATGCGCGAGCACGTAGGCGGTGTTGAGCACCGCCAGCGACTTGGGGATCGTTCGATGGGACAGCGAATCGATGTGGGCCTGGCTGTCCGGGAGCCCAGCAATCCGGTGCACGGTGTCGCGGGTGTCGGCATAGGCAACCGACTCCGCAAAGCCGCGCCCGATGTCGTTGCCATCGGGGTCGGTCAGGATCACCGCGCCCTCGGCGTACTGGGCGCCGTTGGCGAAGAAGCCCACCTGCGCGACCTGGACGATCGGGGTCATCGTCACGCGTCTGATGTCTTCGGGCACGACGTCGTCGAACTCGAACTCCCACCGGTTGGGGTACCAGGTGTTGGTGACCGCGTAGCGCTGCGGGTTGGGAGAGTTGACGGCCTTGATCCAGTCGGTGATCCGCAGTGTTCCCCAGGTGAGGGCCTGACCGCGGTCGGCGTCCATGTAGGTGCCGCCCACGCGCACGATCATCGTCCCGGGCGGCTCCGGCCCCGTCTGCTCGTAGTACTGCGAGCGCTCGCTGGCGTGCGGGGCGAACACGGTGATCTGGCGGTCACCGAGGAACTGGGCCATGAACCAGTCCCAGCCTGCGGGGTTGGGGTCCTTGCTGAACGAGGCGGCGCGCATGACTTTGGAGCGCGAGACACCGGAGATGTAGCCCCACTGGCGGTCGAACCAGAACTGGCCCCGCACCAGCCGAATGGTGCGTCCATCGAGGGTGAGTGTGCTGCAGGACGGGTCGAGACTGATGTTGGGAATCGAGTAGTACAACGACCCCACGCCGTCGACCGCGGGCATGCAGCCGTCGGCTCCCTGGAACAGGTACTGCTTTCCCGAGGTGAACGTGATGTCGACCGCGAGCTCGCGGGATGGGGTTTCGCCCCTATCCACTCCCCAGGCCTTGACCGTGATCGGGAAGAACTGCTCAGCGTCGTGGCAGGCCATCGTGTTGCGACCGACCGTGTAACTGAACGGGTTCGTTGTGTGCGAGACCAGACCACTGGTTCCCCCGAGGCAGACGGGGTCCGCCTGCCAGTGACCCTCGCCGGCTTTGCTGACGGCCAACTGGACTTCGACGACCTGGTTCTCGTCCTCCGTCAGCCCGAAGCCCGCGGCCACGGGTGGCGGGAAGACCCCGGCCTGGAAGAACATCAGCTCCACGCCGTACTCCGCACCGTCCTCGTCCCAGCAACTCCCGACGAAGAAGTGCCATCCGACGGCGCTTCGGGGCTTCGGCCCGAAGTCACGGGGGAACTCGAAGTTCGCCTTCGTCGGCACCATGTCGTACCCGATGGACGCCGGTGGTCCGAGGAGGTTCACCGAGATCGCATAGGCCTGCTGGGGGGACAGCCGGGTGCAGAAGGGCAGCAAGTGTTCGTAGGTCTTCTCGTAGCTCGGCGCGTGCTCCACGGGATGCTCGCTGAGGTAGCGCAGGAACGCCTGCATGCGCTCGCCGTAGGCCTCAGGGCTGTTCTTCTCGCTGGTGAGCGCAATGCGGATCCCGTCCGGTAGCGATGACAGGTCGAGTTCGGACTGCCACAGCGAATCAGCAACGCTCCGCAGGGTGTCGGGGCCAAGGGCCTCGAGCGGATCCGAGCTGGTGGTGTCGCTCATGGCTGCTCCTGGGTTGACGCGTCCGGCACTGGAGTATGGCACAAGGCGTGTGCTGCTCTGGGTGCGTTCGGAGACGGGCGAGTGTGACATGCAGGGAGGGGGCTCCCGTGCGGGTCTTGCTCGGGTGTGAGACCACAACACATCCGGTGCTTCCGCGCCAGTTTGGGGTGATCCCGGTTTCGTGTCCACATCTGGTTGGGAGATCGACGCTCACGATCGTTCCCAACCAGCGACGCGCCGTGGGAAAGGACATTTCGGACAGAAACTGCGGCGTGTCTGTCCACATCTGGTTGATCTTGGTGGGGCGTCAACCAGATGTGGTCGACGACCGGTGAACAAGCCACTCACGTGAGGTGATGGCGAACGTGCGCGGTTTGGCCAGCACCGGTGCCGCAGGACTAGTGGGCGCCGCTTGCCTGGGCCATGGATGAGCACTCGGCGTGTTCGTGAGCCCCGGCACCGCGGTCGCAGGCTCTGAAACGTGCCCAACGCTCATATCCAGTTCTCGGACCCGCCCTTGTTCACAACGGACGCTATACGGCGCCGACTCTGTCGGGCTGTAGAAATCGACGTCGGTCGAGGAGACAGGTGCCGCTACTCGGGGTTTCAGCCTCGTCGACAACCGTGCCTGCCACTCACTCAGAGGCAGGCGAACCCATGAGACAAACAGCGAGACACAGGGGCACGGACAGGCGCGCTTGGGACGCCGTTAGTCGACTGAAGACCGCATGTCCTGCCGTTTGTCCTCGTGTGTCCGTTTGCATCGGATACCTGACAGCAGGATCGGTCGACCTGACAGTTTGGGGTCTACTCCCGCTCGTCGGGTGGAATGACGGGAGGTTCCGGTCCGACTCACGCGAGACATGAGTGACCCGGCATGCTGACTCCCATGAACGGGGCGGCGAGGGATGGCAAGCCACAGGAGCCCGAGAGCTGCCGGGAGGGGTTGATGCAGGTTCCGGCCCCGCGGACATGTACAAGCGTGGACACAATCGATGAGCAGCAGGCGTGGGCCTCCTCCCTCGCCGGTGATGGAGTCGCCTTCGGGCTGATCTTTGATCTCCATCACCAACGCGTCTTCCGTCACGTGCTGCGCCTGACCTGCGACGTCCACGACTCCGAGGACGTCGTCGCGGCCGCGTTCCTTGAGTTGTGGCGCCGGCGAAAGGACGTCCCGGTCGTGGACGGATCCGTGCTCCCATGGTTATTGGTTGTGGCGAACAATCTGTGCCTCAACCGCGGCCGCGCGATGCGGCGCCATCGCGCCTTCATTTCACGGCTCCCGAGACAGGAGGAGCAAAGCGCCCCCGCCGACACAGTCGCCCTCAGCCGGGCGGACCTCGACCTTGATCCGGCACTCGTTTCGGCAGTCCGAAGGCTCGGGCCTGCCGATCAGCAACTGCTGGCGCTTATCGCCCTCGAGGGCTTCCCCATCAGTGCAGCCGCACAGACTCTCGGTCTGACCGACGCTGCTGCCCGGTCCAGATGGCAGCGCATCCGACTGCGGCTGGCACAGACCCCAGCTGCCACGACCCCCTCCGCCTCGCAGCCGCTCAGGAGCACACGATGAACGCCGCCATGGATCCCATGTTCACCAGCGAGCTGCGCCGTGAGCTCGTCACATTGGCCACCTCCCAGACTCGTCGGCGCCGGCGGCTGGCGGTCATGGGCGCAGCATTAGTGGCCTCGTTGGCGGTTGGAGGTGTGGCCGCTACCGCAGGACCGAGGCCGCCGGGGGAGCTAGCCGACAAGCCCCTGCGCGCACCCCTGATCATCAACGGCGTCGGGCCCGCCAGCGTGCCCTTCACGGACCTGCCGTCGGGCGCCACGTACCTGCGGGTCGAGTTGGTCTGCTTCGACGGCCCCCGCTGCAACACCCCCGGGGGCGGCGTTGCAGGCTCCACCGGTCCGGCGGTTCAGCGAGACGCAATCCCTTTGACGGATGAGTTCGACCCGGCCAACCCCCAGCACCTTGCACCGCTACCTGCCGACGGGCTTCGCATCGACGTCGCTGACGGGACCCACTGGCGTCTCTACGCGGCCATCACCGACAAGCTCGACCCTGCCAACGCTGCTGTGAGCGCCACAGTGTCCCTCGGCGTCCCGGGCAACAGTAACCTTCCGGACCTTGTGCCCGCCGTGGCCACTAACGGTGCTTGGGGCTGGATCGACTACGGCTTGCTCACGGACCAGGGGCGGCCTCGCCTGACCACCGGTGGAACATCGCAGGCCCCGGTGCCGGTTTACGGCGACGACGGCCGCACGCAGATTGGACTCGCTGACGTCAGCGAGCCCTACCGACCCTGAACTGCATGCCGCCAGTGGCACTCTGTGCCGTCCCGTCGGTACAGAGAGCGCACTGTGGCACTTGGTGGCGCCGCGGGTTCCGTATTTGGTGATGACCGTTGGCCTCCGGCGGTTGCCGTTCTCCGGCCATCGGCGGCTGGCGCTGAGTACGCCGAAGAAGCGGGTGTGGGGGCCGTTTCTTGGGTCGCCGATCCCATCCGCTCGGGCTCTAGGCTTCTGGCATGACTGCTCGGGAGTCCGGCAAGGTTGCTACAAACCAGGCGGCCCGGATGCCTGTCAAGCGCCGCCTGATCCTGGTGGCGATCGCCGTCGTGCTCGTGCTGTTGCCGGCGATCGTGATGCTGCTCGTCACCTGGGTGGGCACCGGGAAACCCCAAGGGGCCGCTACCTGGGCGTCGATACCGGCCATCGTGGGCGCGGCCGCGGCGATGTCGGGCGCGCGGCGCTACGCGGTGATCGTCGCGATCGTCATGGGGTTCCTCGCCCCACTGGCGATCGTGGCGGGTCTGTCGCCCGTCTCCGGTGCGGCGCTGATGGCGATCCTGTGCATGACTGTGGGACGTCTGTCCCGGGCGGGCTTGCAGAAGTCCGGTCTGTTGGTGCCCGTGATGTTGGCGTGGGCACTCATCGACCCTCCGGCTTGGGACGGTGCGGCGACGGTTGACCGTTTGGACACCGAGTACCTGCTGTGGATGGCACTGACCTTCTTCGTCGGTGGCCTCATCCCAGCACTTCTCGTGATGTTCATGATGCGCAAGCGCCCGGCGCCGACACTCACCCCGCACTCGCAGAGCGAGGCGACGACGTACACGGTGATGATCACCACGCTCGTGACGGTGTCGACGTTCTATGTGCTCGCCAACCCGAAGATGATCGGCGGGGCGTTCCTCATCGCAGTGATCCTGGTGATGGCCCCGATCGGCACGGCCCAGACCCTCAGGCCGACGGTCTTCCGCGTGCTCGGCACGATCTTCGGGTCGGTGTTCGTCATCGGGGTGGTTAGCCAGGTGACTTCGCTGCTTGTGGTCTATGCCATCGGTCTGGTGTTCCTTCTCGTCGCGCTGTTCGCCCGACTGAGCGGGCTGGCGTGGGTCTATTACGTCTTCATGGTTCCGGCCACGGCAGCGCTCAACTCGACGGCCGTCACACAGGTGGGAGAGTTGGGCAAACAGCGCGTCATCGACAACGTGGTGGGCGGCATCGCTGTGATCCTCGCCACGGCAGCGGCGATCGGCTATTCGCAATGGGCCAACAGCCGGGGGGAGTCCAGCGACACCGACGGGGAGGTCGAAGCGAACGCACAGGCGTTGGCCGGTGTGGGCGGGGGTTGACCGGGGGCATTGCTGCGGTGGAAACGGTCTGGCGTGGTTTGCTCCAGAGGGCAGGGGGTTTGTTGCACCCCTCGAAGGTGGCCAGGGGCGGGGTCGAACCGCCGACCTTCCGATTTTCAGTCGGACGCTCGTACCAACTGAGCTACCTGGCCGAAAGTCCACAAGGGACTCGAGCGACCCCGACCGGGCTCGAACCGGCGACCTCCGCCGTGACAGGGCGGCGCGCTAACCAACTGCGCTACGGGGCCTTACTGGAACAACCATAGTCGATCCGTTACTGCGTGCCCCCAACGGGATTCGAACCCGCGCTGCCGCCTTGAAAGGGCGGAGTCCTAGGCCGCTAGACGATGGGGACCTCGGTCCTCGGACGTCTCGAGTCGAGGGCTCTTCAATGGTACCGGAGGCCTTCGTACCGGGACAGACCCATCCCCTCGCGAGCGCGCTCCAGATGCCCCCGACTGTGCCGAACCACTACGTTGAACGGCATGCACGTGGACTTCACGCCGTCGGGCGTGCCGACCCTCGGGGTCGAGGTCGAGTACGGAATCGTGAGTAAAGAGACCGGCCGGCTCACCGAAGTGGCGGACGAACTCCTCGGCATCGTGGGACAGGGGCATCCCGACAACGACCACCCCAAAGCCAAACACGAACTCTTCAACTCCAGCATCGAGATCATCACCGGGGTGTGTGACACCCCCGACGACGCGGTGGCCGACCTCAAGGCCACCCATCTGGAACTCAAGCCGCTGCTCGATGAACGCGGCCTGGCGTTGGAGTCCTCCGGCACCCATCCGTATGCGGTCTGGGACCGGATGAACCTCAGCCCCGGCGAGCGTTACCAGTGGCTGCTCGACGAGATCGGATGGCCCGCTCGACGCTTGGCGATCCATGGCGTGCATTTCCACGTCGGGGTGCGCAGCAAAGAGAAGGCGATCATGTTCATCGACTCGATGCTGAACTTCCTGCCGCAGATGCTGGCCCTGTCGACCAGCAGCCCGTACTGGCTCGGCGACGACACCGGCCTGGCCAGCATCCGCAGCAAGATCTTCGAGATCATGCCCACCTCGGGGCTGCCGCCGTGGATGGCCGACTGGGCCTCCTTCGAGCGGTTCATGACCGCGCTCATCAATGCCGAGACGATCAAGAGCGTCAAGGAGGTGTGGTGGGACATCCGGCCGCACCCGACCTACGGCACGGTCGAGATTCGCATGTGCGACGGCATCCCCACGCTGCGCGAGGTGCGCGCGATCGCCGCCCTCGCCCAAGCCCTGATCGTCTGGATGGATCAGCAGGTCGACGCCGGCAACCCCCTGCCCGACATGCCGAGCTGGGTTGCGCGGGAGAACAAGTGGCGCGCCGCCCGGTACGGCCTCGACGGCCGCGTCATGCTCGACACCGACGGCCGCACCCAGTCGTTCGCGGAAAACATCACTCAGATGGTGGACATGCTCGAGCCGGTGGCCGCCGGGCTCGGGACCCTCGACGCGCTCACGAGCGTGCGCGAGATACTGGAGGTGGGGTCGTCTGCCAACCGGCAGCGAGCCGTAGTGGCTCACGGCGGCTCCCTGCAGGATGTGGTGACCCTTCTACGTGAGGAACTGGCGGCGGATTTGACGTGAGAATCGAGCAGTGGGCGCAGTCGCGCGCAGAGGAACTGATCGCTTTACGGCGAGATCTGCACGCACATCCGGAACTGTCCAGCCAGGAGCGGCGGACCACGGCGACCATCGTGCGGCGCCTGCAGGTCGCGGGGCTGGAACCGAAGGTGCTCAACTGCGGCACGGGGTTGGTGTGTGACGTCGGCACCGGCGACGGTCCGGTGCTGGCACTGCGCGCTGACATCGACGCCCTGTCCATGGACGATGAGTGTCACACGTCCTACCGCTCCCAGGAACCTGGGAAGGCGCACGCCTGCGGGCACGACGTGCACACCGCGATCCTGCTCGGGGCCGGCCTGTACTTCGCAGCGCATCCGCCGCAGGGCCGGGTGCGCCTCATCTTCGAACCCGCGGAGGAGTCGGTGCCCGGTGGGGCGGTGGACGTCATCGAGGAGGGCCATTTCGACGACGTGGGTGGGGTGTTCGGACTGCATTGTGACCCCAAGAAGAAGGTGGGCACGATCGGTCTGCGCAGTGGGCCGGTGTCGTCGGCATCCGACCTGATCCGGATCACGTTGCACGGACCGGGTGGTCACACTGCCCGCCCGGAGGCGACGATCGATTTGATCACCGTGATGGCTGAGCTTTCATTGCGCCTGCCGCAGGTGCTCACCGAGCGGGTGGAGCGCGCGGACAAGGGCCCGATCCGGCTGGTGTGGGGTTCGGCGGTGTCCGGCGACGCCCCGAACGTGATCCCGGCCAAAGCCGTGCTGATCGGCACCTTGCGGACCCCCGACCGGGTGGTGTGGGAAGCGCAGCGCCGTTTGCTCAACGAGTCCGTGGAGTTGATCCTCGGAGACTCCGGCGTGCGCTGGGAGTTGTACCACCGGCAGGGGGTGCCCCCAGTCGACAATCACGTCGAACCCACGGCGCTATGGGCCGACGCGATCGCTGAGGAACTGGGCCAGGATGCGGTGGTTCCCACGGAACAGTCGTGGGGCGGCGACTCGTTCGCCTGGTACACCGACCGCGTGCCCGGCACGTACGGACGCCTAGGCGTGCACAACGGCGACGGCGAAACCCTGGACCTGCATGCCAGCACCTTCGACGTGGACGAGCGCGCCATCGGGGTGGGCCTACGGGCGATGGTCGCGGTGACGCACGCCTGGTTCGCGCGGTAGGCAGTTACTCTTCGGGATCCTGGTCCGCCAGGAACTGTTCGATCTGATCCATGAGTTCCTCGCTGCTCGGCAGCTGGTTCGGCCAGTTGGCGGTCTCCGCGTCGTACTGCTGCTCGAGGGCCGCGACGACCTCTTGGTTCTCAGCACTGCTGGCCACCGACTCGTCGATCTCCGCCAGAACGCGAGCCGCGGCGATCGACAGGTCCCCGGTCTCCAGGGTCAGCTCGGCGGCCTTGCCGATCTCGTCGATGACCGTGAGCGCGCCCGTCGGGTACTCCGTGTTCACGAGGTAGTGGGGGATGTGCACGGCGAAGCCGAGAGCGGGGATGCCGGCCCGGCCGGTGGCGAACTCGATGAGGTTGGTGAGGCTGCCGGGCACGTCCACACGGTCCACGATGGCCGGGCGCGCCTGCACGAGGCTGGGATCGCTGGCATGCGCGGTGACCATGATGTCGCGGGTGTGCGGGCGCGGGCCACGGGATTGCCTGCAGGCCCAGCGTCTTGCTGACCTTGTAGTGTTCGGCGAGCTCGATGACACACTGCGTGACCTGCTGCCAACCGAGGTCGGGCTCCGGGCCGTGCAGGACGAGGAAAGGCTTTGAGCGGTCGTCCCAGAAGAACTCCAACTTCACCTGGGGCATGTCGATGCTGGAGAAGTGGTCACGGTCGAAGGTCATGATCGGCCGGCGGGCGCGGTAGTCGTAGATGTCGTCCACGCTGATCTCAGCCACGAGCTGATGTGGAAGCGTGCTTCGCAGGTGGGAGACCGTCTGCCGGATGCTGTGACCAGCGTCCACGAAACCCGCGAAGGCGTGGATCATCGGCAGGCCTTTGGGGATCTCGGGCATGTTGATCGTCACGCGGGGATGCATACCGCTGTCAACACCGCCTTCTGGGCGGCTATTCCGTTGCCGGGCTCCGGAAGAGCGGGAGACTTCTCGCCGGGATGCACGTACCCTCGGTTCATGCCACGCGGGCGACCTCCCACGCATTGGGTGGCACCGGACCTGGGCTCGGTTGCCTGGGCGGTGCACATCGCCCAGGAGAAATTCCTCACTGGTGATGCCTCGGCGGCGGCAACCGTGCGGTCCTTGGTGCTCGACTCCTGGCGGCGCAGCGTGGCCGATGGGGTGGATCCCGGCGCCCAGGCGCCCCCGTTGGTGTGGGACGCCGGTGCCCTGCAGGCGGCTCGGCAGGCGAGCCCGCTGGCAGGTGCATTGCCCATGATCCGGTCGCTGCTTGTGGATCCGGCGGCGTCGAGCGGGCATGTGGTCGCACTTGGTGACGCGGGCGGGCACCTGTTGTGGGTGGAGGGCGACACCGACCTGCTGTCGCGGGCGGAGGGCATGGGTTTTGTGCCAGGCAGTAGTTGGTCAGAGGCCGATGCCGGGACCAACGCGCCGGGCACGGCACTGACCCTGAACGCCCCGGTGCAGATCTTCGCCTCCGAGCACTTCCGCGGGACGGTCCAGCCGTGGAGTTGCACCGCGGTGCCTATTCACGATCCGCACACCGGCCGCGCGCTCGGGGTCCTCGACGTCACGGGTCGCGATCAGGTCGCGACTCCGCAGGCCCTGGCCATGGTGCGGGCCACGGCCATGGCCGTGGAACAGTGGCTGGCCACCCAGCAGCCGGCGCGGACGCAGGCGCAACTGCAGGTGCTGGGACGGGACCGCGCGCTGCTGCTGCGTGACGGTGACCAGATCCGGCTGTCGGCCCGCCACTCCGAAATGCTGTACCTGCTCAGCGCCCATCCCAACGGGCTCAGCGGGGAGCGGCTCGCGGTGCTGCTGCATGAGCACGATGTGCCCTTGGTGACGGTGCGGGCTGAGATGGCCCGGCTGCGCAAGATTCTGGGCGAGGAGGCGTTGCAGTCCAGGCCGTATCGGTTGTCGCAGGAGGTCCTGACGGATGCCCGGGAGGTGGTGGAAGCGCTTGACCGTGGCGACACCCGGGCGGCGATCACGCTGTATGCCGGCCCGCTGCTGCCCGCGTCGCAGTCGCCGGAGATCTCGGAGGCGCGGGCGGAGTTGCGAGCGCGCGTCCGGCGGGCGGCCCTGGCGTCCGGTGATTCGCAGTCCCTGCTGCAGTTCTCGGTGGGGGAGGACGGCCGCGATGACGTCGAGGTCATCC
Organism: Candidatus Nanopelagicales bacterium; assembly: GCA_037046735.1. Lineage (GTDB taxonomy): Bacteria > Actinomycetota > Actinomycetes > S36-B12 > UBA10799 > JADKAV01. The sequence goes on along the minus strand of JBAOHC010000021.1, from coordinate 104,815 downwards.
AGGCCGCGCTGCGGGCGCTGCCGGCGTCGTCGCCGAAGCGGATCGGGTTGTTGGCGCGACTGGACCGGCTGCACAAGTTGTTGTCGGTCCCGCTGCCGCGGCTGCCGGGGGGGCCGCGCTGACGGTTCGCCGGTGACAGGCCGCAGGCCTTCGTCCCGTGTACATCGGTCCGGCTTGGTGTGGGCCGCTTTTCCGGGGTTGTTGTTCTCCCGTGCCGCGTTTCGACCCAACAACGCGTGAAAAGCTCGCGGCCGCCGCAGGCGTTCGTCCCGTGTACATCGGTCCGGCTTGGTGTGGGCCGCTTTTCCGGGGTTGTTGTTCTCCCGTGCCGCGTTTCGACCCAACAACGCGTGAAAAGCTCGCGGCCGCCGCAGGCGTTCGTCCCGTAGACATCGGTTCGGCGTGTCGCGGCCGGTTTTGACGAACGGCGGTACCGCGGACGAACGCCTGCTGCGTGACGAACCACGTCTGCGGTTCTGGGTTACCTTCTTTCCGGGGTTGTTGTTGTCGCGGCCGGGCGTCGCGCACCAACTACCCCGGAAAAGTCCCGGGCCACCCGAGCAATTCGGCGGCCCCGCCGACCCACAGCCTGTGACCCAGATCTCATTTGTGCAACCTAGTTGCAACCTTGCCGTGCCTACGGTGCTTCCACGTCCCGGAACCGCCGGGGAGAGCTTGGAAGGTTCACTCCATGACCGTTTACGCACCGCCCGGCGCTGAAGGCAGCGTCGTCAGCTACGAAGCCCGCTACGACAACTGGATCGGTGGCAAGCGCGTAGCACCCGTCAAGGGTCAGTACTTCGAAAACGTGTCGCCGGTCAACGGCAAGCCCTTCTGCGAGGTCGCCCGGTCGACCGCGGAGGACATCGAACTCGCCCTGGACGCCGCCCATGCCGCAGCGCCGGCCTGGGGCAAGATGTCTCCCACCGAGCGCGCGGACATCATCAACCGCATCGCCCTGCGCATGGAGGAGAACCTCGATGCGATCGCGGTGGCGGAGTCATGGGAGAACGGCAAGCCCGTCCGCGAGACGCTGGCCGCCGACATCCCGTTGGCCATCGATCACTTCAAGTACTTCGCCGGCGTCCTGCGCGGGCAAGAGGGTGCGATCTCCGAACTCGATGAGGACACCGTCGCCTACCACTTCCACGAGCCGCTCGGTGTGGTCGGGCAGATCATCCCCTGGAACTTCCCCATCCTGATGGCCGTGTGGAAGCTCGCCCCGGCTCTGGCCGCGGGCAACGCCGTGGTCCTCAAGCCGGCCGAGCAGACACCCGCCTCGATCATGTGGCTGATGGATCTCGTCGGCGACCTGCTGCCGCCCGGCGTACTGAACGTCGTCAATGGCTTCGGCGTTGAGGCCGGAAAGCCCTTGGCCTCCAGCCCGCGCATCCGCAAGATCGCCTTCACCGGCGAGACCACCACGGGCCGGCTGATCATGCAGTACGCCAGCGCCAACATCATCCCCGTCACCCTCGAACTCGGCGGCAAGAGCCCGAACATCTTCTTCGATGACATCGCCCAGGCCAACGACGACTTCTACGACAAGGCGCTCGAGGGCTTCACGATGTTCGCGCTCAACCAGGGTGAGGTCTGCACCTGCCCGAGCCGCGCACTGATCCAGGACTCGATCTACGACTCGTTCCTGTCCGATGCCACCGAACGCACCAAGGCGGTCCTGCAGGGCAACCCGCTGGATACCGACACGATGATCGGTGCCCAGGCCAGCAACGACCAGCTCGAGAAGATCCTGAGCTACATCGAGATCGGCCAGCAGGAGGGCGCGCGCCTGATCACCGGCGGTGAGCGGGTGGATCTCGGCGGCGACCTGAGCGAGGGCTACTACGTGGCGCCCACGATCTTCGAGGGCAAGAACTCGATGCGGATCTTCCAGGAGGAGATCTTCGGTCCGGTCGTGTCCGTGACCAACTTCAGTGACTTCGACGATGCCATGCACATCGCCAACGACACCCTCTACGGCCTCGGGGCCGGCGTGTGGAGCCGCAACATCAACACCGCCTATCGCGCCGGTCGCACCATCCAGGCCGGCCGCGTCTGGACCAACTGCTACCACGCTTACCCGGCGCACGCCGCGTTCGGTGGGTACAAGGGCTCAGGCATCGGGCGGGAGAACCACCTGCGAATGCTGGAGCACTACCAGCAGACCAAGAACCTGCTCGTGAGCTACTCCCCGAAGAAGCTTGGCTTCTTCTAAATGTCACGAGTGGACGTGACGCCAGAGGCGGCGGAGATGCTCCGCCGCCTCTTCGGCGAGAACGGACCGTTGATGTTCCACCAGTCGGGTGGTTGTTGCGACGGCAGTTCACCGATGTGTTACCCGGCCGGGGAGTTCATGGTTTCGGAGGTCGCCGACGTGCTGTGGGGTGTGCTGGACGTCGAGGGGGTGGGGGAGATCCCGGTCTACATGTCTGCCCCGCAGTTCGAGTACTGGAAGCACACCCACCTGACGATCGACTTGGTGGTGGGACGTGGTGCCGGCTTCTCTCTTGAGGCGCCGACCGGGCACCGCTTCCTGATCAGGTCGCGTCTGCTCAGTGATGAAGAGTATGAAAGCCTTACCTAAGATCCAATTGGGTGTGGAGCGTATCTTATCTCAATATGCCGCAGTATGTCCGCCTTATCTTGAAAAAAGCTTGTAAATGGGGCCATTCGGGTGTACGTTCGCCGAGTCGGGGGCCGGACTTTACAGATAAGCGGCAGACATGAAAAGTGCGAATACCGTCCGAGTTGGCCTGCTCGGCCTAGCGGCAGCAATCATCGGATTCTCCGGAGCGCAGTCAGCGACTGCCGCTGCCGACCATCAGGAGCAGTTGCTGCCCAACGTCGATGTGCGACTGGACCAGAAGGCGCCGCCCGTCGCTCCGCTCAAGACCTCCAGGCTGGCGGCCGGGCTAGGAGCGGAAGGCTTCGCGGACACCGATCCCGCCACCGGCGCGGTGTCGTTCGTGGGTCGGACCGACAAGTTCCTGACAGCCCGTTCGACGGCGCAGCCATCAGACATCGTGCTCGACTACGTCCGTGCGAACAAGGCAGCCCTCGGCCTGGACTCAGCCGACCTCGCCGCATTGCAGCTCACCGAGTCCTATACGTCGATCGACGGGGTCACGCACCTGACGTACGCCCAGAAGTTCGACGGCCTCGAGTCGTTCGACACCTACCTGCGTGGCAACGTCACGGAGAAGGGGCAGTTGATCAATATCAGTGGCTCGCCCGTGCCCAACCTGTCGGTGCCGTCCACGACGCCTACCCTCGGTGCCGATGAGGCGTTGCTGGCCGCTCGCGCCGACGTCGGCGGCGACCAGTCCGTACCCCCGGTGAAGAGCCGCTCGAACGCTGCTGATCAGAAGACGACCTACACCACGTACGCGGAGTCGGCGGGGCTGGTGGTCTTCGCGCAGGCCGGTCAGGACCGGCTGGCCTGGGAGGTGCAGGTCCTGGATGCCGACTCGATCCTGTACCGGGTCGTGGTGGACGCGCTGACCGGCGACATCCTCGCCCGGCATTCCCTGACCGCCTTCGACTCCAACGATGCTGCCGTCTGGAAGGACTTCCCGTCGCAGGTGCTGGCACCGACCACGGTCAACTTCGGCACGGATCCGACCTGGCTGGACCGCTCGGCGGCCGATCTGAACCAGCTGAAGGGCAACAACACCCATACGTATGTCGACAACAACGGCTCGAACGGCTACCAGGCGGGCGAGCAGGTGATCCGCAACGTTGGTTCGGGTAACTGGAGCTACCCCATGACGTGGTACACCCAGGCCGGATGCCCCGCGTTCGGATGCACGTGGGACAGTGCCAACCTGGCCACGAAGACGGTGAACCGCAACGCTGGTGCCGTTGGCCTCTTCTACCTCACCAACCACTTCCACGACCATCTGCTGCAGGCCCCGATCGGCTTCGATGAGGCCTCGCGCAACTTCGAGCACGTCAACTCCTCCGGTCAAGGCGTCGGCGGTGACGCCGTCCTGGCCGAAGCGCAGGATTCCAGCGGCATCAACAACGCGAACTTCGCGACACCTGCCGACGGATCCTCGCCGCGGATGCAGATGTACATGTGGGACGGCGCGCCCTCAGCGGCTGGCGTGCAGTACGACACCGACGGCAGTGCGGCCGCGGATGTCGTGTACCACGAGTACGGACACGGCCTGTCCAACCGCCTCGTCGGCAACGGCGGCGGGCTGACCCAGCTGCAGTCGGGAGCGATGGGTGAGGGCTGGTCGGACTTCTACTCCCTGGACCTGCTGGTGGGTGAAGGGACCCGCACTGACGCACCCGGGACTGCCGACGTCTGGCTCGCTGACTACTCGACCGGAGTCCCCGGCATCTTCGGCGGCATCTCCCGCATCCGTCTCCAGGCCATCGACTGTGCCGTGGGCGCACCGGCCGTCCAGTGTCCGGCTTCGGGAACGGCCGGATCCGGTGGGTACACCTACGGCGATCTGGGCAAGGTGGGCACCACCAACGGCGTGCATGACGGCGGCGAGATCTGGTCGCAGACGATGTGGGATCTGCGCAAGGCCTTGGGCCGCAACGATGCACTGAAGATCATCACCGGCGGTATGCGGCTCTCGCCGAACGCTCCGAGCATGCTGACCATGCGCGACGCGATCCTGCAGTCGGCGTCGGTCAACGGCGTGAACCTGAACACGGTCTGGTCGGTGTTCGCCAACCGCGGTATGGGCTTCTTCGCCTCCACTGCCAGTGCGGGCGCCAACGCGGCTGTGGAGGACTTCACGTTGCCGCCGTCCCTGCTGTTCAAGGCCACCTCCGTCGACGACGACGCCCCGCGCGGCGACGGCGACGGGGTTGCGGAACCGGGTGAGACGCTGGCGGTCAAGACGACGCTGCAGAACCTCACTGCTGCACCGATCGCCGGATTGACCGGGACCTTGAGTTCGACGCAGGGCACCGTCACCAGGTCCTCCTCGACGTGGCCGACGATAGGGACCGGAGCCCAGGAAGCGAACAGCCCCGCCTTCATGGTGACGCTGCCGGAGAACCAGCCATGTTCGGCGAATGTGGCCCTGACGGTGTCCGTCACGGGTCCGGACGGGCCGGTCGCCATTCCGGTGCAGAACCTGGTTCTGGGCAGTTTCCAGAACAGCACTGACGTGCCCAAGGGGATTCCTGACAACAATCCCGCGGGAGTCACATCGACTCTGACGATGTCCGGCACTGGACCGGTGCAGAACCTGACGGTGAGCATCGGGGAACTTCTGCACACGTGGGTGGGCGACCTCAAGATCACGCTGACTCATGACGCGACGACGGTGATCCTGGTCAACCGGATCGGCGCGGGAACCAATGGAACTGATCACGACAACATCGTGGATCTCGTCCTCGATGACAGCGCGGCCGGTCCGGTGGACAACGCGACCTACAACGCCGGCCTCGGGGCCTTCACCGGAACCTACCGTCCCGAGGAGCCGCTGTCGGCCTTCAATGGGCAGGATTCCAGTGGCGTCTGGACGCTGACCGTCAGTGATCTCGCTGCCGTGGATACGGGCACCCTACAGCAGTGGGGTATCGGGACCCGCGTGTGCGACACCTTCGGACTGCCGAAGTCCCAGACGGACGCGGCCTCTGCGGTCGGGACCGACGTGGCGACGGTGAACGGGACCCATACGTCCAAGGGCCACGCGACGGACTACCAGTTCGAGTGGGGCACGACGACCGACTACGACCAGTTCACGGCCGTCAAGGACGGTGGCTCGGACACGGGCGGGGTTGCGGTGGCTGAGAGCCTGACCGGTCTGAGCCCGGCCACGACCTACCACTTCCGGCTGATCGCCATGCGCGATGGTGTGGTTCTGAGTGAGGGCTCCGACCAGACCTTCACCACGGCCGCTCTACCGGTGACGCCGCCGGTCGCTGGTCCGGCCCCGCAGGTGAAGGACGCCACCGCGCCAGTGGTGAAGATCACCAAGGCTCCGAAAAAGAAGACCAAGGCGAAGGTGGCCAAGGCCAAGGTTTCCGTGAGATTCACCTCGGAGGCCGGCGCGACCTTCACCTGCAAGGTCGACAAGAAGCCGGCGAAGGCCTGTACGTCGCCCTTCAAGACCAAGGTCAAGGCCAAGGGCGGCAAGGGCAAGAAGCACGTGATCGTGATCGTGGCCAAGGATGCCGCAGGCAATGCCTCGGCACCGGCAACCGTACGATTCGCCGCGGTGCGTAAGAAGCCGTAGCGGACACGTGACACGGATTCGGCGGTCCCGAGGTCAGGGGCCGCCGAATCTGTTTGTGCCCAGACCTACCCGTGGGTAACATCCGGGAACGCCTCGTGCGGATAATGAAGCATGAGTACGCCAGCCCACGAACTGCCTGCCGCCGACCGCCCGTGGATCATCCGCACCTACGCCGGTCACTCCAGCGCCAAGGCCTCCAACGAGTTGTACCGCTCGAACCTGGAGAAGGGGCAGACCGGTCTGAGCATCGCCTTCGACCTGCCCACCCAGTGCGGATACGACTCCGACGACCCCATCGCGCGCCCCGAAGTGGGCAAAGTGGGCGTGCCGATCAACTCCCTGGACGACTTCCACGTGCTCTTCGACGGCATCCCGCTGGAGAAGATGAACACGTCGATGACCATCAACGGCACGGCGATGTGGCTGTTGGCGCTGTATGTGGCACTGGCCCGCGAACGGGGCGAGGACGAGGCGAAACTGCAGGGGACCACGCAGAACGACCTCATCAAGGAGTACCTCGCCCGCGGCACCTACATCTACCCGCCGCAGGCGTCCATGCGCCTGATCGCGGAGATGTACGAGTACTGCCTGGAGGCAATCCCGAAGTGGAATGCCTCGAACATCTGCAGCTACCACCTGCAGGAGGCCGGGGCCACGCCGGTGCAGGAGCTGGCCTTCGCGCTGGCCAACGCGATCAGCCTGCTGGATCTGCTCAAGGAGCGGGGTCACTTCACCGATGAGCAGTTCGAGCGTGCGGTGGGCCGCATCTCCTTCTTCGTCAATGCGGGCATCCGGTTCATCGAGGAGATGTGCAAGATGCGCGCCTTCGGTGAGCTGTGGGACTCCTACACCGCCGACCGCTTCGGCGTCACCGAGGAGAAGTACCGCCGCTTCCGGTACGGCGTGCAGGTCAACTCGCTCGGCCTGACCGAGGCGCAACCGGAGAACAACGCCTGGCGGATCATCCTGGAGTCGCTCGGCGTCACCTTGAGCCGCAACGCCCGCTGCCGCGCCCTGCAATTGCCGGCGTGGAACGAGGCGATGTCGCTGCCGCGACCGTGGGACCAGCAGTGGAGCCTTCGCCTGCAGCAGATCCTCGCCTACGAGACCGACCTGCTGGAGTACCCCGACCTCTTCGACGGCTCGCCGGTGGTGCAGGCCAAGGTCGAGGCGCTGATGGATGAGGCGACCGCCGAGATCGAGACGATCCTGGGCATGGGTGGGGTCATCCCGGCCATCGAGAGCGGCTACATGAAGACCGCGCTGGTCCGCTCGATGAGTGAGCGGATGAGCCGCATCAACGCCGGTGAGCAGATCGTGGTGGGCTTGAACAAGTGGACCGATGGACTGCCCTCGCCACTGACGGCCGGTGATGACGGTGGCATCTTCAAGGTCGATGAGAAGGCCGCTGAGCAGATCATCGCCAACCTGGATGATGTGCGGGCCCGCCGCGACACGGCGCGTGCGGAGGCGGCGATCGAGGCGCTGAAGCAGGCGGCCAAGAACGGCAGCAACCTGATGGAGCCCAGCATCGAGTGTGCGCTGGCTCGCGTCACGACCGGCGAGTGGGCAGGGGCGTTGCGGGAGGTCTTCGGGGAGTACCGCCCGGCGACCGGCATCGAAGGCCAGCAGCTCGGACTCACCGGCGACCGGGTGGACATGCTGCGCGAGCGCATCAACGCGATCGCCGAGAAGGTGGGCCACCGGCCGCGCATCGTGGTCGGCAAACCCGGTCTGGACGGCCATTCCAACGGTGCCGAGGTGATCGCGGTGTCCGCCCGGCACGTCGGCTTCGACGTCATCTACTCCGGCATCCGCCTGAGCCCCGACGAGATCGTGCAGTCCGCGGTCGAGGAGGGCGCGGATGTGATCGGAGCCTCGGTGCTGTCCGGGTCACACATCGACCTGGCCAAGCAGATCCTCGACGGTCTGGCCGAGCAGGGCGCCGACGAGGACATTGCCGTGGTGTTCGGCGGCATCATCCCGCCAGCTGACGCCCGGGAGCTGGAGTCCATGGGAATCAAGCGGGTCTTCACCCCCGCCGACTACGAACTGATGGACATCATGGAGGCGATCGTCGAGGTCCTCGAGAGTCGATGAATCTGGACGCGGCGCGTGCGCTGAACAAACACGCCGTCTCCCAACTCGTGGCGGTGTTCGAGGACACCCGCCCGGCCGCTGCCGTCCAACGCGCGCAGATTCTGGCGGACTTGGGGCCACCCTCGGCGCGGGTCATAGGTATCACCGGCACGCCCGGTGCGGGGAAGTCGAGTCTGGTCGCACGATTGGTGCCGGCCATGCTCGCCGACTCGGATCTGTCGGTGGCCGTGCTCGCCGTTGATCCTGCCAGCCACGTCTCAGGTGGTGCGCTGCTCGGCGACCGGACCCGCACTCGCTTCGCGACCGGCGAGAAGCGCTCGTACTTCCGCAGCCAGTCCAACGCCGCCGAACTGGGGGGACTGGCGCCGACCACGTTCCAGGTGACGCGGCTGCTCAAGCGGCTGTTCGACGTGGTCATCGTGGAGACGGTGGGCATCGGGCAGAGCGAGTTAGACATCCGGTACCTGGCCGATCATGTGTATCTGGTCCTGCAGCCGCTGGGCGGGGACGAGATCCAGTTCCTCAAGGCGGGCATCATCGAGATCCCGGACTCGTTCATCCTCAACAAGTGCGACGATCCGGCGGCCGGGCAGTCCTACTACCAACTGCGGTCATCGCTGTCGCTGGCACGGCCCTTCGACGAGGAACTGCCGGCCATCTTCAAGACGTCGGCGCGAACGGGCGAAGGGGTGGACGCAGTTGCCGCCTCGATGCTCGAGATCGCCCCTCGGCACACCGACGCCGACCGAGAACAGTACTTCTTCGGCCGCTGGGTGCAGGACGAGTGGGGGGCGACGGGTAGGCGGTTCTGCGAGGGCCGCGATCTGCTGGCAGCTGGCTTTGATGTCGCACAAGCCCGTTTCGGGCCGGCCATCGTCGAGTGGCTGCAGGTGACGAACTGATCACGAAGGTCGTGATCATGGGTGCGTACCCATGTCGGACATCGAGTCAGGGTGGTATGGCACGCCGCGCGACTTGACCCAGCACTGCCTCGCGGGCCTGGGACCGACGATCCTCCGGGATCCTCAACCAAAGCTGCCTCGCAATCCCACTGACCAACTCCACGTGTGCCACTGATCGGCGTCGGTGAAGCGGATCGGGAGGACCTCATCCACGCACTGCACGTCACTGAATCCGGCCGCGCGGACGGTATCGAGCAGCCGTCAGGGGGCCACAGCCGCCTTCTGGTGCGCCGCCTCGTCCATTCCGCTCCTCATACTTAGGCCCACGGTGACAGACAGGTGGCCATGAGCACAAACATCTAGCGGTCCGGTCAACCAGAGGCTAGAACGCTTCCATCTGTGGCACCCGCGCATCCTTGCCCGCGCGCGGGCCGAGTTCGGCCACCAGCATGGCCGCCACGATCAGACTGGAGCCCAGCCACATGCGAGCAGTCAGGGTCTCGCCGCCGATCAGTACCGCGATGGCGCCGGCGAATACCGGCTCCAGCGTCATGATCACCGCTGCTGTCACGGTGCTCAGGTGGGCCTGGCTCCAGGCCTGCAGGACAAATCCCAGACAGGTGGCGCCTACTGCCAGGTAGAGCACCGCCACCCAGTCATCCGTCCCAGCGGGCGGTGACACCCCGCTACCGACCAGCGCAGCTACCAATGCCATCGCTGCCGCCACGACGACCGCCACGGTGGTCAGACCGTAGCTGTTGTCGGGGGTGGCCCAGTGCGACAGGCTGGCGATCTGCAGGGCAAAGAGCAGGGCCCCCAGGATTGTCAGTCCCGCTCCCGGCGACAGTGCCCATCCTTGCAGCGCCAACAGGGCCAGGCCCACAGTTGCCACCACGACGGCCACCCACCCCCGCGCGGCGATCCGCTCCTGGAACAGGATCGCCGCCACGATGGGGGTGAGCACCACCATCAGTCCGGTCAGGAACCCTGAAACTGCTGCCGAGGTCTGCTGCAGCCCAGTGGTTTGGGCGAGGAATCCGCTGCCGAGGAAGACCCCGATGATGAGCCCTCGGCGCACATCCCGCCTCGACAGCCGCAGCCAGCGCCGGGGGGCGAGGACGAGCAGTATCACCGCGGCGATCCCGAAGCGCCAGAGCAGGAAGTTCCCGACGCTCATCGTGTCCAGCGAGTCTTTGGTGACCAGGAAGGTCGAACCCCAGATCGCCGTGGCCAACGTCAGTCCAAGGAGGGCGGGCGCACGCGACGGCTGGGTCATTTGACCGTGATCCTACGCGCAGGGGTCGGTCGGAGTGTGTTCGCGGAGGCAGCCTTCAGCCACGGGTCAATGAGACCTCGCGCCAAACGCGGCGGTGAGTGGCGCGTTTGGCGCGAGGTCTCACCAGCTACCACGTGAACCGCACCACCCGCGGCTTGTGGTGCGGGCGTTTGCTGCCTTTGAGCACGCAGGAGCCATTGGCGACCTTGGTCACGGTGCGGGCCTTGACGGTGCAGACGCCTGGGCTCAGCGAGCGGATCTTCTTGTACTTGCGCAAGGTCTTCGGGACGGGGCGAGTAACTGGCGGCTGTGGCTGGACGGGTGCGGCACCGACCGTCACCGGCACCGTGGCCAGGACGTTCGGGGTCTTCAGTGACACATCGGTCGTGGCCCACATCGCCGTCATGGCCGCCGTGCCCGAGGTCGCTGAATCCACCACGAAGGGCACCTGTACGTCGATGCCGAAGCCCGGCACGACCGGCTCTAGGTTGCTGACCACCCACTGCTCACTCTCGGCGCGCACGGTGGTGCAGGGGATCGCGGTGGTCGCCACGATCGGATCGAACTGGCCACGTGTGCAGATCGTTGGCCGGCTCGGGTCGTAGCGCAGCGGCAGGCCGCCCGCATCCTGGTCGATTGTCAACAACACGTTCCCGGTCACGCTGTGCGGGGCGATCACGGCAGTGTGGGCGTGCACGTAGAAGGGCTGCCCCGCCACCGGGGTGGGGCTGACTCCGATGTGCTGAGCCGAGAACTGCCAGATCCAGATCATGCTGCCAGACCAGGCGGTGTAGGAGTTGTAGGCCTCCTCGCCGTAGGTGTACCCGGGGATCTTGCCCGTCGTCGGATCGACGTCGGCTGCCACGGCAGGAGCCGCGGACATCATCAGTGCGGCGGTTGCGAGGGCAATGACTGTCCTCATCGTTCCCACCTCCCATCTAGTGCAGGGAACGCAACTTCCTCATCCCCCGTTCGAACTGGTCGGAGGCGGGGAGCACGTCAACCCGCGCCTCCTGAAGTTTTTGGGTGGCAGTGCCGGTGTCGGCAGAGACCAGAGCGCTCTCAGCCCAGAACAGATCCTCATGCGCGGTGTAGAGGCTGCGGAACGCGCTCGTGACCTGCTGCACCCCGCCGCTGAACTTGGCCTGCCGGGAGTCCGTCGTGAAGCACTTGCGGTAGACGCGTTTGAACCGTTTGAGCTCGGCGTAATCGGTGTCGCGGCTCTGCGCGACGATGGGGAGCACGGTGTCGCGGAACTGCGCTGTCCCCGCCTCCTGCTGCGGGATGAGGTCGTGTAGTTGGGGGTCGCGCAGGAGGTTGTCCATCGCGGTGATCAACTTCGAGGTGGCCTCTTCGTGCGCGTCGTAGTAGGTCGCGTCGGCCTCCATGAGACGTACCAGGCGTTGCCGGTCGTGTTTGTAGGACTGCAGGCACTTGGCGTCCTGCGCAGTGGCGTCCGCAACAGCCGGTGCGCCCACCCCTACCACCAAGGCCACGACCGCGAAGACGGCTTGTGCGTACATGATGCGCCCCCAAACACCTCCAGCCTAGGTCGGCGAGTGCCGCATCGGCAGGTGGCTTAGCCCGTTTGCACACATCGTTGTCGAAGAGCAACGGCGCCTATACCGTCGCTCCATCTCCTAGGCAGACCCTCCTGCTCATCACCTCAGGACTATCCTCGAGGAGTGACTGAGAACGTGGATCTAACGTCGGATTACAGTCCCACCCGCGAGCAGTGGCTGGCGGCAGTCGACAAGGTGCTCAAGGGTAAGGACTTCGACAAGGTCCTCGTCGGCCAGACCCTGGATGGTCTGCGGATCGAGCCGCTGTACACCGCCGCCGACGTGCCCACCCTGGCTGACGAGGACGGGTTCCCCGGATTTGATCCGCTACTGCGAGGCGGGGATGTGGCTCCGCTCGCGGAGGGCCGCTGGGACATCCGGGCGCGCACGGCTCATCCCGACCCCAAGGTTGCCAATGCGCAGATCCTGCAGGACCTCGCCAATGGTGCGACCAGCGTGGAACTGGTGCTGGACCTCGGGGTCGGTGATGGGGTCAGTATTCGCACGGCCGCCGAACTGGGTCAGGTGCTCGATGGGGTGCTGCTCGATGTGGCGCCGGTGTCCCTGCGCGCCGGGGTGCACGGCGTGATCGCCGGCGAATGGTTCCAGCAGGTGCTGGCCCAGCGGGGGGTCACTGGGGTCGACGCCGCAGGAGAACTGGGTATCGACCCGATCGGGACGCTGGTCACCACCGGGGAGGCCGACACGGAGCTGACAGCAGCTGTGGCGCTGGCCGATCCGAGCACCCGGCTGCGGGTGTTCACCGCCTCCGGGGTCCCAGCCAGTGATGCCGGTGCCAGCGAGGCCCAGGAGATCGGCTACATCCTGGCGGTTGCGGTGCACTACCTGCGCGCAGTCGGCGATGCCGCCCAGATCACACTGGAAGTGACCGCCGACGTCGATGTGTTCGCCACCGTGGCGAAGATCCGGGCGCTGCGGCACTGCTGGGCGACCGTGCTGGACGCGATGGGTCAACCCGTGACCGCCACCCGGATCGTGGCCACGTCCGCTGACCGCTGGCTCACCGAGGTCGACCCGTGGGTCAACATCCTGCGCGGAACGGCTGCCACCCTGGGTGCGGTCGTTGGCGGGGCGCAAGCCGTCACGCTGGCACCGTTCGACTCCGCGGGCGGCCTGCCGGGTGACCTCGGTCGCCGGCTGGCGCGCAACACTCAGTTGCTGTTGCAGGATGAATCCGGGATCGGCCGGGTGCTGGATCCGGCCGGTGGCTCCTGGTACATCGAGAGTTTCACCGACGAACTGGCCAAAGCCGGCTGGAGCTTCTTCCAGCGCATCGAAGCGGCCGGAGGGGTGCTGGAAGCGCTCGACGAGATCGGGGCGGACATCGCGGTGGTCGCCGACCGTCGCGACGCCCAGATCGCCACCCGCAAGCGGCCCATCACCGGCGTCAGCGAGTTCCCGCTGCTCGGTGAGCAACGGCCGGAGCGCGGCCCCGATCCGCAGCCGGATGACAGACCGCCGGTACCGCTGTCAGGACTCGCGGTGGCCACGCCATGGCCAGTTGGGCGGCTGGCCCAGCCGTTCGAGGAGTTGCGCCTGGCTAACGATGGCACCACCGTCTTCCTGGCCAATCTCGGACCCATCGCGGTGCACACCGCCCGCAAGACCTTCGCCAGCAACCTGTTCGCGGCAGGCGGTATCCAAGCGGTCAGCGATGACGGGCACTCGGACCCGGCCAGTGTGGCCGCCGCCTTCGCCGCCAGCGGTGCGGACATCGCCTGCATCTGCAGCAGCGACGATGTCTACGCCGAACTGGCCGAACCGACAGCCATGGCTCTCAAACAAGCAGGAGCTCGTCGGGTCTACCTCGCCGGCAGGGGCGACTACCCCAGTGTCGACGAATACGTCGGACTCGGCGTCGATGTTCTGGACGTTCTCACCCGGGCGGAGGCCGCACGATGACCGACTTCACGAAGATCAGCCTGCCCCCACGGACACCTCACCCAGACCGGGAGGCCTGGGAGGCCGCCGTCGCGCAGGCCACTGGCAGCACGCCCGACAAGTTGCTCTGGGAGACCCCGGAGGGCATCGACGTGGCGCCCCTGTACAGCGCGCAGGACCTGCTCGGCCTCACGCACCTGGACACCTACCCGGGCCTGCCCCCGTACCTTCGCGGGCCCTACCCCACGATGTACGTCAACCAGCCGTGGACCATCCGGCAGTACGCCGGGTTCTCCACCGCCGAGGACTCCAACGCGTTCTACCGGCGCAACCTCGCCCAGGGCCAGAAGGGCCTGAGCATCGCCTTCGACCTGGCCACCCACCGCGGCTATGACTCCGACCACCCCCGTGTGCAGGGCGACGTCGGCATGGCAGGTGTGGCGATCGATTCCATCCTGGACATGCGGGTGCTGTTCGACGGCATCCCGCTGGACAAGATGAGCGTGTCGATGACGATGAACGGCGCGGTCCTGCCGGTCATGGCCCTGTACATCGTGGCCGCCGAGGAGCAGGGTGTCCCGGCTGAGAAACTCACCGGCACCATTCAGAACGACATCCTCAAAGAGTTCATGGTGCGCAATACCTACATCTACCCTCCCACCCCCTCGATGCGGATCATCTCGGACATCTTCGCCTACACCTCTGACAAGATGCCGCGGTTCAACTCCATCTCGATCTCGGGCTACCACATGCAGGAGGCCGGAGCCACGGCCGACCTGGAGTTGGCCTACACGCTGGCCGACGGCGTCGAGTACCTACGAGCGGGCATCGCGACCGGCCTGGACGTCGATGCGTTCGCGCCCCGGCTGTCGTTCTTCTGGGCGATCGGCATGAACTACTACATGGAGATCGCCAAACTGCGGGCCGCGCGGTTCCTGTGGAGTGAGCTGGTCGCGCAGTTCCATCCGAAGAACCCCAAATCGCAGTCGTTGCGCACCCACTCGCAGACCTCCGGCTGGAGCCTCACGGCCCAGGACGTCTTCAACAACGTGGTGCGCACGTGCATCGAGGCGATGGCGGCCACCCAGGGCCACACGCAGAGTCTGCACACCAACGCCCTGGACGAGGCGCTGGCACTGCCCACTGACTTCAGTGCCCGCATCGCGCGCAACACCCAACTCTTCCTGCAGCAGGAGTCGGGCACCACGCGGGTGATCGATCCCTGGGGTGGTTCCTACTTCATCGAGCGGCTCACCCGCGAGTTGTCCGACCGCGCCTGGACCCACATCCAGGAGGTGGAGGAGCTCGGCGGCATGGCCAAGGCGATCGAAGCCGGGATCCCCAAGCTGCGTATCGAAGAGGCCGCGGCGCGCACGCAGGCCCGGATCGACTCCGGCCGGCAGGCGGTGATCGGGGTGAACACGTTCCGCCCCGAGTCCGCGGAGAACATCGAGGTGCTCAAGGTCGACAACGCCGCGGTGCGTGCCGACCAGATCGCGAAGCTCACCAAGCTGAAGGCAGAACGGGACCCCGGTGCCGTCGAGGTGGCCCTGCAGGCGCTGGAGAGCGCGGCGCGCGACAACACGGGCAACCTCCTCGACCTGGCTGTCAAAGCTGCCCGCGTGCATGCCACGGTCGGTGAGATCAGCGAGGCGCTCGAACGTGTCTACGGCCGCCACAAGGCGGAGATCCGCTCGATTTCGGGGGTGTACCGCCAAGAAATGGGAGACCACAACGCGCGCGTCGAGCAGGTACAGGCCAGCGTCACACAGTTCGAGGCCCAGGAGGGCCGGCGCCCCCGCATCCTGATCGCGAAGATGGGCCAGGACGGTCACGACCGCGGACAGAAGGTGATCGCGAGTTCGTTCGCCGACCTCGGCTTCGTGGTGGACATCGGGCCGCTGTTCCAGACACCCGAAGAGGTCGCCCGGCAGGCCGTCGAGAACGACGTGGACATCGTCGGCGCCTCGTCGCTGGCGGCCGGGCACCTGACGCTGGTGCCACAGCTCAAGCAGGCGCTGGCGGACTTGGGCCGCCCCGACATCCTGGTCGTGGTGGGCGGGGTGATCCCGCCGCAGGACTTCCCGGCTCTGCGGGAGGCCGGCGCTGCCGCGATCTTCCCGCCGGGTACGGTCATCGCCGAGGCCGCGGAGGGTCTGTTGGAGCAGCTCCTGTCGTGAGGACACCGCTGCCCCCACCGGGGGAACTCGCCGAGCTGGTGCGGTCCGGCAACACGATGTGGCTGGCGCGTGCCATCACGCTGGTCGAGTCGCGCAAGCACGCCCACCGGGCGCTGGCCTCGGAACTGCTGACCGCGGTGATGCCGGACACCGGCGGCGCCGACCGGGTGGGTCTGACCGGGGTGCCAGGGGTGGGTAAATCCACGTTCATCGACCAGTTCGGCACCAACCTGACGGCGGCCGGCAAGCGGGTCGCGGTGCTGGCCGTGGACCCCAGCAGCTCCCGAACCGGTGGCGCCATTCTGGGCGACAAGACCCGCATGGAACGGCTGTCCGCGGATCCGAACGCGTTCATCCGGCCCTCACCCGCGGGCCGCTCCCTGGGCGGGGTGGCCAGAGCCACCCGCGAGAGCATCCTGCTGTGCGAGGCCGCGGGGTTCGACGTGGTGCTGGTCGAAACGGTGGGCGTGGGCCAGAGCGAGACGACGGTCAGCGAGATGGTCGACATCTTCGTGGTACTCATGCTGGCCGGGGCCGGCGACGAACTGCAGGGGATCAAGCGCGGCGTGCTGGAGATCGCGGACCTGATCACCGTCAACAAAGCCGACGGGGACAACGTCAAACGGGCCCGGATGGCGGCCGCCGACTACCGGCGTGCGATCCACCTGATGACCCCGGCGTCGCCGAACTGGACCCCGCCGGTGATGACCTGCTCGGCGCTGACCAACGAGGGGCTGCCGCAGATCTGGGACACCATCGTGGAGCACCGGGAGCGGCTCACGGCCACCGGTGAGCGGGCCACCCGCCGGCAGCGCCAGCAGATCGGCTGGATGTGGTCGCTGATCGGCGACGGTCTGCTGGATGAGTTCCGCGAGTCCGCGACGATGGCGACGATGCTGCCCGACATCGAGGCGGCTGTTCTGGCAGGGGAGCTGCCACCGGCGGTTGCGGCGGACCGGTTGCTGGCCGCGTTCCTCAGATGACCGCCCGGAAGGTGGATCACGCGATTGTGACTGTGCCGTAGCCTGTGACGATGCGCGTGCGGATGGTGGTCACGGCCGTGGTGGCGCTGACGCTGGCAGCCACGGCTCCGGCAGCCGCGTACAACGCCCCGGGACCCAAGTGGCCCGGGGCCACGATCCGGTACTACAACGCGATGCCCGCGAAGTTCGACTGGGTCGTGCGCCAGGCGACGGCCAACTGGAACCGGTCCGGGGCGCGGGTGTCCTTCAAGGAGGTGCCGCGCCGCGGGGCCGCCCAAGTGACCATCGCGTTCGGTGACACCAAGGGGTACGCCGGATATGCCACGATCGGCCCGCAGCGCGGTGCCTACGCCCACCTCGCGCCCTACCAGCGCAGCGCCTCGCAGGGTGGCCCCGATCCCGTCCTCGGGCGGCTGCTCACGCACGAACTGGGACATGTGATCGGCCTGGATCACGTCGGATCGACCGGCTGCAAAGTCATGACTCCTGCCCCGGGCAATGGCTGCGCCGAGCCGCCCGCCGGCCATTTCAACTGCAGTTGGCTGGCCGCTGATGACATCCGCGGCGCGATCAGGCTGTACGGGGGTAAGCAGCGCAAGCCGGCCAACAAGTACTGCCTGCTCGAGCCTCGTCCGCCCGCACTCGACGTGCGGATCAGCGGCGGGGACAGTGTGGGTAGCCCGGTGCAGCTGCAGTGGAGTGTCCCCGCCGGCCTGCGCCGCGGTGTTCTCGTGAGTGTGCGGGTCTATCCGGCCGGCCGCTGTCAGGGGGACGAGCAGGTGGGCTGGCTCGACGGTGACGAGTCAGTGTCGCCCAACCAGGGCAGTTGGCGCGACGAGACTGGATCTGCCTCTCGAGCGGGCAGCTACTGCTATGAGGTGCGCTCGCGCAACCAGTTCGGCTTGGAGTCGGCGCCGGCCCGCTTTCTGGTGTCGCGGCCCGTCCCGTCGCCGGTCATCGGGGACATGATCGAGTACCCGAATCTGTATGACGACTACCACGTGTCCGCGACCCTTGCGGAGGGCACCTACTTGCAGGCGGCCGTGTCGCCGCCGGGGGGATGCGCGACCGCCTACGACCCGTCGGGCATCGATTACGTGTTCCGGCGTGGCTCCGGGTTGTGGGCCTTACGCGGGATCCCGGAAGGGGCGGCCTGCATCGCGTTCTTCGCCGTCGACTCCGACGGGGCCGCGAGTGCTGCCGTGACGCGCGAGATCGTGCACGCCGCCCGCAGCTAGGCACAAGGGGGCGGCGCCGGCATCGGTCGGCTGCTCACGCCCCCCAACGAAGAAACCGACGACGATCAGCGCCGCGCCCACCCCGAACGTGATCCAGGCGGCACGGGCCAGATAGGCCGTAAGGACGTTCCAGATGTCGTCGGTCGCCCCGGCGAAGGCCGTGTCGGACAGGTTCGGTGCCAGCAGGCCCTCCCCGGTCATCAAGAACAGTGCCAGCAGGCCGGATGCGATCAGGACCCCGTACCCCATCCGGCGCACGTTCCCGGTCATGGCCACGTAGGCCACCAGCAGGGCCACCGGCAGGATCCAGAACCACTGCATCAGCGGGGCGGCCCAGGAGTAGACCCCGCGGATCTGGATCTGGGTGTCCTGGATCAGCACGATCGTCGGCGCCTGCAGGCCCAGATCGGGCAGGTTGATCCCTTCGGACTGTGCCCGCTCGCGCACAGTCTGGCCGACCACGTCGAGGTTCAGGACCAGATCGCCGTCCTGCACGGAAAGGCTGGGCGGGGGCTCATTGTTGAGCACCGCGACGGCGGCCTTCTGTACGTCGGCGTTCGCGGTGGCCCATAGTTGTGAGAACTGTTCGGTGGCCACCAGTTCCTTGACCACCGCGTTGATCCGGGTCACCACCGCCTGCGAGACGGTCTGCACCAGGCCGGTGGGCGCCTTGGGGAACCATTGCTGAACCTGCGCGGCGGCGCCGTCAGCGGTGATCAGGGAGTCGGTCACCGTGTCGGCGATGCCCTGCTGGATCTCTGGGCTCTGGGTCAGCGGGGCGACCGTGGCAACGAACTGGTCGGTGTTGGTGAAGGTGCGGTATGCCCAGTGCCCGATGACTCCCACGGGCAGGAGCAGCGTACCGATTATCAGGAACACCATAGCCAGACGTCTCATAGGCCTAGTCAAGCAGAAGTGACCCTGCCAGCGTTCGGATCGGGCCTCATTACCCTGGTGGTATGCCCCGTCCCGCGACCCCCGGTGATGCTCAGGCCCTGTCCCGGCTGGCTGGGCGAACGTTCCCGGCCGCCTGCCCGCCGGACACTCCCGCGGAGGCCATCGCCGCCCACATCGCGACGCGGTTGTCCCCGCAGCAGTTCCTGGCCGACATGGCGCAGACCGAGATCTTCGTGGTCGACTCCGGTGACGAACTCAGCGGATACCTGATGCTCGCGTTCGGCACTCCGCCGATCGCGACGACCTGGCGCGACCCGATCGAGTTGCGCCGCATCTACGTCGACGCTCCGGGGTCGGGCGTCGCCACCCAGTTGATGGCCACCGCCCTCGAGCAGGCGATCGGCCACGACGTCATCTGGCTGGGCACCAACGAGTTGAACGCACGCGCGATTCGCTTCTACGAAAAGCATGGTTTCACGATTGTGGGGAATCGCACCTTTGTGGTCGGGGGCGTCGAGGAAGCGGATTACGTCATGGCACGTACGGTTGATTCATGAGCGATTTCGATCTTGTCGTCTACGGTGCAACCGGGTTCACGGGCAAACTGGTCGCGCAGTATCTGGCCGAACGCGGCGGGCCCGAGCGCATCGCCCTAGCCGGTCGCAATCCCGATCGGCTGGCCCACGTGGCCGCCGACCTCGATGTCAGTTGGCCCATGATCGTGGCCGACGCGAGTGATCCCAAGTCGTTGGCGGCCCTGGCCGAGTCCACCAAAGCGGTCGTCACGACGGTGGGCCCCTACATGAAGTACGGGCTGCCGCTGGTCGAGGCGTGTGCCCGCGCCGGCACCCACTACGCAGATCTCGCTGGTGAGGTCCTGTTCATGCGGCAGAGCATCGAACGCTACGACCAGCTCGCCCGGGAGACCGGGGCCCGGATCGTGCATGCCAGCGGATTCGACTCGATCCCCAGCGATCTCGGGGTCTATCTGCTGCACGAGGCGGCTGAGGGTGAACTTGGCGAGACGGTCATGGCGGTGCGCTGGGCCAGTGGTGGTTTCAGCGGCGGCACGATCGCCAGCGGGATCGGCCAGATGGAAGCCGCCCGGCAAGACCCGAGGCTGGCCAAGATCATGTCCGATCCGTATGCGCTCACTCCGGGTGCTGCGGGCCCCGACGCCGGTGATCAGGTGTGGGTGAACTACGAACCAGTGCTGGATTCCTGGACCGGGCCCTTCCTCATGGCCATGATCAACACCCGCGTGGTGCGGCGCTCGAACTTCCTGTCCGACTTCTCCTACGGCCGCGGATTCCGCTACAAGGAGGTTGTGGCGACCGGTCCCGGCTGGGGCGGTCGGGCACGGGCGACGGCGCTGGCAGCCGGCACGACCGGCGGTTCGATGGCCCTGTCCTTCGGTCCCACGCGTTCGCTCGCCCAGCGCTTCCTGCCCGACCCGGGCGAGGGTCCCGATCAGGAGTCGCGGGAGAAGGGCGGCTTCCGGGTGGAGTTCCGCAGCACTCTTGACGACGGCAGCGTCTACGGCGCTGAGGTGATGGGTAAGGGCGACCCCGGTTACGCGGCCACGTCGCGCATGCTGTCCGAGGCGGGACTGTCCCTGGCGGCCACGAAGGGCGAGGGCGGCGTGCTCACCCCCTCGACCGCAATGGGCGATGATCTGGTCGATCGGCTGCGATTCGCTGGTATGACCTTGCGCGCATGGCAGGTGCGCTAGTAAGCCTGGTTCTATGAGTGACAACTTGCGCGCGGCGGCGGTGAAGCGGATCAAGGCCAAGCGGGACTTCTGGCGGACCTTCGGCATCTTTGTGATCGTCTGGTTGATCCTGACGGCGGTCTGGGCGTTGTCCGGCGGTGGCTACTTCTGGCCCATGTGGGCGATGTTCGGAATGGGGATCGCGCTGCTGTTCATCGGGTTCGGGCTTATGGGCCGGCCGAACGGCCGCCCAGCGAGCAGGAGATCAACGACGAGATGCGGAAGATGGGCGGCTGAGTTCTAGGCCACCCTGGCGATCGGCGCCAGACTGAGGCGCAGTCGGCGGGCGCCGTCCTCATAGCCCAGCGACTCCACCGGCGCCAGCTTCTCCAGTAGTGCCAGCATCGGGTCGTTGCTGGCGAGCACGTCCGCGTTGAGGGTGTCGATGCCGTCGTCGGCCGCCTGCATCAGCAGGACCGACAGCAGTGCTGATCCCAGACCGCGACCCTGGTACTTGTCGCAGATGAGGATCGAGAGTTCGTACTCCCCATTGAGAGCCCGGATGTAGCGGGCATCGGCCACGAGGCGTCCCCGCGAATTCAGCAGCCCCAGGCCTGGGGTCTGCACGAGCTTCTCGGCCATGGCGGGGCGCAGTTCGGACATTCCGGTGTGGAAACGCAGGAACAGGCTCTCCTGGCTGCAGTGCGCGACCAGGTCAATCAGGAGCTGCGGGTCGTCCACCGTGACCAGACGCAGGCGGTTACGGCGAAACGTCGGTGGTGCGGTTGGGGCGATCTCGAGGTACGACACACAGTATTCGTTCCCGTCGACCGCAATCAGATACCTGAACTGTCGTGCGTTTTGCGTTCTGTGACCGGTCTCACTGCCGCCACACCCCAGCCGATCATGATGCCGACGAGGTCCGCGGCGAAGTCCCACCAGTCACCGCCGCGGTTGGGTAGGAGCCATGACTGGACCAGTTCACTGATGGCCGCCTGCGCCACCATTGCGGGCAGCACCCAGCGCCAGCCGGCGCGCAGGCCCAGCCAGGTGACGACCGCGAAAAGGGCCATGTGAACGAGCTTGTCCAGGGGCAGTCCCGTCTCCACACTCGGCGGTCGCGGCACGTACAGCGCCCAGCACTGCACCGCGAAGGCGATGACAAAGGCGAGTCGGGTCCAGCGCACGAACACCAAGCGTAGGTTGGGGGCTGTCGAGCGCGAACCTCCAGGAGGCACCATGACGGTCATCACCGAACGACGCGGCCACGTATTCCTCATCGGGGTCAACCGGCCGGAGAAGCGCAACGCGTTCAACCTCGAGGTCATCGACGGCTTCAGCCGGGCCTATGAGGAGTTGGGCAACGATCCGGACCTGCGGGTGGGCGTGGTGTACGCCGTTGGCGATCACTTCAGTGCCGGACTGGATCTGGCCGAGGTGGGTGCGAAGGTGGCCGAGGTCGGTCCCGGGGCGCTGGCCGGCTCCTACCAATTCGACCCGTGGGGGATGTGGGCCCCGCCGGTGCCCAAGCCGGTGGTGCTGGCCGTGCAGGGCATCGCCTTCACGCTGAGCATCGAACTGGCGCTCGCGGCAGACATCGTCATCGCGGCCGAGGATGTCCGCTTCCGGCAGTTGGAGATCGCCCGGGGGATCATGCCGTTCGGTGGTGCCACGCTGCGTGCGGCATCCCAGCTGGGCTGGGGCAACGCCATGCGCTACCTGCTGACCGCCGAGGAGTTCGGAGCGCAGCAGGCCTACCGCATCGGTCTGGTTCAGGAGGTTGTTCCGGTCGGCGAGCAGCTGGAGCGGGCAGTGCAGATCGCCGAGTTGATCGCTGCTCAGGCGCCGTTGGGAGTGCAGGCGACGCTGGCCAGTGCGCGCGTCGCGCGTGATGACGGGGAAGAGGCGGCCCGCGCGCACCTCAAGGAGGTGCTGGCACAGATCATGACGTCCGAGGATGCCGCCGAAGGCGTTCGGAGTTTCCTCGAGCGCAGGCAGGCGCGGTTCGTGGGCCGCTGAGCGGTCAGCGCAGCCGCCGTCGGCCCCACCGGTCCGCCGCGTAGCTCAACGCCTCGTCGATGCCCAGTTGACGCGTCGAGTTGCCCACGCGGACCCACATCTGGGCCGGCTGCCCCTTCCCGGCGAGCAAGAACACGGGCCGGGAGCTCGGCGGGACCTGCAGGTGGCACAGTGCCCGGCCATCCTCGACCGGGAAGGTGACGTGTACCGACGCGGAGGCGGCCGTGCCCAGGGTCTTCGTCAAGTGGTCACGCAGCCACAGCTCGAAACGGTCGAGGTCCGGCGACTTCATGAACTTCAGATCCTCGTCGAGGCCGAGCACCGAGCCCGCGTCATCGACTCCGATGAGCAGATCCCCGCCCGTCGCATTGGCGAACGCCGCGACCGTCTTGGCGACCACCAACTCGATCTTGTCGTCACGCTGGCCGGTGTGCAGGTTGCAGCGGGCCGTGGATTTGAACTCAACGCGGGCGCTCTCCCCGGCCGCGAGCATCTGCGCGGCAGTGGGTTGCGGCTGGCGGGTGAAGTAGGCCACGACGATCATCACCACGACGGTGCCCAGGGCACTTGCCAGGACCAGGGCGAACCAGTGCTCGCGGGTGTAGCCGAACAGCGCGGAGACCAGCAGCGCGCCGATCGCCGCCCCGAAGATGCCCGACAGGACCGCCTCGGCCCAGCCCAGACGCAACCGCACGCCTAGCAACCTTCGGGCGACCAGTCCGAGTACCGCCCCCTCGATGAGGGCCAGCACAAACGCCACGCTCAGATTCACAGCCCAAAGTATGGTGCAGGCATGACCACCTCACGGCGCATCACCCTCGCTCATCGCCCCGCGGCCCAGGTCGCGCTGTCCGACTTCACCTCCGACGAGGTGCAGTTGCCCGAGCTAACGGACGGCCAGTTCCTGATGGACGTCGAGTACCTCTCGGTCGACCCGACGATCCGCGGGTGGATGTCCTACGACACCTACTTGCCCAAGATCGTCATCGGCGAACCGATCCGCAGTGCCGGCGCCGGCATCGTGGTCGAGTCCCGAAACCCGAAGTACCCGGTCGGCACACGGGTGTTCGGCATGCCCGGCTGGCAGACCAAAGCCATCGCCGACGGCGGGCAGCGGATCCCCGAGGGAGTCACGTACGAGCAGGCGCTCAGTGTGTTCGGCGTGACCGGGCTGACGGCGTATGTGGGTCTGGCGGACATCGGTAAGCCGAAACCCGGGGAGACCGTTGTGGTCAGCGGAGCGGCCGGGGGAGTGGGCAGCATCGCCGGGCAGATCGCAAAACTGCAGGGCTGCCGCGTCGTCGGGATCGCGGGGTCGCCGGAGAAGTGCCGCTGGGTGACCGAGGATCTCGGATTCGACGAGTGCATCGACTATCGCGCCGAGAGCATCGCCGACGGCCTGCGCCGGACCTGCCCGGACGGGATCGACGTGTACTTCGACAACGTCGGCGGTGAGACGCTCAACGAGGTGCTCGCCCGGATCAACAACTTCGCGCGGATCATCTTGTGCGGGGCGATCTCGCAGTACAACACCGGCGAGCCAGCGCCCGGCCCGGCCAACATCATCAATGCCATCTCCCGGCGGGCCCTGCTGCAGGGCTTCATCATCCTGGACCACATGGACCGGGCGCCGGAGGCGATGCAGGCGATGGGTGGCTGGATCTCGAAGGGCGAGTTGCAGGTGCGCACACATGTGCTCGAGGGACTCGATTCGGCACCGCAGGCACTACTTGACCTCTTCACCGGGGCGAACCTGGGCAAGACGCTGGTTCGGTTGTAGCGGACTACGCTCGCCGTATGGACCCTCACCGCGCCCACGCCTCCGTGGCCATCGCCGCCTCGCCGTTGACCGTGTACGACCTTGTGACTGATGTGGCCCAGATGGGACAGTGGTCGCCGGAGGCCACGGGAGCGGCCGGCGCACCGAAGCAGTTGGGGGTCGGCGATCACTTCTGGGGTCTGAACAAACGTGGCATCGTCCGCTGGTTCACCCGCTGCACGGTGGTGGAGGCCGATCCCGGCAAGCGGTTCGTCTTCGATGTCGATTTTCCGCCCATGCCGGTATCGCGCTGGACCTACGAGTTCGAGGCCACCGAGGGAGGGTGCCGGGTGAGTGAAACCTGGGACGACCGCCGTTTCGGCCCCTTCGGTCCGGCTATCCGCGGCGTCGGCCAGGCCCTCATCCCGGGACCCCGGGCCGAGCACAACCAGCGCAATATCGAGATCACCCTGGCACGTCTGAAGGCTGCCGCCGAGAAGTAGGGAGAGCACACATGGCCATGGCGAAGGAAGCCCTTGAGCAACTACGCATCGACGCGGGCGAGAAGTTCCGGATCGCCGATCACAGCGCGCGGTGGCTGCCGCCCGCGGCGAAGGACCTCTCGAAGTCCGAGCGCAAGGCGATCGCCGAGCAGATGCTGGCGACGAGCAAGGAAGAACTCGCCGCTGCGCAGGAGGTGCTCTACGCCGACGGCCGGCATTCGGTGCTCATCCTCTTCCAGGCGATGGATGCTGCCGGCAAGGACGGCACCATCTCGCATGTGATGTCCGGGGTGAACCCGCAGGGCTGCTCGGTCACGTCGTTCAAGGTGCCGAGTTCGCAGGAGTTGAGCCACAACTACCTCTGGCGTTACTCCAAGGCGCTGCCCGCGCGGGGGATGATCGGGATCTTCAACCGCTCGTACTACGAGGAGACGCTGGTCGTGCGGGTGCATCCGGCGATCCTGGCCAACGCGGGCCTGCCCCCGTCATGCATCACCGACGACATCTGGCAGGAGCGCTACGAGGACATCAACAACTTCGAGCAGCACCTGGCACGCAACGGCACGACCATCCTGAAGTTCTTCCTGAATGTCAGCAAGGAGGAGCAGAAGGGGCGCTTCCTGGAGCGCCTGGAGACCCCCGAGAAGAACTGGAAGTTCTCCAGCGGGGACATCGTGGAGCGGGGGTACTGGGACGACTACATGGTGGCGTTCGAGCAGGCCATCACCGCGACGAGTACGCCGTGGGCGCCGTGGTATGTCATCCCGGCCGACCGGAAGTGGGCGATGCGGGCGGCGGTGGCTGACATCATCACGACCACCATTCAGGGTCTTCCGTTGGAGTACCCGAAGTTGCCCGAGGACGAGGTTGCCCGCCTGGCCGACGCCAAGGCGAAGTTGCTGGCCGAGAAGTAGGCGATGGAGCTCAACGACGGCACCTCCCTGCCGGCGATCGGGTTCGGTACCTATCCGTTGACCGGACCGGAGGGCGCTGCGTCGATCCTGAGTGCCCTGCGGGTGGGGTACCGGCTCATCGACACGGCAGTGAACTATGAGAACGAGGTCGAGGTCGGGCAGGCGCTGCGGCAGTCGGGCATCCCGCGCGACGAGGTGCTGATCGCGAGCAAGATTCCCGGGCGCGACCATGCCTACGCCGACGCCGTCGCCTCTGTGAAGGGGTCACTGACTCGGCTGGGCCTTGATCACACCGATCTGCACTTGATCCACTGGCCCAATCCGCGGGTGGGCAAGTACGTCGAGGCCTGGCAGGCGTTGATCGACCTGCAGCAGCAGGGTTTGGTGCGCTCGATCGGGGTCTCCAACTTCACCCAGGAGCACCTGGAGCGGATCATCGCGCAGACCGGGGTGACTCCGGCGGTGAATCAGATCGAGTTGCATCCCCGGTTCCCGCAGGCCCGCATGCGTGCCGTGCACGAGCGGTTGGGGATCGTGACGCAGGCGTGGAGTCCCATGGGCAAGCGGCGGGCACCGTTGGCCGAGGCGCCCGTCGTGGCGGCAGCGCAGCGGCTGGCCGTGACGCCGGGGCAGGTCATCCTGCGCTGGCACCTGCAGATCGGTTCTTTGCCCATTCCGAAGGCGGCCGGTGCCGAACGGCAGCGCGAGAACTTGGATGTGTTCGGCTTCTCGTTGACCGCGCAGGAGGTCGACGCGATCTCGGGGCTCGCCGAGGATGATGGGCGGTTGTTCGGCGGGGATCCGCAGACGCATGAGGAGTTCTAGGTTCCTGGGCTTGACGTCCCGGTAATGCTCAATCATCATTGAGTCAATGAATCTTGAGCAACGGGCCAAAGTGCATGCTGCACTTGGTGATCCCGTGCGCCTGCGAATCGCTGAGGAGCTGGCGGTGTCCGACCGTTCGCCGGCGTGGCTGGCCCAGGAGGTCGGGGTCCCGTCGAACCTTCTCGCTCATCATGTGAACACCTTGGTGGATGCGGCAGTGGTGCGCCGCAGCCGATCGGAGGCCGATGGTCGCCGGACGTACGTGAGCTTGACTGAACTGGGTCGTGCCACCGTGGGCTCGCAGCCGCTGACCGCGCGGCGGGTGCTCTTCGTGTGCACGCACAACTCCGCCCGTTCGCAGTTCGCGCAGGCGCTCTGGCGCGGGTGCAGCGATGTGCCAGCGGCCTCGGCCGGGACCGAACCGGCCCGCCGGATCCATCCCAAGGCCGTGTCCGTGGCGTCATCGCATGGGGTGCGCCTTCAGGGGCAGCCCGCGCTGTTGTCCGACGATGACTTCGACGGTGCGCTGGTCATCTCGGTGTGTGACAACGCCGATCAGATGCTCGATCACGAACATCTGCACTGGTCAGTGCCGGATCCTGCCCGCGACGACCGTGTGGCCGACTTCCGCAGCGCGTATGACCTTATCGAGTCCCGGATCGGCACGTTGGCCGATCTTGTGAAGGAGCCATCATGAACGGTGATCTCAGCGTCGACCAGCAGCTGGCGCTCACCACAGCCGCATCGCGACTGCAGGACCGCTTCGCGGGCGTCTTCTCTGTGGAGACGATTGAACGATTCCTGTACCACTCGTACGACGAGTTCAGCGGGCGTGCGGCCGTGCCACAGTGGCTCCCGCTACTGGCCGAACGATTCGCGTTGCAGCGGCTCACCGCCCTGGCGCGGGTGGAGGGCCGCACCGACGACTCCCGACCCGTCGTGCTCTTCCTGTGCGTACACAACGCAGGTCGTTCGCAGATGGCGCTCGGCTTCTTCGAGCAGCTCACAGACGGTGCGGCGATCGGATGGTCGGGCGGTTCGGAGCCCGGTGGTCACGTGAATCCGGCAGCAGTGCAAGCCATGGCGGAGCGGGGCATTGATATCTCGCGGGAGTTTCCGAAGCCGTGGACCGAAGAAGTGGTGCGGGCGGCCGACGTGATCATCACGATGGGCTGCGGGGACGCCTGTCCGGTGCTCCCGGGCAAGCGTTACGAGGACTGGCAGGTGGCCGACCCTGAGGGTCTCGATCTCATCGAGGTGCGGGCTGTCCGCGATGATATCGAGCGACGGGTGCGGCAGTTGATCGCTGACGTTGTACCGGTAGCGCTGTGAAACGTCCCGCAGCCGAGTTGATCGGCACCGGCAGCCTCGTCGCGGCAGTCGTCGGGTCCGGCATCATGGCCACCCAACTCACGTCCGACCTCGGTCTGGCGCTGCTCATCAATGCGGTAGCCACAGTGGCGGCATTGGGGGTGCTGATCTGGACCCTGGGCCCGATCTCCGGCGCCCATTTCAACCCCGCCGTGACGATGATTGCGCTCCTGCGTAATGAGATGCCGCCGCGGGAGGCAGGATCCTATGTCCTCGCGCAACTGGTGGGCGCGTTTCTGGGTGTCGCGCTGGCCAACGTCATGTTCGACCTGCCCGCCTGGCACCTGTCCACCACCGACCGGGTGGAGGTCGGCACGCTGCTGGGCGAGGTGGTGGCGACTGCGGGCCTGCTGGCGCTCATCGGGTCGATCACCCGCACGAACCATGGACACCTCGGCCCTGTGCTGGTTCCGGCGTGGATCGGATCTGCGTACTTCTTCACCGCGTCGACATCGTTCGCCAACCCTGCTGTGACCTTTGGCCGGGTGTTCACAGACACCTTCACCGGGATCGCCCCGGCGTCCGTGTTGCCGTACATCGCAGCCCAGTTGGTCGGGGCCGGGGTGGGAGCCCTGCTCACCGCCTTCTTCTATCCGCCATCCGCCCCTCTCGATCTGCCAGATCCCGTTCACCTTCCGGAAGGAACCTCATGACCGACAAACCCAGCGTGCTCTTCGTCTGCGTACACAATGCAGGCCGATCTCAGATGGCGGCGGCCTACCTCACGCATCTGGGTGAGGGTCGCATCGAGGTCCGGTCGGCGGGCAGTGCTCCTGCAGATCAGGTCAACCCGGCCGCGGTCGAGGCGATGGCCGAGGAGGGGATCGACATGAGCGCGGAGATCCCCAAGGTGCTCACCGATGAGGCGGTGCGTGCAAGCGACGTGGTCGTGACGATGGGCTGTGGTGACACCTGCGCCATCTACCCCGGCAAGCGCTACGAGGACTGGAAGCTCGATGACCCCGCCGGGCAGGGAGTGGCTGCTGTGCGCCCGATCCGCGACGAGATCCGTCGCCGCATCGAGGGCCTGATCGGTGAGTTGGTGGGGTAGCCATACCCGCAGTACTCGGACTTCACCGATACCCGCAACTGGAATGACGTCGGGGTCATCAAGCTCGACCAAGGGGTCACTGGGATCACCCCGTCCACCATTGCGCCGGTCAACTTCCTGAACAAGTACGCCCCGCCGGTGTTGAGCAAGACGAACTTCACGCTGGTCGGCTATGGGACGGAGGTCCGCAAGCCTGAATCGGGACCGCAGAAGCCCACCCCGCAGGGTCTGCCGCTGGTCCGCCGCGTCACCACGTCGAACGGCCAGAAGCTCACCGACCAGCTCGTGCAGATGAACGGCAACCCGGCCAACGTCCTGGCCGGTGGGGGACCTGCTTCGGCGACTCCGGCGGGCCGTCGTTCCTCAACGGCAAGCTGACCACGGTGACCAGCTACGGCTACACCTCGAACTGCCGCTACATCGGCGGCTACCAGCGCGTTGACATCCCCGTGGTGCAGGACTGGCTGCGGACAGTACGGCGCGTTACCCCAGAACTGAGGCCAGCGCCATCGCATCCCACGGCGCTGCCCCGTTGGCATCCTTGTCGAAGTAGACGCATGCCGGGGTGGTGATGTGGTCCAGCCGAAGTGCAGGCGATGCAGCCGGAGGTACTGGAAGTGGCGGTGCGCTCGGGACAGCGGCCGGCAGTGTCGGCCCGCGCCAGGGTGATGGGTCTCGTCGCGCCAGCGGGCGGATCGCTCAGGCTTCTGCAGAGAGCAGAACGAGCCAGCGATATCGGCGCTGTTCATGGGCAGGGACAGGTAGGCGAGTTCATCGCGCTGGCGCAGGCCGGTCTCGTAGAGGTCGCCCCTCCAACGGGGGTATTTCCAGCCGGACGTGCCGATGTAGGCGTCCTGCTGGCTGTTCACAGCAGTCCGATACCCGGCTGGGGCCCTTGCATGACCGCGGCCCGTCCCGGGCGGCAGGCGTCCCAACCCCGAGGGGTAGGTTCGGACCATGAGTAAGACGAATCCTGGCAACTTCTTTGAGGACTTCGAGCTCGGTCAGGTGATCGAGCACGCCACTCCCCGCACGGTGACCGACGGCGACCGTGCTGTCTACGGTGGCCTGTACCCGACGCGGTTCGCGATCCCGTCGTCGGCCTCGTTCGCTGCGGAGGTCGGGCTGGACCCACACCCCGTGGAGGAGTTGATCGGGTTCCACATCGCGTTCGGCAAGACGGTGCCAGACGTGTCCCTTAACGCTGTCGCCAACCTGGGATACGCCGAGTGCCGCTTCCGGCAGCCGGTCGTGCCGGGGGACACGCTGCGCACCCAGTCGACGGTGATCGGGCTCAAGGAGAACTCCAACGGCAAGAGCGGTGTGGTGTACGTCCGTTCCGTCGCGACCAACCAGCGCGGCGAGGTCGCCATCGAGTGGGCCCGCTGGGTGATGGTGCACAAGCGCGATGTCGCTGCGCCGGCGCCCGAGACCGTGATCCCCGAGCTCGCGAAGGTCGTCGATCCCGCTGAGCTGGACCTGCCCGCCGGCCTGGACTTCACCTCCTACGACTTCAGCGCGGCCGGGGAGCCGCACCGGTTCGGTGATTACGAGGTGGGCGAGAAGATCGACCACGTCGACGGGGTGACGCTCACCGATCCCGAGCACATGCTGGCCACCCGGTTGTGGCAGAACACCGCCAAGGTGCACTTCAACACGGAGGCCCGTCCGGATGGCAGGCGTCTGATCTATGGCGGCCACATCATCTCCATGGCCCGGGCACTGTCCTTCAACGGCCTGGCCAACGCACAACTGATCGCAGCCATCAATGCAGGCGCGCACACCTCACCCGCGTTCGCCGGGGACACCGTGTACGCCTGGTCGGAGGTCCTCGACAAGGCCGACACCGCCGCGCCTGGCGTGGGCGCACTGCGGCTGCGCCTGGTCGCGACAAAAGGCCGTGACGAATCCATGACGTTGCGCGGCGAGGACGGCAAGTACGCGCCTGGTGTGCTCTTGGATCTCGACATGTGGACTCTGATCCCGCGCTGACCGGTAGCCGGCCTTTACCCGCGGGGTGGTGCGCGGGGGCCGGGTCCGAGGGTGGGGCATGGCGTTGGTCATGGTGATGGTGAAGTGGCCGAGGTGGAGGTCGTGATGGCATCTGCTGCAGAGCAGGGCGAGGTTTTCGAGGTCGGTTGTTCCGCCGGAGGCCCAGCCGATGATGTGGTGGGCTTCGCAGCGGGCTGGTGGTGCGCCGCAGCGGATGCAGCCGCGGTCGCGGGCGGCGAGGGCTTGGCGTTGGGCGTGGGTGGCGTGGCGGGCGAGGCGGTCCAGGCGTAGGGGTTGGAAGCCGCTGCTGGTGGTGCGTCCGATGATGAGGCTGAGGATGGGGTCGCAGGTGAGTAGGTCGGTGAGGCGGGCGCCGATGAGGGTGGCGTCGTCGAGGTGACCGGCGCCGATGGTGTCGGCGTCGATGAGGATGCTGACCCCGGAGATGCCGAAGGGTTTGCGGTTGGCTTGGGCGGCGCTGAGTAGGTCGGCCAGGGCGTCGGCGCGGCGTTGGGTGGGGGTGCGGGTGTCGTCGGGTCCGGTGCGGGTCATCAGGTCGGACAGGGTGTCGGCCAGGCGTTTGCCGGTGATGGGGTCGAGGTGGCCGTCGAGGCGGTAGTTGCCGGAGGGTAGCGGGTTGAGGGAGATGCCGCGTTTTTCGCGGTGTTTGGCGAAGTCGTTGTCGAGGTGGTCGGGGTGGCTTTGGTCGACCAGGGTGCGGAGCAGGTTGCGGACTTCGCGGGGTTCGGTGGTGGTGGCCAGGGTGACGAGGTCGGCTTCGAGGTGGGGGAAGTCGTCGATGCGCGCGGCGTCGGCCAGGATCGCGGCGACGTGGCTGGTGGTCACGGTGCCGGCCTGGTAGGCCTGTTGGAGGTGGGGGTGGTCGCGTAGTCCTTTGGCGCGGCTGACGACTGCGGAGCCGGTGGCGGGGTCGCAGCGGGTGGCGGCGGTGATCAGGGTGCCGGTGGTGCCGGCGCCCAGGATTTGGGAGTCGTGGTTGTCGTCGGCGTGTCCGGCCAGGGTGGTGAGGTAGGCGTCGAGGCGGTTGCGTTGGCGGGCGATCGCGGTCAGCGCGGCGGCGCGTTCCTCGGCGTTGAGGGTGTCGGGTTCGGGCAGCTGGTCGATGGCGGTGCTGACGTGGTCGATCTGGCGGGGGTGCCGGGTGGGTAGGCGGGCGGCGATGCGCATCCGGCGGCGCGCTTGCCGCGAGATCTCCAGTGTGGTCACGCCCAGCCCCCCTTTCCTGATCTACCGACACTGTGACATGGGGGTACGACAAAACCGATGACACTGTGTGCAAGGACGGGACCTACCCGGTCGGTGCTGTGGATGACGGCCGCGGAAGGGGCGCCCACGTGATCAGCGCGCAAGGTCAGCCCCGAAACAGCCGCTCCCACCGCGCGGCGACGCCGGTGAAGATCACCCAATTGGCGGATCGATCACCCGCGGATTGGGCCCATTTGTCGGGATTTTCGGATGATCTTTGGCCAGATTCACTCCATTGGGCTAAATCGAGCGGCTTGCTTAATCTGGTCCATCTGGCCGTCGATAGGACCCCTGACAGCCGAAGGGCGACACCGACGAGTGAGACAGTTTGATGGAATGATCCAAACTGTCGGGGGATTGTCCCAGTCTCTTCGACCCCTCGGTTCTCTGAGGACAGAGAGAACCAGCGTCGTGCGCATGTCGTTCGCGCGACGGTCAGGTTGCCCGGCGATTTCCGGCGCCCAGCGGCGCTCCCTCAAAGAAGATCGGGAAGACAATGAAGAAGAGCATGAAGTTCGCGACAGCCCTTGCTGGTGCTGCGGTAGTGCGTGGCAGCCGAAGTTGGATCTGAACCTCTCTGCGCAGACGATGACACTGGCTGGTGACGAGGCGTCCCTGAAAGTGACCGAAGGCACCGAGGGCGCCGCCACCACCGTCACCCAGATCCCCGGCAAGGTGTTCGGAGTGCCCGTCGTGCTTGCTCGCCTCGCCTCGGTCCTGCTGCTGATCGCCGGTCTCGCTGGCCTGGCATATGCGCTGCTAGCAGGCAAGCACGGCCCGTCCAAGACGGAAGCCGAAATGATTCAGATGCAGTACGGCTCGCTCATCGTGCCCGTCAGCCAACCGCCCACGATCAAGGGCATGGTCATCGACGTCCCCGACATCGACTCGCTGGCCCGCATGGCCCAGCGCTACGTGCTCCTCATCCTGATGGCGCACGTCAACGGGATGGACGTGTTCATCGTGCAGGACGAGGACGTGGCCTACCGCTACGTCAGCAAGCCGAGCATCCCGCAGACCGATCCGAACGCGGCGGTCGGGCTGTTCAACTGAACCCCCGGTTGCGCACCGGGGGCTATTCATGCCTGAACACGTGGGTGGTGGCGCTCAGGATCTGGGGCAGGGCGTCCGATGTAGTCCTTGTGAGAAAGGACCTGTCATGAGGCGTGCATTTGCTGCTGCCGCCGCCCTCGGCGTCGTGTCCGGCATGCTCTTCGCGGCCCCGGCGAGTGCCGCCGCGTGTGATGAGTTCCTGATGGCCACCGACCCGGGTGCCGTGACGGCCGCTGAACTGGATCAACTAAGGGACGGGATGACCCTGCCAGATGTCGTGGCGCTGTTCGGTTCCGAGGGGTACACCCTGGATGAGTACGAGACCAAGACCACGAAGACCCTGGAGATCTCCTGGGACGGCGCAGTAACGCTGCTGGACCTGTACGGCGACGAGACCATCCCCGAGATCGACGTGACGTTCTCGAGGACCAACGCCACCACCTCGACGACGTACCAGCGCAAACGGGTCAAGGTCAAGAACGTCAAACGTGCCAAGCGGCTCGGCCTGCCGCGCTTCCGGTGGAAGTCCGTGAAGGTCGTGAGCGAGGTGCCCGCATCTCCGTACACCGTCGTCGACTTCGACGTTTACGACGAGGACATCCTGCGGCAGACCTTCCCACTTGAGTGCGAACCCGAAGGGGGCTCTGACACCGGCGAGTAAAGTAAGGCTACCCTTAGTTGCGTGACAGCCGTACGCCTCGCGCCGACTCATGTGGAGTTCGCGACGCCACAGCGGCTACGTGCTTTCGGGGACCGGCCGGCGCTCTTCGACGGCGCCTGGATCACCTACCGGGACCTGGCCGGGAAGGTGCAGGAGCGGGTCGACGAGCTGGGACCCCGCCCGACGGTGGTCGCAGTCGCACAGGGCCGAAATGCCGACACCATCGCTTGGATGCTGGCAGCCCTAGGTGGCGGTCACGCCCTGCTGATGTTTGACGAACGTGGTGCCGAGATTCTGCGGGAGTACCAGCCGGAGTGTGTGGTGCGCGACGGCGAACTGCGCCGCTCTGGTCGGATCACCGCCATCCACCCGGAGCTGTCGATGTTGCTCAGTACGTCGGGCTCCACGGGATCGCCAAAACTGGTGCGCCTGGACGCGAACGCCATCGTCAGCAACGCCACCGCGATCGGGGAGTATCTGAAGCTGGCCGCCGACGATTGCGCCATCACAAGCCTGCCGCTCTCCTACTGTTACGGGCTGTCCGTGCTGACCAGCCACCTCGCGGTGGGGGCTGCCGTGGTGATGACCGACAAAAGCGTGGTGGACGACTGTTTCTGGGACCTTGCGAGGACAACGGGGGTGACCACGCTGGCCGGCGTCCCACACACCTTCGACCTGTTGGACGAGGTGGGCTTCGATGGCCGCCAGACGCTGCCAACGTTGCGCCGGGTGACGCAGGCTGGAGGCCGGATGGCTCCGGAGCGGGTGCAGGAGTACGCCCGCCTGGCCCAGCGGCAGGCCTGGGATTTCTACGTCATGTACGGCCAGACCGAAGCCACCGCTCGGATGGCTTACCTGCCGCCGCACCTGGCGCTGGAGAATCCCGACTGCGTCGGTGTAGCCATCCCCGGCGGCGGGCTCCGCATTGACGACGGCGAGGTCGTCTACTCCGGGCCGAACGTGATGATGGGCTACGCGCATGGCCCGGCTGACCTCGCACGCGGCCGGGAGATCACCGAGGTGCGGACCGGCGACCACGGCGAATTCACCGCGGATGGCCTGCTACGCATCACCGGTCGCGCCGCCAACCGGGCCAAACTCTTCGGGCTGCGCATCGACCTCGACCACGTAGAGAGTCTGGTGCCCGGCGCTGTGGCGCTGGTCAAAGATCAGACCCTCGTTGTGGTCGTTCAGAGCGAGCCGGGAGACCTTGCCGCTGACGTGGCGCAGCGCACGGGGCTGCCGTTGTGCGCGGTAGAGGTCCTGCGTGTTCGGCGTCTGCCGCGTCTGAGCTCGGGCAAGGTGGACCGCGCGGCCCTGCTGGCCAGGGTTCGGCTACGTGACTACGAGCCCTTGGCGTCCACATCTGGTTGGGGTTCGACCATGATCAACCAGATGTGGAAACGCCACGCGGTGCATACCAGGACAAATCGGATTTCGAAAGCGTGTCGCTGGTTGAGAATTGGGCCATCCGCGGCGAACCCAACCAGATGTGGACACGAAGTCCAAATGGGCGGCGATCAAGGGGTGACCGGTGCCGTCAAGGAGGCCCTGCGCACCACACTGCGCTGCGACGCCGTGAGCGATGACGACACCTTCGTCTCCCTCGGCGGCGACTCGATGGCGTATGTGGCGGCGTCGGTGCGCCTCGAGCGCATCGTGGGCGAGTTGCCGAGGGGTTGGCACCTGCTGACCGTCCAGGAGTTGGCTGCGACCGCTGCCCCGCGCCGCACGCGCTGGTCGGTTGTGGAGACGTCCGTTGTGCTGCGGGCAGTCGCTGTCCTTCTCGTGGTGGCATCGCACGCCACTCTGATCGACGTACGGGGTGGGGCACACCTGTTGCTCGCGCTCGCAGGATTCAACTTCGCGCGGTTCGTGCTGCCCTCCGGGCAGCGGGGAGCACGCATGGGGCGGGCATTGGTGAGCTTCCTCGCGCCGGCGGCACTGTGGCTGGGACTGGTCGTCACGGCCTCCCAGGAATACGGCCTGGGCGTCGTGGGTGTCACCTTCAGCAACCGGGAAGGACTCGATCCCGCCTGGCGCTATTGGTTCGTGGAGGCCTTCGCGATCGCACTGCTGCTGGCAGCTTTGCTCGCGGTGCCCAGACGGATGGTTGCCTGGGAGCGGCGGGCGCCCGCGGCCTTCGCCGGCGTCGTGCTCGCCGCGACTCTGATCGCGCGGGAGTTGTTCACCGGTGCGACGGTCCCAACGTCGCTGTTCACGGTTGCCGCTTCGCTGTGGGTGTTCGCCCTGGGGTGGCTACTCGGGGTGCTGGGCCATGGTCGGTTGGCGCGGCTGTCTGCGTCCCTGCTGGTTCTGTTCCTGGTCGTCCCGTTCTTCGAGAACCCCACCCGCGACATTGTGGTCGGTCTAGGGCTGGTGCTGCTGTTGTGGGTCCCGACGATGCGGATGCCGAGGGCCATCGCGAACGCGCTGGCTGCAATCGCCGCGGCCTCGCTGGTCATCTATCTGACGCACTGGCAGGTGTATCCGCCCTTCGATCAGTGGCCGATGGTGGCGACGGCGGTCAGCCTGGCCGTTGGAGTGGCCGGGTACTGGGGGCTGCGCAGGGTGGGGCTGATGCGGTGAGGGTCGGCACCGACATCGTCCACGTGCCGCGCCTGGCTCAGCAGGTCGAGGAGCTGGGGCAGGACTTCCTGGCGCGCGTCTTCACGCCGCAAGAACTCGCCGCGTGCGCTGGCAGCGTGGAGCGGCTGGCCGCTCGGTGGGCTGCCAAAGAGGCTGTGATCAAGGCCCTTGGCTGGGAGTTGCGGGATGTGGCACTCACCGACATCGAGGTCACGGGTGAGGGCCGCCCGCGTGTCGTGCTGCACACCACGGGAGCCGTGCTGGACGTCTCGCTGAGCCACGACGGGGAGTACGCGATCGCTGTGGTGGTAGCAGTTTAGAGCCCGCGTCAATGTCGCAGAGAATGCATGAGCATTGATCCTGAAGTCATCACCCGGCACTTCCGGTCCACATCAGCCGCTACGTGGTCCATGAAGGCGTCGGATGTATGGGAATTGGTGTGGCCCGTATTTGAACTCGGCCTGGTCCGGGATCTGATCGAGCGTGCGAGCGTTGGTCGGTCAGATCGGTGGGCAGAGAGGTCGCTGCGGGCCTCCGCACTGGAAGTCTCGTGGTGCATGCTGACCTCTAAGAAGGCCCACCGAGGGCGTGGGGCAGGGAACAGCCTCCAGTAGACTCACGGATCAGGCGGCATGCTGACTCTTCTCCTGCAGATTTGCATGTCCCCGCCCCTATAGCTCAATTGGCAGAGCTGCGGACTTTTAATCCGTAGGTTGTAGGTTCGAGTCCTACTGGGGGCACCGATTCCGTCGACGTGATCTGCGACCCTTGGGGCCTACAATCCACGCCCACCCAGCGCCGGGCGCCACGTTCTGCGGTTTTCAATCCCGCGTCCTCAGGTAGCACCGCCGACCTGCCGAACATTGGATCGGAGGGGTTCATCATGCGCCTCCGCTATGCCATCGTCACCGTCCTTGCCGTTCTCGCCGGGCTGGTCACCGCCCCGATTTCTGCCGAGCCGCCGCCCGGGCCTCAGCCCTCCTTCGCAACCTTCCCCGGCGCCATCCCGGCCTGGGCGTCGGCCGTGGACCGGCAGGCCGACGGCAAACTCGTCGTCGCCGGGTACGCCAGTCTCAAGAAGCAGGAGGTGTTCGCCCTCGCTCGGTTCAATGCCGACGGCAGCCCGGACACCACCTTCGGCACTGATGGCAGCGGCACCGTGACCACCAAGGTCGGTCTCGACGGGATGGACTCTGAGGCCGCGGACGTTCGAGTGCTGCCCAACGGCACGATCGTGGCCGGTGGCTACGCCTACTGGTATCGCGATGCCGAGTACCCCCAGATCGGAACCGGCAACAACCCGGTCTTCGCCTTGGTCGGCTACACGCCGCAGGGTGTGCCCGATCCCGCCTTCGGTGCCTCGTTCGTGGGTCAGGGACAGCAGACGGGCGTGGTGCTGGTCGAGGTGATGCGCAACGACCGCATCACCGCGCTTGCGCTGAATGGCTCCGACATCATCGCCACTGGCCCGGTGAAGGCCCAGGACCCGCCCGGCAAGATGTTCGGCCTGGCCGCTTTCACCTCCAACGGCTCCCTCGACACGTCCTTCGGGGATCAGGGCACGATCACCACTCGCTTCGCGGGGACGGCGGCGAACAACATCCCGCTCGATGTCTTCGTGGGCAAAGGCGGTGAGATCGTCGTGGTCGGCTCGGACGGCGACGGTTCCTCACTGACGGCGAACTTCGCGGTCGCC
The DNA here is from genome assembly GCA_037046735.1 of Candidatus Nanopelagicales bacterium. Classification (GTDB taxonomy): domain Bacteria; phylum Actinomycetota; class Actinomycetes; order S36-B12; family UBA10799; genus JADKAV01. Next base: position 66,156 of record JBAOHC010000021.1, on the reverse strand, counting down.
AAGTTCACCCGTGACGGCGCGGTGCATCAGGAGTCCAAGACGATCGTCGACATCGATGGCCGGTTCAACGTGGCCTACGGCGGCGAGCTGCTGCCCGACGGCAAGGTGGTCATCGCCGGGGTCACCGCGGACCTCGTGACCGAAGAGGTGGGCATGGTGGTGACCCGGCTGAACCCGAGTCTGAGGGTGGACACGTCCTTCGCGACCAACGGCTCCGCGATCACCCGCGTGCCGACCTGGCATCAGTCGGTCTTGCGCACGCTCGAGGTCGAAGCCGACGGAGGGCTGCTGGGTGCCGGTTTCGTCAGTCAGAGTCTGCTGGGCCCGGTCGACTGGGTCTTGGTCCGGTACGCCGCGGACGGTCAACTCGATCCGGCGTTCGGCACTGGCGGCATCCTGACGACGACCGTCGGCGCGCAGGTGGCAGACGGGGCATCGAACCAGGGCTTCGACGGCGTCGTCGACCTGTTGACCGAGCCCGACGGTTCAAATGTGGCGGTCGGCACGGCCATGACGTCTCCGGCGTCTCGCCCGACGTTCGCGCTGGTCCGTTTCCCGACCAGCTCAGTGGCCTACGCAGGACCCACCAAAGGCAGTGCAGGCACGTGGACGGTGCAGGCGAAGGTCACCTCACCGGCCTCCTGCCAGACGGGTTCGGCGCTCTTCGAGACCGCGACCCATCGCGTCGTCGCCCCGGTGACGGGAGGCACGGCAGCCGGCGAGCTGCCAATCCCGGCAGGCACGAGCCGCATTGTGGTGACCTTCACGCCGGCGGGTCCCGGCTGCCTAGGCTCCAGCTCCAGCGCCACGCTCGTGAGCACGACGCCGGATCCCGGGCCCAGTCCCACGCCGACGCCGACCCCTGGCCCGGTCGTCAAACAACGGCCGCTGGCGACCGCTGCACCTCCCGAAGGCGTTGTGGCCGTCGGGGCGCACGATGCTCATGCAACTTCCGGTGCGGACCAACGCCGGACAGGTGGCGAAGGTCTCGGTGCGCGGCACCGGCCTGCGGCCGCGTGTCATGGGTGAGTCCAGGGTCACGACGCGCGTCATCAAACGCGATGGCCGTCTGTACGTCTGGCTCTCCGGTGAGGTCCCGACCCGGGTGATGGTTCGGGTTCACGCGTCGGCCAAGCCCGGCTTCACCGGCTACACGAAGGTGAAGCGGTACCACACCAAAGCGGTCGGCTGAGTTTGTCGCAGGGTGCTGTTACGACTGCTTCATGCAGATCGACAACACGCACCGTGATCAGTGGCTAGCGACCAATGCGGACCTTCTGCTGGCGGGTAAGTCCGCCATGCGGGAGTTGCTGCCCTACGTCAACACGAATGTCGACGCCTCTGCAGTGCGCCCACTGATCGTGCGCCTCGAAGTGGCCATCAGTGAGGTGACCTACTCCGACTTCGACCGGGGCGGGCTGTCGGCGATGTGCGCGCGGGCCGGTGGTGACTTCCGTGCGGGTCTGTCCGCGATGGATGCCGGTGATGGTCCGCTGGCCGGCGAGTGCCTGAGTAGCGGGCTCGCGGCCTACCAGAGGGCGCTGGGGCCACTCCTAGCTGCCGACGACGGTCACGACCCGCCGCCGCCGCGACTGCGCAGGTGGTGGTGGCTGATCGTGGGTCTGATCCTGTTAGCGGTCTTGCTCTAGGCCGTCACCAGCACAGGCAGAAGGGGTGCCCGGCCGGGTCGGCGTAGACCCGGAACCCCTCGTGGTCGACAGCCCGCAAGGGACGAGCACCCAGTGCGAGGACTTCTGCTTCGCCCGCCGCGATGTCGTCGATCCGCAGGTCGACGTGCATCTGCTGGGGCGAGCCGTCCGGCCACTGCGGCGGCTGGTGGTCGGGAGCGAGTTGCACAGCCATGAATGGCTGATCGGCGACCCGGATGCTGTGCCAGTCCTCGGTCTTCTCCACCCGCCCGCCGGTCAGGGCTGCCCAAAACGCGCTCTCGGCTTCGATGTCCGCTGCGTCGAACACGATGATGGTGTGCTTGATGTCCACGCGGCCATCTTTCCCGACGCAGGCGTCTCAGACCTGCTCACTGCGGGGGCGACCATCATTGGGCCACGGCGCCGCGCCTAGGTTGGCGTCATGGCTCGCGTGACTCGTTCATCCATCGCCGGCAGGGTGGACGTCACGGCCATGCTGTTTCGGGATCGGCGGCTGACCGTGCGGACCTATCTGCCCGCCGACTACGAGTGGTCGGATCGGGCCTACCGGGTGATCTACATGTTCGACGCCCACAACCTGTTCGACCGGACCACGGCGACCTACCACAAGGAGTGGCGGATCGACGAGGCGATGGAGGACCTCTACGCGCAGGGTCACGAGCCGGCCATCGTGGCGGCGATCGACGCCCCGCAGACCCGCTTCGAGCGGTTCGCGATGTACAGCGTGGGGCAGTGGGACTATCGCAAGGCGCCCGACACCCGCCGACTTCGAAGCGTCCAGGGCTACGGAGAGCAGACGGCTGCGTTTCTCATGGGCGAGGTCAAGGGGTACATCGAGCGGACCTACCGGGCAGCCACCGATCGAGACAGCGTGGCTGTCGCCGGCTCCTCGATGGGTGGCTACATGTCGCTCTACGTGGCCTCGCAGTACCCGGAGCTGGTGAGCAAATGCCTGGCGTTCTCGCCGGTCATGATGGACTTCCCGATGCGCGGGTTCGAGGTACGGGACCTGGTCGCGAAGGGCGTCAGGCCAGATCAGCGCATCTACCTGGACATGGGCGACCGCGAGCGGTTGGAGTTCTGCGGACCGGCCGATCTGACGGATCACTTGGCTGAACTGCGGCTGCTGCTCGAGGGCCGCGCCGAGATCCTGACGCGGTTGTGTCGGGGCGGCCACGACGAGCGCGCATGGTCAGGGCGTTTTCCGCAGGCCTACCGCTGGGCGTTCGACGGGGTCCTCCCCGAACTCAACTGAGCGCTGCGAACACCCGGTCGAGCTTCGCCCGCAGTTCGTCGGCCAGCGGTTCGAGAGCGGGCGACGCAGTCACCTCGACCAGCATGGCCGGGTCAACCGTCTCCACCGTCACGCCATCGGCGACCTCCCGGACCACAACGTTGCACGGCAACAACGTGGCCACCTCGGGTGCGATTGTCATCGCCTGGTGAGCGAAGCCCGGGTTGCACGCGCCGAGGATGAGGGTCGGCGGATACTCCTGCCCGAGTTTGTTCTTCATCGTGGCCTGGAAGTCGATTTCGGTGAGCACACCGAACCCCTCGTCGGCAAGCGCGGATCGCACCGAGGCGACAGCCTCATCGAACGTAACGGACAGTGTGGCTGAAGGACCCTTGCTCATGCCCCCACCGTAAGCCGTACAGTGCGGGCGTGCGCAAGGTTGCCCTGCTCGTCCTGCTGCTGGCCGGCTGCGCACGCCCACCGGACGTGGCTGTGAGTCTGTACCAGACCCGCAGCGACACCCCCGTGAACAAGATCGAGATGCAGGTGCAGAACAACGGCACCAAGGCGCTCACGGTGCAGGAGGCGCAACTGGTCTCCACGCAACTATCGGCCTACCCCGTGTGGGACGAGCCCGTCGACATCCCGCCGGGAACGGCGGTGGATCTCAAGGTCGCCCTGCCGCCGCCCCTGTGCAGCGGCGAGGCCACCGACGAGGTGATCCTCACCATCGACGACCGCCGCCTCACGCTGCCGGCCACGGACACGCTCGGCCAGCTGGCCACCTACCGGGACAACGCGTGTTTCCGGCAGGACGTCGAGCGCACGGGCGAGTTCCGGATCACGGGACTGACCGGGGACGTGCTGGGTTTCACGACCGACCTGACTGTCGGGCCCATGCGCAGCACCACCTTGTTCATCCCGCGGGCCCAGACGACCGACAGCGTCCGGCTCACCCCCAATCGCTGTGACGCGCACGCCCTGGCCGAGGACAAGCAGGGCACCTACTTCCCCATCCCCGTGACGCTGCCTGACGGGCGCACCCAGGACTATGTGGCCGGTGTTGACCAGCGACTGCGGGGCCAGTTGTACCGTCTCTACGCCCGGCTGTGCGGACTGTGATCGACGCAGCCTACCCGGGCCCGTGGGGAGTGCCGACCATTCTCGGCCCCCTGAGCCGCGGCAACGGTGACCCCTGCTACCGGCGGGAGGGCGAGGTGGTGTGGCTCACCGGCCTGGCCCCCGAGCCCTTCACCGCCCGGCTCGACCCGGGTGTCATCGGATCGTTCTGGGGTCCTGGTGCACAGTGGGCGGCCGACCATCTGCCGCAGTGGCTCGGTGCCGATGACGACCCGACCGGTTTCACGCCCGAGCATCCGCTCATCGCCTCCCAGTGGCGCAAGTACGGCGCGATCTGGCGGGTTCCCAAGACGCTGCTGACCTGGCAGATCGCGGTCGCTGCCGTGTTGGAGCAGCGGGTCACCGGCGTCGAAGCCCGGGGAGCCTGGCGCGGACTGGTGCGGGAGCATGGCCAGCCGGCACCCGGCCCGCGCGATGACCTTATGGTGCCGCCCGACCCCGCCGCGTTACTGAAGGTGCCGTCGTGGGACTGGCGTCGATACGGGGTGGACGGCCAGCGGGTGCAGACGGTGCGCGAGGTTGCGCGCTCGGCGCACGCCTTGGATCGCTGCGAGCTCACAGCCATCTCAGGGGTGGGCGTCTGGACCGCGGCCGAGATCGCCACCCGAGCACACGGTGATGCCGATGCGGTGAGTTTCGGCGACTACCACCTGGCACGCAATGTGACCTGGGCGCTCACCGGTCGCGATGACGGCACCGATGACGACATGGCACAGGAGTTGCAGGTCTACGCGGGGCACCGGCACCGGGTCGTGCGCATGATCGAACTGGCCGGTGCCGCGCCGCCCCGGAGGGGTCCCAGGATGCGCCTGCCCGGTCCGCGCTGAGTCGCCCATCGGGCCACCGGCTCATCTGATCCAATAGGACCATGCGCACCGCACCCGACCCCATGGCCTCCGAACGACACCAGCTCGAGCAGTTCCTCGACTTCCACCGCGCCACCCTGGTGCAGAAGTGCGGTGACCTGTCGCCGGAGCAGGTGGCCACAGCGCCGTTCGCCTCCAACCTGTCGTTGCAGGGCCTGATCCGGCACATGGCCCGGGTCGAACGGTGGTGGTTCCGCAGCTTCATGCTCGAGATGCGCCTGCCGCCGCTGTACATCAGCAAAGAGAACCCCGACGGCGACTTCGACGGCGTGCGGCCCGACACCTGGGCCGACGATCTCGCGACCTACGAGACCGAGGTGGCCGCCGCCCGCGATGCCGCCAAAGGCCTGCCGCTCGATCACAGCCGCGATGACATCACCGTGCGCTGGGTCTACCTGCACATGATCGCCGAATATGCCCGTCACAACGGCCACGCCGACCTGATCCGCGAGCAGCTCGACGGCCGCACCGGGGTCTGACCCGCCCCTGTGACCCACCTCACCAGGTCAGCGGGAAGTAAACCGGACCGACAGCGGTTGTAGCGGGAGTTTGTATCTAAGGAGAACCCGCGTGTCCGATGTAGCGGCGCAGAAGTCTGACGCCTCACCCGTAACCGACCCGAACCGCTTCCGCGCGCTCTTCGTGATCGCCATCGCCCAGCTGATGATCGTGCTCGACGCCTCGATCGTGAACCTGGCCATCCCCAGCGCGCAGCAGGATCTGGGGATCTCACCGCAGGACGTGCAGTGGGTGGTCACCGCCTACACCTTGGCTTTCGGCGGGTTCCTGCTGCTGGGCGGGCGGATCGCCGACTACGTGGGCCGCAAGCGGGTGTTCATCGTCGGGCTACTCGGTTTCGCCGCCGCCAGCCTGCTCGGTGGGCTGGCCACGACATCGGGTCTGCTCTTCGGCGCCCGCGCCCTGCAGGGTGTATTCGCAGCGCTACTCGCCCCGGCCGCCCTGGCCCTGATCACCGTGACCTTCCACGATCCCAAGGAACGCGCCAAGGCATTCGGCGTCTTCGGGGCCATCTCCGGCGGTGGCGCGGCCATCGGCCTGCTGCTGGGAGGGGTGCTCACGGAGTTCCTGTCCTGGCGCTGGTGCCTGGCGGTCAACACCCCGATCGCGATCATCGCTGCCCTGCTGGCGGTGCGCTTCGTACGTGAGTCGAAGGCCCACGGCAACACCTCCTACGACATCCCCGGCGCCATCACCGTCACAGCTGGTCTGTTGGCGCTGGTCTACGGTTTCACCAAGGCGGCCCCGGCGGGATACGACGACAGTGCGCATTGGACCGACCCCAGCACGCTGGCCTGGTTCGCGGCGGCCGCCATCCTGCTCACGGCCTTCTTCATCATCGAGAGCCGGTCCACGCACCCCTTGCTGCCGATGCGGGTCATCAAGAACTCCAACCGCGCCGGTGCCTACATCTCCGCGCTGATGGTCGGTGCCGGGATGTTCGCGATGTTCCTGTTCCTCGGGATCTACTTGCAGACGATCCTTGGCTACTCCCCGGTCAAGGCAGGGTTCGCGTTCCTGCCGTTCAGCCTCGGCATCATCCTGGCAGCCGGTGTGGCCGCCCGTCTGCTCCCGCAGTTCGGCCCCCGGCCGCTGATGATCCCCGGTTTGCTGGCAGGGTCGGCCAGCATGGTCTGGCTGGCCCAGTTGGAGCCGCAGACCAACTACTTCACGCACATCCTGCCGGCCATGGTGGTCATGAGTGTGGGCATGGCCTTCGTGTTCATCCCGACCGCCACCGTCGCACTCCACGCGATCGACCCCCACGACGCCGGTGTCGGCTCAGCGATGATCAACACCAGCCAGCAGGTGGGTGGTTCGCTGGGTACAGCCCTGATGAACACCGTCGCTGTGACGGCCACGTCGGCCTACCTCGCGACGAACGGCCCCGAGTCGATGCCGTCGGCGCTCACCTACGGCTTCACCCACGGGTTCTATGTGGGCGCCGGCCTGCTGGCAACCGCTGCGATCGTGGTGTTCTTCATGATCCGGATCGGGCCCGACGCTGTGGACGAGCAGGACGCCCCAAGCGCACACGTCGGATAAGTCCGGCCTTTGCGCCGCCGGAATCACCAGACTGGTGTGCATGACCTATGCCTCGCCACCGCCCAGCGACCCTGAGGAATCCGCCGGCATCCCGGCCTGGGCGGTGGCCATCTGGTGGATGTTGTGCGCTTTGGCAGCCGTGGCCGGCTGGTGGTTCGTGCTACTGATGGTCACCTTCGGCTGCGACTCCGGTTGGGAGGGCTGCGAGACGGTCGGCATCACCACCGTCTTCGTGTACGCCGGGATTGTCGGCGTGGGCCTGACCGGGCTGTTGATCTGGGCGCTGGCGAAACCGGTCGCCAGCGTGCGGATCGCCGCAGTGCTGCTGATGCCGTTCTGGGTGATCCTTTCGATCGTCCTGTCCTTCGCGGGCTACTTCTTGGTGGCCCAACTCGTGAACTCCTCCTGATCCGCCTGCCACACTGGTCTCGTGACCCCGTGGTGGCAGACGACCAGCATCTATCAGGTGTACCCGCGCTCGTTCCAGGACTCCAACGCCGACGGGATCGGAGACATCCCCGGCATCATCTCCCGGCTGGACTACCTGCAGGACCTCGGCGTGGGCACGGTCTGGGTCAGCCCGTTCTTCGCCAGCCCCCAGCAGGACTTCGGCTATGACGTCACCGACTACGAGGCGGTGGCCCAGGAGTACGGCACGCTGGCCGACGCCCAACGGCTCATCGATGAGGTGCACAGCCGCGGGATGAAGGTCATGTTCGACCTCGTGCTCAACCACACCTCCGACCAGCACCCGTGGTTCATCCGCTCCCGCTCGAGCCGGAGCAACCCGAAGGCGGACTGGTACATCTGGGCCGATGGCCGTGGCAAGGACGGCAAACGCCCGCCGAACAACTGGAAGTCGGCGATGGAGTTCACCTCCGCCTGGCAGTACTGCCCGACGCGCCGGCAGTGGTACTTGGCCACCTTCCTGCCGTTCCAACCGGACCTGAACTGGCGCAACCCAGATGTCAAGGCGGCCATGTTCGACGCCGTCCGGTTCTGGTTGGACAAGGGCGTCGACGGTTTCCGCCTCGACATCTTCGGGCAGATCATGAAAGACCCGGATCTGGCCAACAATCCGCTGCGCCCTCGGCTCTACAACGGATTTCCCCGGCTGACCGATCGCGTCCACACCGAGAACACCCCGGCGAACATCGAACTCGCCCAGGAACTGCGCGCCGTCTGCCAGGAGTACCCGGGGGACCGGGCGCTGCTCGGGGAAGTGTTCGGCCCGCCGGACGTGCTCAAGGCCTACCTCGGTGACGACGACGGCCTCAACCTCGTGTTCCTTTTCGAGTTCCTCACCTTCCAGTACGACGCCGACTGGTTCCGGACCACGATCGAGGATTTCGAGAACACCTTTCCCGCCCCGACAGTGCCGACCTACGTGCTGGAGAACCACGATCGCTCGCGTCTGCTCGACCGGGTTGACGGCGATGTGGCCAAAGCCGGGGTGCTGGCTGTCATCCTGCTGACACTGCGTGGTGTGCCGACCATCTACCAGGGCCAAGAGATCGGGACCCCCAACACCCGGCTGCCCTTCAAGGATGCCCTCGATCCGATCGCGGCCACCGTATACAAGCACCTCCCGCAGTTCGTCGTCGACCGCATGAGTGAGCGCCTGAACCGCGACGAGGTGCGCACCCCGATGCAGTGGGATGCCAGCGCCAACGCCGGCTTCTGCCCCGACGGGGTGACCCCCTGGCTGCCGGTCAATCCGGACTACCCGCAGGTGAACGTGGCCCACCAACTCGTCTACAGTGACTCGCTGCTGCATCTGTACCGGGCGCTGCTGCGACTGCGCCGCGATTCGGTGAGCCTGCAAAGTGGCCCGCTGGCGATGCTCGAGACGTTGCCGCCCGGTGTGCTGGGGTACCGCCGGGCCGACCTGATCGTGCTGGCCAACATGGGCAGCGAACCGGTAACGGTGCGCTTCGCGGGCACCTCGCTGATCGAGACCGGTGAGGTGGCGGTCGGGACGGGCCGCGTCAGCCTGTTCCCGGATTCGGCGGTGGTGCTGCGCACCGAGGTTCCGAAGCTCGGCTAAGCGGTCAGCCTGGCACGCAAGCGGCCTCCCAAGGCGCCGCGCACGTCCTAGGCTGAAGTCGTGGACCGCTTGACTGTGCTTGACGACACCTTCGTCGTGCTTGAACGCGACAACTTGCCCATGCACATCGGATCGCTGATGATCTTCGACGGTCCGCCGCCGGAGTACGAGGACCTCACGGCACACATGAGTGGGCGCCTGGACCAGCTGCCCCGCTACCGCCAGGTGCTGCGCGAGGTGCCTCTCAATCTGGGCCGGCCCACCTGGCAGGACGACACCCACTTCAGCCTCGAGTACCACGTCCGGCACACGGCCGTGCCACATCCCGGAGGCGATGAGCAACTGCGGATCCTGGCCGGCCGCCTGCTCAGCCAACGTCTGGACATGCAGCGCCCGCTCTGGGAGATGTGGCTGATCGAGGGCCTGGCGCAGGACCGGTTCGCGATCCTCAACAAGGTCCATCACGCGATGGTCGACGGCCTGTCCGGTGCCGACATCATGGAGGCGCTGCTCGACGAGTCCCCCGAGCCGGTCGACCGCACGCCGTCGCAATGGCGACCCACGCCCGCCGCCGTCCACCGTGTCGGTGGTGGGTGCCGCCGTGGTGGACGCGGTCCGCAATCCCATGGACCGGCTCGGGCATCTGGTCAAGGACCTCGAATCCCCCCGCGATGCCGTGCAGAAGGTCGCCTCGGCGCTGGCCGGCACCCTGCGGATCGGCGAGACCCTGGCGCACACCGAGGACAATCTGATGGGCCAGCCCGGTCCGCACCGGCGGTGGGTGTGGGCCAACGGCGACCTCGACGAGGTCAAGACGATCAAGTCCGCCTTGGGTGGGACCGTCAACGACGTGATCCTCACCGCGATCGCCAGCGGTTTCCGGGAGTTCCTGCTCGGCCGGGTGGACGACCTGCCCGAAGCTGCCTTCGTGCGCACCATGGTGCCCGGTCTCGACGCGGCCATCCGACGCGCAGTCCGGCGGCAACCAGGTCGCCGTCATGTTCTGCGACCTGCCGGTGGGCCTGGCCGACGTCGGCGAGCGGTTCGCCAGCGTGCACGCAGCAGATGGTGGCCGCCAAGAGCAGCGGCACGGTGGAGGGGCTGGATTCCCTGCTGGAGAACGCCGTGTTCATCCCGCCCGCGTTGTACGCCGCCGCCGGCAAGCTTGCCGCGGTGACTCCGCAACCGGCGGTCTCCACGATCACGACCAACGTGCCAGGCCCGCAGCAGCAGCTCTACATCCTCAGCCATCCCATGCGCAAGATGCTGCCCTACGTGCCGCTGGGCATGAACCAGCTCGTGACGATCGCGATCATGAGCTACAACGGCGAGCTGTGCTGCGGCATCACCGCCGACTACGATCAGGTGCCCGATGTGCAGGGGGTGGCCCAGGGCATCGAACGGGGGCTGGCGGACCTGGCCGCGGCCGCCGCCGAACGGGGTGCGGGCTCGTCCTAGGCTGGGACCGTGGACGTCCCCGGACCCCGTAGCGAGCGCGAACGCAGCGTCGGGTTCCCTGTCCCACTGTCCGCGATCTTGCCCAAACCGATCCACTACGTCATGGCGGGCGGTGGATCCCATGGCGCCGTGCAGTGGGGTGCGCTGCAGGCGCTGGCGTTGACCGACATCGTGCCGGATTCGATCCTCGGGACCTCCGCGGGTGCCCTGACCGGATCGATCATGGCGGAGGATCTCAAGGCGGGGGTGGCTCGGCTGGCTTACGTCTGGGGCCAGATGAACATGTCCTATCTGGCCGGCGAGCGCTGGTGGACGCGCGGGCTGTCCCAGATGCGATCGCCGGGGCTGGTGAACAACACCGTGGAGCAGGCGACGATCAAGGCGATCCTGCACACCGAATTGATCGAAGACCTCGACGTCGCGTTCGGTGCCGTCGCCACCGATCTCGCCTCGGGCCAACCCCATGTCTTCGATTCCGGACCGATCGTCCCCGCGCTGCTGGCCTCCTCGGCCATCCCGGGTGTGCTGCCGCCCGTCGAGATCGACGGCCGGCTGTATTGCGATGGTCTGGCCTCGGCGAACCTGCCCGCGATTCAGGCGGTGCAGCGCGGAGCCGGCAGCATCATCGTGCTCGACACCGGCCACGCCAGGTCAACTGACGTGGGCACGAGTTCGGCCAAGGTACTCAACCGCGTGCGCGGCATCATGGCGATGAGCCAGCGACGCCGGCAGTTGCGCGACGCGGCCGCGCGGGTACCGGTGGTGCTGTTGCCCACCCCCGACGACCTCGGGGGGACGCTGGACTTCGGGGACACGATGCACGCCGGTTCGACGACCTACCAGAAGGCGCGCGCATTCCTGGTGGATCTGTTCCTGCAAGGTCATGACGCGTTGGGTGCTGGCTTCTACGCGCGGCCCGATGACCCCGGATTGAGCCACGATCTGCTGCCGCTGCTGCAGGAGGTACCCGAATGACGACGTTCCAGGGCCCCGTCACGCTCGTCACGACGTTCGGACTGGCTCGCACCCCCGCCCAAGTGGGGATGATGGCCGAACTGGCGGACCGCGGGATTCATCCCGATCATGTCGTGGGGACCTCGCTGGGGGCCATCAACGCCGCGGCCCTGGTCACTGAACGCACGCAGGGGCTGCCTGCCTTCTGGGAGTGGATTCACGAGGAGGTCCTGGCCAACCCGGTGCGGACCGTGGCCAGGAGCATGTCCAAGAGTCAAGCCCGTCGCCAGGAGACGGTCTTGCGCAAACGGATCGATGACCTGCTGCCGGGCGCGTTTCCGGCCAATCTGCAACTCGCGGCGACCGATCTCCGGTCGGGCAGTGAGGTGGTCCTGCAGTCCGGTGACCTGATCGATGCGGTCATGGCCTCCTGTGCGCTGCCAGGCGTCTTTCCTCCGATGGAGATCGCCGGTGATGAGCTGATCGACGGCGGTTTGGTCGCCGGTGTTCCGCTGCATCTGGTGCCGGATGACACCGGGACCGTGATCGTGCTGGACACCGGCCACGCGGCGGTGGCTGAGGACGTCGTGGTGAACTACCGCTGGTGGGAGGTGGGGGTGCTCGCCTACGCCCACCTGATCCGGGGCCAGGCGGTGAACGCGCTGGTCCAGGCAGCGGCGAAATGGCCGGTGGTGATGCTGTCCGCGGAGGACGGCAAGATGCTCGACTTCGCCGATCCGCAGGGGATCGCCAGCAGCGGCCGGGAGGTAGCAGTGGCCGGGCTGGACGCGCTGCCCAGCGAACTGCAACGTGGTATCTACGGGTTGCCCGGTGGCCTGGACCAGTACCACGTCCTGCAGGAGTTGGCCGTCCGCTGAGCCTGTGCGACCGGCTGGGGCTGACCGCTTCATCCGGCAATGCCACGGGCGGTGCGCCTAGGCTGAACCGCGTGGTAGCGGAATCCAAAGGCAGGCAAGAGCGGCGCAAGATCGGCAAAGAGATCCGGGAGAAGGTGCCGCGGGAGTCGCTGGCGGTGTGGAACCCGCCCGCCGACCGCCGGGACCCGACGCAGATCCTCATCGAACAGGGTGCCGATCGGGTGCCCGACCTCGTCCCGGTGCGATACGCGCGCATGTTGTCCAGCGAGTTCGCGTTCTATCCGCGGCGCCGCAGCGATCATGGCCAGCGACCTGTCCTACAGCGCCAACACGCACATCACCGTGCAGATGTGCGGCGACGCCCACCTGGTGAACTTCGGCGGCTACGCGTCGCCGGACCGCACGTTCGTGTTCGACGTCAACGACTTTGATGAGACGCTGCCCGGGCCGTTCGAATTCGACCTGAAGCGGCTGGTGGCCAGTTTCGCCGTGGCGGCGCGCAGCAGCTCTTTCGACGAGGCGACCCGGGCGCCGATCATCGCCGATGTCGTCCGCTCCTACCGGGAGGCCATTGCGACGTTCTCCCAGATGGACCGCATGGACGTCTGGTACTCCCGGCTCACCGCCGCCGACATCGAGCAGCAGTGGGGCAGCGACCTGAGCAAGAAGTACCGCAAGGCGTTCGAGAAGAACGTCGCGAAGGCACAGACCAAGACCAGCGAGCGCGCCTTGCAGAAGTTGACGACCACGGCGGCGGACGGCTCGACCTCGTTCATCAGCAACCCGCCGTTCATGGTGCCTCTCGACGAAGTCGTCGATGAGGCGAGCAAGGATCGGTATGCCCACGCGGTGCAGTCAGCCCTGGTCGGGTATCGGCGCAGCCTGCAGTCTGACCGCCGGGTGCTGTTCGCGGGCTACCGGGTCGTCGATCTGGCGCGCAAGGTGGTGGGTGTGGGTAGTGTGGGCACGCGCTGCTGGGTGATGCTGCTGTCCGCGGATCATGACGAGAACGACGTGCTCATGCTGCAACTCAAACAGGCTGTTCCGTCGGTGTACGAGCAGTATGTGGGAAGGTCCCGGACCTCTTCACACGGCCAGCGGGTGGTAGAGGGCCAGCGGGTGATGCAGGCTGCCAGCGACATCCTGCTCGGGTGGACCCAGATCAACATCCGGGGCACGCAGGATGACTTCTACGTGCGCCAGATGTGGGACTGGAAGGAGTCCGCGGACGTGCCCGCCATGGACCCGACGCAGTTGCGCGTATATGCGCAGATGTGTGGCTGGACGTTGGCCCGTGCCCATGCCCGGTCCGGTGACCGGGTCGCGCTGGCCGGGTACCTGGGCACCGATGACAAACTTGACACAGCGATGGTCGGATTCGCCGAGGCCTACGCGGATCAGAACGCCAAGGACTACAAGGCGATGCAGGATGCGGCGTCGGCGGGTCGCATCGAGGTGGCCGCCAAGGGCTGGTAGACAGGGCCTATGGCACAGATTGATCCAATGGAAGAGACTCGGGAAGAGCTTGCCGCCGTCAGCAAGTTGTGGTGGCTCAGCCTGGTGGCGGGGGTGCTGTGGTTCTTCATCGCCATCGTGATTCTGCAGATGGACTCCGCCAGCGTCACCACGGTCGGCGTCATCGTGGGGGCGATGTTCCTGTTCACAGGCCTCGAACAGTTCGTGCTCGCCAGTGCGGTCCAGGGCTGGAAATGGCTGTGGGTCATCTTCGGGGTGTTCTTCGTGCTGGCCGGCCTGTGGGCCCTGTTCAACCCGGGGGCGACGACTGCGGCACTGGCCGACTCGCTCGGGTTCCTGTTCCTGCTCGTGGCCATCTTCTGGATCATCGAGGCGTTCACCACCCGGCACAACAATGAGTTGTGGTGGCTGGGCCTGCTGTCCGGCATCGTGATGCTGGTGCTGGCGTTCTGGGTGTCCGGGCAGTTCTTCTTCGAGCGGGTCTACATCCTGCTGGTGTTCGCCGGGGTCTGGGCGATGCTCACCGGCATCACCGACATCATCCGAGCGTTCCAACTGCGCAAGCTGGGCAAGCTGACGACGGGCTGAGGTCCGCTTCTCGAGGATCGCCCCTATCGGTCAGGTTCGCCGGTCCGGGAGGGGCGATTCTGCACGTTCGGGGCGGGATTGCCGAGTGTGGTGACGTTGTCGGGCGGGGGCAGCAACAACGTCGCCAGCGACGCTCCGGCCCAGCGCCCAGTGCGACATCCCTTCGATGTTCTGGCGCATGACCTCACCGGCAGTCGCGTCCGCGCCCTTGGTCATGGCCATGTACTTGAGCGCGTTCATGTCGCTCTTCAATGGGGCGCTGCTCAAGGCATACGCAACAGCATCCTCGGCGAGCAGCCACGCCCCGAGGTTGTAGGCCGTCCGGGCGCCGTGCTTCTTGTCCAGCGCTGACGTGGCCTCGTCGTCCTGATCCCAGGCGACGATTCGCCACCCGTCGCGGATCCCGAAGTCGGACAGGTTGATCTGCACCTGCATCCGGCCCAGCACCGGCAGATGCATGCGCTGAACGTAGGTCACGTCGGTCTCGGATCGTCGCTCGACGACCTCGACATCCTCGACGTAGCGCACATTCTCGGGGTACCCCTCAACGTCGCAGATGTGGGAAACCATCGCGTCGATATCCACGCCCTCGCGGGGCATCAGACCCAAGCCTTCAGACGTGGGCCGCTTCTCGAAGCGCCAGGTCACGCTGTTGTACTTCTCGCGGCTGAGATCCGCGATGTGGGGAAGGACTCGATCCAGGAAGGCGTCTGCGCTCACCCGACGAAGTGTATGTGGTGGCCACGGCGGGGCCGAAACCCGATTGAGCACCGACCGGGCAACGCGACAGAATTGGATCGATGTCCATCCCCACGACCCGTCACACCCTGCGCCTCTTCTGGGACGCCGGGTCGGCCACCCCTGTTCGGCGGACGCTGGCCTTCGTCGGCCCGATCTTCGCGGTCGGGGTGGGGCAGTTCTTCGGCCCGTGGGTGATTGCCCAACTGCTCAACCAGATCCAGCAGGGGTCCGTCTCCTGGGACACCTCCTGGCCCTTGGTGTTGGCCTACCTGCTCAGCCAGATCATCGGGACCGTCATCGCGTGGCGGGTGGTCCTGTGGGCGATGTGGACCATGGAGGTCCGCGGGATGCAGGTGTTGTTCCAGCGCATCTTCGACCACTTGACCGACCAGAGCGTGGCGTTCCACGCCAACCGGTTCAGCGGGGCCCTGGTCTCGCAGACGAACAAACTCCTGGGCGCCTTCGAGACCTTCTGGGACTCGATCACGTGGACCTTGATGCCGATCCTCACCTCCATCGTGGTGAGCACCGTGGTGCTTTGGTTCATGATGTGGCAGTACGCACTGTTCCTGTTCGTCAGCTCGCTGGCGTTCATCCTGCTGGTGTTCTTCGCGACCCGCCGCATGAAGCACCTGACTGTCGCTGAGGCCAACGCCGCGAACCGCATGACCGGATTCCTCGCCGACGTCATGACCAACATCGCCGCGGTGAAGGCGCAGGGGTCGGAGCCCGACGAGCGCCTGGCGGCCACCGAGGTCGCGGAGTACCGCACTGCCCGCGATCTGGACGTGATGCGCTCCTTCCTGAAGTTCAGCGCCGGCTATTCCACTGTGATCACGGTCATCAACACCGGCGCCGTCGTGGCTGCTGTCCTGGCCGCGCAGTACAACGTCGTCAACATCGGGGCGATCTACCTGGCCGTGACGTACACGCTGAACGTGACCAGCCAGTTGTGGAGTGTCAACGAGGTCATCCGGGACTACAACAAGGTCATCGGGGATGCCCACGAGATGGTCCTCATCCTCAACGATCCCCCGAGCGTGCGAGATCGATCGCGTGCCCCGCTGGTGGTGCGTGAGGGTCGGATCGACTTCGACCATGTCCACTTCGGTCACGACACCCAGTACGACAACCCGCTGTTCGACGACTTCAGTCTGCGGGTCGAGGCCGGGGAGAAGATCGGATTGGTCGGACCGTCCGGGGGTGGGAAGACCACGCTGACCCGCTTGCTTCTGCGCTTCTCCGACATCCAGCGCGGGGCCATCCGGATCGACGGTCAAGACATCGCTGACGTGACCCAGCGTTCGTTGCGCCAGCAGATCTCCTACGTGCCGCAGGAACCCTTGCTCTTTCACCGGTCACTGTTCGAGAACATCGCCTACGGCCTGCCCGGGGCCACCGGTGAGCAAGTCGCTGACGCGGCCCGGCGAGCCTATGCCCTGGACTTCATTGAGTCCTTGCCCGAGGGGTTCGAGACGCTGGTCGGGGAGCGTGGCATCAAGTTGTCGGGCGGTCAGCGGCAGCGGATTGCGATCGCGCGTGCCATCTTGAAGAACGCGCGGATTCTCGTGCTCGACGAGGCGACCAGCGCATTGGACTCCGAGAGCGAAGTGCACATCCAGCAGGCCCTCGCGCAGGCCATGTCCGGGCGCACCACCATCGTGATCGCCCACCGGCTGAGCACGATCCAGGCGATGGACCGCATCCTGGTCATGGATCAGGGACGCATCATCGAACAGGGGAGCCACCGCGAACTGCTCGCCCACGGCGGCTCCTACGCGACGCTGTGGGCACATCAGTCCGGAGGATTCCTGGCCGGGGTCTGATCCGTCCAACCGAACGGATGACCCCCATCCGACACGGGCTGCCGCTCCAGCGGACGTACGGTGGGGGCGTGCTGGAGATGGCACTGCTGCTGACGTTGTCCGGGCCACCAGCGCCGGCCGTGCAGGTGCGCGACGGCGCCGCGATCGTGACGGTGACGGGCCATGCCCGCCGCTACCGGGTGTTGATCCGGGCCGCGGGCGCCTCCTGGCAGGTGGCAGCGACCTCGCAGAATCCCCGCATGCGCATCCGGCTGACTCCCGGGCGGTACAAAGCGCGGGCGCAGCGCAAGCGCCGGCGCTGGGGGCCGGTCGGGGCTGCCTCGGGATGGTTCCGGATGGGGACTCCGCAGGCGACACCCGTGCAGTATCCAGGCGATCAGATCTGGGTCGATCCGGTGGCAGGTGATGATGCCGCGGCGGGCGGGCCACCACACCGGTCCGCACCGTGACCGAGGCGTGGCGGCGGGTCCCGGAGGTCGTGCCCGCACCGGTCGTGATCATGTTGCGCCCCGGTGAGCACACTGCCGCGCCGAACTACTGGGAGAACCGCCGGGGTGGGACCATCGCCCTGGTCGCCGCAGATGGGCCGGGAACCGCCAGCCTGCGTGAGGACATCAACATGTTCCGGGTGGCCAACCTGACCATCGATGGGGTCCGGATCCATCGGCGCGGTGATGTCTTCCACTGCGAGCTGTGCACGAACATCACGCTACGACGAGTCGACTTCGACGGGCTCGGGGCTGCCCACGAGACCATCAAGGTCAACCAGAGTGATGGCATCGCCATCCTCGACAGCCGCATCAGCGGGTCCTATGAGAACGCGATCGATTTTGTCGCTGTGCACGGGGGAGTCATCAAGGGCAACGACATCTCGCAGGCGCAGGACTGGTGTGCCTACGTCAAGGGTGGCAGCGCCTCCATCGAGGTTCGCGGCAACACGATCCATCACTGTGGCACGGGCGGGTTCACCGCCGGTCAAGGCAGCGGCCTGGAGTACATGGTGGCGCCGTGGCTGACGTTTGAGGCGATGGACATCGGGGTGTACGACAATCTCATTCACGACACCGAGGGCGCCGGATTGGGGGTGAACGGTGGCTTCCACATCCGGATGAGCGACAACGTGCTGGTGCGCGTGGGATCGCGCAGCCACACGGTCGAGTTCGTGCACGGTGCGCGCAGCTGCGACGGCGATGTGACCGCCTGTCAGGTGCGCAGCGCGGCTGGTGGCTGGGGAGCAGTGGGCATGGATGGGCAGTACATCCCCAACCGGGACGTGTGGTTCGGCAACAACGTGATCGCCAATCCAGCGGGCCAACCGAGCCGCTGGCAGCAGGTGACCGTGGCCGAGGACGTGACGCCGCCGCCCGGTTCGAATGTGCCCAACCCCGCGCGCGCCGATGACGGGCTGGTCATCACGAACAACATCTTCTGGAACCAGGCGCCCGACAGCGGATACCCGCTGGCGGCCAGCAATCGTGTGAACACCGTGGATCCCCGCATCGATCCCCAGACGCTGCGGCCGTCGGTCACCCTGGCGCCGGTCCCGGTTCCACCGTGACGTGTTCGCTGACGATCCGTGTCAGGTGACGACTGGAGACCACGAGCCGTTCGTCTCGTGCCCAGCGGTTAGTGCTGTGTACATCGGTTCGGCGTGTCGCGGCCAAATCAGACGAACTCCTGTACCGCGGACGAACGCCTGGACCGCGGACGAACGCTGGCGACCACCCCTGGCGGTCCGCGGAACGGCCCACTGCTCTGAAGGCCACCGGTGAGTTAACACCGATTTCACCAAAGCCCCTAACGGATGACACACCCTGCGGTTACGTTGGCAGCAAGCGTGAGGGGCGACGATGACTACGATGCCGGAACCGATCAGTGGCGAGGATCTTCTCGGCTACATGTCGGCGATGAGCGCCGATCTGCCGCTGGGTGACCCGCTGACTGTGATCGAATAACCAGACGCGTGGACGCGCAAGGGGACCTGCGAACCTGACAGTCTGCCAAGCACCAAGGTATGGAGGGTGTACATGGCAGGTCTGTCCCGACGAGCATTTCTTGCGGCAAGTGCCGGGTTGGGTGCAGCGCTGGGGGTACCTCAGCAGGCACTGGCCCAACGGCTGGCAGACCCGCTGACCCCCTCGGCCATCCCCACGACACTGGACCAGACAATCCTGCTCACCACGCCGAAGAACCGGCAGTACCGATATCTGGCGACGGGCCCCGGAGAGCCGTACATCCCGCGCTACGACGTGCTGGGAAAGGCGGCGGACGCGGGCCGGGTCAACCGTCGGCGCAGCCTCGCCTACTTGGGGCACCTCTCCGACATGCACATCATGGATGCCCAGTCGCCTGCTCGGCTGGACATCATGGTCGGCCAGAGCGAATCGCTGTGGGCCGGTAGTTTCCGCCCGCAGGACACCCTGACGGTCAACGTTGCGGCGGCCATGGCCGATGCCATGCGCACCGTCCAGTTCAGCCCGCTGACCGGAGCTCCGATGGCCGCGGCCTTCAACACCGGCGACAGCGCCGACATGATGTCCTCGCTCGAACTGCGCTGGTACATCGACGTGCTCGACGGGGTCCCGATCACCCCCAACTCGGGCAAGGCCGGGGTGTACGAGGGGGTGCAGGTGTGGGCGGAATCGACGTTTGCCTACCACCCGGAGGACCCGGCCAACGACCCCTACGGCGTTTACGGCTTCCCGACGCTGCCCGGGATGTTGCAGTCCGCGGTGAGCCAGACCGTCGAGAGTGTGGGCCTGTCGATGCCGTGGTACGCGGTGTACGGCAACCACGACACCGACTTCCTGGGTGCGATCGCCGTGAGTGACGGCCTGCGGCGCTTCGCGCTGGGCGACCGGAAGGCCTCGACCTGGCAGCCGTTCGCGGCGAACTTCCTCGGTGCCTGGGCCACGAATCCGAGTCCCATCACCCAGTATCTGCATGCCGTACGCAGCAACTTCGGCCGTCAGACGGACATGCGCAGCGTGACCGCCGACCCCGCCCGCAAACTGTTCGAGTCTGTCGAGTTCATGCAGGCGCACCTCGACTCACCGGCAACCCCGGGGCCGGTCGGGCATGGCTTCACGGCCGACAACGTGGCCACCGGCAAGACCTACTGGGTGTCCGATGTCAGCCCCTACCTGCGGGTCTTCGGCTTGGACACGTGCAATCAGGTCGCCGGGCCCGATGGTGCGGTGCCCGAAGACCAGTTCACCTGGCTGCAGGACGGGCTGGAGCAGGCGCGGGCGCAGAACAAGTTGGCCATCGTGCTCAGCCACCACAATTCCACGACGCTGGAGAACGAGGCGCAGTCGGTGTTCGGCGGGCAGCGGTTGATCCACGCGGAGGAGTTCGTCGCGATGGTTCAGGAGTACCCCAACTGCATCGCCTGGCTCAACGGCCACACGCACATCAACACCATCACCCCCCACGCCAAGGCTGGCGGCGGCGGCTTCTGGGAGATCACCACAGCCTCCTGCATCGACTTCCCCCAGCAGCAGCAACTCCTCGAGGTGGTGGACAACCGCGACGGCACGCTGAGCATCTTCACCACCACCCTGGACCACACGTCGACGCCCGAGTGGACGCCCGCCGACTACTCGCAAACGGGGCTGGCGTCGCTGAGCAGGCAGCTGTCGGCCAATGACTGGATCGAGAATCCGCCGATGCGGATGGGTTCGCCGCTGGACCGCAACTGCGAACTGCTGCTCCCGGCCCCGTTCGATCTCACCACGATCGCTGATGCCGACCTCGAGAAGGCGCAGCTCGCGGCGAAGGCGCGACTGGTCGCGGCGGAAAAGGGGTCAGCATGAAGCGCTACGCGTGGCTGCTGGCCGCTCCGCTGTTGGTGGGATGTTCCAGATCGATGGATTGCAGCCGGTCAGCGGCGTGCCGCTGTCGACGGTGGGCATCGCCGCCAACCAGGTCCTGGTCGCCAAGAAGGTGCCGATCAAGACCGCGCCGATCTGCACCGAGTCGGCGACCGAGTTCACCTGCACGGGAGCAACGTTGAAGGACGAGCCGATCACGGTGAAGGTGCCGAACGACCAGGCGCAGGTCATGACCATCACCGTCGGCGGCAAGCAGATCTTCACCGGCCCCGTCCAAGATGTCATCGAGGCGTCAGGGGAGCTCCGATGAGCACTGTGACGCACAAGGAGTACGGGTTCAGTGTGTTGGTCACGGGCTTCGTGCGGATGTGGCGCGGATTCCTGCCGTTCCTCCTGGTCGCGGTGGTCAACGCCGCGGTCCAGGCCTCGCTGCTGCGACTGCCGTGGTGGTGGGTAGCGGTCGGCACCTCGGCCGCTGTGCTGCTGGTGGCTTTCGCCCTGACCGCGCACATCGCGGTGCGCTCGGTGTCGCAGCGATCAGGATTGGCTGATCTGGCCGGCGTTGATCTGCTGCGGTTCTGCCTCTGGGTGGCTGGGTGGACGATCGTGGTGAACGTGGGCCTGATGTTCTACTGGTACCCCGGTCTGGTGCTGTTGGCCCTGACGCCGTACGTGCCGGTAGCCGCTGCGGCCGGTGCCCGCAACCCGCTCGCCGCCAACTTCGGGGCCATCCGGGCCCGTCCGGTGCGGTGGCTGGTCACGGTGCTGATCACTCTCGCGGTGATCCTGGTCGTGTGGCTGCTCACCGCGCTCACCTCGTACTTCATCGGCGGCTGGATCGCCGCCTTCTCCGCCTGGCTGCTCATCGGTGTGGTGGCCGCGTGGCTGCTGACGGCGTGGGCGGCGCTGTATCTCAGCACGCAGCTAGGATCATGCCTTCGACGAACAGCGCTACCGCAAACGGCCGACCAGCCTGTCAGTGACGCCGGCAGCGGCAGCGGGCAGCACGGCGAGGCCGAACAGTGTCGCCAGCATGATGTGCACCGTCGTGGGACAGTCGAGGTCACGGCGTACTCTGCCGAGTTCTTGCTCCGCCTGCAAGTAAGCAGTGATCGCCTGTGGTGGGTCAACGCGCACATCCTGCGGGGGTGGCATGGCGGCCCGCATCGACGCCAGTTCTGGATCGGTCAACAGGGCCATCTCCAGGGGCAGCATCTGCTCACGTAGGGTGGCCAGGCGAGTGAATGCCCAGGTGAGGTTCTCGCTGACGGTACCGGTGCCAACTCGTTGCGGCAGGCTCCCCAGGCTTTCGAGCAATTCACCGTCCTGTTCGAGAGCGGCGGTGAAGAACAGAGCCAGCTTGTTGGGGAAATGCCGGTAGATCGTCCCTTCGGCAACGCCGGCGCCTGTGCAATGGCCCGAGTCGTGGCGTGCGCGTACCCGACCTCTGAGACCACCTGGCCGGTGGCCTGCAGAAGCCGGGCTCGCGTCGCCGCGCCTCGCTTGGTCACGACATCCCCTCAGGCCTCGCCGATCAATCCGTCACGTCTCGTCTGTTCACGACCACGGTAGCGATTGCGAGGCCGATCACGACGTAGACCACACTGAGCCCGAGGGCGGTCGAGTAGCTCAGGTCGGACGTGCCACCGGCGGCCAAAGCGTTGATGGTCGTCCCGAGCAGCCACGAGGCGCTGTCCAGCATCTCCCGCAGGACTGACTCGACCACGAGGACGTAGCCCACGCCGATGGAGATGGCAACGGCTGACGACCGGGTGACCACTGCGAGGACCACACCGGCCACGCCCCACACAAGCATCGACAGGTAGGCGTTGAGCCAGGCGCTGCCGGCTTGGGCGACCAGGTCGGTTCCCCAGAGGTCCGTCGAGATTCCGCTCGCTGACGCAGAGGGCCATGCGGCGGCAACCGAGACGACCATCGCGACGGTGGTGGCGAGCGCAGTCAGCAGGGCGAGGGCTACGGTCTTGCCCGCCAGCAGCTTCCACCGATGCGGCTGCGCGCTCACGAGTAGTCGGACCAGGCCGGTGGAGTAGTCGGTGGCCACGGCGATGGCCCAGAAGGACAGAGTCACGACCTCCCGAAGCGGCAGCGGACAGCCCAGCGAAGGCCAACCGGCCCCAGCGAGGGTGGCCGCGTCGGGGAACATCACACCGGGTCCGGTGGCTGGCATCTGTGCCTGGGAGCTGGCAGTGCTGAACATGACCGAGTTGATCATCAGGGCGAACAGGCCCATCAGAGCGAACCACGTGATCAGCAGGCGAGGTCGGGTCAGTCGCAGCAGCTCACTGCGGATGACGCCGATCATCGGGCGGCAATCCGCCAGCGCGCGGTCGTGGGCGAGGTCGGCATCGGAGTCACCGGCGATCGCCAGGCAGATGTCGTCGAGGCCTGTCCTGGGTCGCGAACGCGCTGGGGTTCAAGGTTACCCCTGCTCGGCGGCGGCTCCGTACAGCTGTGCGGCCGCCTGCGCGAATCGCCTTGACCCGGAGGCCCGTCGGCGTATTCTGGTTCCCGGCTGAGCGCCCTGCGCAGGTGTGGCGCATCGTTCCGGTGTTCACAGGCGAGGTCATGTGTGCCTGGGTCTCGGCCAGCAGAGCAGACATCGGGCCGGAGAACATCACCTCCCCGAATCGGATGACGACGATGTAGTCGCTGATCGCCTCGAGTTCTGAGAGCAGATGGGAGGACACCACCACGGTCCGGCCTTCGTCGGCCAACTGCCGCAGCAGGCCGCGGATCTCGACGATGCCCGCGGGGTCAAGGCCGTTGGTGGGTTCATCGAGGATCAGTAGCTGCGGGTCGGGCAGCAGGGCGGCCGCGATCCCGAGGCGTTGCTTCATGCCCAAGGAGAAGCGTTTGACGGCCTCCTCGTCGCGTCCGGTCAATCCGACCGTCTCAAGCACCTCGTCCACGCGCGTATCGGGAAGGCCTCGCAGCCGCGACAGCGACAGCAGGTTCTTGCGGGCACTCAGTGCAGGGACGAAGGCCGGCGACTCGATCAGGGCGCCAACGTCTGCGGCGTATTGGCTGGGGTCGTGGAGGGGCGTGCCCAGCACGTGGCCTTCATCGCTGGTCGGGCGGATGAGTCCCAGGATCATCCGGATGAGGGTCGACTTGCCCGAGCCGTTGGGTCCCACGAGAGCGATCACCCCGCCGCTCGGCAGGTCGAGGTCCAGGTCGTCGACGGCCCTCAGATGGCCGAAGTCCCTTCGCAGGCCCTGGGTGGTGACTGACTGCATGCTGTCTCCTAAGTGAGTGAGCGTTCACTCACATAGTGACCGATCACGACGTGACCGTCAAGTCGTGAGCAGAGCCAGCGCCACCCCAATCCGATCGGACTTCCACGAGGCGCGAGAACGTCTGGGAGAACACGGCACCAAGTCAGCCGACGGCAAGGGGTCAGCCTTCGAAGTGCGCCACCCCGTTGGCATAGAAACGGTCGAACACGGCATCGACTGTCTGTAGGTCAGCAGGGCTGAGCCAGCGCTCACGACGGTCAGCCACGCAGGTTGCCTGCTCGGCCAGGCCAGCGGCGTCGTGTCCG
Source organism: Candidatus Nanopelagicales bacterium (assembly GCA_037046735.1). Lineage (GTDB taxonomy): Bacteria > Actinomycetota > Actinomycetes > S36-B12 > UBA10799 > JADKAV01. Next base: position 41,819 of record JBAOHC010000021.1, on the reverse strand, counting down.
GCTTCGGTCAGGCGCACCGCGAGCATGCGGCCGTCGGCCTCGTCCGGGCCGATCTCGCCAGTACGCCCACAAACTCGAAGGCCCGCAGCGACCGGGTGATGGGGGACTTGTCGACTCCGACCGCCCGCGCGAGGGCGGCGGGATTGCGGGGGCCGCCATCGCGTAGCTCGAGTAGCAGTGGGGTCGTCCCGGTGGTCACCCCCGTGCCGGCAAGCTCTGCGGTTGATGAAACGTTCCCCCATGTGCATCACGAGGCTCACATGTCGGTTAACCGACGCATGCAGTTCCCTCTTCTTCATCCGGTCGATCCGGCCGCGGGTCTTCGTGGCGAAGAAGGCCAGGATGACGTCCGCCGACGTGACTGACGGCAGCCAGTCCAGCGGTGTGAAGAAGCCGGCGGCCACGATCAGCGTCACGGTGGCGTAGGGCAGCAGAAGGAATGAGTTCGTGATCAGACCAGGGTTGTACGAGGGTTTCGCGCCCTGGAACAGGACGGTGTGCATGATGTTGTTGATGATCAATTCGAACCAGATCATCGAGAAGCCCAGCCAGGGTGCAACGGGCGCATACTGCCGTGAGGGCGAGTGGAGGTTGGTGGGGGGATGGCGGGGGGGATCGGAGAGGGGGCGCCGCAGCGACCGCATCGAACGGCCGCACCCGGATGCCCATGGTGGGTCAACACGCTTCGTGCGGGTCGAGTCCTCGCGTTACCCTAGCCCCATGATCTTCAATCCCCACACCTACGACCCGTCATCGTACGATCCTGAGACGCAGCGGCAGTTGCGGGCGCTGATCGAGTTCTTCGAAACCAAGGGTCTGCGGCAGATGAAGCAGGAGTACCACGACTGCACCTGGTATCAGGACTTCCTGGACTTCAACGCCAGGGAGGGCATCCTGGCCCGCTTCGGAACCCCCGCCGCGGTCGGTGGGGACGACGCCCGCTGGGACACCGCCCGGATCAACGATCTCAACGAGATCCTCGGCTTCTACTCCTGTCCTACTGGTACGCCTGGCAGGTCACTGTCCTGGGCCTGGGCCCCGTGTGGATGAGCGAGAACGAAGAAGCCAAACAGCTCGTTGGCAAGCTGCTGGAGTCTGGCGCGATCTTCGGTTTCGGTCTGTCCGAGCAGACCCATGGCGCCGACATCTACAGCACCGACATGATCCTGACTCCGACCGAGGACGGCTGGCTGGCGAACGGGCCGAAGTACTACATCGGCAACGGAAACGTCGCGGGTCGGCTCAGCGTCTTCGGAAAATTCGCCGACACCGATGAGTACGTCTTCTTCCTGGTCGACACCCAGGCCCCCGAGTACCAGCTCGAGAAGAACGTCGTGGCCGACCAGATGTACGTCTCGGCATTCTCTCTGCACGATTACCCGGTGACCCGCGCGGACATCCTGCACACCGGCAAGGCGGCCTGGGATGCTGCGCTGGCCACGGTCAACGTCGGCAAGGTCAACCTCGGCTGGGCCAGTATCGGGATCTGTGAGCACGCCTTCTATGAGGCAGTCACCCACGCAGACCACCGCGTGCTGTACGGCGAGAAGGTGACCTCCTTCCCCCACGTGCGCCGGATGTTCGCCGACGCCTACGCCCGGCTGCTGGCGATGAAGTTGTACTCAGCCCGCAGCGCGGACTACTTCCGCTGTGCGTCTGAGGACGACCGCCGATTCCTGCTGTTCAACCCCATCACAAAGATGAAGGTGACCAGTGAGGGTGAGCGGGTGATCGACCTGCTGTGGGAGATCATCGCCGCGCGCGGCTTCGAGGAGGACACCTACTTCGAGCAGGCTGCCGGGCACATCCGGGCGCTACCCAAACTCGAAGGCACGGTCCACGTCAACCTGGCGCTGGTCCTGAAGTTCCTGCCCCAGTACCTGATGGCCGGTGGCCAGTACCCCGAGATCCCCGTGCGCCAGGACGCCGCCGACGACGACTACCTGTTCGCGCAAGGTCCGGCGAAGGGCTTGGGCAAGATCGCCTTCGGCCCGTGGCGCCCGGCACTGGAGCAGTACCAGCACCTGCCCAATGTGGCGGCCTTCCTGGCGCAGGTCGACGCCTTCGCGGCGCTGGTGATGACCCAGCCGCCGACCCCGGAGCAGCAGAAGGACCTCGACTTCCTGCTGACGCTGGGCCAGCTGTTCACGCAGGTGGTCTACGCGCAGCTCGTGTGCGAGGCCGCGGGCCAGAGCCGTCCCGGCACGGTCAGTGACATGCCCGGCCTGAGCGAGGCGCACATCGACCGCATCTTCGCCGTGTTCGTACAGGACGTCTCGGAGATGGCGGTGGGTCTGCATGGCCAGGCCTCGGCCACGGACGGCCAGCGGGCAGCCGCACTGGCGCTCATCGCGGCGCCCACCATCGACGCGGCCGCCGAGCAGGCCTTCGTCGATGAGGTGCTGCAACTGTCCGACGCCTACGTCATGCCGGAGTAGGCAGGCCGTCCACGAACAGCGCCCCGCGGTTGAAGGCAGCCGGCGGGGCGCTGTCCTGTGTGCGCAGGGTCAGCGTGTCACCGTCCAGAGTCGCCTGCGTGAGCGTGACGGGCACCGCCGAGTACGTCCGGCTGTCCAGCAGCACCAGATACGCCGGACCGCGCAGGGCAGTCAGCGCCTGCCGGGAGGGCAGGCTGCGGGTGCGGTCGCCCTCAAAAGCCACCGTCACCGGCGACGTCAATTGGGCCACCCAGGAGGACCCGTCGCGCTGCACCGGGCCGAAGGTGACGGTGTAGGTCCAGCCGGCCGCTGGCGGGAGGTCGAAGAAGTACTTGAAGTCCCGGTTGTAGGCCAGCACGAGGCTGGCGTGAGGGGTGCCGGCCGCCGCCGCGGACGTCGGGAACTCGACGTTCTGTGCCGCGACGCGGGGAGCGCCGACGGTCACCGGTGTCCCGTTGAGCAGCGCTGGCACCGGGTCGTCGCCGAGCAGGTCAGGCCATTCCGACACGAGGCGCTGGGTACTCAGCACGGCACCCATCCGGGTCGGCGCGTGCGCCACGGCGACGGCCCAGGCATCGGGGTCCTGCATCGTCAAGGTGTCGGAGGTGGTGGTTGCCCGGGCTGCGCTCAGGGACAGCTGCCACTGCGGATCCTGGGCCTGAGAACATCCCGCCAGCGCCAGGAGCAGCACGAGCAGGCGGATGAGCACGCCCTTATCGTGTCAGGACCCACAGTTAGGCTGGCACCTATGCGCTACATCATGTTCATGATCCCCGCCGTCTACGCCTCGGACGCGGAGGAGGCGATGCCCTCAGCGGAGATGGTGGAGAAGATGATGGCCTACAACGCCGCACTCGCCGAGGCAGGTGTGCTGGTCAGCCTCGACGGGCTGCACCCGCCGGCGTCGGCGGTGCGCCTCGAGTTCAGTGAGGCAGGTCCCCGGCAGATTGAGACTCAGCAGCAGGGGGCCGTGGGCGGGTATTGGGTGCTCACGGTCGACTCGCATGAGGCCGCCGTCGAGTGGGCGCGGCGCGTGCCCGCGGCCCCCGGCGACATCATCGAGGTGCGTCGTATCCAGGAGATGACGGATTTCCCCGATGATGTCCAAGATGTCGTGAAGAAGTTCGACATATGAGAGCGACCGAAGCTGTGCTGGACCAACTGGCGGCGATGCGCCAGTACGACGCGCATGAGATCCCATCGCGGGCGGTCCTGAACCAGGTCACGGACCACCTGATCAAGGCGCTCTTTCCGCAGCGACTGGGCACTGCTGGCCCCGACGTGAACGGGTATGTGCGCCGGCGTCTGGAGTCGGCGCTGGGCAATCTCGTGGGAGAGGTGGCCACGGAGCTGGAGTTCCAGCGTGCGCAGGGCAACGAGACCGCGCGCAGCGCTGATGAGATCGTCGATCAGTTCGCGCAGACCCTGCCCGCCCTTCGCGACCTGCTGGATTCCGACATCGAGATGGCCTACCGCGGTGACCCCGCTGCACGCAGCATCGCCGAGATCATGGTCTGTTATCCCGGGATCCACGCGATGATGCACCATCGGCTCGCGCATACGTTGTACGAGCTTGGCGCACCGTTCATCGCGCGGGTGATCAGCGAGTTGGGGCGCGCGGAGACCAGCATCGACATCCACCCGGGGGCCGCTATTGGCGGGGGCTTCTTCATTGATCACGGCACCGGAGTGGTGATCGGAGAGACGGCCATCATCGGGGACAACGTGCGGCTCTACCAGCATGTGACCCTGGGTGCGAAGAAGCTTGACGGCGTGCCCAAGGGGATGCCGCGGCATCCGATCGTGGAGGACGACGTCACGATCTACTCCGGGGCAACGGTTCTGGGACGGATCACCGTGGGCCGCGGCTCCATAATCGGTGGCGGTGTGTGGGTGACCCACGATCTTCCGCCCGGCAGTTATGTCACCCAGGCGCGTACCCAGGTGGAGAGTTTCACCGACGGCGGCGGCATCTGATCCGTGCTCGTCTGCTGTAAGCAGCGCCTTTTGGGGTAGACCCTTGCGTGCGGACAATGCGTGGCCTGCTGGCGATCCCCGGCGCCCGGCCGATGACGGCAGCGGGACTACTCGGTCGTGTCCCCATGTCGATGGTCACGCTGGGCATCACCTTGCTGGTCGTCGACCGCACAGGTTCCTACGCGCTGGCCGGAGCGGTCACCGGCGCGCAGACGCTGGCCATGGCGCTGGTCGCCCCGTACGGGTCCAGGGCCGCTGACCGATTCGGGCAGAGCCGGGTGCTGCCGCTGCTCGTGGTGGCCCACGCCGCCTGCCTGGTCATCTTGGTGCTGGTTTCCGGTCCCCTGTGGATCCCGGTGGCTGCCCTGGCTGGCGCGTGTATGCCCATGATGGGATCCATGGTCCGTGCCCGCTGGACCGAGATGGTCGACGATCCGCAGGTGCGGACCAGCGCCTTCGCGCTCGAAACGGCTCTGGACGAAGGCGCCCTCATCGTTGGACCGCTGGCTGCGTCGATGCTCGCCTTGGCGGTCTCACCTGTGCTGGCCGTGTTGACCGCTGCCGCACTGCTGGTCATCGGTGGTCTGTGGCTGTCGGTGCAGCGTGCCACCGCTCCGCCCGCCTTCGCCCCCAAGAAACGCGAACAGGGTCATCCCGTTCGGCAGCGGGGTATGCCGGCCGTGGTGGCTGTGATGGCTTGCGTGGGTGGTGTCTTCGGGACCTACCAGGTGTCAACAGTCGCTTTCGGTGAGGCCACCGATCCCGCCTGGGTGGGTGTCCTCATGGCCTCGTTCAGCCTGGGCAGCCTTCTGAGCGGGCTCTACCTGGCCGGCCGCAAGCGGGAATGGCCCATCACGAGGCAGCTGCGGATCGGCACGCTGACGCTCACAGTGAGCCTGCTGCCCCTGATGGCCGTCTCCACCCCCGTTGCCTACGCGGGGATTGCGCTGGTCGCCGGGTTGAGTGTCTCGGTCGTGATGGTGGGGGCCTTCGCGCTGGTGGAACGGCTGGTCCCGGACTCCCGGCTCACCGAGAGCCTGTCTTCGGTGACCGCTGCCATCTCTTTGGGTTTGTCCGCTGGATCGTGGTTGGGCGGTGCGGCGATCGACGCGCGCGGACCATCGCTGGCCCTCGGCCTGTGCGCGGTATGTGCGGGTCTGGCTGGGATCATCTTCTGGGTGCGGATGCCGGGTCTGCGGCGCCTGGAGCGAGCCGCGGAGCCGGTGCCCGCCTGACTACCCTGCGAGGTCGGCGAAGAGGGCTGTGCTGAGGTACCGCTCGCCGAAGGATGGGATCACCACGACGATCAGCTTGCCGGCGTTCTCCGGACGATGCGCCACGTCGATCGCCGCCCGCAGCGCAGCTCCCGACGAGATCCCGACCAGCAGGCCCTCCTCGCGGGCCGCCCGACGGGCCGTCGACATTGCGTCATCATTGTCGACCTGGATGACCTCGTCATAGACCTCGGTGTCGAGTACTTCGGGCACAAAACCGGCCCCGATGCCCTGCAGGGGGTGAGGTCCCTTGGCGCCGCCGGACAGCACCGGTGAGGCCGAGGGCTCCACCGCGATCACCTGCACACCCGGCTTGCGCTCCTTCAGAACCTGCCCGACCCCGGTGATCGTGCCGCCGGTGCCCACGCCTGACACGAAGATGTCGACCTCGCCATCGGTGTCGCGCCATACCTCCTCAGCGGTCGTTGCACGGTGGATCGCGGGGTTGGCCGGGTTGGCGAACTGCTGGGGCATCACGTAGTTCTCATGCTCCTTCGCCAGCCCCTCAGCCCTCGCGATCGCCCCGCCCATGCCCTCCGGGCCGGGGGTCAGGATCAGCTCGGCCCCGAAGGCGCGCAGCAACATCCGGCGCTCCACACTCATGGTCTCGGGCATGGTCAGCACACACTTGATGCCGCGGGCGGCGCAGACCATGGCCAGCGCGATGCCGGTGTTGCCGCTCGTCGGCTCGACGATCACGGTGTCCGGCCCGATCTGACCGGCTTCCTGGGCGGCGTCGATCATGGCCACACCGATCCGGTCCTTGACGCTGTTCGCCGGGTTGTAGAACTCCAGCTTCGCTGCGACCGTTGCCTGGGCGCCGTCAGTGATGCGGTTGAGGCGGACCAGGGGGGTGTTGCCGATCAGGTCGGTCACGTCGTTCGCGATGTGCATATGTCCAGTTTGGAGGAGATTTCGAAATGCGCAACCACCTGGTTGGCTAAACCCGGATCCGCGGGTGATCGGGCGGGGCTTCTGCCGGAGGGCAAGGCGGATGCGCGCGGGGACGCTGGCATGAGAAGGGTGCGTGTAGTGATCCGCGGTGGTGCTGCCCGCGTGAGCGGGAAGATGATCTTTACGGGTCGTCGGGTCGGCTGGTGTATCGCTTGCCGCGGGGGCTGATCCAGATGGTGGTGTTGTCCGGTCCGCGTTCCACCCGCCAGCCGCTGTGGGTTTTGATCCGGTGGTGGTACCTGCACAACGCCTGCAGATTGGCCACATCGGTCATGCCCTGCGGCCAGGGGACGATGTGGTCGAGGTCGCAGTTGCGGGCGGGCCGTCGGCAGCCCGGGAACCGGCAGTGCCGGTCGCGGGTTCGGACGTAGCGGCGCATTTTCAGGGTGGGCAGGTACCCGGCCTGCAGTTGGGGCATGGTCAGCCGGATGATCGCCGAGGGCAGTTCGAGGCGGCGCAGCAGCTCATCCGCATGGGCATCAGCGATCGGACCGTACCCCTCGATCTCCGCCCCGTCATCGGTCATGATCACCGCGACCGGGACCTGCTCGGCCGGGGTGATCCCCGTCAACAACTCGATGAACATGTCCACCCGGATGGCCTCCCGGTTGCCCTGAATATTGTTCGACCGCACCCGGATCGACTCCATACAGGCGGTGGCTTCTTCCGCGGTGAGGTAGGCCGACAGGGTGGCCATCCCGTCCGGTTCCGGGATCAGGCTGACCTTGCGACACTTGCGCGCCTTCTTACGCCTGCGTTCGGCGGCATCCGGGTCGATCCGGTCGACCTGGCGCGGTAGCCAGCCCCGCACCTGATGCCGCGTCCGGGTGGCCGCGTAGTCGATCGCCCGCTCGACCAGCGCCCGCCGGGCACCCGGTTCAAGTCCGAGGGTGGATGTGGCAATCTCCCGTGCCTTCGCCAGATCGATCCGGCCTTCGGACAGCGCGGTCAGCAGCATCGGCAGGTCTTGGACCACGTCCACCGCGATATCGACCATGGAGGAGGCGGCACCCGGGGTCCACACCATCGCGCAAGCGATCTCCGGCGGGGTCGGGTCGACCACCACCCCGTCCGGGTCGGCGCCCAGCTCGGACTCCACGTACACCTGGTGAAACGCCTGCAACTGCTGGGCGTGGCAGTACCCGATCACCGCCTCGGCCGCTTTCGCCCGCTGCAGCGGATCCTCGTCGGAGAACATCTCCTCCAGGACCGCGACCAACGATTCCTTCATTGCCACACCGTACGAGGGGGCTACGACAAACACTTGTGACCAGGAACAACGCGGTGGATAACCCGGCCCTCGGCGACGCTGTCAGCATTATGTCTCTCGGCCCGGATCGGCGCGCACAGACATTTGCTGAACGGCCCGCAGGTGCTGGGCGGGGCAGAACCCCCTTCACCAACCCGGCTGCTTTCGCGACCTTCACCGCGCTGCCATGGGAGCGAGGGGTCTGCATTACTTTGATCATCGAATTGTTGCGCACCCCCTAGAGGGGGCTTGCGACAGACTGATTTGCCGCCTCTGACCAGTCGTTCTGGATGGCCGGGGCTGGAGGCTACAGCCCGTGATGCTCCCACAGCAGGCGCGCCATTCTGGGTCCGGATTCGTTGAGATCGTTGGGCTCGATTACGAAGGCACCGGGTGCCGTCACCAGGATCAGGCCGACCCGATCCGCTACCGGGGGGAGAAAGTCCGCTTCGATCGTGACGTCGGCAAGGTCCTGGGCAACCACCGTGCTGCGCTCGGCGTAACGGTCCACAACCCACTCATAACGCTGGGGGATGTTGAGAAGCAGCGTGGTCACCCGGCGGTGCGCGGCGAGTCGTTCGTGGATGTCAGACGGCGGCTGGAAGGTCTCGCCGCTTATGGTGGCTTCCCGGATGCGCTCGATCAGGAACGTCCTTACCTCGTCATCGAAGAGGGCGTCGAGTTCCCACCCCCGAGCGGTCTGCACCAGGCGCAACGGCTGCACGCGACGCTGCACGACCCCGGGCTGCCACGCCCTCGAGTACGACAGATCCAGGCAGCGCCGGTCGCGGATGGCAGTGGAGATGCGGGCGCCGAGCAGGCTGTCAGGACGGTCCACGCGACCAGACAGGATACGGTCGCCGATGATCGTCACGGCCGCGGCCAACGCCTCGTCGCCTGGCTGCATGTCGGACATCCAGGCCGCTTTCGTAGGCGCGCAACATTGCTCCGGGCTGAGCAGTTCCACCCCGAGCTCAGCCGTCGGCTTGTCCGTGACCACCTTGACGATCTCGGCGGATGCCGGGTCGTCCTCGTCACCGTGCGCGGACATGAACACGAGAGTGTCGGGTCGCACGGCCAACGTTTCGGCGGTGTAGTAGGTGAGCAGTTCCTCGCGCAACGCGGCTTCCGGAATTCCTACCTGCGTGGCCAGGTAGTCCAAGCGCAGCCCCGCCGGGTGGGCGTGGAGCAGGTTCAGCACTGTCGACAGCCTGGCGAACGACTCGGCCGCCTTGGTGCGTTTCACAGGGCGACCTCCAGCCTCGCCCGAAGATCCGCGCGCAACTCAGGGGGTCCGTCAAGGCGGGCACGCGAGCCCAGCTCGAAGAGCCGCGCGAAGAACACCAGGCGATTGGTGACCATCACTGTGACCACGTCGCCCTCGACGGTCCCGCCGAGCAGCGCGCGGACATCGTCGGTGAAACCCGGACACGTCAGCTGTGCTTCCACCGGTGGATCGACCCGCCAGGTCACCGGATCCAGACTCGGGGCAACGGCATCGGGTGGGATTTCTGCGCTGCCCGGCGCGGAGATCTCGAGGTCCAGCATGCGACTCACCGAGAAGCTCTTGACGAGGTCGTCACCCCGGTCGCGCCCCAGCACGAGAACGTCACGGCGGAACCATCGGTAGGAGTAGGGGTCCAGGATTCGACGGGTGCCGTTGTAGTGAAAGGTCAGCAGGCACCGACTGCGCACAGCCTCCTGCACACGGTTCAGATCCACAGGAAGGGGCGTCTCGTCGACCCGCACCGTGTCCCGTCCAGTTGCCAGTGCTGCCATCAGAGCGGTGCGCTGCTCGGGCGTGAATTCAAGGCGCAGTCGGACGTCGCCCGGGCGCAACACGTACCGGGCGTCCTCGCCGGCATGCGCGGCGTTGTCGATCTCGAGCCCGATCTCGCGCAGGTCGTCGAGGTCGCGGATCAGCGCCCGCTTGCCGGCTTCGTCCGATTGGTAACCCACCCGGCGCATGATCTCGGGTGTCGTCAGGCCCACCCGTCCAGCGTTCGTCAGGCCCAGGGCGAGGTCGATCAGCCGGTCGATCGCCTTGCGAGTGCTCATGGCAGCAACTGGTCGATCTGACGGGCAAGCGCCAGATCCTGCTGGGTGACCCCACCCTCGGAATGGGTGGACAGCGTGAACGTGACGGTGCGCCAGCGGATATCGATGTCGGGGTGGTGGTTGGCGCGTTCTGCGGCCTGCCCGACATCCACCACCGCCGCGATGCCGGCGTCGAAGGTCGCGAATGTGATGCTGCGTTGGATCGCGTCGGCATCCCCGGACCACAACGGCAGGGTCCGCAGGGCCATTCGGACGTCTTCGGCACTGAGTTGCTCGCTCACGGACGTAACGTTGCCGTCCCTGGTCGGGTTCAGGCAAGTTGATTGCGGATTGGGCAGACGGTGCGATCGCGCGCGGCGTGTCGCAGCAACAACTGCCCAAACGCGCTGGACAGGGTGAATCTGCGGCGCCGCCGTGCCGTCGCGTTTGCGACGGGACGAAAATGGAACCGTGAATCGCGTTGGAATCATCGCCGTCGCTGCGGCAGCGGTCGAATCGCTGCGTCCCACCCTCGTGCCGCGCGGCACAACGCAGCAGGCGCTGGTCACGGGGGCGTGCGTGGGGACCGTTGCCCTGGCTGCCACGCCGGTGGCGAACGTGCCGACGCCAAAGTGGGCGCTGCCGGCCGCGTTGGCAGTAGGGGTTTGGCGCGGCAGCCGGCATGTGAGGGCCCAGCGCGGCGCCTACCCCGACTGGCAGCCGCGCCCGCAGGACACCCCGAAGGCGGTCGCGGCCGGTGTCGCCGCCGGGATGATCGTCGGGCACCTGCCGCGGTGGGCGGTTGCGGGCAGCCTGGCTGCGGGCGGGGCCATCGCGGGGCGCCGGGGAGGCTCGCAAACCCTCTGGGGTGCCGCTGTCGGTCTCGGCGCGGTCGGGGTCCTGGCCGCTGTCGGATATGCCGGAGCCCAGTGGGAGTTGGGCAAGCTGCGCGAGGTGGGTAACCGGGCTGACCCGGCGCTGCGCGGAGGCCCCCGACAACCCCTACGTGTCCGGCGGTCCGGCCTCTCAGGTCGATTACGGCACCCTGGCCCGTGACGGTCGGCGGTTCGTGTCGCTGCGCACCCCCGCCGAGGAGATCGCCACCCTCGGCGAGCCGGCAATGGAACCGATCCGCGTCTACATCGGCCTGCACACCGCCGACACCGTCGATCAGCGCGTCGACCTCGCGATCGCCGAACTCGAACGCCTCGGTGGTTTCGACCGGTCCACGCTGCTGATCATGTGTCCGGCGGGTTCCGGGTACGCCGACTACGTCGCGGCCGACGCGATCGAGTGCATGACCCGCGGCGATGTGGCAAGCGTTGTCGTGCAGTACGGCGTGCTGCCATCCATGCTCTCCTTGCCCCGGGTAGCTCTGGGTGCCCGCACCCAGCGCCTGCTGCTTGACCGGATCACCGAGCGCGCGACCGGCAGAGTGCTGATGTACGGCGAGAGCCTGGGCGCCCGCGTCGCGCAAGAAGCTCTGCGACTCGAGCCCTCGCGCGTCGATGACCAAGGGCGCGTGAGTGGCGTGGACACCGTGGTCAACGTCGGGACTCCAGGCGGACCGTCATTGCGCAATGACCTTCTGCACTGCCCGAATGTGGTTCACCTCGACCGCTGGCAGCAACTCACGGGCTTCGAGCACGGACAACTGTGGTTCGTCGATCACGATGCCGATCCGGTGACCCGCTGGGACGGTGAACTCGCCTATCGCGAACCGTACTGGCTGCGGCATCCGCGCGGGCGCAACGTCCCCGGCGACATGGCGTGGATGCCGGTCATCACGTGGTGGCAGGTGATCTTTGACCTCGCCTATGCCGCCCAGCAGCAGTCCGGACAGTTCCATTCCATCGGCCACGACTACCGTGCCGACCTCACCGCGATTCTGGCTGCGGTGCTGGGCGACGGTGCGCAGGCCGACCGGATTCAGAAGTTGCTCGAGGTGCGTGAGGTCGCCCGGGACGAGGTGGTCACCGAGACTCTGCCGGATGTGTCCTCGTCCTAATTCGCTGATCGTCGTCGCACGCGACGGCCTCAGACCGGCGGCATCTCCGGCTGGATGATCCCGTACATGTTCCCCTCCGGGTCCTTGAAGTAGGCCATGATCCCGATGCCTGGCATGTGGGTCACAGGCAGTTGTTCAGTCGCGCCGGCGGCCATACTCCGGTCGTAGTACGTCTGGCAGTTGTCGACGCCGATGACCAGCGTTCCCCCGGTGATCGGGGAGTCGGCGGTCGCGGGGGCACCGTTGCGCGGCAACAGCCCGCCGTTGATGCCCATGGGCTCATCGCCGGTGGTGATCACCCAGTAGTCCAGCTCACCCCACTTCTGGAAAGTCCACCCGAAGGCCGCGGCGTAGAAGTCCTGCAGCACCTGGGGGTCGGCTGCCTGAATCTCGAAGTGCACGGGTCGTGGCATGCCGACACGGTAACGCGCTGCCGGCACCTCTGGGAAGTCACCGAACGGCGATCGGCAACCCGTCGTCGCCGATCGCCCGATACTGCGGATCATCGGTCAGGTCGCGCCAGATCGGCACCACGCCGAGGAAGGTCACGGCCGACAGCGCCATGGTCATGGGCAGGGTGATCACGGACAGAACCAGACTTGCCCCCAGTTGTGTCGTGGAGGATGTGCTCGCCGCCGTACCCAGGAACAACAGGCTGGCCGGGATACTCAGAACCGTCACGATCACATTGACGATCACGCCGGCCGCCAGGGACCACAGGATGTAGCGGCCCAGCACAGCCCAGAACTTGCCCTTCGTGTGGCGCCACGACCACGAGATGGCCTTGCGCCCGAGCACCACCTGGACGATCACGGGGATCAAGCGCCCGGTCAGCCACACCGACACCGCGATCAGGGCCAGGAAGCCCAGGATGCCAACGATGACCCCGAGTGCCGGGCTCAGGGCCCACAATCCCACGACCAACAGTGTCGCCGCGGTCCACAGCAGGCCGATGGCCAGGCTCAAGAGGATGTAGTAGCCCAGCAGCCGCCAGCCGGCGGTGAATCCGGCACGCCAGCCCGCACCCCAGGAGACCGGCAGGCCGGCAGCCGCATCGATGCCGACCCGGTTGACGGCCGCGGTCTGAATGGCGGACGCGATGAGCAGCAAGACGATGAGCGCGGTGATCAGTAGGGCCCAGCCGCTGGGGGACAGCGCTGCGAAAGCGTCACGGAAGGCCGCCGAGATCTCCGGATCGGTCGCTGCCAGCCCCGTCTCCGGATTGTTCTCCGCCTGGGCCCCGATCAGGTCGACCCCGCGCTGCAGGGCAGTGAGGTCGACGGTGGCCATGACGGCGGCCACGTAGATGGCGCTGACCGCGGCCCAGATCGCCACCGAGATACCCAGGATGGGCAACCAGCCGCGGCGCACGATCCGGCCGATGTCGCTGAACATCCCGCTCAACGGGCGCATGCGGCTGGGGGTGAGGGGTTGTTTCGCGACCGGCTGGTAGGGCGCGTAGGCGGGCTGGTTCCAGGCCGGCTGTGGCTGTGCCCAGGGGTTGCCGGCAGCCTGCGGCTGCGCCCACTGGTCGGCCACAGGTTGTGCGGCGGGCTCGGACAGTTGTGTGGTCGGCTCGGGGCCGGCGAGTTGCTGTGTCTGCCACGTCTCGGGGGCCGCTGGCTCGGTTACCTGCGCAGTCGGCTCCGTGTCCAGTTGCTGCGTCTGCCACGTCTCGGGCGCGGCTGGCGCGGGGGCAGGAGCGTCCGCTGGTACCTCCGGTGTCGCGGATGCTGGCGCACCCCGGGTGTACTCCGTCCATCCCACACCGCTCCACCAGCGCAGACCGCCAGTCGCGTCGGGGTTGGGATACCAGCCAGCGGGAGGAAGATCGGTGCTCATGACTCCAGGCTAGGTTGTGCCAGCGTGAACCTGGTCAGGCATGGGCCGTGTTGGGTCCCAATTACGGCGGTCGGGTCAGCCGCGAGCCTTGCGCCGGGAGGTCTCCCGGGCCCGCAGGGACGCGTTGAGCTCGACCTTGCGCAACCGCACGGTGTGCGGGGTCACTTCGACGCACTCGTCCTCGCGACAGAACTCCAGGGCCTGCTCCAGCGACAGCACTCGCGCCGGGATCAGCCGTTCCAACTCCTCGCCCGTCGAAGAGCGGATGTTGGTGAGCTTCTTCTCTTTGGTGGGGTTGACGTCCATATCGTCGGCGCGGGCGTTCTCGCCGACGATCATCCCCTCGTAGACCTCGGCACCGGGTTCGACGAACAACGTGCCCCGCTCCTGCAGGTTGAAGCAGGCGTACGACGTCACCGCGCCACGCCGGTCAGCAACCAGGGACCCGCTGGGCCGGGTGCGCAGATCGCCGTGCCACGGCTCGTAGCCGCCGAACACGTGATGCATGAGCCCGGTGCCGCGGGTCTCGGTGAGGAACTCGGTGCGGAAACCGATCAGCGCGCGGGCCGGGACCCGGTACTCCATGCGCACCCAGCCCGTGCCGTGGTTGGTCATGTCCTCCATGCGGCCCTTGCGCAGGCCCATCAGTTGGGAGATGACACCGACGTAGTCCTCGGGGATGTCGATGGTCAGGCTCTCCATCGGCTCATTCAGTGTGCCGTCGATCTCCTTGGTCACCACCAGCGGCTTGCCGACGGTGAGCTCGAAACCCTCGCGGCGCATCATCTCCACGAGCACTGCCAGCTGCAGTTCACCGCGACCCTGCACCTCCCACGCGTCCGGGCGGTCGGTCTCGGCCACCCGCAACGACACGTTGCCGATCAGTTCGGAGTCGAGCCGGTTCTTGATCAGGCGGGCGGTCATCTTCGAACCATGCCCACCGGCCAGCGGGGAGGTGTTCGTCCCGATCGTCACCGAGATGCTGGGCTCGTCGACGGTGATGACCGGTAGCGGCCGCGGGTCGGCCGGGTCAGCCAGCGTCTCCCCGATGGTGATCTCCGGGATACCCGCCACAGCGATGATGTCGCCCGGACCTGCCTGGTCCACGGGGGCCCGCTCGAGGGCGTCGGTCATCAGCAGGTCGCTGACCTTGGCCAGGGTCTGGGTGCCATCGGCGCGACACCACATCACCTGCTGGCCCTTGCGGATCGTGCCGGCATGAATGCGGCAGACGGCCAGCCGGCCGAGGTAGGCCGAGGCGTCCAGGTTCGTGACATGGGCCTGCAACGGTCCGCCCTCGTCGTACTCCGGAGCCGGGACGGTGCTCACGAGCGTCTGGAACAGCGGCTCCAGGTCGTCGGAATCCGGCATCGTCGCATCCGCGGGCCGTTCCAGGGACGCCCGGCCAGCTTTCGCGCTGGCATAGACCACAGGGAAGTCGATCTGCTCCTCGGTGGCATCGAGGTCGAAGAAGAGTTCGTAGACCTCATCGACGACCTCCGCGATCCGGGCGTCGGAGCGGTCCACCTTGTTGACGACCAGTACGACCGGCAGGTGTTTGGCCAGGGCCTTGCGCAGCACGAACCGGGTCTGCGGCAGCGGACCCTCGGAGGCGTCCACCAACAGCAGGACGCCGTCGACCATCTCCAGGCCGCGCTCCACCTCGCCACCGAAGTCGGCGTGGCCGGGGGTGTCGATGATGTTGATCGTCACGTCGCCATGGGTGACCGCGGTCTGTTTGGCGAGGATCGTGATGCCCTTCTCGCGCTCGAGGTCCATCGAGTCCATGACCCGGTCGGCGACGTCAGCGTTCTCGCGGAACGCCCCGGACTGCCACAACATCGCGTCCACAAGCGTGGTCTTGCCGTGGTCGACGTGGGCGATGATCGCGACGTTTCGCAGGTCGCTGCGCAGTGCCATAAAATCCTCAAATCAGTGGGGGCGTTCTTCCATTGTCGGGCTTACGCTGGTACCGGCATGGAAGGGGTAGTCATGAAGCGTGTGGCAGCAGGCATCCTGGTCGGTCTGACGGCAGCCGCGGTGGTGACACCCGCGCACGCTGCACCGAGCCGGAATCTGTACATGGTCAAGGATCTGCAGTACACCGACGGGGTGTACTACGGCGACTTCGCGACGTTGGCCAAGAAGGGTTCGAAGGTGGTCGGGGCCGTGGGCGCCTTCAGCAGCGAGTACACCTGCATCAGGGGCACCGTCAGTAACGGCAAGTTGCGCGCCAAGATCTACGAAAACGGCGTTCCGGTCGGCTCCTTCACCCGAAAATGGGTCGGGTCCGGCTCCCAGCAGCGGATCAAGGGGATGACGTCTGTGACGTTCACCGAGGCAAGCACCTACCTGGAGTCCGATCCCCGATCCTTCATCCAGGACTGCCGCAGCACCACCTGATCGTTCAGTTCTGCAACTGCGGAACGGAGACGCCCGCGTGCCACATGGCCAGGCAGGCATCGGCGCTCGTGGGCGCGCTGAACAGGAAACCCTGGCCGATGCGCACGCCCTCGTTGAGCAGGACGCGGGCCTGTGCGATGGTCTCCACCCCCTCAGCCAGGGTCTGCAGGTCGAGGGCGCGGGCCAGGGCCACGATCGTGCGCACGATCTCCAAGGTCTCGTTCGACTGCCCCAGGCCGACGACGAAGGCGCGATCGATCTTGAGCTGCTGAGCCGGGAGGTCCGCCAGTCGGGACAGGGAGGAGAACCCCGTCCCGAAGTCATCGATGCTGATACTCATCCCCAGCGCTCGGATCCGGTCCAGTTCGCGCTGAGCGCGTACGCCCATGGCAGCGGCCTCCGTGACCTCGATCATCAACCACTCCGGTGAGGTGCCGGTGTCCTGCAGGATCCCGGTGATGACATCGGCGAAGCCCGTCTCGAGTTGCTGCGCGTCCACGTTGACCGCGACCACGGCTGGCACCTCCTGGCGCCAACGCCGCACCACCAGACAGGACTCGCGCAGGATCCAGCGGCCGAGGTCCGGCATCAGTTTGTAGGCCGTGGCCACCGGCAGGAATTCGGCAGGGGAGACGAGTTCGCCATCGCGATTCCAGCGGATCAAGGCCTCGGCCGCGACCAGCCGACCCGACACCATGTCCACCTGCGGTTGGAAGTCCACCGTGAAGTGGGCGGCCGGATCCCGCATCGCGGCCCGGAAGGCCCGCCCGAGCTGTTGCTCGCGGGCCGCGTGCGCGGCCATGCCCTGGTCGAAGCGCACCACGGAGTTCCCCGGCATCTCCTTGGCAGCCCGAACGGCGACGTCCGCATTCGTGATCAGGGTGTCGAGGTTGTGGCCGTCCTGCGGGCGCAGGGCGACGCCGATGGAAGAGCTCAAGGCGATGTCCCGGTCACCGATCGGGATGGGTTCTTCGATCAGAGCCTGGACCGACCCGGTGATGTCGTCCAGGGATCCCAGATCGAGGGCTCGCATGACGACGAACTGATCGCCGGAGATGCGGGCCACCACGCAGTCGCGGTCGTCGACCAGCGAGGACAACCGATGAGCGATCTGGCGCAGCACGAGATCACCGCTGAGGTGTCCCCAGCGGGTGTTGACCTCCTTGAAACCGTCGAGGTCGATGGACAGTACCGCCAACGGCCGACCCGCAGCCCGGCTGTCCCACTCCTCCAGCCAACTGCGCAGACCGTCACGGTGGGTCAACCCGGTGAGCGCGTCGCGTTCGGCCAGGAACCGCAGCCGGTTCGTGGCTTGCTGCAGGTCGTCGGCGGTGCCCTTGACCCGCCGGGAATGGACCCAGATGAATGCGCACAGACCCGCGGTGACCAGCAGGCCTGCCATCAGCCAGGCCCAGGGGCGCCAGGGCTGGGCTGCGGCCGTCATCGCCGGCCCGGGACCGCCGGTGACCGTCAGGGTCTGCAGGTCGGACATGGGCAGATCGGCTCTGATCGTCTGGTCGCTGACGGGCAGGTTGCCGCTGGCCCACAAGACCTCGTAGGGGGTGACGCTCTCGTCGATCAGGGACAGGGCGTAGGTGTCGTCTGCCCCCTGAGTGGCGTCGAGCCAGCCCCAGATATCGACGCCGGCGACGACGACACCGGTGAACGTGCCCGCCTGGAACAGGGGGGTGTAGGCGAACACTTGCGATGAGCCGCCCAGGGGGCTGCTGCGCCGCGCGACGAGGACCGTGTCGCGGCTCGATCGGGCGAGTTGGGTGGCCTTGGCGCTGACCGGATCGGAGGCCAGGTCGAAACCGCGCAGGTTCGCGGGGGCCCCGCTGGCCAGGTATCCGACCACCAGAGAGGTGGACTTCGGAGCGGCGAAAAGGACTCCGGTCAGGTCTTCGCGCTGGTTGAAGGTGACGGCGCTGAACTGGGCGAACTCGGCTTCTGAGATGGGTTCGGTCACGGCGTAGAACGCGGGAAAGGCGGCCATTGAGCCACGCAGTGACCCCAAGGACTGGGCAGCTGTGTGCGCAGTGGAGGTGACCACCGCTTGCACCGAGTCCTGCGTTTGGCTGTGGATCGCTCGCTGCTGGCGCTGCATCAGGCCGATGCTGACCAGGGTTCCGAGCAGGGCGACCAGGACAACCGGCACGGCGTACCGCCAGCCGGATGCCGAATCCCTGTCCGGTTTCGAACGCCCCACGTGGCTAATCATGCTCGCGACCTGCCAGGGAGTCGAATCGCGTCCGGCTCGCTACGGTGTGACTCATGCGAGGCAGCCGCCGATGGTCGAGCGTGGCGCTGGTGACCGGGACGGTGCTCTTTGTTCTGGCCAGCGTCGCGGGTTTCCTCAATGCGAACGTCGTCAACGGTCCCCGGTTCGCCGCCCACATCAATGAGATGCGCCAGGATCCGGCGCTGGCGGCGGCCGTCGGCACCGAGGTGGCCGCCTTGGTCGTGGACACGCAGCCGGACCTCGTCGCAGTACAGCCAGCCATCGAGTCGGCGGCGGCGACCGTGCTGTCGAGCACCGCGTTCAACGGCGTCTTCACCGCTGCGGTGGTGTCCTTTCACAGCGCCCTGACCGAACAGGGATCGAGTTCTGCGGTACTGACCGTGGCCGACATCGGGTCGGCGGCCGTGTCCTTGTTGGATGCGGTGGCACCGGATCTGGCGCAACGCATCCCGTCCGATCTGGACGTGACGCTGGCTCAGATCGGCGGACAGGATGGTCCGGCCGCGATCATCATCCCGCTCTTCCAGACCATCACGGCTCTGGCTTTGGTGTTGCCGCTGTTGGCGATCGGCCTGTGGGCGCTGGGGGTGTGGCTGGCCAGCGACCGGCGGATGGCACTGCTGCGAGTGGGGTGGGCGCTGGTCAGCGTGGCGGGCGTGCTGGCCGTGCTGGCCGTGCTGGGCTGGATCGCGAGCCGACTTGTCGCACTGCCACCCCTGCAGACCGCCGTGGTGGAATCCGCGGCGGACGTCTTCGGCCAGGCGTTGGCAGTGCGGGTGTTGGTCACGGCCCTGGTAGGTGCCCTGATGGTCGTAGCGGCCAGCGCCCTCTTGCCCCAGGTTCACGTCCATGAACGCGTCGATGCCGTTGTGCGGCTGTTGATGCGCCGTCCTGATCAGGCCAGTTGGGCGCTGGTCCGGGCGCTGCTGCTGGTCGCTGTGGGTGTGGCATTCATCTTCGTCCCGTCCGTGGCGCTGGCAGTGGTCTCGGTGGTTGCCGGCGCCGCCATCTTCCTGGTGGGCGTCAGTGAACTGGACCTGGTGGCCGAGCGGGCGCGCGAACGCCAAGTGGTCGATAGCGGCAGGGGCTGGCGGTGGGCGTGGACCCTCCCCGTGGGAGCAGCGGTGGTGGCCGTCGGCCTGCTTGCCGCCTTCCTGGTGCCTGCGGCCCTACCTCAGCAGGAGTCAGTGGCAGCGGTGGTGGATCCGCAGGCGTGCAACGGCCACCCGGAACTGTGTGATCGTGCGTTCAGCGATGTGGCGTTCCCGGCCACGCACAATGCCATGTCCGCGGCCGACCAGCCTGGCTGGTTCCTCGCCGAGCAGCCGACCACGATGGTCCGCAGCCTCGAGGACGGCATCCGGGTCTTCCTGATCGACACCTGGTACGGGCAGGCCACGGCGTCCGGGGGCGTCGTCACCGCCCAGCGTTCCCTGGCGCGTGCGCAGTCCGAATTGACATCCGGGCGTGCGCAGGAGATCTCGCCGGCCATGCAGCGCACCGTCGACCGGCTGCGTGGGGAGGACACCCTTGGTCCTGTGCAGGTGTACATGTGCCACACCTTGTGCGAGTTGGGGGCGACACCCCTGCAGCAGCAACTCGACGGCCTGGCGGCGTGGATGGACGCCCATCCGCGCGATGTGGTGACAGTGTTCATCCAGGACGCCACGACCCCCGCCGACACCGCCGCGGTGTTCGAACAGGCGGGTCTGGTCGACAAGACGTACGTGCACACCCCGGGCACCCCCTGGCCCACGTTGCGCCAGATGATCGACAGTGGTCGGCGGCTTGTCGTGCTGATGGAGAACGAGGGCGGTGGCCAGCAGTATCCGTACCTGCAGCAGGGGTTCGACCTCGTGCAGGACACGGGCTACACCTACGCGTCGGTGGACGACTTCGACTGCGCGCGAAACCGCGGTCGCAAGGATGCGCAGATCTTGCTGGTCAATCACTGGCTCAGCAGTTTCACCCGCTTGGTCTCGAACGCGCAGCAGGCGAACACCGAGGAGGTGCTCGGGGACAGGGTCCGCAGTTGCCAGGCCGAGCGGGACATGATGCCGAACTTCGTGGCGGTGAACTGGTACGACCAGGGCGACCTGCTGGCTGTGGTCGATGAGCTCAACGGGGTCGGCTGAGCGGATCCAGTTGCGCCACAGCCTTCGCCGCGCGGCGGACTCGGGTCTGTGCCTGCTTGGCCGTGGCCACGTATTGAGCCCACTCACGGCGATGGGTGTAGGACAGGGCCTCATAGGCTGCTTGCGCCTGCGGTACTGCCGCCAGCGCCTGCCGGAGTTCGACCGGCACGTCGACCTCGCGGGGTGCCGTGTCGAGGTCCATCTCGATGTCGATCACATCACCGGCCGCCACTTGGGCAGCGGCTGCGTTGACCTTGTTGAACCCGAGGAGCAGGCACCCCTTCATCGGCGCGATGGTCGTGCGGAAGGTATAACCGTTGACGGTCACAGCGACCGGCACGCGGCGCTTCTCACTGATCTGTGCCAGAACCTCGTCCGGGACATCCACGTAGGGTGATGTTCCCTGCTGCTGTGCTACCGGGGCGCTGAAACGCACGGACATGGTGATCAGCCTACGAGTACCGTGAGTGGGTGACGCCATGGTGGACCAGCGCTGTTGTGTACCAGATCTATCCGCGCTCTTTCGCGGATTCCAACGGTGACGGCATCGGGGACCTGCCGGGGATCACTTCCCGCCTGGACTATCTGAAGGACCTTGGCGTAGATGTGATCTGGCTCAGTCCGGTGTACCGCTCACCGCAGGACGACAACGGGTATGACATCAGCGACTACCAGGACATCGACCCGATGTTCGGCACACTCGCCGACTTCGACGAGTTGCTCGCGCAGGTCCACGCCCGCGGCATGAAACTGGTGATGGACCTGGTGGTCAACCACACCAGCGACGAGCACCCGTGGTTCGTCGAATCGCGGCGCAGCCTCGACAACCCCAAACGCGGTTGGTACTGGTGGCGCGACGGCAAGGACGGCCAGCCGCCCACCAACTGGGGCTCGATCTTCTCGGGCAGCGCATGGCAACTCGATGAGACGACAGGCCAGTACTACCTACACCTGTTCACGCGTAAGCAGCCCGACCTCAACTGGGAGAACCCGCAGGTCCGCCATGCCGTGTACGACCTGATGAACTGGTGGCTCGACCGTGGTGTCGATGGTTTCCGCATGGACGTGATCAACCTGATCTCCAAGCACACCGCCCTGCCCGAGGCCGTGGTGCCAATCGGGGAGCTGTACGGCGACGGCGGGCCGTATTACGTGAACGGCCCGCGCCTGCACGAGTTCCTGCAGGAGATGTACGACAACGTCTTCGCCGGGCGCGACACCGACTTCCTCACCGTCGGGGAGTGCCCCGGGACTTCGGTGGAGCAGGCCCGGCTGCTGACCGACCAGCGGCGTCACGAGCTCGACATGGTCTTCCAGTTCGAGCACATGCAGGTCGACCACGGCCGCAGCAAGTGGGATCTGCAAGGCCTCAAACTGGTGGACCTCAAGGCGAACCTGGCGAAGTGGCAGTACGGGCTGGCCGATGTCGGGTGGAACAGCCTCTACTGGAACAACCACGACCAGCCCCGGGTCGTATCGCGTTTTGGCGAGCCTGCCTATTGGTACGAGTCCGCCACCCTGCTCGGTGCCGTGCTGCACCTGCATCGCGGCACGCCCTACGTGTACCAGGGCGAGGAGTTGGGGATGACCAATTACCCGTTCACCGACGTCGGTCAGTTCGTGGATGTGGAGTCGCTGAACTACTACCACCAGGCCGTCGACCAGCAGGGTCTGGATCCTCGAATGGTACTGATGGCCCTCGAGGCAGTCGGGCGCGACAACGCCCGGACACCCATGCAATGGGACGGCTCTGACCAGGCCGGGTTCACCACCGGTACCCCTTGGCTGGCCGTGAACCCGAATCACGACCGCATCAACGCTGCGGCGCAGGTGGGCGACCCCGAATCGGTGTTCTCCTGGTACCAGCGTCTGATCGACCTGCGACATCGCGACCCGGTGGTGCGCGACGGCCGGTTCGAACTGCTGCTGCCGGCTGATCCGCAGGTGTATGCCTTCACACGCACCTTGGGTGACGATCGTTTGCTGGTTGTCGCCAACTTCGGCGGGGAACCGGTCCTTGTGCCGTTGGAGATGGACGGCGAGATCGTGCTGTGCAACTACCGCGAACCCGTGGGTCCCGATCTGCGGCCGTGGGAGATCCGGGTCTTCCGGCAGCGGGTCGCGTGATGGAGGAGCCGGACTACCGCTACATCCTGGCCAACGAGCGTACCTATCTGGCCTGGGTTCGCACGGGCCTCGCGTTGATCGCCGGAGGTATCGCGCTACGTGTGTTCACCGAGGATTCCGAGGTTCTCGGTGCCACTGCGGTCGGCGCGAGTCTGCTCGGCGGCGGGCTCGCGGTGCTGTCCTTCTTTCACTGGCAGCGAGTTCAGACCGCTATGCGGCGCGGAGAGCCGCTTCCGACCCAGCGAGGCCCACTCATTTTGACCGTCGGGGTGGTGGTGCTGGCCGCACTGGTCACCATCGGCGTGATGATCTGACGAGCACTGCCGATGAACTCGCAGTACGAACGCACGCGGCTTGCGTGGCGGCGCACGCTGCTGGCCGTCACCGTGATCGGCGGGCTGGGCGCCGTCCACCTCGCGATCGCCGGGTATCAGATCGAAGCAGTCATCGCCATTGTCCTCACGGTCATCGGGATCATCCCGATCGTGCATCGGCTGCGCTCCTTGCGCGGGGAGGTGCCGGCCGCCACCTGGGAGCCGGCGGTCGTCACGCTGGTGGCGGTCCTGTTGTCGTTGAGTGTGCTCGTCGCGGCCTGACGAGGAGATAGGCCAGCACTACCAGGACCAGGTTCAGTGCGGCGCTGGATGGTAGCCCGGCGGCACCAGCGCCCCACCAGGTTCCGAAACCGGTCGCGGCGGTGTTGAGCACGGCGAGCCCGCCCAGCGCACATCCGAGGCCCGCTCTCGCAAGGCCCGGCAGGCGGGTGAGCCAGCGTTCCGGGGTACTCGCCACCCCCGCCACCAGCCAGGCGAGCGGGATGACGAGCGCCACCACCGTCAGGTGCACGGCCCACCAGGTGAGGCTCAGGGCGGGCGCGGCGAAGCCCAGCAGCATGGCGGCGCCGGCCGCGATGCCGACCAAGGGGATGTGCCAGAGGTACATGCCCATCCCGCGTGCCCCGACCAGGGCGATGGCGGTCCAGACTCGGTCGTTGCGCAGCCCGCGCTGCAGCACCGGCCACAACCCGGCCACCAGCAGGATCTGGCCGGCTCCGAACAGGGCGAGAACCACGCTCGGCGGGGCGAGGTTTGAGAAGCCGGGGATCCCATTCACGGAGATCAGGCTCACCGAGAATGGGCCATTGATGGCCACGATCACGGCAAGGCCGATCAGGGCCAGACCGGCCGGGATCGCCGTCCGGCGACCCTGCAAGGTGGGCAGGTAGTAGCCCACCTGGTGCAGCCAGCCCCACACGAGCAGCATGTTCAGCCAGGCGAAGCCTGCCAGGTCGGTGAATCGCAGCAGGTCGACGGCGATGATCAGTAGGAGCCACACGGCCAGGGTTGGCCCGGGCCGGGACGTCCATTTCGTGGTGATGACAGCGGCCGCTGCGACCAGCAGGTAGACCCCGGCAAACCACAGGAGTTGGGCCAAGAATCGGCCGACCCCGACCGCGTGCAATGGGAAGAGGATGACGGTCCAGAACGTCGCATAGACCACGACGGGTGCTAGTAGGCGGGATCCGCGTGACTGCAGGTACTGTGCGCGGCCGTGGCGGGTCAGACTCGCGGCGTTGCTCACCGCCCCGGCGGCGAAGAACAGGGGCAGGACCTGGAAGATCCAGGTGAGCGGTACCAGGTAGTGCGCCTGCTCGAGGACGTTGACTGCTGTGCCGTCCGGCGGGATGTGCCAGGCCAGGCTATGGCCGGCGATGACCACCATGAGGGCGAGCGCCTTTATGGCGTCCAGGACGCGGTCGCGATTCCGGGACGCGGCCACGACGCGTTCGGTCAGCCCCGGCATGTACGCACGGTACAGGGGGCGTGGGCAGACGTGGGGGAGTTGCGTGAGTGGTGGAGTTGTCCACAAGCACGCTGCCACTGACTGACCGCCAGTGGCAGGCTCGACCCATGTCTATTGGAATCCCCGCCGAAGCCTTCGACTTCTACGATCACCTGGCCGCCGACAACACCCGTGAGTTCTGGGTCGAGCACAAGCCGCAGTGGGAACGCGATGTCCGCGACCCGTTGCAGGCGCTCGCCGACGCCGTCGGGGAGCCGTTTGGCCCGGCTCATCTGTACCGCCCTTACCGCGATATGCGGTTCAGCCGCGACAAGACTCCGATCAAGGATCACCAGGGCTGCCTCTTCAAGGGTCCACACGGCCTCGGTTGGTACATGCAGGTTTCCGGCACCGGGTTCATGGTGGCCGGCGGTTGGTACCAGAGCACAGGCGATCAGGTGAAGCGGTACCGCGAGTACCTGAGCGAGCACGGTTCAGCCGATCTGCGCAAGGCCCTCGAGGTGGCCACCACAGCTGGCTTTGTGGTCGATGGTGACCAGTTGAAGACGAGGCCTCGGGGCGTTGACCCCGAAAATCCGGATCTGGATCTGCTGCGCCATCGCACGCTGCACGCCACCCGTTCCTGGGAACCCGCTGCCTGGATGGAGACCCAAGAACTGGTCAGCACGGTGCAGGTGTCCTTCGAGGCCATCCGGCCCATGATCGAAACGCTGGCCGAGATGGTGGGTCCGCCGCAGTGAGTGGCGCCGGGAGCACTCAGCGCCACTGCCGTACAGGCTGACAACCACCTCCATACCCGTTGCTGTTCCTGCCACTGCGAGGTGAGCAGTGCGTATTGGTAGCCATCGACCCAGCCCAGTTCGGCGTGCCACGAATCAGCAATGCCATGCTGCTCACGGCGCAACCCCAGAGCCTCCAAGATGCGCACGGAGGCCAAGGTATCGGCGTTGCAACTGGCGGTGACGCGTCGCAGTTCCAAAGGGCCGAACGCGGCCGCCAGCAGCCCGTACCCCATTGCCGAGCCCACCCGCAATCCCCAGTAGCGGGGATCGACGATGTACCCGATCCTGCCTTCGGTCCGCAATGGCATCCCCGGTTGTTCGGCGACGCAGGAGAAGTCGGTGTCGCTGTCGGCCACAGCCAGCCAGTCCCGCCGGAACACGTCTGGGTCCAACTGATGTCCGAATCATGAAACGGTTGGCATCGGCGTCGTCACGCAACGTGAGCAGGCGCTCGATGTCGTCCGGTATCGCGTAGCGCAGCAGCAGCGAACCAACGAGCATCGGCCAGGGGGGTGCTCGTCACGGTTCCATCGTGCCTGACGCTCCTCGCCATACGTCAGCATCGGTCCTGCCGTCGTGTGACCGCGCGACCCTCTGTCCCGCTGCTTCCCAGCCCTTGGCGCGAGGTTGCATGTCAGTAATCCACACCGAATTCCCTGGTCAGGGTAATTTGTCGTAGCCCTCTCGTACGGTGTGGGCATGAACGATTCGGTGTTGGCGGTCCTGGAGGATATGTTCTCCGACGAGGATCCGCTCGATGCAGCCAAGGCGGCGGAGGCGGTGATCGGGTATTGCCACGCCCAGCAGTTGCGGGCTTTCCATCAGGTGTTCGTGGAGTCCGAGCTGGGTGCCGACCCGGACGGGGTGGTGGTCGATCCGACCCCGCCGGAGATCGCCTGCGCGATGGTGTGGACGCCGGGTGCCGCCTCGTCGATGGTGGATGTGGCGGTGGATGTGGTCGAGGACCTGCCAGTGCTGCTGACCGCTCTTGCTGAGGGCCGGATCGATTTGGTGAAGGTGCGGGAGATCACCCGCGCCACCCTCGGACTTGAACCGGGTGCCCGGCGGGCGCTGGTGGAGCGGGCGATCGACTACGCGGCGACCCGGACCGTGTCGCGGGTGCGGCCGTGGCTGACCCGGCAGGTCGACCGGATCGACGCCGACGCCGCGGAGCGGCGCCGTAGGAAGGCCCGCAAGTGCCGCAGAGTCAGCCTGATCCCGGAGCCGGATGGCATGGCCACCCTGTCCGCCTACCTCACCGCTGAGGAAGCCACCGCCTGTATGGAGGCGATCCGGGCGAAAGCGACCACGATTGCCGGGTCGCGGGCTGCCAGCCGGGCCGACATGTTCATCGAGCTGTTGACCGGGATCACGCCAGCCCAGCAGGTCCCGATCGCGGTCATCATGACCGACGACGGGGCGGAGATCGAGGGGTACGGGCCGATCGCCGATGCCCATGCGGATGATCTGCTGCGCCGCCTGGAGTTGCCGTCGGCGGTCATCCGGCTGGCACCACCGCAGTGTCGGATCGGCTACGCCCCGACGGTGAAGATGCGCCGGTACGTGCAGACCCGCGACCGGCACTGCCGGTTCCCCGGCTGCGGCCGGCCCGCCCGCTCCTGCGACCTCGACCACATCGTGCCCTACCCAACCGGCGCGACCGACGTGGCCAATCTGCAGGCGTTGTGCCGCTACCACCACCGGATCAAAACCCACACCGGCTGGCGGGTGGAACGCGGACCGAACAACACCACCATCTGGATCAGCCCCCGCGGCAAGCGATACACCAGCCGCCCCGACGACCCCTAAAGACAGGCCTTCCCGCGCACGCGGGCAGCGCCACCGAGGAGTAAGAAACGCACCCCGATGCCAGCATGTCCGGTCCGGCCCTCTTGGAGGCTGCCCGGTCACGCCACCTCGGACTTGAGAGACAATGGGCTCGTGCCACGTCCTGATCCTCTGTTGCCACACCCCAGCAGGCTGAGTCCAGACGACCCGCGGTTCGCAGTGATCATGACCGAGCACGCGCGTGCCGTGGCCGCAGGAGAGCAGATGTACGTCGACCCTGACACCGGCCTGTACGTATTGACCGCGCAGTACCATCTGGATCGCGGGCGCTGCTGTCAGTCCGGATGTCGGCATTGTCCATATGTTGGGGAGGCGTGATGGCAACAGCACAAGGATTACAGCGCACCTTCGCGACGTGGTCGGCGGTGAGCCTCATCTCCGGTGCGGCACTGTGGGCAGGGGGCAGAAACGACCCAGCGCGCAGGTTTGGCCGGCAGACATTCGCCTGGGGTGTCATCAACGCGGGCATTGCTGCATGGACCAGTTCCCGGCCCATGCCTGCGACACCACGCCTGCGCCGGATCCTGCTCGCCAATGCGGTCGCCGATGTCGGATACGTGGCGGTCGGCGCGGCACTGTACCGAAAAGGCCTGCGGCCCGACGGTGCGGCGGTCATGGTGCAAGGCGGCTTCCTGCTCGCGCTGGACACCCACTTCGCGTACCACTTGGACGACAGTGCACCGCCAGAACCGTGGGACGACGTGGAACCTGATGCCTTAGCAGGCTGACGCCTTGACACGGACCCGTCCGCGGTAGTGCCCTAGAGGTGTGGGGGCGCACGAGACGCTGTACTGGCACCTACGCGACGACGGTCGCGTGCAGTGCGATGTGTGTCCGCGCGCGTGCCGCCTCCATGAGGGCCAGCGTGGCCTGTGCTTCGTGCGGGCTCGTGAACACGACATGATCGTGAGCAGCACCTACGGCCGGTCCAGTGGCTACTGCATCGATCCCATCGAGAAGAAACCCCTCAATCACTTTCTGCCCGGTACCCCCGTGCTCAGTTTCGGTACCGCGGGCTGCAACCTGACCTGCAAGTTCTGCCAGAACTGGGACATCTCCAAGTCCCGCGACATCGACAGCCTGTCCGATGAGGCCAGCCCGGAGCAGATCGCCGACGCCGCGGTGCGCCTCGGCTGCACCAGCGTGGCGTTCACCTACAACGACCCGGTCGTCTTCCTGGAGTATGCGGTGGACACCGCTGCAGTGTGCCGCGAGCGGGGCATCAAATCCGTGGCGGTGACCGCCGGATACGTCGAGGCCCGCCCCCGCGCGGAGCTGTTCGGCGCCATGGACGCCATCAACATTGATCTCAAGGGATTCACGCAGGAGTACTACCGCAGCGTGTGTGGGGGCAGCCTGGCGACAGTGCTGGAGAGCATCGAATGGGCGGTGCACGAGAGCCCCGCGTGGGTCGAACTCACGACGCTGATCGTGCCTGGGCACAACGACTCCGACGCCGAACTGGACCGGCTGACGCGGTGGGTCGCCGACCACTGCGGGCCCGACGTTCCGATGCACTTCAGCGCCTTCCACCCCGATTGGAAGATGCTGGACTGCCCACCTACCCCGCCCGAGACCTTGACCCGCGCCCGGCAGATCGCACGGTCCAACGGCATCCGTTACGCCTACACCGGCAACGTGCACGATGCCGAGGGTGACACGACGTTCTGCCCGGGCTGCAACGCGGCCGTCATCGAGCGGGACTGGTACGAGGTGCTCTCCTTCGACCTCATCGAGGGCCGGTGTCGTACGTGTGGGACGGATATCGCCGGGGTGTTCGAGGCGGTGCCCGGTTCCTGGGGTCGGCGACGGCTGCCCGTGCGACTGCACGGATAGCCTGCTGACATGTACGTCCTGACCGCCGCGGAGTACCAGCGCCTCGCCGTGCGGGCCGCCGCCGGGCTGTCGCAACGGGGACTACGCCCCGGCGACCGGGTGGCGATCGTGACCCCCGAGCACCGCTACCCGCAGGCGGAAGCCGCAGTGCTGCAGTCCCGGGTGATCGCCATCGTGGCGGCCGCGCTGCGGTCGGGGCTGGTGCCGGTGCCGATCAACCCGCTGCTCACCGACGCAGAACGGGCCCACATCATCACGGACAGCGGGGCCAGCGTCACGATCTCAGAGGCCGCCGACATCCTGGCATTGACCCAGACGACCGGCCCGGCTCCCGAGTTGTCCGACTGGCCGATCGGGCGTCCCATGCACTACACCTCCGGCACGACCGGCCGGCCGAAGGGCGTCTACACCCAGGGCATCGGTGAGTCCCTGACCGAGGCCCTGTGGCGTGACGAGATCGACCATTGGGAGTTCACGGCCGATGACGTGACCCTCGTCCACGGTCCGCTGTGCCATGCCGCGCCACTGCGCTACGCGATGGCCGTCCTGCACGTGGGTGGTGCGGCCGTTCTCCCGGGCGAGTTCGACGCGCCGAGCATCGCGCGGGCCATGGCCGACCATCGGCCCACGCACGCCTTCCTCGTCCCCAGCCACCTACAGCGCCTGTTCCAACTGGATCTGCCAGCCAGTCCCTACCGGCTGATCACCCATGCCGGTGCGGCCTGTCCTCCGAGCATCAAGCGCCGCCTGCACGACTGGGCCGGGACCGAACATGTGTGGGAGTTCTACGGCTCCACTGAAGGTCAGTTCACGGTCTGCCCCGGGGCGTCCTGGGAGGATCACGTGGGGACCGTCGGCGTCGCGCGACCTGGCCGCCGCCTGGCCATCAGGGACGGCGTCATCTGGTGTCACACCCCCGACTTCGCGCGGTTTGAATACTGGAACGACCCCGTGAAGACCGCGGCCGCCTGGGCCGGTGACGCCTTTTCCGTGGGTGACCTGGGTCGGCTCGACGGCGAGTACCTCTTCCTGGAGGGCCGCCGCGAGGACCTGATCATCACCGGCGGCGTGAACGTGTATCCGGCGGAGGTCGAGGCGGTCCTGCTCGAGTGCCCGGGGGTCAGCGAGGTCGCGGTGTTCGGCCGTGACGACCCGCAGTGGGGACAGCGGGTATGCGCGGCGTTCACGGGTGAGGCTGCTCCGGCCGACGTCCACGAGTGGGCCCGGCGTTGTCTTGCCGCCTACAAGCGCCCCAAGGACCTTGAACACCACACCGACCTGCCCCACAACGCCAGCGGGAAAGTGGAGCGACTGCTGCTCGCAGGGGGTCCAGATGGCCGTGCGTGAACCTGCTGTGGCGGGCCGCTTCTACGCCGCTGATCCTGACGAGCTGCGCCGGGAGGTGTCGGAGCACTTGGCCGCTGTCACTGTTGCCCTGCCCGGCCAGCCGCCCGGTGTCATCGTCCCGCACGCGGGGCACATCTACTCGGGGCCGGTCGCGGCGACGGCCTACGCGCAATTGCACACCGCCCAGCGGGTGGTCATCGCGGGTCCCGCCCACTACGTACCCGTCGCGGGCCTGGTCGCACCCAGGGCGCAGGCGTGGCGCACACCGCTGGGCCTGGTCGAGATTGACGAAGGTGGCATCGGTGACGCCGGTCTTCCTCGAGACGACTACCCCCACGCCCCCGAGCACAGCCTCGAGGTGCAGTTGCCCTTCTTGCAGGAGCAGTTGGCCCCGGGCTGGCGGCTGCTGCCCATCCTGGTGGGTCGGGCTGGACCCAGTGAGGTCGCCGATGTGCTGGAGCCGTTCCTCGCCGATCCGGGGACCGTTGTGGTGCTGTCCACCGACCTGTCGCACTACCACCGGTACGAGACGGCGGTCGGCCAGGATCGCGCGACGGCCCAGCGCATCGTGAGCGGTGACTGGCAGGGCATAGCCGACGACGATGCGTGCGGGGCCTATCCGCTACGGGGCCTGCTGCTGGCTGCGCAAAGGATGGGCGGGGCAATCGTGCAGCTCGACCTGCGCAACTCCGGCGACACGGCGGGCCCGCACGATCGCGTGGTGGGATACGGCGCCTTCGCGGTGGGGCCCTGATGTTCACCGCCCAACAGCGCCGCGAGATGCTGGACCTGGCCATCACCAGCATCGAGGCAGCGCTGCGCACTGGTGCCCGGCCGACGCCCGGGGAGCTCCCGGATTATCTGCAGGCATGGGGCGCTTCGTTCGTCACCTTGCGCCGTCGCGGTGAACTGATCGGCTGCATCGGGGCGCTCGAGGCCTATCAACCGCTGGGCCGCGACATCGTGACACATGCCGTGGCGGCGGCTTTCGATGACCCGCGGTTCCCGCCTCTCGACACCTTGGACGGCGTGCATGTCGAGATCAGCGTTCTGGGCGAACTGATGCCGTTTGCCGCCGACTCCTACCTCGATGTCGTGCGGCGACTGCCGCGCGCCGGCGCCGTTGTCGAGGCGCGTGGTCGCCGCGGCACCTTCCTGCCTGCCGTGTGGGAGCAACTACCCACGGCCGAGGATTTCGTCGCCGGCCTGTGGCGCAAGGCGAGCCTGCCTCCCCAGACCTGGCCGGTGGCGCTGTGGACCTACGAGGTGGAGGAGTTCGGCACCGACGTCGGGTAGTGCACGCCGGTGAGTTCCTCGGACAACGTCCACAGTTTCGCCGCGACCGCCTGATCCTTGGCCGCGCTGGTGCGGCCAACCCGTTTGGGCGCACCGCGGGTCTCGAAGAAATCCTTGGGTCCGAAGTAGTCCCCGCCGGCGACGTCGGCCATGGTGGCCGCGTACAGCTGCGGCCGGGCGCCGGACTCGGCCGACTGCGCCATGACCAGATTCATGAGCCGCGTTCCGACCTTGCCGACAGGGTTGTGAGCCACTTGCGGCCCGGCGTACTGCAGGTTGGTCGCGGAGAAGCCGGGGTGTGCGGCAACACTGCGCAACTTCCAGCCGGCCTTGCGCACCCGACGATCCAACTCCGCGGCGAAGAGCAGGTTCGCCAGTTTGCTCTGGCCGTACGCTGGCCAGGCGCTGTACTTGCGGTGCTCGTAGTTGAGGTCGTCCAGAGCGATCTTGCCCATCTTGTGGGCCGCGCTGGACACAGTCACCACCCGGGCATCGGAACTCGTCAGAGGCATCTTCGGCAGCAATAGGCCGGTGAGGGCGAAGTGCCCCAGATGGTTCGTACCGATCTGGGTCTCGAACCCGTCCTGCGTGCGTCCCAGGGCGGGGCCATGATCCCGGCGTTGTTCATCAGAACATCCAGATGGTCCACGCTGGCGGCAGCGTCGCGCACACTGGCAAGGTCGGCCAGATCGACGGTCAAGGTGCGTGTGGGCTGCGGGATCCGCTCCTGGGCTGCGGCAAGTCGCTGCTCGGAACGGCCCGCCAGGATGACGTCCCCGCCCGCGGCGGCGATGGCTATCGCTGACTCCAGACCCAGGCCGGAGGTCGCCCCGGTGATGAGGAATGTGAGCCCGCTCTGGTCCGGTATGTCTGTGATGTTCCAACCCATACATCCACCGTAGGTTGATCAGGCAGGGGGCCGCGAACGCGGCCACCGCAGATCAGGAAACGGTGACGCCACGCCAGAAGGCCACACGGTCCTTGATGTGGGACGCCTCAGGCTTTGGATGTGGGTATGCCCAGACCGCGTCGGGGTTGCTCTGTCCGTCCACCACCACCGTCCAGTAGGACGCCGTACCCTTCCACGGGCAGACCGTGTGGGTGTCGGTTGCGGTCAACAGATCCCAGTTGACACTGTCGTGGGGAAAGTAGTGATTACCTTCGACGACGACTGTTTGGTCACTGTCGGCGATCACGGCGCCGTTCCACGTTGCCTTCATGCTTCCAGCGTGCGGGTTATGCCCAGGGCCCGCCACAGGAGCAGTTTCAGTCAGCCGTGTCCAGCCCCCGGCGCACTCGGGTGGCCGCTCTGCGCCCGCTGACCAGCGCCCCTTGAATCGACGGTGTGTCCCGATGGTCGCCTGCCACGACAATGCCGTCGAACATCTGCCGTGATCGCGTGCGGAAGGGTGGCAGTGCGGCAGGCAATGCTTCTGCGATGGGGTAGTGGCCCACCAACTCCCAGTGCGCCGTGGGCATGTCGTACATCTGGGCGAGCTGCCGGCGTACCACAGTGACGTCCACATCCGGCAAGCCGACCGCGGTGGCCGCCACAAGATGACGACCGGGCGGTGCGTACTCGGGCGCGGCATAACTGATCGCGACCGTGTTCACGACGGGTCCGCGGTCGGCGCTGTCGAGAACGAGGACCGGCTTGCCGCCGAACAGGTCGTCCTCCTCGATGGCGAAGTACCACGTCGTGAGCGCCCGCATCGTGGGCTGCGGAAGGCTGGGGACCAGAGACGCCGCCGTGACGGGGTCGGCGGCCACGATGACCCCATCGCAGGTCACCGTGCCCGCGTCGGTCACCACCTCGGTCGCTGTGACGGCCTGTACCCGGGTGTTGCGGAAGATCCGGCTGCGCAGGGGCCGTGCCAACTGCTCGGGAATCGCGCGCATCCCAGTGGCCGGGACGGCGGGCGTACCGCGCGCCAAGGACCGCAGGACCAAATCAGTGAATCGGCGGCTGGTGGTCAATTCGGTGTCGGCCAGCACCCCGGCCAGGAACGGTCGCAGCAGCAGCTCCGTGGGTCGGCCGCCGATGTGGGCTGCATCGAAGACGTCCTGCGTGCTCATGTCCGGCCGGGATTCCACCTCGCGGGGATCGATCACCGCGCAGGCCGACAGATAGCGCAGAGTCCGCGCTGTGCCCAGTGGGCCGAGCGGTAGTTTCGCATTGCGCAGGGCCGATTTGGGCGCCCGGCGGGGATCGACGAGCCAGCGCGGACCGCTGTCGGTGCTCAACACGGCGCCGGGGAAGAACGTGCGCAGATCCAGGGCAGCGTGATCCAGCAGTAGCTGGCCCTCCGGGTAGGAGGGGTTATAGAGCTGGAAACCGCGATCGAGCAGGAACCCGTCGACCTCGTCGGTGTGCATACGCCCGCCCACCCGGTCGCTCGCCTCCACGACGACGACATCCACCCCTGCCTCGGCCAGGTGATGGGCGGCGCTCAGCCCTGCGATGCCAGCCCCCACCACGACCACGTCGGCACTGCTGTGCACAGATCCCCTTGGCCAATGACTCACGCCTCCCATCCTGCCTTGCCTCGGCGGGAGAATTGTCGCCATGTCCGAAGCGCGCCGGTGGCTGCCCCTGGTGGCGCTGGAGTCCGCGACGGTCTTCAGCGGTACCGCTAACGGGATATCCATGATCGTGTTCCCCTGGCTGATCCTGGAGTTGACCGGTTCGGCCAGTGCCGCGGGCCTGCTGGGGGCGATCACCGCCCTGCCCCTGCTCGTGTCGTTCCTGTTCGCCGGGGTCTTCGTGGACATGGTTGGTCGGCGCCGGGTAGCCATCGTCAGCGATCTGCTGAGCATGACGTCCGTCGCGTTGGTTCCGGTGCTCGGAAGTCAGTTCACACTCGGATTCGCCGCGCTGGCTGGCCTCGCGGTGCTGGGTGCGGTGTTCGATCCGGCGGGGATCAGTGCGCGGGAGTCGATGCTGCCCGAGGCCGCCCGGGCTGCGGGTCTGCGGCTCGAACGGGCCAACGGCATCCACGAGGCCGTGTGGGGCGCCGCCTACCTGATCGGTCCGGGAGTCGGCGGGCTGTCGATCGGGCTGTGGGGTGCTAGCGCGACGTTCTGGGTGTCGGCAGCGATGTTCGCCCTCGGTGCGGCCATGATGCTCGCCGTGCGGGTCCCCGGATCGGGTCGGCCAGCGGCCCACGAACGTCCGGCAGGAGTATGGTCGGCGACCCGCGAGGGTGTGCGCTTTGTGTGGGATGACCGGGTTCTGCGCACCGTGGCGCTGGTCAGCATGGTGATCGTCGGCTTCTGGTTGCCCATCGAGGGCGTCGTGCTGCCCGTGTACTTCGAAGGTATGGGCGAGCCCGCCCGGCTGGGCAGCACCGTGATGGCCTTGGCCCTTGGCGGAATCGCCGGTGCGCTGGTCTACGGCGCCATCGGGCATCGGTTCAGTCGTCGGCTCGCGTTCTGCGTGGCGATGACCGCGACCGGCTTTGCGGTGATCGGGATGGCCTTCCTGCCGGCCTTCGTGCTGCTGCTGGGGTTCAGTGTGCTGGCCGGGTTGTTCTACGGGCCGGTCGGACCTTTGGTCAACCTGATGATCCAGCAGCGTTCACCAGGGGTCCTGCGGGGTCGGGTAGTCGGCCTGCTCACCTCTGCCGCCTACGTTTCAGGGCCCATCGGTTATCTGATCAGCGGTCCATTGGTGCAGTGGCTCGGGGTGCAGACCGCCTTCCTGATCATGGCCATCGGGGTGACGGCGGTTGGGATCGTGTCCTGGTTCCTGCCGTCGTTGCGTCAGATGGATGCCACGTGAGCGCGTTCAGACCGCG
Source organism: Candidatus Nanopelagicales bacterium (assembly GCA_037046735.1). Lineage (GTDB taxonomy): Bacteria > Actinomycetota > Actinomycetes > S36-B12 > UBA10799 > JADKAV01. Next base: position 6,424 of record JBAOHC010000021.1, on the reverse strand, counting down.
GCCGGCAGTTGTGCGGTCGCGGGCCGACGTGCGAACCAGAAGGCGGCCAGTACGCCTGCCAATGCGCCCATGAGGTGCGCTTGCCAGGACACCCCGGCGGCCACGCCGAAGGGTAAGGCCCCCAGCAGCAGCCCCCCGTAGACGAACAACACGCCCAGGCCGATCAGGACGTCCACCCAGTGCCGGGTGAAGACGCCCGCGGCCATCAGGAAGGTCAAGTAGCCGAAGACGGCGCCGCTGGCACCGATGGTGATGGCGTTGGCGGGCCCTACGAGCCACACGCCCAGGCCGCTGCCCACGACGATGACGCCGGTGATGGCCCAGAAGCGCTCGTAGTACCGCCACGCGACCAGACCTCCCAGGATCAGGAACGGCACTGTGTTGGCCATGAGGTGGGCGAAGTCGGCGTGCAGGAAGGGTGCGGCGACGATGCCAGTGAGGCCGTCGGTTTCCCGGCTTTCGATGCCGAAGTTGTCGAGGTCGCCGGGCAGGACCACGTCGAGGACCTCCAGCACCCACATGATGGCCACCAGCAGGAACACCGGAAACAGACGTCTCATGTATCGAGTATCACCCGGCCCAGGAATCCCGACCACCCGCGCGCGAACGGCAGATCGGGGGCGTACCGGTCCAGCGGTGTGACCTCGAAGCCGGCCGCGCGCAGTGCGGCCACCACATCGAGGGGATCCATGAGGTGCAGGACATGTGTCTCAGTTTCCGAGCCCGCGTCGTCGTGCAGCGGATGGTACGGGTCAGGGTCCGTCGTTGCGGGTCGGTCTGCACGTGACTTCGATCTGGTAGGTCGACGTCGAGGTGATGCGCGTCTGCGGCTGCGGGTCCGCCCGACTCGGCCCGGCGAGGTCGAGCAGCACCACACCGCCTGGGTGAAGATGGCGCCGGGCCTGCCGGGCCCAGTGGATGAACCCGGGGAGGTCAGTTGCGTAGTTCAGGACCTCGCCGACGGCCACGATGGCATCGACCTGGCCCGCCGGGAGATGTATGGCATCCCCGAGTTCGAAACGGGCGCCTGGGTACCGCGAGCGTGCCAGCGCGATCATGTCCGGGCTGGCATCCACTCCCAGGTAGTCCCAGCCCGGCAAGCCTGCGACAGATCCCCGCCGCCGCAGCCCAGGTCGAGCACGGATCCGGTGGGTTCAGCCGCGAGCAGGCTGGCTGCCGCCGTGGCGTAGGCCGTGTAATCCTGGACGTGGATGTGGGCCAGGCGCCGTCGGTAGTAGGCCATGAGGAGATTGTGCGCCAGAACTGAGGTGAGCGTTGGGCGGTTGTTGCTGCGACACGCCGCGGGGGAATCGCACCTTGCGCCCAATCATCGCACTGAGGACGAGATTTGTCCCTGACCGAAGGGCCCCTACCACGGCCCCGACTTCGGGCTTACCCTGATCGTCATGCGCGTTCAGGTGATCTTCGCGGGGGTTCTCGCCGGCGGGCTGCTGGCCGCCTCCCCGGCCCAGGCAGCCATCGGTGAGCCGGCCACCGATCCCACCGGTGCGATCTTCCGCTTCGATGAGTGGACCCGCGGGCAGGTCGGCTTCAATCAGAGGTACACGGGCTTTCCGAACTACCCCTATATGACCTACGCCATGGCCGGCGTCGACGTGCCGGCACAGACCCCGCCGCGGGCGAGGTCTTCTACATTCACGTCTGGGCAGGTCTGCCCTGGCCACAGTCAGCGGTCGACACGGCCCTGCCGGAGGTGAGCCTGCCTGACGGTCTGTCAATCGTGCCCGGTGCGACGGCCCAACCGGCGTGCTTCATCGTCCAAAGCGGCTACGTACCCACCCGCAACCCGGGGTGTGCGGTGTTCCCACCGGCGCCTCCGGCGTCTCGATCCCCCTTGGCACCTACCCGATCAGCGCCGGCTTGGAGGGCGGCAGTGAGAGCGTTCACATCTTCCTGCCGGTCGTGGCCAGCGGGCCCATGACAGCCCAGACCCTGTTCACGTCCACGCGAATGCTCCAGAGTCCGTCGATCATCCCGAACCCGCTGTACGGTGACGCGTCCCTCACGGTCAGCCCGGGTTCCAGCCCCGCTCCCAACCCGGGCGGCGGGGGAACGGGCACTCCCGCGGCACTGGTTGCCCCCACCCAGCAGTCCTTCACCTGGAAGAAGGGCAAAGCCATCGTGCGCTGGCCCGCGGTCACCGGAGCGCAGGCCTACCGCGCCCGACTCAAAGTCGGCAAGAAGTGGACCAAGTGGAGTTACCTCAGCAACCCTGGCGTCTCGCTGACAAAGCTCAAGAAGGGTAAGAAGTACACGCTGCAGGTACGCGCCACAGGGGCCTCCGGTCTCGGCCCGGTCGCTTCCTGGCGGTTCACGGCCAAGTAAGGCGGGCGCCGTTCTCGGGTTACTGTCGAACCATGGCCGACTCTGTTGACTGGAACCTTGCCGCCTCCCTGGGGGCGCGCATCGTGGGCGGTGGACCGCAATTGACCGCCGATGAGGCCAGCCAGACCGTCGCCGAGTTGTACTACCTGGCCGGTGAGGCCACCCCGCTGGTGCAGGAGACGACCGGCCTCGACGCCTATATCGCCAGCAAGGTCCAGGTTGTGGACCGCCCGGAATGGATCCGCAGCAATGTGGACTCCTTCGCTCGGATCAGTGACCCCCTCACGCAGCGGCTGCAGAAAGGTTCGGCCTGGACCCGGGAGATCGGAAGTCGTGCCACCGGTGCCCAGCTCGGCCTCGTTCTGGGGTTCGTGGGCAGCCGGGTCCTTGGGCAGTTCGAGATCTTCACCCCGACGATCCGCGCCTGCTGCTGGTGGCTCCCAATATCGTCAGCGTGGAGCGCCAACTCGGGGCGGTGCCGCGCGACTTCCGGCTGTGGGTGTGTGTGCACGAGCAGACCCACCGCATCCAGTTCGCCGCCGCGCCCTGGCTCACCGAGCACTTGCTCACCAACATCCATGAGTACATGCGGCTATCCGACATGACCACCGGTGAACTGCTGGGGCGATTGGGTGCCGCCGTGAAGTCCGTGCGGTCGGACACGCAAAGCGACGGCATCGTGGGGGCGCTGCAGAGCCCCGAACAGAAAGTGGTTTTCGACCGGCTTACCGCGGTGATGAGCCTGCTCGAGGGACACGCGGACGTGGTCATGGACGAGGTGGGCCGCAGGCGATCCCGACCGTGCGATTCATCCGAGGTGCTTTCCAGCAGCGCCGGGCCGCCGGCACGAGCGGCTGGGAGGGTTTGCTGCGCAAGGTGCTGGCGATGGACCTCAAGGCCCGGCAGTACGCCCAAGGCGCGACCTTCGTGCGCGCGGTGCTGGCCGACGGGGGGATGGATCGGTTGAACCAGGTCTGGGAACGCCCGCAGAACTTACCGACGCGCGTCGAGATCGAGAACCCGCAGGTGTGGCTGCAGCGGCTGTGAGCTCACCTCTGCTGGTAGTGCGCCAGGCGGTGGCCGCCGCGATCAAAGGCCCAGCGCTGGTGGCGTGCTCCGGCGGCGCAGACTCCCTGGCGCTGGCGGCTGGATCCGCGATGCTGCGCTGGCCCATGCCGGCCGCCATCATTGATCACGGCTTGCAGGACGATTCCGCGGACATCGCGCTGACCGCAGCCCAGCAATGCCGAGGTTTGGGGTTGGACGTCACCGTCCGGCGTGTGCAGGTCGGGACCCAGGGTGGTCCGGAGGCCGCGGCGCGCACGGCGCGATGCGCAGCCCTGCGAGAGATCGCCGACGGCCTGCCGATCCTGCTGGCCCACACCCTGGACGACCAGGCAGAGACGGTCCTGCTGCGCCTGGCCCGTGGGTCGGGTTCGCGTTCCCTGCAAGCCATGGCGCCGGTGGAAGGTGACCTGCGCAGGCCGCTGCTGGCGCTGCGGCGAGAACTTGTGCGGGCCGCCTGCGCGCAGGCGGGGCTGCAGCCGCACGAGGATCTCCACAACACCGATCCCGGTACGCTCGATCCCGCCTGCGCCAGCATGGGCTGCCTGCACTGGTGGAAGATCTCGGACCCGGTGTGAGGCTTGGTCTGGCCCGGTCGGCCGCTCTGCTGCGCGAGGACAACGCCGCGCTGGATCTGTGGGCCAAGCACGCGCACACCGACGATGTAGCGGCCCTGGTCGCCCTGCCCCGGGCCGTCCTTATGCGCGTGATCAGGTCTTTGTCGCTGGAGGCTGGCTGCCCGCCTGCTGCATTGAACCGCGAGCATCTGCAGGCCGTTGCCTCCTTGATCGAAGACTGGCATGGCCAAGGACCGATTCATCTGCCAGGCGGTGTCCGCGCAGCCCGGGAGTCTGGCAGGCTAGTGCTGCACCGAACGGCCTGGAGGGACGATGCACGTTAAGGATCTGGACGGCGAACTCGAGGGCGTGCTGATCACGGCTGAGGAGTTGCAGACCCGGCTCCGTCAAATGGCGTCGCAGGTGGATGTCGACTATCTCGACAAGGATCTGCTGGTCGTCGGGGTACTGAAGGGCGCTGTGATGGTGGTCGCCGATTTCGTTCGGGCGTTGTCCATCCCGGTCGAGATGGACTGGATGGCGGTCTCCTCCTACGGATCGAGCACCAAGAGCTCGGGTGTTGTGCGCATCCTCAAGGATCTCGACTCAGACCTGGGAGGGCGGCACGTCCTGATCGTCGAGGACATCCTCGACTCCGGGCTGACGTTGTCGTGGCTGCTGCGCAATCTGCGGTCACGGGGACGGCCAGCGTCGAGGTGCTCACCCTGCTGCGTAAACCTGATGCCATGCGCACTGAGGTCGATGTGCGTTATCTGGGTTTCGACATCCCCAACGACTTCGTGGTGGGATACGGCTTGGACTACGCCGAGAAGTACCGCAATCTGGACTGTGTGGCGAAGTTGCGCCGCACGTATACGAGAGCTGAGGCTGCGGTTCCATCACGCTGACAGCGGAACGAACGTTCGCTTCAGGTACGGGAATGAGCACGCCGTGCACGCGCGTTCCATCCTCGAGGAGATGAATATGAAGCGGGTTGCGCGCGGGCCCCTCTTGTGGATCCTGCTGGCAGTGCTGTTAGTGCTGCTCGGCAGTTCCCTGGTGTCCAATGCCTCGGGTGTCAAAGATGTGGACACCTGGCAGGCGGTTGACTACATCGAGCAGAACCAGGCCAAGTCTGCGACCCTGATCGATCGGGAGCAGCGGATCGAATTGACGCTGCAGGACGACTCCAAAGTCCGATCGGAGTACATCACCGGTCAGGGCTTGGAATTGCAGAACCAACTGCAGGCCAAGAAGGACGCCGGTCAACTCCCTGATGGCTACACCGTCGAGGTCCCTCGCGACAACATCTTCGTCACGCTGATCGTCTCGCTGCTGCCCGTGGTCCTGATCGTTCCGCTGCTCTTCTTCATGAGCCAGATGCAGGGTGGTGGATCCCGCATCATGAACTTCGGCAAGTCCAAGGCGAAGGCCATCACGAAAGACATGCCACAGACCACCTTCGCCGATGTGGCTGGTGAGGATGAGGCCGTCGAGGAACTCGAGGAGATCAAGGAGTTCCTCGCTCAGCCGGCCAAGTTCCAGGCCGTGGGCGCCAAGATCCCCAAGGGCGTGTTGTTGTACGGTCCGCCGGGGACGGGAAAGACGCTGCTGGCGCGAGCGGTCTCGGGCGAGGCCGGAGTGCCGTTCTTGAGCTGCCTCGGGGTCGAGGCTTCCAAGAGATGTACGTAGGGGTCGGGGCGGCGCGGGTCCGCGCCCTGTTCAAGGAGGCGCCGCGCCGGCTCGCCCCGTGCCCTCGTCTTCATCGACGAGATCGACGCGGTGGGGGGAGGGGAAGGCGCGCGGCAAGGGCGGCGACGGCGCCTCCGCCGAGCACGACCAGACCATCAATCAGCTCCTGGTCGAAATGGACGGCTTCGATCCGAGCACCTCGGCATCGTGGTGATGGCCTCGACGAACCGACCCGACGTGCTCGATCCCGCCATCGGTTTCGCCCGGGGCGGTTCGATAGGCAGATCGCGGTGCCGCTGCCCGATCTGCGCGGGCGGCAAGGAGATCCTTCGACGTCCACATCAAGGGCAAGCCGATCTCCCCGGACATCGACCTGGCCAATATTGCCCGGCGCACACCTGGGTTCACGGGTGCCGACTTGGCCAACGTGCTCAACGAGGCGGCGCTGCTGACGGCGCGGGCGAACCAGACCCTGATCACGCCGGAGATCATCGATGAGGCGATCGACCGTGTCATTGCCGGCCCACAGAAGCGCTCGCGGGTGATGAACGAGCACGAGAAGCTCATCACCGCCTACCACGAAGGCGGTCACGCACTCGTTGCCGCTGCGCAGCCGAACAGCGATCCGGTGCACAAGATCACGATCATGCCGCGCGGTCGCGCGCTCGGGTACACCATGGTGCTGCCCGACCAGGAGAAGTACTCCACGACCCGCAACGAGATGCTCGACCAGCTGTCCTACATGCTCGGTGGTCGCGCGGCGG
>JBAOHC010000029.1:0-265749 GCA_037046735.1 Candidatus Nanopelagicales bacterium | reverse complement strand
AGTCCAGGTAGTCGCGCAGCACCTGGCTGCGCGACGGATGACGCAATTTGCTCATCGTCTTGGACTCGATCTGACGGATGCGTTCCCGGGTCACCCCGTACACCTTGCCGATCTCGTCAAGCGTCTTGGGCTGGCCGTCGGAGAGCCCGAAGCGCATGCGCACCACGCCGGCCTCGCGCTCGCTGAGAGTGTCCAGCACCGACTCCAACTGCTCCTGCAGCAATGTGAACGACACTGCATCCGCGGGCACGATCGCCTCGGAGTCCTCGATGAGGTCCCCGAACTCGCTGTCGCCATCCTCGCCGAGTGGCGTGGACAACGAGATCGGCTCCCGGCCGTACTTCTGCACCTCGATGACCTTGTCCGGGGTCATATCCAGCTCAGCGGCGAGTTCCTCCGGCGTGGGCTCGCGGCCCAGATCCTGCAGCATCTGACGCTGTACCCGCGCCAGTTTGTTGATGACCTCGACCATGTGAACCGGGATCCGGATCGTGCGGGCCTGATCGGCCATGGCACGGGTGATCGCCTGCCGGATCCACCATGTGGCGTACGTCGAGAACTTGTAGCCCTTGGTGTAGTCGAACTTCTCCACCGCGCGGATAAGACCCAGGTTGCCTTCTTGGATCAGGTCCAGGAACAACATCCCCCGCCCTGTGTAGCGCTTGGCCAGGCTCACGACCAGCCGCAGGTTCGCCTCCAGCAGGTGGTTCTTGGCCCGGCGGCCATCCTCAGAGATCCATTCGAGCTTGATCCGGGTCTCAGTCTCCATGTCGGGATCCTGAGCCAACTTCTCCTCAGCGAACAATCCGGCCTCGATGCGCTTGGCCAGTTCCACCTCCTGCTCGGCGTTGAGCAGGGGAACCTTGCCGATCTGTTTCAGGTAGTCCTTGACCGGGTCGGCGGTGGCACCGGCTTGGGTGACCTGGGCTACGGGTTCGTCGGAGTCATCGCTGTCGGACAGGGTGAAGGTCGCTGAACCCTTCTCCTCCTCGACCTCTTTCAGATCCTTCTTGAGGTCGGTCTCGAGATCCTGCTCGAGGACAGCAGCCTCAGTGAGATCTTTGCTGCTCACGTCCTGGGCGGCTGCGGCCTTCTTGGCAGCTGCCCGCTTGGAAGGGGCGCGTTTGGCCGGAGCCTTCTTCGCGCCAGCTCGACTGGCCGCCTTCCCGGGTGCCTTCTTCTCCGGCGCCGAAGCGTCCTGCACCGGAGATACTGCCTTAGCGGCGGTCCGAGCCGTGGTCTTGCGAGCCGTCGTCGTCGCGGCTTCGGCCGTGGCCTTCTTCGCCTTTGCAGTCGGCACGTAACAACCTCTCGTCGAGGATCGGGGTCATTGGGCAGCGCCGCGAGTGCAGCGCGCGCAACCAGTACAACATTGTGTCACGTCTGCCATATTCCCCATGTCGTTGCCCGGCAAACTCGAAACCCGTGTCATGCCGTGCGACGCAGTTGCCCCCTGAGCACATTCATGGGGATGTCCTGGGTGAGCGTCAGCCAGGTGTCCGGAGGCAGACCATGTTGCAAGGCATCAGCCACCAGGGGACCGAGGGTGTTGTTGGGGTCGGCCAGGATGGCGCGCTCCGCAGCGATCATGGCTGCCGCACCATCCCCGCTGGCCCACGACAGCAGGGCCAGCGTGGCCGCCGTCGGCCCCGCGATGTCATCGGGCAGATGGGTGATGGCGTAGACGAGGCGGTCCCGCGCCCGGCACAGCCGGTCATGCCCCTTCCTGTTCTCCTCCAGAAGCACAGTCAGCATCGGGTCGCGGGCGTAGATGTCGCAGCACGCCAGGCCGATGTGCACCACGTCCAGCGGCTGCAGGTCGTCATCGCTGAGCAGCAGGTCTACGCCGCGTGACTCCAACAGCGCCCGCCACTGCTCGTACCCGGTGACACCCGGTTCCTCGCCGTCCAGCAGGTCGAGGACCTGCCGGGTGACGTCGTCGTGAAGGGGGTCCAGACGCGCTACGAGTTCTTCCCGGTTGGCCACCTTGGCCAACCCCTCACTGACCAGCGCCGCGACGACCGGGTGGTTCTCAAGGTCCGTCAGCGGCACCCCCAACACGCCGGACTTCATCTCACCGAACAGCGAGCGCACGAGGCCGTCGTGCACGATCACCAGATCCAGAATGTCGGTGACCGGGCGGATCACCTCCATCACCCAGTCAATGATCTTCTCCGCGAACCGCAGAGGGACCGTATCCGCATAGACGATGAGGATGGCCGAGGCCGGGGCGGGATCCGGCACGCCGCCGACGATGCTGGCGAGCCAGGACAAACTGGGTTCCTCTGGAAGGTCGACGCGAAGACTGCCCCGCATGGTGCCCGGATCACACAGCAGCAGCACGAACGAGTCCGTGGGTGTGAATCCGAAGAGGTAGGGGGTGGCGGCTACTGCGGCTTCAGAGGACGTGATTTTGATCGTCATGCCCTCAGCCTGCCCAAGGGGGGCGGTGCCGGGAGATCACCTCACAGATCTGTGGATAGCCCTGCCAGGAGTCAGATCACGGCGTGTATTCGGCCGTCTGAATCGCGTCGGCGCACTGCAGGGGCGTGTAGTTCTCCGAACCCTTGATGACCGGGACAAAACCCACCAGCATCCCATCGGCCAGCACCTGTGCCTCGAGTCCTGCAGCCGCGTCGCCGTCCCAGATCGCCTCCCGACCGCCGGGAAGCACCACGCGGATCGCGCTGTTCTGCAGCCCCGTCGGGTGGACGTGGGCCATGACGCGACGGGATCGCAAGATTTCAACGATCTCTTCTGCCTGATCGGGTTGCATCTGTCTCCTGGCTCTCTGCTCCGATTACCGAACAACGTTGTGCAGTTCACTGGTGCCACCGCAGTTGTTTGGTAACAACAAAGTATGCGTAATGGCGTCACAGTGCTCATGGTGCTGGGTCTGGTCGTGTCCGCGGCACCGGCACTGGCGGTGGAGTCGCCGAGCCCGAACGGCAGCCCCAGCGTGTCCACGAGCCCCTCTGCCTCCCAAAGTCCGAGCCCCACGGCGACCCCCACAGTCACCCCGACGCCCACGACGACACCGACCCCAGGGCCCTATGGAATCCCCATGAACCAGAAGATTCGCCCCGACTCGTGGTGTCAACTCCTGATCCCGTCAGGCAAGGGCGATGCCGCCGAGGCGGACTCGATCATGCAGGACAACATCGTTGACCTCGGTCAGTACGGCTACTACCGACTGTCGGCCAACCCCAACTGGAAGCCGCAGTCGACCCTGGACTCCTCGGGGAACACCCATGTCAACGGGCTGTACTGGGCGGTCCCTTTGCTGTACACCGGCGCCCGGCGCGGCGACACCGAGATGGTCCGGCGCTATTTCGACCTCGTGGGTGACTGGCTGAGCAAGCACAAGAAGAAGTCCACCCGGACGTGGTCGGTCACCCAGCCCATCATCGCGGGTGAGCGGCTGTGGACGTTGACCTGCGGGGCCGACATCAGCGGCGGCAAGAAGTTCGTCAAGGCCACTCGCAAGGAGGCCCGCACCCAGATCCGGACCTTCACGATCGGCAGCGGGACCAACAACACCGGGCTGCACAGCCAGGGGTCGGCGCTGGCAGCCTTCTGCTACCTCGGCGACAACTCCGGCAGGGACACGGCGGCAGCGAACCTGAATCGCCTGGCAGACTTCCTCGTCCTGGCAGACGGCAGCGACCGGGAGGGCTCTCCGTGGTACGCGTACTACACGCTGCGACTGATGAACAACCTGCGGCCGATCTATGAGCGGTGTGGGCTCTCCTTCGAGGCCATCAACAACGCGATACTGCGTCTGGAGAGCTTCCTGGCGGCGGCGGTCGACCCCAACTTCAACCTGGTCATGACCGGCGACACGATGCGCGCGAAACTCACCCCTAAGTGGTTCGCGCCGGGCTCCGAGACCCGCTGGGCGGCCACGCAGGGCGCCGAAGGTCAGCCGCCGGCGCAGTTGTACCAGACGTTCAGTGGTGGGTACGTCTTCGGCCGCAACAGTTGGACCGACATCGACGGCCACCGCCCGACCTTCTACTCGGTGCGTTCCAAGCGTCCTTACGTGACCGCCCACGTGCACAACGATCTCGGGGCCGTGACCTTCAACAGTTACGGCAGCGAGTGGGTGGGCGATCCCGGCCCCTACCGCTACGACAACTCCGCCATCCGTGACTACATGGTCTCCCGCTCTGGTCACAGTGTCATTCAGGTCACGGAACTTAAGAGCAAGAAGAAGGCCTCCGCGGCGGCGCGGCTACCGAAGAAGCGCTCAACTCGGCAGACCCCCTACGACCAGACCTGCCTCACCGACAAGACCTACATCGCCGCACGGATCAAACGCTGCGTCTACTACGACCCCGGCACGGATGCGCTCGTGGTGGTCGACTCGCTCACCGCGCGCAAACGGATCCGTGCCGACCAGCGCTGGCAGGTGCCGCCAGGTGTCACGGTCAGCGCAGACGCGGGCGGCGCCACGCTGACCAGTTCGACTGCCAGCGCACGCATGGTCTTCACCGGCGGTGGGAACGTACGCACATTGCGACCCACCTCAAAGCGTCCGGATGGTTGGTTCACCGATGGCTACGGAGTCCTGGTAAAGGGCACGACGTTGCAGCGGGGCGCCAAGATCCCGAAGGGCCAGACCCGGACATGGGTCAGCGTGCTGGCAGCAGGCAGCGAGGCTCCACAGGTCAGCGTCGACGGAAATGTCGTATCCGTCACCCGTGGCAGCAAGACCACCTTCACCCTGCCGTAGTCGGCTGACGGCGCAGGCTGAGCAATCGGCACTTGTTGCTGCGGCACGCCGTCGGAATTCGCACCTTCTGCCCAATCACGCGGCGCATTTGGGGAGCGCCGTGAGTGCCACGTGACCGTGGATCAGGCCTCGTTCAGCGGGCGTCCCTGGCAGCCATGGTCGCAAGGCCCATGAGGAGCTGGATGGCGACATCCACGGGGACGGTGTTGACCTCACCCTCAGTGGCGGTCGGGGCCTGGGCAACGATCAGATCCTCGAGGTCGCCGTAGACGCAGACTCCCTGTCTGCCTACCTCGTCGATCATGGAACGGGTGCGCACATTGACTGCATCCAACGCCCAATCCGGAGTACGAATCGCATGCTCGTCCGGTCCGGGTTGACGGCCGTCTACGAGACCCCAGAGAGCTCCCCGCCTGATCCACTGGTGGTACTGGGCCGCGGGCATGGGCGCCTTCTGCTCCACCTCGAGCAACCACTGCCGGACCACCGCGGCCTCCTCGTAGGACAGCGATCGGTTGGTCTTGGTCGTCACCCTCTGCAGAGTGTCCGGGAGCAGGCCGATGACACTCTCGGCGTCGCGCAGAATCCGCAGCGGGTCGCCAGAGTCGACCACGATGACCGCTACACGCTCGGGCCCGACCACGGCCGACCATCGGCGCAGCAACTGTGCGTAGTCAAATCGTCCCCAGAACGTGTCGTTCTTGCCGTCCAGGGTCTCCCGCAGCCACTGGTCGTAGGGCTTCACCAGCCGCGACTTCACTTTGCGCATGGGGCCCGGAAGCGGTTTGGGCGCACCTGACTTCAGGGACTGCTGCCAGGAACTGGGCAGGATCATGGCCAGCGGACGCAAAGTCAGCAGGATCCTGACGGCGTCGGGACCGCCGAGGTCATTGACGAAGGCTGCTGCCTGCACAGGTGTGGAGTCGGCGAACTGCTCGCTGGACACAACTGCGCGGTCCTTGCGGCGGGCGACCCGCGCCACGAAGTCCTGCCAGACCTGCGGCGGGACCGCGGGATCGGCCGGGTGAGCCGTCGTCGCGATGCCCAGCGCCGAACAGGACGGGGTCCAGTGCGACGGCTTCTTGCCCCCTGGGTAGAGGACCCCCTGTGCCTTGAGCTGCGGCCGGGCCTGGGCCAGTGAATGCTGCAAGGCCGTCGTTCCGGTCTTGGGCGGACCGATGTGCAGCAGGACCTCCCCACTCTGCAGGAAGCTCATGCCGCGACCACGGGGAAGCACACCTGGGTGCGCGGGTCGGCCACTTCCGGGCCGTCCAGATATCGCTCCCACGGATCCGCCGCGATGCGGTATCCGTGTGCCCCGACCCACTCGATCACTGCGTGGAAGGCCGTGGGCAGGCCCTCGTAGGATCCGACATGCACCGTGCTGGCGACGAGGCCTGCAGGCAGGGTGTGGATTTGCGCCGGTGGGGCCGGGATGAAATCCCCCATGAACGGCACCCCCGCGGTGACGTGAAAGGCCTCTTCGTCGACCCGGTAGCGGGCGATCGGCGGCCCGGCTGGCGTGAGTCCGGCGGCACTGATCCCGGCATAGAGGACGGGGTACGCCCGGCTGAGGAAGGGACCCACCTGATCCTGAGGCAGGGACTCGGTGAGGCTGACCAGTTGTTGTGCCTGCTGCTCGTCGCACGTGATCTCGTACACGGTGTTCAGTCTCCCATGGCCGGCGGTCGACATTTGGGACGCGCCGCGAGGAGTCACCGCGGCATGTAGATCCCCACGGCGCCTTCCTAGGATGGGCAGAGTGGCCGTCTCCCCTGCCCCGCCCGTGCGTGAGCATCACCAGCAGCGCATGTCCGGTGAAGCCTGGGTGCTGTTTGCGGCGATGTCGCTGATCTGGGGACTGCCGTACCTGTTCATCAAGGTGGCAGTGGCCGAGGTGGACCCAGCAACGCTCGTGTTCGCCCGGACTACCCTGGCCCTGATCATCCTGCTGCCCCTGGCGATGCGGGCTGGCGCTCTACGACCAGCCCTTCGCCATTGGCGACCTGCCGCCATCTTCGCGCTCTTGGAGATGGGGATTCCGTGGCTGTTGCTTTCCGATGCAGAGACCAGGATCTCCAGCGCACTGGCCGGATTACTGCTCGCCGCGGTGCCCATCATTGGCGCTGTGGTCACCGCTTTCATGGGGGATCGTCATAATCTGGCCCCTATGCGACTGGCCGGCATGCTGCTCGGCGTGGTCGGGGTGGCCGCACTGGTTGGCGTGGACGCCAGTGCCGGGCACCTGGACTGGCTCAGCGTGGCCCAACTGCTCACGGTCGCAACCTGCTACGCGGTGGCGCCCATCATCATTGACCGGCAGGCGAACCCGGCCCCCGCGATCGGCACCATCACGGTCTCGATCCTGCTGGTGAGCGTGGCCTACCTGCCCTTCGGCGTCCCAGGCCTGGTGCGGGCCTGGCCTCTGCAACCGGACACGGCCGGGTCCTTGCTGGTGCTTGGCTGGCTATGCACGGCGCTGGCCTTCGTGCTGTTCTTCCGCTTGATCGCGGCCGCAGGGCCGGTGCGGGCGGTTGTCATCACCTTCATCAACCCCGCCGTGGCCATCGTGCTCGGTGTCGTGGTGTTGTCCGAGAACATCACCGCCGGAATGTTGGTCGGTTTCCCGTTGGTGATTCTGGGATCCTTCCTGGCCACTAGGCCCTCAGCGCGGGTCAGCGAAATGCCTGGATGATGCTGCACCCGCGATACGGCAGGATGGAGTGCCATGTCCGACTTCATGGCCGACTCAGCGGGTTTGCACCACGCGGTTGACCTCCTCGTTGCTGCTCGGGCTTCGGCCGGCTCACCGCATCACGACGGCGTGTTGGAGCTCGGGGAATGGCCAGCGACGGGCATGGGCAGCCGTGGTGCCCTCGAGGTCCTGGCGGGACCGGCCCTGCACGACGTGACCCGCCTGGAGCACCCGGGGTTCTTCGCGCACATGGATCCACCCACGCCGTGGGTCACGTGGGCGACCTCGATGTGGGCCGCCGCTGGGAATCAGAACCTTCTGCACCCTGACAGTGGCCCGACGGCACGGCAGCTCGAACAGCAGGTGGTCGACTGGCTGGCCCCGGCCTTCGGGATGGACGGGGGCCACATGGTCCCCGGCTCGACGGTGGCCAACCTCACGGCCTTGTGGGCAGCCCGGGAGGTCGCTGGTGTGCGCCGCGTCATCTGTTCGACTGCGAACCACCTGAGCATCCCGAAGGCGGCCCACCTGCTGGGACTGGAGTTGCTGGAGGTACCGGTCGACGCGGCCCAACGCCTGCGCCTGGACCTGCTACCTGAGGACCTGTCTGACGCTGCCCTCGTTCTCGTGGCTGGCACCGTTGCCACCGGCGCCGTCGACCCGTTGTCGGGCGTGGATGCGGCGTGGCGACACGTCGACGCGGCCTGGGCGGGACCGCTGCGCCTGTCCTCGCACGCTCACGTGCTCTCCGGTGTCGAGGTGGCAGATTCGGTCTCGTTCTCAGCCCACAAGTGGTTGTTCCAGCCCAAAGAGAGTGCCATGGTGCTGTTCGCCGACACAGAGCGCGCACACGCGGCGCTGGCTTTCGGCGGAAGCTACCTCAGCGCTGCCAATGTCGGCCTGCTCGGGTCGCACGGCAGCGCTCCCGCCCTGAATCTGGCCGCAACGCTGCTGGCGTGGGGGCAAGACGGCGTGCGAGCCCATGTGGACGCCGGGATGTCCAGTGCGCAGGCGCTGGCAGCGGCCATCATCGAGGAGGATCTGACTTTGTGGCGCCCTCCGGTCTCCGGCGTCGTGAATTGGCGGGTGCCGGGCGTCGAGGTGGCCGAGGTGCGCGATCGTATCCACGGGGCGTGGATAAGCCAAGCCGACATCGCCGGAGAGCCCTGGCTGCGTTCGGTCGCGGCGAACCCCTTGGCGGATCCCCAGGTCGTGGTGGACGCCGTCCGAGCTGCCGTCTCTTGGTAAGTAGCCGTCTCGACAACGCCAAGCAGCGCTCATGTCCCACAGCAACTGTCGCAGCGCTACGAAGGGAGGGGTTGAGGTGCAGCGGTATTCCGGGCGGCCAGGCGTCCCGTTGACCCCCGCATTCAGCGACGCCTTCTCAGACCTCTGAACGCACAACAGCTTTGAGAGCCCCCGACCGGAAACGGTCGGGGGCTCTCTAGCTGTCTGGCCCTGCAATTCCTCGTCAGGCATCGACTCCGGAAACGGTGACAATCCGCTGGGAAGCGCTGTTATTCGGCTTTAACTGCAGCCGCTGGTAGACCCGCATCCCTCGCACACGTAGCAGGATCCGGCCGGGCGCATCTTGATCCCACAGGTCATGCACAGTGGCGCATCAGCTGTCTTGCCCGTGATCGCCTCCAGCAGTTCCGCCGAGGAGTGCACACTCGCCGGGACGCTGGCCGCGCCCACCTCCGCAGTGGTTGAGACGCCGAGGTCCTCGTTGAGGTCGACGACTGGCGCCGATGAGGCGTGACTTGCGGACTCGTCCAGCTGCCCGGCCCGCTCCTCCGCGGAGAAGATGCTCATACCGGCCCGCTTCTCGTACGGCAGGTAGTCCAGCGCCAGCCGGCGGAAGATGTAGTCCATCATCGACTGGGCCATCCGAACGTCCGGATCGTCAGTCATGCCGGAAGGCTCGAACCGCATGTTGACGAACTTGGAGACGTACGCCTCCAACGGCACCCCGTACTGCAGCGCGATGGAGATGGCGATCGAGAAGGCGTCCATCACACCGGCCAGGGTCGAACCCTGCTTGCCGAGTTTCAGGAACACCTCACCGAGGCCGTCGTCAGGGTAGGAGCCAGCGGTCATGTAGCCCTCGGCTCCACCCACGCTGAACGAGATGGTCTGGCTCGGCCGCTTCTTGGGCAGCCGCTTGCGCACCGGACGGTGATCGATGACGACCTCCACCGGGGCTTCCTTCTCCTTCGCCTTGCCGTCGGACAGCGGCTGACCGACCTTGCAGTTGTCCCGGTAGATGGCCAGCGCCTTCAGACCGAGTTTCCAGCCCTGGAAGTAGATCTCCTCGACCTCTTCGACGGTGGCAGTCTCAGGCATGTTGACGGTCTTCGAGATGGCTCCGGACAGGAACGGCTGAACGGCCGCCATCATCCGCACGTGACCCATCGGGCTGATCGACCGCTCCCCCATCGCCGTATCGAAGATCGCGTAGTGCTCGGGCTTGAGTCCGGGCGCATCCACCACGTGCCCGTGCACGCCGATGTACTCGACGATCGCCTCGATGGTCTCCTCGGCGTAGCCCTGCTTGCGCAGTGCCCGCGGAATGGTCTGGTTGACGATCTGCATCGAGCCACCACCAACCAACTTCTTGAACTTCACCAGCGAGAAGTCCGGCTCGATGCCGGTCGTGTCGCAGTCCATCATGAAGCCGATCGTCCCCGTCGGTGCCAGCACGCTGGCCTGCGCATTGCGCCATCCGTTGGTGGCACCGATCCGGTTTCCGTCGTCCCACACGCGCGATGCCAGCTTCAGCACATCGCGGTCCAGCGGCGAGACCGACCGGACGCTGTCCGTGGCCGCTGCGTGCTTGCGCATCACCTTGGCGTGGGCTCCTGCATTGCGCGAGTACCCCTTGTAAGGCCCGACCACGCCAGCGAGTTCGGCCGAGCGCTTGTAGGCCGCGCCGGTCATCAGGCTGGTGATGGAGGCCGCCAGAGCGCGCCCACCGTCAGAGTCATACGGCAATCCGCACGCCATCAGCAAAGCGCCGAGATTCGCGTATCCGATACCCAACTGGCGGTAGTCACGGGTGGTCTGCCCGATCGCCTCGGTCGGGAAGTCCGCGAAGCAGATCGAAATGTCCATGGCGGTGATGATCATCTCAACGGCCTTGCTGAACGCCGGCGCATCGAAGGTGCCGTCGGTCTTCAGGAACTTCATCAGGTTCAGCGACGCCAGGTTGCACGACGAATTGTCCAACGACATGTACTCCGAGCACGGGTTCGAGGCAGTGATCCGCCCGGTCTCGGGGTTGGTGTGCCAGTCGTTGATCGTGTCGTCGTACTGGATGCCGGGATCGGCACACGCCCATGCCGCCTCGGACATGGTGCGGAAGAGCTTCTTGGCGTCGATGGTCTCGATCACCTCACCGCTGGTCCGCGCCCGCAGGCCGAACTCGTCGGCAGTCTCCACCGCCTGCATGAACTCATCAGAGACGCGCACACTGTTGTTCGCGTTCTGGTACTGCACGCTGTTGATGTCGCGGCCACCGAGATCCATGTCGAAGCCGGCGTCGCGCAGGACGCGAATCTTGTCCTCCTCGCGCACCTTGGTCTCGATGAACTCCTCGATGTCGGGGTGGTCCACGTCGAGAACGACCATCTTGGCCGCCCGCCGCGTGGCACCTCCGGACTTGATCGTCCCCGCTGAGGCGTCCGCGCCCCGCATGAACGACACCGGCCCGCTGGCCGTTCCACCTGACGAGCGCAGGAGTTCCTTGCTCGAGCGGATCCGCGAGATGTTCAGTCCGGCACCTGAACCACCCTTGAAGATCAGCCCCTCTTCGCGGTACCAGTTCAGGATGGAGTCCATCGTGTCATCCACGGCGAGGATGAAGCAGGCGCTGACCTGCTGCGGCGCGCTGGTTCCCACGTTGAACCACACAGGAGAGTTGAAGGAGAACACCTGGTGCAGCAGCATCCAGGTCAGCTCGGACCCGAAGACCTCAGCATCGTCGGGCGTCGCGAAGTAGCCGTGGGCCTGCCCGGCTTCCACGTACTTATGCACCACGCGATCGATGAGCTGCTTCAGACTCCACTCACGCTGGTCGGTGCCAGGCGCACCCCGGAAGTACTTCGTCGTCACGATCGTCGAGGCGTTGATCGACCAGAACGAGGGGAACTCCACACCGCGCTGTTCGAATACGACCTCGTCGGTCTTCCAGTTCGTCTGCACGACGTCGCGGCGCTCCCATTCGACATCGTCGTAGGGGTGCACGCCAGGTGTCGTGTACAGGCGCTGAATCGTCAAGCCGGTGTTCTGCACAGTGACTTCGGCCCCTTTCGCACCCGCAGTTCGAGTCCTGGCACTGGACTGCTCGGTCATACGTCCTCCTTCTGGACAACAGTGGTGAGGGGCGTTTTCTGCCCTTCAGTGATATCGATCCGCACGTGAGTTCCTGCGCGGCTTGCTTTGAGTAGGTCGATCTCGCGTTCGAAGTCGGCCAGTGAGTCAAAGGACCGGTAGACCGACGCGAAACGTAAATAGGCGACCTCATCGAGGTCGCGCAGTGGCGCCAGGATCGTGAGTCCGATGTCGTGGGCTGGGACCTCGGCCAGACCCGAGTCGCGCAGCCGGTCCTCGACCTTCTGCGCGAGGACGGCGAGCGCGTCGTCTGTCACCGGTCGGCCCTGACAGGCCTTACGGACCCCCGCCACGATCTTGTCCCGACTGAAAGGCTCCACGACGCCGCAGCGCTTGACGACATTGAGGGCTGCGACCTCCAGCGTGGTGAAACGCCGATGACACGCGACACACTGCCGGCGGCGACGCACCGCCGCCCCGTCATCGGCCAGCCGGCTGTCGACGACCCGCGAGTCGTCGGCTCGGCAGAACGGACAGTGCATGGTGCTCCCTTGGTACGGACAGGGACTTTTCCCTGCTGACTGTGGACAGTCCGGCGGAGATCCTGGGGACAACTTGTGCCGAAGCAACCACAACCTGTGGATGAATCACATCCATGTAACTACTAGATGTGGTGGCTACCGTACGCATGAGACACAAGCCAGCGCAAGCCCTTTGGGCACAGTGTCGCCGAACTCATCCGAACCGCCTACGACGACGGCAACTGCAGGACGTCCCCCGCCTGCAAGGTGCGGCCCGCACTTAGACCATTCAGTACCCGGATCTGCAGTACGACAGCGCGTGGGTCCGCCTCGGGGCGTGTGCGTTCTGCAATGGACCACAACGTGTCCCCCGACCGCACAGTCCACGCTGGGTACGCCGCTGACTCCACAACCACCGGCCCGGACATGGAGGTCGCTGGCTGCGAGGTCACCGGTGCGCCGATGGTCATGGATGCCAGCAGGCTAAGGGTGAAGGCCGCGATCAGGGCCACAAGCAGAGCTGTCTGCGGGGATCCGGGAATGCGCGGCAGGCGTACCGGGATGCGCCGTACGCCACCGAGGACGACTGCGGGGGAAGCGTTGAGGACGGCCATGTCGATCTCCAAACTGTTCGAACACACGTTCTTCAAGAACGTCTGTACGATGTTTAGCACAGGGGTACGACACGCCGCTAGTCGAACTTATGTTTGATTTCGGCGCACCTTCGGAATACGGTGAAGACGCTTGATCGTGGCCCGGGATGGACCCGGCAGTACAGCGAGGAGGACGCATGGCCCGCCCTAAGAAGACCGATGCCGACATCGTGGAGTTGCCGGACACGGAGTGGGGTCCGGACGGGCTCACTGCGCGTCAGCGCCGGATTCTCAATGAGATCAAGCACGCCGTTGAAACGCGCGGGTATCCACCGTCAGTGCGTGAGATCGGTGAGGTCGTCGGTCTGACCAGCCCCTCCAGCGTCAACTACCAGCTCAAGGCGCTGGAACGCAAAGGTTTTCTGCGCCGCGACCCGAATCGCCCCCGCGCGATTGAGGTCCTGATGCCCGACCACGACGTGACAGGCCGGGGCGACGACCGGCCGACCCCACGGTATGTCCCGGTGGTGGGCCGGATCGCTGCGGGTGGCCCCATCCTCGCCGAACAGAGCGTGGAGACGGTCTTCCCGCTGCCCAGCGAGCTGGTGGGCGACGGCGATCTGTTCCTGCTCAAGGTGGTCGGCGAGTCGATGATCGAGGCCGCCATCTGCGACGGTGACTGGGTGGTCGTGCGACGTCAGCCCGGCGCGGACAACGGCGAGATCGTCGCGGCCATGCTGGAGGACGAGGCGACAGTCAAGACCTTCAAACGACGCGACGGACACGTGTGGCTGATGCCTCACAACCCGGCCTTCGAGCCAATCCCCGGTGACGACGCGCAGATCCTGGGCAAAGTCGTCGCGGTCCTGCGCAGGGTGTAAGCCCAGCTAGCTGTACGTGGCGTCCAGGCGCTCCAGTGCTTGGCAGACCTTGGCCGTGTCAGTCATGAAGGCGAAGGGCGGGAGGCTGCGCCGCAGGTAGCCGCCGTAGCGCCGATTGGCCAACCGGCTGTCCAGGATCGCCACCACACCGCGATCGGCGTCGGTTCGAATCAGACGGCCAGCCCCTTGCGCCAGCGTGACGGCCGCCTGCGGCAGTGACACCTGCATCCAGCCAGAGCCCCCGTCGGCGTCGATCGCAGCCTGTCGCGCACTCACGACGGGGTCTGTGGGCGGCGGGAAGGGCAACTTGTCGATGATGACCAGCGTGCATGCGTCCCCGGGGACGTCCACGCCCTGCCACAGACCCAGAGTGCCTACCAGGACGCTGCCCGGGTCCTCCGCGAATGCCCGGATCAAACCGGCTGTGCTCTCGCCTTTGCGCTGCACGATCAGGGGTCCCTCGACCAAGCCCGCCAGTGCCTCCGACATGACCTCGACGCCATGCCAGGAAGCCATCAACACCAAGGCCCGGCCACCCGCAGCACTGACCAGTTGGCGCGCCGTGTCGAGCGCCGCCGCCGTTGGCCAGCCGGGACCCGGAGCAGCCAGCCGATCAGGGACGAACAGGATGCCCTGGGCCGGGTAGTTGAACGGGCTGCCGACGTCCTCACCGAGCCACTCGCCCTTGCGTAGTCCCAACTGCGCTGCGACGGCGTCGAAACTCCCGCCGAGCTGCAACGTGGCCGACGTGAACACCGCGGCACGGTCACCGATGATGCCGTCGCGCACGATGCCGGCGACGTTGAGCGGCATGATGAAAAGGCGGTCCTTGCGGCGCCACATCACGGTCGACTCGTTGGCGGAGATCAACTCCCCGGCGGCATCGTGAGCCTCTTCGACGGCTGCCATGGCACGCTGCCGGCCGGTGGCGTCCGCGTCCGTGGCCCGGCGCAGGGCCTCTCGGGTGATCCCACACGCCTCGCGCACCGTGATGAGCGCTTGGGCCACGGCCGGCGGGACCTGAACGACGCGACGGCCGTCCTCGGCATCCCACTCGGCCAGAGCGATGTCGAGCGCGTCGGCGGCGTCGAGCAGACGGTCTGATTCCTCGGCCACCCCGACCGTACGCGCCCTCCGCGCTGCCCGTCTGATGCTCTCGACGCCAAGTTCGTGGGTCGCTGCCCGCTGCAGGGCGCCGGGCAAAGAGTGCGCCTCGTCGACGATCACCGCGTCGTGCTCACCCAGAATGCCCTCCTGCACAGCGTTGAGGGCCAGCAGCGAGTGGTTCGTCACGATGATGTCCGAGGCACGGGCCCGCGCCAAGGCCTTCTCCGCCCAACAGTCCTCCACGAACGGGCAGCCACTGCCGCGCGAGCACTCCAAGGAATTGACCGAGTAGGCCGACCACACCAACCCGGAGATCCCTTCGAGTTCATCGCGGTCGCCGGTGGTGGTGGCCTCGGCCCACTCCCGAACCTGGGCCGCCTGCTGCTCCAGGGCGGTGCGATCCAGGGTCTGCTGATCGGAATCCTCGGAGCCCTGCAGGCGCGCCAGACACAGGTAGTTGCTGCGGCCTTTGAGAGTGGCGAACGACACCTGACCGGGCAGGTCTGCGGACAGCGCTGAAAGTAGTCGGGGCAGGTCGCGCTCCACCAGTTGGTGCTGCAACGCCAGGGTGGCGGTCGCTACGACCACCCTGCCCTTGTCCTGGACATGCACAGTACTGGGCAGCAGGTAGCCGATGGACTTTCCCGTACCCGTGCCGGCCTGGATCAGTACGGTGCCGTGGTCGGCGAGGGTGTCGGCCACCATCTCGACCATGCGGGCCTGGCCGGGGCGGTCGGTCCCATTCAGGTCGGCGACGACCGTGGCCAGCAGGTCCTCGAGCGGTGGGGTCATCCATCGATTCTGTCATCGGCGGCGCCGGCGATGGCAGCGGCGAGGTCAGCGGGGACACGCGCACTCACATGTGTGCCGTCGTCCAGGTGCTCGACGCTGACGTGGGTTCCCACGGCATACACGCGGCTCACCAGATCCCCCCGCGCGAACGGGATCACCGCGTCGACGGTCTGGAGGGGATCAGGCAGGTCAGTGTCCAAACGCTGCATCAGATCATCGATACCCTGTCCGGTGAGCGCGGAGACCTCCATGCTGCGCGCGATGTCGCGGCGGATCAAGGCCAGCGTGTCCGGGTCGGCGATATCCGCCTTGTTCACGACCACTAACTCGGCGCCATCGCTGCCTCGGCTGTCATGCATGGCCTCGCGTACTGCCTGCAGTTGGCCGAAGGGATCCGGATCGGTGCCGTCGATAACTATGAGCAGCAGGTCCGCCGCCTCGACCTCCTCCAGTGTGGACTTGAACGCCTCCACAAGCGAGTGCGGCAGATGCCGGACGAAGCCGACCGTATCCGTGATCGTGAAATGCCGGCCCGAGGGCGTCCGGCCCCGCCGTACAGTCGGGTCGAGGGTCGCGAACAGGGCATCATCGACCAGCAGGCCGGCACCGGTGAGCCGGTTCAGCAGGCTGGACTTACCGGCGTTCGTATAGCCGGCGAGCACCACCGAGGGCTCGTCGGAGTTGCGCCGGCGGGCGGCCTTGCTGGCGCGTACCCGGTCCAAGCCGCGTAGCTGCCGGCGCAGCCTGGTCATCTGGGAGCGGATGCGGCGGCGATCGATCTCGATCTTCGTCTCACCCGGTCCGCCCCGGACGCCGATGCCACCCACCTGCTGGCTCAGGGACTCACCCCAACCGCGCAGCCTGGGCAACATGTATTCCATCTGGGCCAGAGCCACCTGCGCCTTGCCCTCCTTGCTGCGCGCATGCTGAGCGAAGATATCGAGAATCAGCCAGGTGCGATCCACTACCTTGACCTTCACGACGGCCTCAAGTTTGCGCAACTGCCCGGGCGTCAGCTCACCGTCGCAAATGACGGTGTCGGCACCCGTGCTGGCCACGATCTCGCGCAGTTCTTTGGCCTTACCCGAGCCCACATAGGTCGCCGGGTCGGGAACATGGCGGCGCTGCACGACCCCTTCCAGAACAAGTGCACCGGCGGTCTCGGCCAGCCTGGCCAGTTCCTGCAACGAGCGATCGGCGTCCTGCGCGCTGCCCTCGGTCCACACCCCCACGAGTACCACCTGCTCCAGGCGGATCTGGCGGTACTCGACCTCGCTGATGTCCTCGAGTTCGGTGGACAGCCCCGGCACCCGGCGCAGCGCCTCGCGGTCGGCCAGTTGGTCTTCGATCCGAATGTCGGTCACGCAAACATCTCCGTTAACTCGTGGCTCAATTCCCCGTCGGCCACCAGGGCCGCGGGTCCGATCAGGACCAGCGATCCTGAGGGCGTGCGTTGGACCCAACACGTTCCGCCCGGCACATCCACCCGTACCCGTGCTGGGCCGACCACTCCGGCTGCGGCCCAGACCTGATCGGCGACCGCGCAGATGCCGGTCCCGCACGACAAGGTCTCGCCCACCCCACGCTCGTGCACGCGCATCCGGGCGTGCTCACCCGGGCTGGCCACCACGACGAACTCCACGTTCTGACCCGCAGGGAAGATCTCGGAGGCGACCTGCGGCGCCACCTCTAGGTTCAGATCGAGATCGTCCACAAACACGACCGCATGCGGGTTGGGCATGAACACCGCCTGAGCGGGCCACCTGCGCTCGCCTACGCTCACAGTGACTTGTCCGCCGTCATGGCGCGGTGCTCCCATGTCAATGTGCACCAAATGGTCATCAAAGGCCACCTGCCGCACCCCGCCGCGGGTGCCGATCTCAAACTCGCTGGCGTCGATGAGGCCGTGCTGGCGCAGATACGCTGCGAACACCCGGGCTCCATTGCCGCACATCTCACCGATGGATCCATCGGCGTTGTGGTAGTCCATGAACCAGCGCCCGTCCTGCGGCACGACCCGGATCAGGCCGTCGCCGCCGATGCCGAACCGCCGGTCGCACACAGCCTGCACCGCCTGTGCCGTTACCGTGATCTGGTCGTCAGGATCGGGCAGCAGCACGAAGTCATTGCCGGTGCCATGCCCTTTCGTGAACGGCAGTCGGGTACTCATACCTCTAGAGTGCCAAGAATCTGATCGACCTGCGCAGGCGTTTGCGCCCAGCGGACACGGGGGTCACGCCGGAACCACTTGCGCTGCTTGCGTGCCAACTGCCGGGTGGCCGTGATGGTCCTCTCCCGAGCGGTCTGCGGGTCCTCGAGAATCTGGCGATAGCCGACCGCGAGTCGAGCCGTACGGCTCATGTGCGGTCCGAGTCGCTGCACCTCGTCGACCAGGCCCTGTTGCCACATGAGGTGAACCCGCGCCTCGATGGCGCTATCCACTGCCGCCACTCCGGGGTCGAACCCGATCCGCAGCGACGGCAGCCACGCCGTCGGTTGACCCAGGGACGCGGTGAACGGTTGTCCCGTGAGCTCGTTGACCTCCAGCGCGCGCACGATGCGCCGACCGTTGGCGGGCTGGATCTCGCCCGCGGCCACAGGGTCGACAGCCGCGAGCCGCGCGTGCAACGCACGTGACCCCACGTCGGCCAGTTCCTGCTCCAGTCGCGCCCGGACCGTTCGGTCCGTCGCCGGGAACTGCAGGTCATCCAGGGCGGCCTGGACATACAGCCCAGAGCCGCCCGCCAACACCACGGGCACCCCGCGGCCGAGCACCTCGCGCACAGCGGTGCGGGCCAGATGCTGGTAGGTAGCCACGTCCACCTCGGCACTGACATCGTGGGTGTCGATGACGTGATGTGCTATTGCGGCCCGGTCAGCCCCACTGGGCTTGGCGGTCCCGATGTCCATGCCGCGGTACAGGCAGAAGGCATCACCATTGACGATCTCCGCACCCACGCGGTGCGCGATGCTCATCGCCACCGCCGACTTACCGGCGGCCGTGGGCCCCACGATGGCGATCAGGGCTGCGTTCGACACTCCTCGATTGTCCTCCCTATCCTGGGCTGGGGTTCCGCCAGCACCTAGGAGAAGCGATGGGCGCGTTCGAGGACATCAGCAAACAGGCCAGCGACATCGTGGACAAGGTCAAGACCGGCGTCGGTGGTCTTGTCGATGGGTCCGGGGACAAGATCGCCGAAGTGGTGGACAAGGTCACTGATGCGATCGACGAGGGCACCGGAGGGTCAGCATCGGCCGTCACGGCCACCGTGGACAGTGCCGTTTCGGGCGCCTTGGACAAGGCAGTGGCGGCGGGCAATCAGATGTCCAGCGCGGCGACGGACGCCGTGAACGCAGCCAAGGCCGCCGTTCCCAAGCCCAAGGAATCGTCCTGACCAGCGCGCGGGTGGCCTTCCTGCCCACCCCTCCCCTGCTGATACCGGAGATCGCAGCGGGCGCGGCCCACGACTTGGACGATGTGCGTGTGGCGGCCCGGGCGGCTGTGGACTGGGCCTGTGCTGGCTCGAACGTGGCCGCTGGGCTGCCGGAGCACCCCGTGGGCGACGAGACCTGGTCGCTGGCTGGCTTCGGTGTCACGATCGGGCACGGAAAGCGAGTTGGTCTGGCCGAAGGAATGGCACGGTGGCTGCTGGCCGGCCGGTCGGCCGAGATGGTTGGTCCGGGCGGCTCACTGGGTGCTTATGACGCAGTGCTGGTGATGGGTGACGCCAGTTCGTCTCGTACGGATAAGGCACCCGGGCACACCAATCCGGCCGCTATCCCCTTCGACGACGCCGTGCTGGCTGCTCTGCGGCATGGCGATGCACGGGCCCTGGCAGAAACGGACCTGGAACTGGCGACTCAGGTCGGCGCTGCCGGTGCGCCAGCCTGGGTCTCGCTGGCCGAGCAAGTGGCGCAGGTGCAGTCGGCTTCGGTCGATGTGGCGACGGCTCCCTTCGGCGTTCTGTACGTCGTCGCTAGATGGACCGTACGGTGGGCAGACCCAGCATGACCTGATCCGTGGCCGGCGTTGGGTCACGGTGCTGGGCATCCCCACCAGACGTGGTCGTGACCTCGATCGCTTCGGAGTCAGCGACCAGGTGGTGCGGCGCGGCGTAGGTGACCCGGGTGGACACGAGGTCGCCTGGCCGCGCGCGGTCGTCGATATCGAGGAAGTGGACCAGGCGGCCGTCGCGGGCGCGGCCGGTCTTGCGGTGGGTGGCCTGGTCCTTACGGCCCTCACCGACGCTGGTCAATACCTCGACTTCCTGACCCACAAGCCGCTTGTTCTCCTCCCATGCGATGTCGTCCACGAGCGTCACCAGTCGCTCGTAGCGCTCTTGAACCACGGCCTTGGGGACCTGATCCGGATACGTTGCGGCGGGGGTCCCGGGGCGTGGCGAGTACTGGAAGGTGAACGCGCCAGCGAACCGCGCTCGCCGGACAACTTCCAGGGTGTCCTGGAAGTCCTGTTCAGTCTCCCCTGGGAACCCCACGATGATGTCGGTGGTGATTGCCGCATCGGGCATGGCCGTGCGCACGCGGTCCAGGATGCCGAGGAATCGTTGCCCACGGTAACTGCGCCGCATCCGCTTGAGCACGTCATCGCTGCCCGACTGCAGCGGCATGTGCAACTGGTGCATGACATTGGGCGTCTGCGCCATGGCCTCGATGACATCGTCGGTGAAATCGCGGGGGTGCGGGCTGGTGAAGCGGACCCGGTGTAGGCCGTCGATGTCCCCGCAGGCGCGCAGAAGGTCCGCGAACCCGTGCCGCCCGCCGTACCGATAGGCGTTCACGTTCTGCCCCAACAAGGTGACCTCGATCACCCCGTCATCAACGAGTGCTTGGACCTCAGAGAGGATCTCGTGCGGAGAGCGGTCCTCCTCCTTGCCGCGCAACGACGGCACGATGCAGAACGTGCAAGTGTTGTTACACCCGACGCTGATCGCAACCCACCCGCTGAATGCCGACTCCCGGCGGGTCGGCAAATTCGACGGGAACTCGTCGAGCTGCTGCAGGATCTCCACCTGGGCCTCATGACGCACCCGGGCACGATCCAACAGATCGGGCAGCGACCCGAGGTTGTGCGTGCCGAAGACCACATCGACCCACGGCGCCTTGTCGACGATCAGGGACTTGTCCTTCTGCGCCAGACAGCCGCCGACGGCGATCTGTAGATCGGGATTCGCGACCTTCAGGGGCCGCAGGTGTCCGAGGTTGCCGTACAGGCGATTGTCCGCATTCTCCCGGACCGCGCAGGTGTTGAACACGATCAGATCTGGGGTCTGCCCCTCTGATGCCTGGGTGTAGCCGGACTCCTCGAGCAGACCGGAAAGCCGCTCGGAGTCATGGACGTTCATCTGACAGCCGTACGTACGGACTTGGTAGGTGCGCGACATGGTCCTTCCAGGGTACGACTCAACTCGCCTCGGCAACCTCGTCGACTGCCATCCGCACCGCCTGCCGAGCGGTATCCCCGCTGTGTCCCCGCCGCATCAAGAAGGCCAGTAGCCGCCGCTCATCCTTGTACGACAACGGCAGGGGGCACCGGGCGACGCGACCCCGCACGCTGACCACGGCAGCGGCGAGGCTGTCCTCCGGTTCGACGTCGGCCAAGGCCTCCTCGATCAGTGCGTCTGGTACGTGGTGGCGTCGCAACTCCTGACGCAGCGCGGTGGCGCCCAGACCCCGTGACCGCATTCGCGACTCCACCCACAGCCGGGCGTAGGCCCGATCATCGACCAGCCCCACAGTCACGAACCGAACGACAAGCTCAGAAGCGACATCCTCGGGGATACCGCGCTGACACAGCGCCCCGTACAACTCCGCCTCGGTACGGGGCTTGGCCTCGAGGAAGCGCAGTGCGATCAGCCGACCGACCTCTCGCGGATCGGACTCGGTCACAGGTTCAGCGGCCCCGGCTCCGGCAGACCACTGAGGTCGACGATGTCGTCATCGGCTGGTGCGTCCATCCGAGCGCCGATCCCCAGCTTGTCCTTGAGCCGCTTCTCGAGCTCGTCGGCCAGATCGGGATTGTCCCGCAGGAACGCCCGGGCGTTCTCCTTGCCCTGACCGAGCTGATCGCCCTCGTAGGTGTACCACGCTCCAGACTTGCGGACCATCCCCTGCTCGACGCCCATGTCGATCAGACCGCCCTCGCGGGAGATGCCGATCCCGTAGAGAATGTCGAACTCGGCCTGCTTGAACGGCGGTGCGACCTTGTTCTTGACGACCTTGACGCGAGTGCGGTTACCCACAGGCTCGGTGCCGTCCTTGAGCGTCTCGATGCGCCGCACATCAAGGCGGATCGAGGAGTAGAACTTCAGGGCTCGGCCACCGGTGGTGGTCTCCGGAGACCCGAACATCACACCGATCTTCTCCCGCAGCTGATTGATGAAGATCGCCGTGGTCCCGGTGTTCTTCAACGCCCCGGTCATCTTGCGCAGCGCCTGGCTCATCAGCCGGGCCTGCAGCCCCACGTGGCTGTCGCCCATCTCCCCCTCGATCTCAGCGCGGGGCACCAGCGCAGCAACAGAGTCGATGACGATGATGTCGATCGCGCTGGAGCGGACCAACATGTCCGCGATCTCCAGCGCCTGCTCCCCGGTATCCGGCTGGCTGACGAGCAGAGCGTCGATGTCGACCCCGAGTTTGCCCGCGTACTCCGGGTCCAGAGCATGCTCCGCGTCGATGAAGGCAGCGATGCCACCGGCCTTCTGGGCGCTGGCAATCGCGTGCAGGGCCACCGTGGTCTTGCCGGAGGACTCCGGGCCGTAGATCTCGACGACCCGACCGCGCGGCAGACCTCCGATGCCCAGCGCCAGATCCAGGGCCACCGACCCGGTCGGGATCACCTCGATCGGCGCGCGGCCCTCGTCGCCGAGGCGCATGACCGAGCCTTTGCCGAACTGCTTGTCGATATTGGCCAGTGCCTGGTCGAGGGCCTTGCCCTTGTCCATCTTTCGCGGGTCCTGTGCAGCCATCTCGCGGTGTCCTTCCATGGGGATGAGTCGTTACGTGTCGACGCTAACCGTCAGGTACGACATCCTCGTTTGTGCGCCGGATCTGTGGACAACACGTTACCGAACGGATGTTCGACGCGGTAGTAGCGACACGCCAGACTCCTGCACGTCGCTGCGGCTACCGGAACCGGGGCGGGAGATGCAGGTTGGCCACCACGGCGCGCCACACGGCCTTCGCATCCTCGCCGTCGCGCAGCGCCTGATCGACGGTCCTGCCCCCGAGTTCGGCGAGCACGTGATCCTGCGCCCACGAGGTGTAGTAGCCGGCTCCAAGCACCTGCTCCATCCGCTCCCAGAAGTCGGTCAAACGCACCGGGCAAGTGTTACACGCCGATCGGCGCCGCAGCGCATGTCGTACCTGCCTTGCACAATGGTCACCGTGGACCTCGACCTGCACCCCGGGATGCGCGCGGCGACGCGGCAGTGGTTCCGGCAGGCATTCGCTGCACCGACGGCGGTGCAGTCCCAGGCTTGGGAGGCGATTGCCACTGGCAGCGACACGCTGGTCGTGTCCCCGACCGGGTCGGGCAAAACGCTCGCGGCATTCCTGTGGGCCCTGGATGGCCTGTTCACCGAGCCCGGACAGGGCTGTCAGGTCCTCTACATCTCTCCGCTGCGCGCGCTGGCCACCGACGTCGAACGCAACCTGCGGGCACCTCTGATCGGGATCGAACAGGTGGCCTTGCGCCTCGGCGAGCAGCCTCAGAGCATCACAACCGCTATCCGTACCTCCGACACGCCGGCGGCCGAACGGCAGCGGATGGCGCGCAAACCTCCCGACATCCTGATCACCACCCCGGAGTCTTTGTTCCTGCTGCTGACCTCGCAGGCCGGCCAGTTCCTCAAGGATGTCCGCACCGTGATCATCGATGAGATCCACTCCGTGGCCGGGAGCAAGCGGGGCAGCCATCTGAGTCTGTCCCTGCAGCGCCTGGACCATCTGACGCAACGGCCCGCGCAACGTATCGGGCTGTCAGCGACCGTGACCCCCGTCCAGACCGTTGCTGAGTTCTTGCACGCTGGCAGTGATGTCCGGGTCGTCCAACCCGAGCTGGACAAACCGATCGAGCTGAGCCTAACCGTCCCGCTGGCTGACATGACGGCCTTCGACGAACCCACGGACGGCCAGCCGCGGCGGGCATCCATCTGGCCAGCCGTGGAGTCCTCGATCCTGAGCCTGATCGAGGAGCACACGTCCACGATCGTGTTCACCAACTCCCGACGCGTCTGCGAGAGGTTGTCGAGCCGGCTGAACGAACTCGCCGCCGACGAGTCCCCGGACGACGCAGTGCCCGCTCAGCTGATGGCGCAGGCCGGCGTCGCCCGCGGCACCGCCGAGGTCGTGGCCCGCGCCCACCACGGCAGCGTCAGCAAGTCCGAGCGCGCCATCATCGAGGATGATCTGAAGTCAGGTCGGTTGCCGGCGGTGGTCGCCACCAGCAGCCTGGAACTGGGTATCGACATGGGCGCCATCGACCTCATGGTGCAGGTCGGGTGCCCGCCGTCGGTGGCGTCGGGCCTGCAACGGCTCGGTCGCGCCGGACACCGGCTCGACGCGGTCAGCAAGGGCATCTTCTTCCCGACCCACCGCGGAGATCTGCTGGCCACCACAGTGGCTATGCAGCGCATGGCCGCCGGGGGCATCGAAGCCACGCGTATCCCCCGCCACCCGCTGGACGTCCTGAGCCAGCAGATCGTGGCCATGGTCGCCATGCAGGACTGGCACATCGATGCGCTCTTTGAACTGATCACCACTGCGGCGGGTTACACCCACCTGCCCCGGGCGGCGTACGAGGCGGTGCTCGACATGCTCGCCGGACGGTATCCCTCCGACGACTTCGCGCAGTTGCGTCCGCGCATCATCTGGGACCGCAGCACCGACATGCTGAGCGGACGCCGGGGTGCACAGCGCACCGCGGTGATCTCCGGCGGCACGATCCCTGACCGCGGGCTGTTCCCGGTGTTCATCGTCGGGACCAAGGACGGCCGGGTCGGGGAACTCGACGAGGAGATGGTCTACGAATCGCGGGTCGGGGATGTCATCTCGTTGGGCGCCTCGTCGTGGCGCATCGAGGAGATCACCTACGACCGGGTTCTGGTCACCCCCGCTCCGGGCAAACCGGGCAAGTTGCCGTTCTGGCATGCGGACGCCCAGGGCCGGTCCTTTGAGATGGGACAAGCAATCGGAGAGTTCCTGCGCACGGTCGAGCGGGCCGCAGCGCCCAACCGGCTGCGGGACACGCCGTTGGACGACTACGCACGGGGGAATCTGCGGGCGTACCTCGACGAGCAGCTGGCGGTCACCGGCGTCCTACCGACCGACCGTCGCATCGTGGTTGAACGCTTCCGCGACGAGATCGGCGACTGGCGACTCGTGGTACATGCCCCATGGGGCGCCCGGGTGACCTCCCCGTGGGCGTTGCTTGCCAGCGCCCAAGTGCGGGCTCGCTTCGGCGTCGACGCCAACATCATGGCCACTGATGACGGTCTCGTCATGCGGGTCATGGATACCGATCAGGATGACGACTGGTGGGATCAGGTGGTCGATGCCCTCCTGCTGGACCCTGATGACGTGACCCGCGACCTCAGTCAGGAGATCACCGGCAGCGCGCTGTTCGCGGCGAAGTTCCGGGAGTGCTCCAGCCGGGCACTGCTGCTGACCCGCAACGCGCCGGGCAAGCGAACCCCGCTGTGGCAGCAGCGGCAGCGTTCGGCGCAGCTGCTCGGGGTGGCGGGCAACTACCCGAGTTTCCCGATGGTCCTGGAGGCGGTGCGCGAATGCCTCGACGATGTGTACGACCTCGCTGCGCTGCGGCAGGTGCTGGGGGGTCTGCGCGACGGCCTGATCACCGTGGAGGTCGTCCAGACTGACCTGCCGAGCCCCATGGCCCAAACGCAGATGTTCTCCTACGTGTCGGTCTTCATGTACGAGGGCGACAATCCGCTGGGCCAGCAGGCGGCCGCCCTGGAGCTCGATCATGGCCTGCTCGCCGACCTGCTCAGCGACACCGACCTGCGCTCGATCATTCCGCAGGAGGCGGTGGAAGCCGTGGAGATCGACCTGCAGTGGCGCCATCCGGGGCGCATCCGCAGCGCTGACGACCTCGCCGACCTGCTGCGTGCGGTGGGCTTCCAGACTCCCGCTGAGTTGGGGGCCCGGGAGATCCCCGAGGATTTCGGCACCGCCCTGGTCGCCGCTCGCCGGGCGGTGTGGGTCCGGGTCGCTGGCGAGCAGGTCCTGGCCGCCGTCGAAGACGTGTCCAGGCTGCGTGACGCCCTCGGCGTGGTGCCGCCACCGGAGGTCCCGTTCGCCTTTCTGGAGCCGGTGGCCGACCCGGTCGGTGATCTGCTCAGCCGTTACGCACGAACCCACGGTCCGTTCAGCAGTGCGGACGTCGCTGCCGCCCTGGGACTCGGAGTGCGCCTCGTGGATCAACTCCTGCAACAGCGCAAGGCTGCTGGCGCGGTGCGATGGGGGCGTTTCACTGCCGCCAGCGAACAGGGTCAGTGGGTCGACAGCGACGTGCTGGCCCGGATTCGCCGCAAAGCATCGGCTCTGCTGCGGGGGGCCGCCGAACCGATCCCGGTGGAGCGGCTATGCGCTTTCCTACCCCGCTGGCAGGGGGCGACAGCACCGGGCCGGGGACGTGGCGCCCTGCTCGCCGCGATCGGCCGGCTCAGCGGATATGTCACGGCGGCCACTGTGTGGGAGCAGGATCTCCTACCGGCCCGTGTGGCAGGTTTCGAAGGCCATCACCTCGATCAACTGATGGCCGCCGGGGACGTGGTGTGGTGCGGGGCAGGACGTCTAGGTGCCCGCGACGCTCTGATCAGTCTGGTACCTGCCGGGCACGAGGACCTGCTGCCGAGCGCCGATGCCGACGATCTGAGCGAGGAAGAGATCGAGGTCTGGGAGGTGATGCGCCACGGCGGCGGATGGTTCTTCCGTGACCTCATGATGCGGTTACCCGATCTCGGACAGGAGGTCCTGGAACGATCACTGTGGGGTCTGGTGTGGCGCTCGATGGTGACCAATGACTCCTTGGAGCCGCTGCGACGTTATCGCCAGCCCGGTGGCCGGCCGCGAGCCGCGTCGCATGAGCCAGGTGCCGATGCCAGGTCGGTGGTCGGCCGTGTACCGCCCCGACCAGCCGGACAAGGCACTGGTGTGGGCGCAGACGCTGCTCGACCGATACGGTCTGGTGGATCGATCTGTGGTCGGCAATGAGCGCGTGCCGGGCGGTTTCCACTCCCTGTTCGGGATCCTGCGCCGCATGGATGATGCGGGCAGATGTCAGCAGGTGTATGCGGTGGAGGGCCTGGGCGGGGCACAGTTCGCCAGCAGTGCCGCCCTGGAACAGTTGCGTCAGACCGGCAGCGTAGATCCGGTCCTCTTGGCCACGACTGACCCGGCGAATCCGATGGGCGTCACAGTGCCCTGGCCGGAGGTCACAGGGGGACGCCCACAGCGCAAGGCCGGCTCACTGGTTCTGATGGGCGGTGCGGGGCCGCTGTTCTACCTCGACAGCGCGGGCCGGTCGCTGCTGGCCTGGTCGCAGGATGTGGGAGCGGCAGGGGCCTTCGTGACGGCTGTGCAGGCGCGGCGCCGGAAGGTATCGCTGCGAAAGATCAACGGTGAGGACGTGTTCTCCTCTCCGTTCTCCTCGGTCTTCACCGATGCGGGGCTGCATCTCACCCCATCGGGACTGCGCTGACCGCAGTCAGTTGCCAGCGCGGGCGACGTTGTCGCTGACCGAGCGCATGACCTCTGACAGGGGGACTTCGAGAGCGCCGCAGATGGCTGCCAGGAGTTCGCTGGAGGCTTCCTTCTGACCACGCTCGACCTCGGACAAATACCCGAGCGAAACGCGAGCGGAGGTCGAGACGTCACGCAGGGTGCGGCCTTGATCCATACGCCGACGGCGCAATTCTTCACCGACGACTTGCCGAAGGACTACCATCTCTGACCTCCTTTCGATGGGTCGACTGTACGCGAACCGTGTTCCCACGGCATCCGATGACGCCACCTTTAACTTCACATTTACCCCAACGAAACGGCCCTTACTCTCTATTCCAGAATCTTGTGGAGAAGTGCAATTCCCGCCGCGCACGCCTGCTCACGGATCCGGACGCGGTCACCGGTGAGGCGCAGGTCCACGACCGCTTCGGTGTGCGCTCCGGCGATGGCCACGAAGACGGTGCCCACCGGCTTACCCTCCTGCTCGGTGGGCCCGGCCACACCGGTCGTGGCGATGGCCCAGTCGGCCAGGAACAACCGGGAGGCGTTGCGGGCCAGGGCGACGGCGGTGGGGGCCGAGACCGCGCCGTGACTGCGCAGGAGGTCCGGGTCGACGCCGACCACGTCGCGCTTCACGTCGGTCATGTAGGCGACGACGCCGCCGCGCACGGACTGCGACGCCCCGGGTGCAGCTGTGAGATAGGCGCACAGCAGACCCCCTGTCAACGACTCGGCGGTGCACACGGTTTCACCGCGTTCGACCAGGACAGCCATGAGGTCAGCCGCGAGTTGCACGGCGGGCCTTCTTCATCGCTGTCCTCTCACTGGTCCGACGCAGGTTCATAGCCCGCACCAGGTAATCAATACCGGTCAGAACGGTCAGGGCGACAGCCAGCATGAGGATCCACCAGCGCGCGTCCACGGCCCAGCCCGACAGCGGAAGGATGTACAAGAAGATGGCCAGCATCTGCGCGACGGTCTTGGCCTTACCCCCGCGACTGGCGGGAATGACACCGTGCCGGATGACGAAGAACCGGGTGAGGGTGATCGTGATCTCGCGGCCGAGGATGACCAGCGTCACCCACCACGGCATCTCCCCCAGGTAGCTCAGACCGAGCAGGGCAACCCCGGTGAGGGCCTTGTCCGCGATGGGATCAGCGACCTTGCCGAAGGTGGTGACCAGATTGCGTTTGCGGGCGATGGCCCCGTCCAGCAGATCCGTGATGCTGGCCACGACGAACACCAGCGCTGCCCACCAGCGGGCGGTGGCGTTACCGCCGTCCTCGGTCAGCAGGAGTGCCCCGAAAACCGGCACCAGGATCAGGCGCAGCATCGTCAGGGCATTGGGCAGGTTCCACAATCGTGACGGGCTCGGAGGGTCGGCCATCGGGTCGGGCCGGCCCCAGCGCGCTTGTTCAGACATGGATCATCTCGGCGACCAGGTCGGCCCCCTCGGATGCCACCACGCGGGCCACGACGACCTCGGCATCCGCAGGCCTCGTCAGCCGGGTGCCGCCGTCCTCGGGACCTTGAAACTGGTTGCGACCTATGGCAGTGATCACCCGCACAGTCTCGCCGATCCGGTCCTCCGCACGCTGGCTCATCAGCTCCTCGACCAGCGTCGATGCGGTGTCGAAGCGCAGCGCCATCTCCTGCGGGTCGACCTCATCGGTGAAGCCGGCGGCCTCCGTCCCCTCTTCCGGGGAGTAGGTGAAGAGCCCGACTGCGTCCAGTTGTGCCTGCTCAAGGAAATCAAGCAGGATCTGGAAGTCAGCGGCCGTCTCCCCCGGAAAACCGATGATGAAGTTGGAGCGCACGCCGGCCCGCGGGTTCACCGCGCGGATCTGCTCAAGCAGGGACAGGAAGTCCTGCGCGCTGCCGAACCGGCGCATCCTGCGCAGGACGCTGGCGCTGGCGTGCTGGAAGGACAGGTCGAAGTAGGGGGCCACGCCGACTGTGGCGCCGATGACCCGGATCAGGTCCGGGCGCATCTCAGCTGGTTGCAGATAGGCCACGCGCACCCGTTCCAGTCCGGTGTCGGCGATCTCGGGCAGCAATGACTCCAACAGGCGCAGATCGCCGAGGTCCTTGCCGTACGAGGTGGAGTTCTCGCTGACCAGGTTGACCTCCAGCACACCCTGGTCCGACCAACCAGCGGACCTCGTTGAGGATGTCAGTGGGCCGCCGGGACACGAACGACCCTCGAAACGACGGGATGGCGCAGAAGGTGCACCTGCGGTCGCATCCAGAGGCCAGCTTCACGTTGGCGAAGGGCCCCTCGTGCAGGCGGCGGCGCATCCCGATGTGTCCCGGCAGCACCGCGACGTCAGCCGAGCGCTGGGTGGGACTGGCGGGCTGCAGACGACGGCGGTCGTGTGGGGTGTGCGAGTCCAGGTGCCCACCGGCCAGCAGGGTCCGCAGCGACTGCGGCAGATGGGGGTAGGCGTCAAATCCAAGCACCGCGTCCGCCTCGGGCAGTTCTGCGGCGAGTTCCTTGCCATAACGCTCGGCCATACACCCGATGGCGACGACCTTGCCGCGGACGTCGCCGAGTTCGAGCACCGTCTCGATCGAGTCGGCCTTGGCCTGTTCGATGAAACCGCAGGTGTTCACCAAGACGGTGTCAGCCACTTCAGCGTCGTCGACCAGTTCCCAGCCGTCCTCGGCCAA
The DNA here is from genome assembly GCA_037046735.1 of Candidatus Nanopelagicales bacterium. Taxonomy (GTDB): domain Bacteria; phylum Actinomycetota; class Actinomycetes; order S36-B12; family UBA10799; genus JADKAV01. Next base: position 235,660 of record JBAOHC010000029.1, on the reverse strand, counting down.
TGCGGCCGCGACCTCGTCGGAGTCCACCTCATTACGGGCACACCCCAAGGTGACGATCGCGACCGACGGCTTGCTCACCCGGCGCCGCCCACACCCCGCAGATCCGCGATGACGTTCGGCAGGTCATCCGGGGTGACGAGGACTTCGCGCGCCTTGGACCCCTCGCTGGGCCCGACCACGCCCCTCACCTCCAGCAGATCCATGAGGCGTCCGGCCTTGGCGAAACCGACGCGCAGTTTGCGCTGCAGCATCGACGTCGAACCGAACTGTGTGCTGACGATGAGTTCAGCGGCCTGGCAGACGAGTTCGAGGTCGTCGCCGATGTCGCCGTCGATGATCGCCCGCGACCCACCGGCCTGTGCGATGTCCTCGCGGTACATGGGGGCCATCTGGGCCTTGCAGTGCGCCACGACACTGCGGATCTCGTGTTCGGGCACAAACGCGCCCTGCAGACGCAGGGGTTTGCTGGCTCCCATCGGCAAGAACAGTCCGTCGCCCTGCCCGATGAGTTTCTCCGCGCCCGGCTGGTCGAGGATGACCCGGGAGTCCGTCTGGCTGGACGTCGCGAACGCCAGCCGCGACGGCACATTCGCCTTGATCAGGCCGGTCACCACGTCGACGCTGGGACGCTGGGTCGCCAGCACCAGGTGGATGCCCGCGGCCCGGGCCAACTGCGTGATGCGAACGATCGCGTCCTCGACATCACGCGGGGCGACCATCATGAGATCGGCGAGCTCATCGACGATGATCAGCAGGTACGGGTACGGCTGCAGGACCCGCTCCGTTCCGGGAGGTGCGATGACCGTCCCGGCCGCGACCGCCTTGTTGAAGTCGTCGATGTGCCGGAAACCGAACGCCGCGAGATCGTCGTAGCGCATCTCCATCTCTTTGACGACCCACTGCAGAATGTCCGCCGCCTTCTTGGGGTCGGTGACAATGGGTGTGATCAGGTGCGGGATGCCCTCGTAGATGCTCAGTTCGACCCGCTTCGGGTCGACCAGCACCATCCGCACCTCGTCCGGGGTCGCGCGTGCCAGCACCGAGGTGATGAGCGTGTTGATGCACACTGACTTGCCGGCGCCGGTCGCGCCGGCCACCAGTAGATGTGGCATCTTCGCCAGATTGCCGCAGATGAATCCGCCCTCGACGTCCTTACCCAGGCCCACCAGCATCGGGTGGGGATCTGAGGTGGCGACCCGGCTGCGCAGCACGTCGGAGAGACTCACGTTCTCCCGGTCGGTGTTGGGGATCTCGATGCCGATGGCCGACTTACCGGGGATCGGGGACAGGATGCGCACCTCCGGGCTCTTCACCGCGTACGAGATGTTCTTGCTCAGGGCCGTCACCCGCTCGACCTTCACCGCCTGCCCGAGTTCCACCTCGTAGCGGGTGACTGTCGGACCACGGCTGAATCCGGTGACCCGGGCGTCGACCTCGAACTGGTCGAGCACCCCGGACAGCGCTGCTACCACCTGATCGTTGGCCGCAGTGGCCGCCTTGTGCGGCGGTCCTGGCTTGAGGAGCTCCAGCGGGGGCAACCGGTAGACCACCTCACCGGACAACAACAGCTGCTCGGCGCCGGTGAGATCGATCTCAAGGTCGGCGGGATCCACCTCGACGGTCAGGTCTGCCACCGTGAAGTCCTGCACGAAGGGCGAGAGCAACTCGGGGTCGATCTGCTGGGTGGTGTCCTCCTCAGGCATGTCCTTGGCCACTGGCGTCGTGAAGGCCTCATCGCCGACGAGGTCCTTGGGAATCGCCTCGTCCTTCGCAGTCTTCTTGGGGATCCGCTGCTTGACCCAATTACCAGCCGCAGCGGTGTCGAGGTCGCCGGCCCGCTTGCGCAGATCCGCGACCGAGGTCCCGGTGGCCATGAGGACCCCGGCAATCAGGATCAAGGCCAGGATCAGCCCGGTAAGGATGGGTCCCAGCAGACTCAAGAACGGGACCGTGGCGATCCATCCGATCCAGCCGCCCCCGGCGCGCATGGCAACTTGACCGTCGATGGGCTGCGGGGCGCCGTTGAAGACATGCACCAGGCCGGCAGCGGAGAACAGGACGATCAACCCACCAATGAGCTGGTGGGGCTTGAACTTGCGGTCCGGGTGGCGCAGTGTGCGCCACGACAGCCAGCCCAGGAACACCGGCACCAGGACGTCCAGCCTCCCGACGACCCCACCCACGATGAAGGTCACAGCGGGTTCGAGTCCACCGGTCGCGCCCCACCACGCCACGGCCGCGACCACGATGGCCAGCACTGCGTACAGCAACCCGAAACCATCCCGGCGCAACGCCGGATCAAGGTCCCGGGCGCCCTTGCCCACCCGTCGCGCCGCTGCCCCGACGAAGTGCGCGGTACTGATCCACGCCGTGACCAGCGCCCGCATCACCGACCGTAGAAACGCCCCGAAACCGTGGGGCTGTTTACCCGCCGGCTTCTTGGCAGGTGCCTTCTTCGTCGGTGGTCTGGAGCGCGGCGACTTGCTGCTGCGCGTACCGGAAGTACTGGTGGACGTTCGGGAAGCCATGGTCCTCACAGTATCGGGCGCCCACGACAGGACCCGGTTGCGAAACTCTGTGAGATACGTCGCGCCGAAACCCGGCTGACTCAGCCCTCGATGACCACCGGGACGATCATGGGCCGGCGCCGATGCTGGTTGCTCACCCAGCGGCCCAGCGTGCGGCGCACGATCTGAGCCAGGGCGTGTTCCTCCTTGACGCCGTCCTGCAGGGCGCGCAGCAACTTCTCCTCGATGTCGGGAATGACGGCGTCGAAGACGGCATCCGAGTCGGCGAACCCGCGGGCGTGGATCTCGGGCCCGGCCAGGATCTTCTTCTCGACGTGATCAACTACGACCACAACAGAGATGAAACCCTCCTCGCCGAGGATGCGGCGGTCCTTCAAGGACCCCTCGGTGATGTCCCCGACCCCGGCACCGTCGACATAGACATAACCGCAGGGGACCTGGCCCACCAGGCTCGCCTCACCGTCGATCATGTCCACGACACTGCCGTCCTCGGTGATAAGGACCCTGTTGTGCGCCACGCCGGTCTGCTCGGCAAGACCCGCGTTCGCATGCAGATGCCGCACCTCACCGTGAATCGGCATGACGTGGGTGGGCTGGACGATGTTGTAGAGGTAAAGCAGTTCACCCGCGGCCGCGTGCCCGGACACGTGGACCAGGGCATTGCCCTTGTGAACCACCCTGGCTCCGGTCGAGGTGAGGCCGTTGATCACCCGGTTCACCGAGTTCTCGTTGCCTGGGATCAGTGACGATGCCAACACGACCGTGTCCCCTGGCCCGACGCGGATGTCGTGGTCGCGGGCGGCGATCCGCGACAGGACAGCCATCGGCTCACCTTGCGACCCGGTGCAGATCAGTACGGTCTCGTGGTCGGGCAGTTCCCCGATCCGGTCCGCGCTGACCAGCATGTCCCCCGGAACGCGTAAGTAGCCCAGGTCCCGTGCGACGTTCATATTGCGCACCATCGACCTGCCGACAAGCGCGATCTTCCGGTTGTTGCGGGCAGCAACGTCGATGACCTGCTGGATGCGGTGGACGTGGGAGGCGAAACTGGCCACGATGACCCGCCGGGGTGTGGTGGCCATCACCTCCTCCAACGCCGGGAGGATCCGGGATTCCGAGGTGACGAAGCCGGGTACCTCGGCGTTGGTCGAGTCGACCATCAGCAGATCGACGCCCTCCTCCCCCATCCGAGCCATGGCCCGAAGGTCGGTGATCCGTCCGTCGAGGGGCAGTTGGTCCATTTTGAAGTCACCGGTGTGCACCACGCGCCCAGCAGTGGTGTCGATGCAGACCGCGAGCGCGTCGGGAATGGAGTGGTTGACCGCCAGGAAGGCCACCCGAAACGCGCCGAGCCATTGCGTGTCGCCCTCTTTGACAACCTGCAGGGGCGGCTTCTTGCGGTGTTCGCGCAGTTTGGCCTCAAGCAGGGCCAAGGTCAGCCGGGAGCCGTAGATGGGGATGTCGCCCCGCTCGCGCAGCAGAAACGGCACCGCCCCGATGTGATCCTCGTGACCATGCGTAAGCACCAAGCCGACGATCTTGTCGAGGCGCCCGCGCAGGTAATCGAAGTCCGGCAGGATCAGGTCGACGCCAGGCTGGGACTCCTCAGGGAACAGGACACCACAGTCCACGATGAGGATCTGGTCGTCAGACTCGAAGACGGTCATGTTGCGGCCGATCTCTCCGATCCCGCCGAGCGGAATGATGCGCAGTCCCCCTGCGGGCAGTTCGGGCAGAGCGTCAGCCACTGATGGCCTCCAGAGCGGTGATAACGGCATCGACTTGGTCAACGGTGGCCTCGATCAACGGCAAGCGGACGGTCGCACCGCACAGTCCCTGCCGCGCCAAGGCGCCCTTGACCGTGATGGCTGCTTGGGTGGCGAAGATTGCGTCGTTGGGGGGCAGACTCTGGAAGTGCAGTTGCCGCGCGCGAGCGAGGTCGCCGGCCAGAAATGCTTCGCGCATCGCTTTGAGCTGCGGTGCCACGAAGTGGCCGATCACGCTGACGAAACCGGTCGCCCCGATCGCCAACAGGGGCAGGTTCAGGCCGTCCTCGCCGGAGTAGTAAAGCAGGTCCGTCGTCGCCAGGACCCGCGCCGATGCCATCAGGTCCCCCTTGGCGTCCTTCACGGCAGCGATGTTGGGGTGTTCGGCGAGAGCCACCAGCGTGGGCGTGGCGATCTCAGCCGCTGACCGGCCCGGGATGTCATAGAGCATGTTCGGGAGGTCGGTGGCATCCGCGACGGTGCGGAAGTGGGACAGCAGCCCGGCCTGCGGGGGCTTGTTGTAATAGGGGGTCACGACCAGCAGTGCATGGGCGCCAGCAGCGGCGGCGCGGCGAGCCAGCGCCACGGTGTGCGCGGTGTCGTTCGTCCCGACCCCGGCGATGACCTTGGCCCGGTCTCCCACCGCATCCACGACGATGCGGACAACCTCGTCCTTGGTGTCGTCGCTGGTGGTCGGCGCCTCGCCGGTGGTGCCGTTGACCACAAGACCGTCGTTACCGCTGTCGACCAGATGCGTGGCCAGGGCAGCTGTCGCCTCCCGGTCCAGCGAGCCGTCGTTGTGGAACGGGGTGACCATCGCCGTGATCACCGTGCCGAATGCCTGCTGCATGTCCACCACGCTACCGGGGATCTCCAGGACTAGGGAGCGACCCGGCCGTTGCGCTCGAAGGCCGCATGGGTCAGCGGCATCAGTTCGGCCCAGAATACCTCCATCTTGTCCGCAACCATCTCGATCTCACGCTGCGGGAACGATGGGAAGGCAGAGTCGGGCCGCTTGGTCCGCAACGACAGGAAGTTCATCAGGGCGCGCGCGTTCATCGTGACGTACATGGAGCTGTAGGTACCGACCGGAAGCACGGTCCGCGCCACTTCCCGCGCGATGCCTGCGTCAAGCATGCTCTGGTAGGCCGCGTAGGCCCCGGCACAGGCGGCGGTGATCTCGCGTACGGCCACCTCGTACTGCTCAGCGGTGCCCTCGACGAAATCGTAGGCGCCCGGCTTGCCCTCTTGGACGAGCCGCCGCTCCGGAGCCGGCACGTAGAACACCGGCTGCAACTCGCGGTAGCGGCCACTTTCCTCGTTACCTTGCCTTGAGATATGTCAGGAGATGACGTATGGTCACGGCTATTGAAGACCTGCAGTGCAATCGGGCCATTACTGGCATGTATGCGGAGACGGGGGGCAAACGATGAGGCTGTTCTTTACTCGGTCGTTGTCGGCACAGGCTCTCGCCCAGGATGTCAGGGCCTTAGCGCTGCCTGCCGGGTGTGACGCCATTCAAGTGGCAGATGCGCTGGCGGGCGTGCCCGTTGGGATGGCGATGCCCGCCATGCCGTTCGTCCTGTGGGATGACGGCACGTATGCGTCAGAGGTGAATGCGTTTCTTCGGGGTCTGCCGTTGGGGTACACAGCAGACGGTGTTCCCACGGGACGTCCGACGAGAAGTCGGGAGTCGTGGAAGGCGATCGCAACTGACTTGGTGGTGTTCGGTTCGTGGCTTAGTGATGTCCGCGGTGTGTCGTTGTGGGAGGCGTCGGTGCGTGACGCCCATGCTTACCACGAGGCGCGACGGGTGGTTCCTTCTGGCATAGCGGGAACGCCAGCGGTGACTGCTGGCACGTGGAACCGAAATCACACCCACCTGAGGCGGTTCTACGAATACGCGCTGGCGTCCGGTCTCGCTTCCGTCAATCCCTTTGGTGCTACGGGTTTCGGTCGGGAAGTTGCTGTGCGCTCGCGGAAGGTTCGCTTTGTCACGCTGGAGATATTTGACCAGTGGTGCGAGGTTGGGTTGCGCGGAGTGGCCGAGGTGCCGGGCTGGCGCCTGTCCCAACAGGCCACAAGGAACGTCGTCTTTGCTCAGTTCCTGCTGCGGACCGGTGTGCGCCTGACGGAGGGTTCTTCCCTGATGGCCAGCGAACTGCCGGAGGGTGTGCCTTCGGGCAGTCGGGGGGTCGTACACCTTCCGGGGGCAATCACCAAAGGGGGTGTGCAGCGCGACCTGTACTTGACGGCGGCTGGTCTCCATCCTCTGAGGGAGTGGATGGAGGTGGAACGCCGAACGCTCGTTGCCGGTGCGTTGGAGAAGAACCGGTATCAGCGCGGTTTCATCGTCGGACGGTTGGACAAATCGCGGGTCAAGTTCGGCGATGGAACATCAACGCGAATAGACCAGATGATCCCGGAGACGCGACGCAGGCTGATCCTGGCGGATCGGGACGGCGACGTGCAAGGTCCAGCCGCGTTGTGGGTTGGCTCCAACGGTTTGCCTATGTCGCCCGCTTCGTGGCATTCCGTCTTTCGCCGGGCGAACGACCGGTGTGCCGAGGCGGGGCTGAGCATCCGCATCACTCCACACATGTTGAGGCACACGTTTGCGGTCCACATGCTGTCATTGCTGTTGGCCGAGTCGATGCGACCGATCAGGGAGATGCTGCACAGCGGTGCGGACGCCCACACGGTGGCGCTGCGCCGGTTACTCATTGATCCCGTGAGGATGCTGCAACTTCTGTTGGGGCACGCCCACTACACCACGACATTGGATCATTACTTGCCGTACGTTCAGCAGGCAACTGAGGTGAGTGACGCTGCGATTGACCGTTGGCAAAGCGTTGTGGGGCCGCGACTCCAACTCGTCGGAGGGGTTGAGCGATGAGTGACTCTGGGAGCACGTTGGGGCCGCGTCGCCGTCGCGCCCGCTTCGGGTCCGGATCGGAATTGCCGCAGACGCGGGAGGGGGCGCCGCTTCCGAGGCAGGTCCGCGTGAAGGGTGGCCGTTTCGTCGCCGTTGATTTGCCGGAGACTTCGGCCATTGGGCTACGCGAGGTTCTCGAGGACGCATTAGTCTGCGTGTGGGAACGGCAGCCGCCCCGTTCGGTTGACGTCCTGCGAATGTTCAGGAAGGCTGCGGGAAGCCTGCTCGAAGTGGTAACGGAATTCGCTGAGAACCCGGTAACGTTTTCGGTCAGCGATTTGACGCCAGAGTACCTAGCCCTTGCCGAGACGGCCTACGCGGCGACGCGAACAACGTCGGCAACTGTCCCGGTCCGGAACGTCGCTGGGCGGCTTCACATGATTCTAGAAGAGGCGGCCCAAACGCATCCTCTGGCGACAGACGTGCGGGAGGCGCTGGACGGCTTCACCGGTTCGTTCGCTGGCACGCCGACCCGCGACTACTCATCGGTGCCTACTGAGCCGCTTGCGGAAGACGCGCGAAGGGCCGTCACTTCCTACGCTGTGGACCAGATCAACGGCTATCTCGCCAGTCGTCAAACGCTTACATCTGCGACGGGGGATCTCGCCTTGGCACTGCAATGGCTCGCCGAAAACGGGCCAACCGCTCGACCTGACCTTCCCACTCACATTTCGGTGGCCTTACGCAGAGCCAACTGTTCCATCGTTGATGCAACGCGCTTACTCTTTCCAGATCAGAGCGACTTGTTCCCGTTCCTCGTCATGCTGATGTTGAAGACGGGGTTGGAACCGGAATCGGCTAAGACGCTGCAGCGTTCCTGCGTTCACAACAATTCGGGCGGGTATGCGGACATCGAGTACTTCAAAGCACGTGCCCGGTCCCGCGCCCACCAAACGATTCGTGTGCCAGCGAACGGGCACATGAACGCTATATGGCTGATCGAAGCGGTTCTGGACGTGACCGCGCTCGCTGCGACGTTCCTACCCGCGGACAGCCTTTGGCTCACGTACTCCCCTCGCGGTGTGGCAACAACGACCCGTGCCGCAACAACAAATGGGCTGTTGCAGGTGGCACAGTTCGGGCAAGGGAATTCGCAGTACGGCATCCTTGGCCGGTTTACCAGGGCGGCATGTGAGCGTGCGGGAATTCCACCATTCGACCTCGACTTGCGGACGCTCCGAAAGACCAACAAACAGGACCTTTACTTGGCCGTTAAGGGACGGTTTCCCGAAGCCGCTGTCAACCACGGCACGGACATCGCTGGTAATCACTACCACCAGGTTGAAGCGAACCGGGAACTCCACCTCGAAACCGTGGAGCAAGGGCTGACGGCGGGCCTCGCCGCTGCCACTGAACTGCCAACAGTCATCGTTGGCGATGCCCACGATCCGAACGAACTTACCGTGCCAGGCGAACTCTCCGAATTGGTAATGGCCGGGAACCTCAGCCTGTTCACCAACGACTGCCTTGACTTCCACCACTCGCCGTTTGGTGATGCAGGAGATAACTGCCCAGTTCCTTTTTGGGGGTGCCTGGGCTGCGGAAACGCCGTGATTCGCGAGGCACACCTTCCCAGCGTGTTCCGATTCCTGGATCACGCGGCAGCGCAGCGCGACCTACTGCCGACGGAGTCGTGGACGATTCTGTTCGGGCGCAAGGCACAGAACATCAACGACCATGTGCTGCCCCGGTTCAGTGATTCCCAACTCGCGGCGGCCCGTACCAAGGCCAACCTCGGACAAGCATCCGTGTTTCTTCCCGCCATGCCCGCGATCCCGGAGAATCTGACATGACCGTTCAGCCCCTCGGCCCCCGGTTCACCCAGGCGATCGTTCCCGAAGACACACAGGTCATCCCGGCAGGCGTCACCTGGCCAGCGACATCACCCCCACCGCGATTCGGGGACGACGAATGGGATTTTCTGCCCGTCGGTCCAGCATCTCTACGTCAGGTTCACATGATCAAAGCGGACTTCACCGTTATCGACCCGCCCACTTGGCGTACCGCCGCTAAAGAGTTCGTTTACGCGCGTCTCACCGTGGAACAGCCCCGAGGTCAACGCGGAGTTCGCAGAACCATGAAACCCACGGGCACCTACGTAGAACTGTGGAAAGTTCGCCTGTGGTTCGAGTATCTGATGACGAGAGGCCATGTCGATCTAACAACCGTCACTCAGGCCGACTACGCCGGGTATCTAGAACACGCGAGGAACAACGCCGCAGACGGGCAACGAAGCCCGCAATGGACCTCACGAGTTATCGACGTCCTCTGGAGACTGCACGCATACCGACGCCACATCACGGGGGCAGAAGACCTCCCCATCCCGTGGCCGGGATTCAGCGCCCCACAGGTTGCGGGCTACCGCGACAACGGCTGGGAGAACCAGACTCCTCGCATTCCCGAGGACGTGATCGCCCCACTCGTCCGATGGTCCCTAACCTACGTTGACGTGGCCGCCCCGGACATCATCGCGTGCGCCGCCGAATGGTCCGCTGTACGAAGCGGCGTCGTTGGGTCAAAGACAGGAGAGTCATCCGAGGCGCGCCTCACCCGCTGGCTACAGGACCAGCATGCACAAGACCGTGGCCTTCCAGCGGCAGGGCCACGCGGAAAGACATACCGAAATCTTGCGGCCGACGACCCACTACGGAAGATCAATCTGAACCTCGTTGGTCGCTCCTGACCTCCAACCTCCTCCTCCAACCCCCCTTCACTCCTCCAAACCACCCAAACATGACCCTAAACCTGCTCCCCCCCCACCCACCCTGAAACCGACCTGCCCCCTACCCACCTGTGCTCTGCCCTCACAATGCCCTCTACTCTCCCTCCTGACCGTGCGACACTCCCCTCAGCGTGCCTCCCCCCCCCAACACCACCCCTCTGCTCACGACCCTCAAACAACCTCCGAGGCCCCCCCCTTCCTTCCCTGCCTCCTCACCTACTATCTCTCACTCTTTGACTCCTTTCCACCCACTCTCCACACCCCCTCGAAATCACCCACTCAACCCCCCTAACATCCTGCCTCTCACATCACCCCCCCTTCACCCTGTTCCCCTCGTGAACGGTGAACCATGGCGGCTCACAACGCGCCAGTTCCGGCGCACGATCGCGTGGCACATCGCAAACCGCCCGTTCGGAGTCATCGCGCTGAAACTCCAGTACCAACACGTGAACGTTGCCACGTCCTTGGGATACGCCGGAAGCAGCGAATCAGGATTCCGGCAGGAAGTAGAAACAGAGGGTGCCCTTGGGCGACTAGATGACATCTACACCATGTACGAACGTCATCGGATCAGCGGGGAAACGTCGACAGGTCCAGGCGGTCCAGCGGTCGACGCAGAATTCGACCGCGTCGCCGCAGAAATGGAAGACATCCCGGTAGCAGCACGCCCCGACCGGGTACGAGCCATGCTGCGCGACCGGGCCGCCACACTCCACGTTGGCCCGGCAGTACACTGCTTCTTCAGAGCGGCGACCGCGGTGTGCCCGAGCAGCACGTCCCGCTCAACGAACGGGTCGCGCCGGTCGTCGCCCTGTGTGTCGTCCGATGCACCAACGCACGCCTCGGCCCAGAACATCGACGCTTGTGGGCTGAACTAGCCGAAGAGGCGGAGCACCTCGCGGAACGACCCGGCTCATACAAGTGGAGGCGCTCACAACGTCCGCAGAGCGGGCGCGTCTTGGCCGGGCAGGCGGAGGCAGGCTGATGGTCCAACCACGCAACCATCAGCGACTCATGGCAGCACTCGAAGAGGCTCGCTCCGAACCGCGGTTCCCACCCCGCCTGGAAATTCCGCCCGTAGGCCGGGAGTTAGCCCAGCCACGATGAACCGCGACGTGCCGTTCCTTAAGGCGTATGCAGCCGCCCCGAAGGCGTCACCCCCCGCCAGCAAGCCGCGCGGGCGCGGCGCCGAACGTTGCAGCGCCTTCGGCAGGAGCAGTCACTGGAGGCGGCCTTCACTCCTCGCGGAAAGTGTTCAGGCCTCCGTTGGAGCGACGTTTGCGAGCGCCTTCGCCGCTGGCGTGGACTTGCCCCGGTGGCGCAGTGGCCCGCCTAGGCAGGCAGCCCGCCGTAGTCAATCCGCCAGCGAGCCATTGGGGTTGGGCAGGACCCCCCCCGGCCCTAGCTCGGCAGCGAAGGAGCCTGTGACCGTGTGCCCCGGACTGCCGCCGCTGCGTGCGTTCCGAGCGCTGACCGTTGACCTCTCAAGAGTGTCGCGTCCGCGCGCGTCATCTGGGCGCCGGGTCTCCCGTCCGGCGCGTCCCTGCCTCGTTGGAGAGGACGCGGCGCTCGGAAGGGCCTGTCCGCTCCTGGTGCGCGCGCTCTGGCGCCCCCCCTGAGGTCCGTGCTCGAACCCCCGAGTACAAGCACGTCGTCCTCGGCCCTCGTCTTCCTGCGCTACGTCTCCGACCGTTTCCTTCGCATCCCCGCGCGGAACTCACCCGGCTCGAACAGCAGATCCCCGGGACCCCGACTCCTACCTATTCGCTGACGCGACCCCGAACTACTTTGGCAACCACGTCTGGAAGACCGCGACGACTACACGTCCGCGGGTGTCTTCTGGATTCCCGAAGGCCACCGTTGGGACGACCTGCGGGCCGCGGCCAAACAGCCCGACATCGGCAGCCGCATCGACGCCGCCATGGAGGCCATCGAGAAGGAGAACCCCACCCTGAAGGGCGTGCTGCCGAAGAACTACGCCCGCCAGGAACTCACCCCCGACCACCTCGGCGGGCCTCATCGACACCTTCTCCCGCGACGACCTCGCCGACGCCGAGGACGAAGACCCTCGACGTCCTCGGCCGGGTCTACGAGTACTTGCTCGGCAAGTTCGCCTCCGCCGAAGGCAAACTCGGCGGCGAGTTCTACACCCCCCGCCCCGTTGTCCGCTGCATGGTCGAGATGCTGGAGCCCTTCAACGGGCGCGTCTACGACCCCTGCTGCGGCTCAGGCGGCATGTTCGTCCAGGCCGACAAGTTCGTCCAAGCCCACGGCGGGGCCCGCAACGACATCTCCATCTACGGCCAGGAGAAGAACCCCACCACCTGGCGGCTGGCGAAGATGAACCTCGCCCTACGTGGCATCGACGCCGACCTCGGACCGCAATGGGGCGACTCATTCCACGACGACCTCCACCCCGACCTACGCGCCGACTTCATCCTCACCAACCCGCCGTTCAACATCTCCGACTGGGGCGCGGACAAACTGCCGCCGACGACCCCCGCTGGAAGTACGGCACCCCCCGCGGGCAACGCGAACTACGCCTGGCTCCAGCACATGCTCCACCACCTGGCACCCACCGGAACGATGGCCACCGTCCTGGCCAACGGGTCACTGTCGTCCAACAGTCCGGCGAGGGCGACATCCGCCGCAAGATGGTCGAAGACGACCTCGTCGAGTGCATCGTCGCGCTGCCCAGCCAGTTGTTCTACACCGTGCAGATCCCCGTCTGCCTGTGGTTCCTCACGAAGGACAAGACCGCCCGAGGCGAAGTCCGAGCAGCCCCAACGCAACCGCCAAGGTGAGATGCTGTTCATCGACGCCCGCGACCTCGGCCACATGGAAGACCGCACCCACCGCAACCTCGCCGCCGAGGACATCGCCACGATCGCCGACACCTACCACTCCTGGCGCGGCGAACCCGACCCCCAGGCGTATCAGGACGTGCCCGGCTTCTTGCGCCTCAGCCAATTTGCCGACAGCATCGCCGAGCACGATTCGTACTCACCCCGGGACGCTACGTCGGCGCCGAAGACGTCGAAGACGACGGCGAACCTCTCGACCAGAAGATCGACCGCCTCCTGAGAGGGAGTACAAGGGCTTTGAGCGGCGAGCTGAACTTCAAGCACGCATCCTCGCTTCCTTGCTGCACTGGAGTCGAGCGAATGACCATTGACCGGGAAGAAACCGAACTTGCCCGCTGTGTGCGGCCGGCGCCTGATTCGACGGACCTTTTGGCTCCCAGTTGCACATGAGCGTTACACAACCGACGCTCCCGGTAATAATGCCCACCATCGGAGACGGTCGAGTGATCGAGGTCGCATCTGCGCCTCGTCGGCCAAAGCAGACAGTCTCGTCGCCCACCTCGCCCCGGTGCTCGTGTACTCACGTCGCGGCCATCACGAGGCGGCGCTTCCCTCAGCAGGCCGGGTGGCTTTGCGGTCGGGGTGCCTCTTGGTCCGCCGCAGCGCGCGTCCCCTCGTTGCTTTCCTCTGTTGGGTCAGCCGCCTCCACCCTGGCTGCTGCCTCAGTTGCGCTACCATGGCCAATCTCAACACGGACATCCTGACCAGTGCCGGTGAGTCTCCCTCCCTTCCTGTTCAGCAGCGCATCGCCAGTGTCCTAGGTGCCTTCGACGACCTCATCGACACCAACCGCGACTTGGCTTTCTTCGCAGCGAGAGCCCTGCAGCCCTCTTGCGCCTTGTGGGCTCCCGAGCGATGCGGTGGCGATCGCTGAGTTCGCAGTCCGTGCTGCTCGGCAGTCGCCGCCCGACGGGCTCTGGACCACTTCTCTATCCCTGACCTTCGCCAACGGCCCTCCCGTGCCCACTGATCTGTGCTGCTCGACTATCCTCAGCGCAAGTTCGTCCTTCGCCAGCCGTTCCGTTCTTTTTAGTTGCGCCCCTACTTCCCTTCGACCCGAACTTGGTGCCTTCCCCGGCATCTGCACCTGAGGCGTGTGTCTCACCGCGAGTTCGCTGTCCTACCGTGCCTCATTCGTGTCATCCGAGCTCTGTTCGGTCACCAGCAGTTCGATGACTTCTGGATGCAGTGCGCCGTCCGCGGGCGGCACCACGATCGCCGCCAGCGCGCTGGACATGCCAGTCCGTCCCGGTTGCATCGTTCCCGATGAGTCCGCTTGCTGTCCCAGCCCGGAGGAGCGCGCGGCCATCAGCACTCTTGTTCGCCGAGCCCATGCACTACGCGTCGATGGCCGCGGATCTCGCCGCTCACTCGTGACGAACTCCTTCCCTCTCTGATGTCGGGCTATCGGGTAGTGCCGGGGGAGGCTGGCGTTGGCTGAACGAGGCGGGGTTGGAGGAGTACGTCCTGGAGCTGTTCCGGGCGTAGGGCTGGCAGGCGCTGCACGGCCCTGATGTAGCCCCCGGGATGCCCGGTGCAGAGCGCGCTCACTACCGCGAGGTTGTGCTCATCGGACGCCTCCGCAGGCGGCTCTCATCCATGGTTGAATCCGCACCTTCCGGCTGATGCGGTCGATGAGGCCGTCAAGACGGTGCTGCGCCCCGAGTCGCAGTCGGTGTTCCAGGAGAACTGGCGGGCCTACCAGCTGCTGAAGTTCGGTGTGCCGGTCGAGTACCGCGATGCCGGAGGGCGCGCTGACGCACGTCCGGGCGCGACTCATCGACTGGGAGAACCCGGACAACAACGACCTGCTGGCGGTGAACCAGTTCACGATCCAGGGGAAGAAGGAGCGCCGCCCGGACGTGGTGCTGTTCGTCAACGGGCTGCCCTTGGGCTGTTCGAGTTGAAGCGAAGCCGGGCGAGGAGAACGCCACCATGCGGGGCGCGTACAACCAGATCCAGACCTACAAGAGCCAGATCCCGGACCTGTTCACGTGGAACCAGGTCGTAGTGATCTCGGATGGCATCCTGGCCCGTGCTGGGTACGTTCTGCCGGGCAGGTTGAACCACTTCGCGCCGTGGAAGACGATCGACGGCAAGACGTGGCCGCCGAAGTCGGTGCCCCAGATCGAGGTGCTGGTCGAGGGCTTCCTCGCCCCTGAGGTGTTCCTGGACTGTGGTGCACAATTTCATCGTGTTCTCCGGCGAGGAAGTCCGGGCCTGTGAAGAAGGTCGCGAAGTACCACCAGTACTGGGCCGTCACCAAGGCCGTCACGGAGACGATCGAGGCCGTCGAGGGCGACGGCCGCGTCGGCATCGTGTGGCACACCCAGGGGTCGGGCAAGTCGCTGGAGATGGCGTGGTACGCGGGCAAGGTGATGCGCCATCCGGCGATGGAGAACCCGACCGTCGTCGTGTTCACCGACCGCAACGACCTGGACAACCAGCTGTTCGAGGAGACCTTCGCCTCGACCAAGCCCGGGCGCACCGCTGCCGGAGGTTCCGGTCCAGGCCGAGTCCCGGCAGGACCTCAAGGACCTCCTCACGGGTCGCCAATCCGGCGGGATCGTCTTCACCACGATCCAGAAGTTCGGACTGTCCAAGGACGACCGGGAGGCCGGCATCCAGTTCCCCCTGCTGTCCGACCGGGCCAACATCGTGGTGATGGTGGACGAGGCGCACCGGTCCAACTACGACTTCATCGACGGGTTCGCCCGCCACCTGCGCGACGGACTGCCGAACGCCACCTTCATCGGCTTCACCGGCACGCCCATCGAGGCCAAGGACCGGTCCACGACGGAGGTGTTCGGCGACTACATCGACACCTACGACCTGACCCAGGCCGTCGAGGACGGCGCCACCGTCAAGGTGCTCTACGAGCCGCGGCTGGCGAAGGTGCGAACTGCCCGACGACGCGCTCGACGGACATCGACGACGCGTTCGCCGACGCCATCTCCGGCACCGAAGAGGAGGCCGCGGAGCGGCTCAAGTCCCGCTGGGCGCGGGTCGAGGCCATCGTCGGCGCAGACGAAGCGCCTCGAGGAGTTGGCCGCGCGACATCGTGGCCCACTGGGAGGCCCGCCGCGAACGTGCTCGCCGGCCAAGTGCATGGTCGTCACGATGTCGCGGCGGATCGCCGTCGCACTGTACGACGAGATCATTGCGCTGCGCCCCGACTGGCACGACCGACGACGACGACCTCGGGCCGGTGAAAGGTCGTCATGACCGGCTCGGCTACCGACCCCGAGGACTTGCAGCCGCACATCCGCAACAAAGCGCAGATGCGGGCGTTCAAGGCCCGCGCCAAGACCCCGACGACCCGCTGGAGATGGTCATCGTCCGGGACATGTGGCTCACCGGATTCGACTCCCCGCCGATGCACGACCATGTACGTCGACAAGCCGATGCGCGGGGCGTCCCTGATGCAGGCCATCACCCGGGTCAACCGCACGTTCAAGGACAAGCCCGCCGGGCTGATCGTCGACTACATCGGCATCGCCGAAGACCTCAAAGACGCGCTCGCCGACTACACCAAGCGCGACCAGGACAACGACCAGGTCGGTGCCGGACATCGACGTCAACGGCCATCCCGGAGATGCTCAAGGAACACGACGTCGTGTGCGACATCCTGCACGGCTTCGACTGGCGGCACCTGCTGGCCAGCGGTGGGGACCAAGGCGTTCCTCCATGCCGCTCACGGACTGTGTGGAGTACCTGCTCGACCAAGACACACCGAAGACGCCCTGAAGGGGTGCGGGCGTGCACCAAGAGAGCGGCCGCTGCCGACCAAGCAGCGGTTCGTGGCGCACACCCAGCGCCTGCGGTCGTTCTTCACGCTTGTCCCGGCCACCCCGGAAGCGACCCGCATCCGCGACGACGTCGCGTTCTTCGACGCCGTCCGCGCCGCGATCGCCAAGATCGAGAACGCGGGGCGCGGCGCGACGACACGGCCGCGGAACTCGACACCGCCATCCGACAGATCGTGTCGGAGAACATGACCGGCACCGGCGTGGTCGACATCTACGCCGAGGCTGGGACTGTCGAACGCCCGACATCTCCCTGATCGACGACGCCTTCGTCAAGAAGATCACCCAATCCGACCGGCCCAACGTCCAGATGGAAGCCCTGAAACGGCTGCTCAACGCCGGAGATCAAGGCCATCGCCAAGCGCAACATCGTCAAGGGCCGCGAATTCTCCGAGATGCTGAACGAATCCCTGCTCCGCTACCAGAACCGCAGCCTCGACACCGCCGCCGTCGTGGCCGAACTCGTCCGACTCGCCCAAGCGTTGACCGCCGAACGCGACCGCGGGCAGCAGACCGGACTCGACCGACAACGAACTCGCCTTCTACGACGCCCTGCGAACCAACGAATCCGCCGTCGAAGCACTGCAGGACGACGCGATGAAGCAGATCGCCCACGAACTCACCGAGATCGTCCGCCGCGACGCCAAGACCGACTGGGCAGTCAAGGAGCAAGTCCGCGCGAAGCTGCGCTCCACGATCAAACGGCTGCTGCTCAAGCACGGCTACCCGCCGGACAAGGCCCCCGCAGGCAACCGAACTGATCCTTCAGCAGGCAGAAGTGATCGCCGCGCTGGACGACGACATGGTGCCAGCCTGAAACGCGAGCCACAGCGCTCACTTGTCCCCTTCTCCCCTTACTGTGTGATCTCATCGAACAAGAAGATGACACTCAGACTGGCGAGGGGGGAACCGGTGTACATCGCATACCTGGACGAGTCCGGCACGGACGACAAGAGCACTGTCGTGACGGTCGTTGGACTGCTCGTTGCCGGCCCAGACGCGGGCGTTCCAGCGACCTGTTCAACCGACTGCTGGCGACCGCAAGCGACACGGCCAAGCCCGGCCTTCAGGAGTTCAAAGGGGCGGACCTATACGCGGGCAAGGGGAAGTGGCACAAGGTCAACCCTGATGAGCGAGTCGCGATCATAGACAACATCGTGGAGTTCGCTGTCGAACGCAAACACAGTCTGCTCCTCGGTGCCGTTGAGAAAGGGCAGTTCAACGCCGACGCCTTTGGGTTCATGAAACCTAGACCAGATGAGAGAGCGATAGCCGCCCTCCACTGCGTCCTTCAAGCCGAAAGGCATCAAGGCAAGAAGGATGGACGCAAGGGCGACACGCTCTTCCTGTTCGACCAACACCGAGGTAACGATCACCTCACCACGTACCTGCTGCGACAACCTACTGAAGTCCGCGAGTACAGAGGCCCGAAAACCGAATCTTGCATCGTCGAAACCCCCATGTCCGTCAAGTCCGACCTCGTCGGCATGATTCGGATCGCTGATGTCTACGCCTTCGTGCTACGCCGCTACGCGGAACTTCGAGCAGGTGTCGAACCCCAGTTCAACGGGGAAGATGAACGGATAGGTCAATGGACTCAACGACTCGCTGACCGCCTACTCCCGAAGGCTGACCGTTGGCCCGCCAGCAACGCTGGACCACTGCCCGCCCTGCTGCAGACGGTGACGCCCGACTCGCTCCATCGCCTCGGAAAGCGGCGACCCCGCTCATCGCAGACACCGTAAGACGTGGCGGGCGCTTCCATCGGCCAGCCCGAGTGTCCGGTCCATGGGAACCGGAGAGATGCAGTCACTCAGGGAACCTGTCAACCCCAGGCCGCAGAACTTGCCGATAGAGTGAAACGAAAGATACGGAACTAAGCGGCTAAGTAATCCTCGTTGTAGGAGGCCATGCGGTGACGCATGAATTCCCGGAACACGAAAATGGGCGCGCTGACGAAGAACGTCATCGAGTTGTGCTCGAACGGGGAGCCGTGCCGATCGCGCATCAGGTAATTGATCAACCCCTGGGATCGTTGCGCGTCACCGCCGACGTCCTCCAGCGAGTGCTCACCCTTGGTGGATACTCGGGCAGCGAACAGCACATCGGCGTCCTGGGCAGCCGCCCGGACAAGTTCGACGGTCACATCGCTGCGGAACTCGACATCTGCCACGATCCACCACTCTATGTGCGGTGGTCGCTCGGGGCGGTCAGTGCCACGCGGGGACCCAGGAGTGAGCCCCCGGACCCTTCGACTGCGGCAGCGGGTGAACCCGGCTTAGGCGTTCTGCTGCTCGGCGATCTCTTCGCGAACCTTCTCCATGTCCAGGGCCTTCGCCTGGCTGATGATGTCCTCGAGGGCGGCCGCGGGTAGCGCGCCGGGCTGGGAGAACAGCAGGACACCCTGCCGGAAGATCATCAGTGTCGGGATGGAGCTGATCTGCGCCTGGGCAGCCAATGCCTGCTCGGCCTCAGTGTCCACTTTGCCGAACACCACGTCGGAATGCTCCTCGCTCGCCTTCTCGAACACCGGGGCGAACATCCGGCACGGCCCACACCAGGCGGCCCACCAGTCGACGAGCACGATGTCGTTGCTCTCGATGGTGGTCATGAATGTCTCAGCGGTCAGGTCTACGGTTGCCATGAGTCTCTCCTTGAATACCCTCTACGGGTATGTGAACGCCGCATGAGCGGCGAGTATTCCCACGTATTGCGCAGTCGCTTCTACAGCGAACCCAGCCAGTTGCGCAGCAGCTCGATCCCAGCCTCACCGCTCTTCTCGGGATGGAATTGCGTGGCACATAACGACCCGTTCTCCACCGCCGAGATGAAGGCACCTCCGTACTCGGTCCACGTGACCCTGGGCGGGGCGACTGTACGGCTGCCGAAGTCGGGCATGTCCAGCGACAGTGCAGCATACGAGTGCACGAAGTAGAAGCGCTCGTCCTCCAGCCCGGCGAACAGGACGCTGTCGGAGGGCGGGGCCACCGTGTTCCATCCCATATGGGGAAGGATCGGCGCGCGGAGCTGTTCAACTCGACCCGGCCACTGACCGACCCCTGCGGTGACCAGACCGTGCTCCTGCCCGGCTTCGAACATCACCTGCATCCCAACGCAGATCCCTAGCACCGGCCGCCCACCGGCCAGGCGACGCTCGATGATCCGAGGCCCATTGACGGCGCGCAGACCCCGCATGCAGGACTCGAATGCGCCCACACCGGGGACCACCAGGCCGTCGGCGGCAGCCGCCAGTTCGGCATTGGCGGTGACCGTCACCTGCGCGCCAGCGGCTTCGAGAGCCCGCTGGGCCGAGCGGAGATTCCCCGACCCGTAGTCAAGGACGACGACCTTGGTCATGAGCCCAACGTGCCCTTGGTGGACGGCACCCCGACCACCCTCGGGTCGAGGGCGACCGCCTGCCGCAGTGCGCGCGCGAACGCTTTGAACTGCGCCTCGACGATGTGGTGGGCGTTGCGCCCCGACATCACCTTCACGTGCACAGTCATGTTCGCCGTGGCCACGATCGACTCGAAGATGTGCCGGGTCAGTGTTGTGTCGTAGGTGCCGATGAGCTCGATCAACTCCGGTTCCTCATGCACCAGGTAGGGCCGGCCCGACAGGTCCACGACGCACAACGCCAGCGCCTCGTCCAAGGGGATCATGGCGTTGCCGTAGCGCTGCACCCCGACCTTGTCCCCGAGTGCTTCCCGCAGTGCCTGTCCGAACGCCAGGGAGGTGTCCTCGACCGTGTGGTGGGCGTCGACCTCAAGGTCACCCTTGGTGCGCACGGTCAGGTTCAGGCCGCCGTGCCGGGCGACCTGGTCAAGCATGTGGTCGAAGAAGGGCACCCCAGTGCTGATGTCAGCTTGACCAGTGCCGTCGACATCGAGTTCGACGAGAACGTCGCTCTCCTTCGTGGTGCGCGCGACGCGGGCGGTACGGCTCATGGGGACTCCCTGAGATCGATAAGGGTCGGTAACTGATCAAGAAGAGTCTGCATGTCCGCTGGTGTGCCGACGGTGACCCTCAACCAGAGGTCTAGACCGACGTCGCGGACGAGGATCCCGGCATCGAGGAGTCGCTGCCAAGCGGCTGTGGTGTCGCTGAAAGGCCCGATCAGCAGGAAATTGGCATCGGAGTCGGGACATCGCCAGCCTTGCGCAGTCGCGGCGGTGATGAAGTCATCGCGGGTGGCCTTCAGCCGGGCGACCTGATCCCCGAGGCGTCCGGCATACTCCACGGCCACGATTGCAGCTTCCTGTGTAAGCGCGGACAAGTGGTACGGCAGGCGCACCAGCAGCAGTGCCTCGATCACCGCGGGGTCAGCGGTCAAGTATCCGACCCGGGCCCCGGCGAAGGCGAAAGCCTTGCTCATGGTGCGGCTGACGAGCAACCGCGGGCGCCCTGGCAACAGGTGCACCGCACTGGGGACACTCGCGAATTCACCGTAGGCCTCATCGACCACCACGACCCCCCGATCGGTCTCGGCCACCGCATCGTAGGCGGCCGCAATCGCGGCCAGCGGCAGCGAACCGCCGGTCGGGTTGTTCGGGCTGCAGAGGAAGAGCACATCTGGGCGGTGCGCACGGACCGCGGCAACGATCGTGTCGGCCGGCAGATCCAGGCCGGCGCGCGACACACCAACAAAGCGTGTCCCCGTCCCCCGGCTGATCAGTTCGTGCATCGTGTACCCGGGCGTGAAACCCAGTGCGAGCCGGTCCGGGCCGCCGAAGGCCTGCAGGATCTGTTGCAGGATCTCGTTGGACCCGTTAGCGGCCCAGATCTGGTCGATGGTGAGGTCCGCGCCGGTCTGGGTCCTCAGGTAGCCGGCAAGAGCGGCCCGTAGCGCAGTCGCGTCCCGGTCTGGGTAGCGGTTGAGGTCGGTGGCGACGCGACGACCGATCTCGACGATCATCTCTGGGGGCGGTGGATAGGGGTTCTCGTTGGTGTTCAGCCGCACTGGAACGTCGAGTTGCGGCGCACCGTAAGCGCTGCGCCCCACGAGTTCCGGGCGCAAGGGCAGGTCCGTCACGGGCGTTCCCGGCGGATCGTGACGGCGCGACCGTGCGCCGGCAGGTCTTCGGCGATCGCCAGCGCGAGTACCTGGTCGGTGACCTGCTCGAGGGCCGCGGCGTCGTATTCGATGACCTGGACGCTGCGCAGGAAGGTGGTGACGTTCAAACCACTGGAGTGGCAGGCACACCCCGCCGTCGGCAAGACGTGATTGGACCCGGCCAGGTAGTCGCCCAGCGACACGGGGCTGTGAGGCCCGACGAAGATCGCCCCCGCATTGCTGATGCGAGCGGCATCCTGGGCGGCGTCGCGGGTGTGGATCTCCAAATGCTCCGCGGCGTAGGTATCGGCACAGGCCAGGGACTGCTCGAGACCGGAGGTGATCACCGCGGCACTCTGCCGGCCGGACAAGGCGATCTCGATCCGTTCCGAGTGTTTGGTGGCGGCCACCTGCACGGCCAACTCAGCGTCCACCGCATCGACGAGTTCGCGACTGTCCGTGATCAGCACGGACGCCGCAACGACATCGTGCTCGGCTTGGGAGATGAGGTCGGCGGCCACCAGAGCGGCATCGGCAGTGTCGTCGGCGACGATCGCGATCTCCGTGGGACCCGCCTCGCTGTCGATGCCGACACTGCCGCGTAGCAGCCGTTTGGCCTCGGTCACGTAGATGTTCCCCGGTCCGGTGATGACGTTCACCGCTGGCACACCCTGCACTCCCAGCGCGAGCATCGCCACGGCTTGTGCCCCGCCGGCGGCGTACACCTCATCGATCCCCAGCAGCGCACACGCGGCCAGGATCGTGGGGTGGGGCCAGCCGTCGTTGTCGATCTGCGGCGGGCTGACGACGGCCATCGACTCGACGCCAGCCACCCGGGCTGGAACCACGTTCATGACAACACTGGAGGGGTAGACGGCACGGCCACCTGGGACGTACAGGCCAACCCGGCGAACGGGTCGCCACGTTTGGCGCACGATCGCGCCGGGTCCCAGTTGCGTCGTGCGCGGCTCCGGGAGCTGATCAGTGTGGACGGTCGTCGTACGCTCGATCGCCGTGAGCAGTGCCGCACGGACGGCCGGGTCCAGGTTCACCTCCGCGGCAGCGATCACCTCGGCCGGGACTCGCAGCGTCGCTGGACGCACCCCGTCGAATCGCTGCCCGAAGTCCAGCACCGCTTCGGCACCTCGTGACCGGACATCGTCAATGATGTGGCTGACCGCGGCCGACTCCCCCTCGGGCAGGGCCCGGGGCACATCGAACGGCTCATCGGCGGTCAGGTCGATCCGGCGCAGCATGTCTCAATGGTATTCGGCACTGCTCAGCGGCTAAGTTCGAGGACGTGGCCAAGCGCAAGAAGGACGATCGTGCCTCCACCCCGGCAATGGTGGCGCTGCGGGAGGCCAGCATCGCCTTCGCGATTCATGAATACCACCATGATCCGGACGAGACCGCCTACGGCGACGAGGCGGCCGCCGCGTTGCGCTTGGACCCGGAGCGGGTTTTCAAAACGCTGGTCGTGGAGGTGGATGGTCAGTTGGTCGTGGGTATTGTGCCGGTCAGCGGTCAACTGAACCTCAAGGCACTGGCCGCCGCCGTGGGTGGGAAGAAGGCGGCGATGGCCGACCCCAAAGCCGTCGAGAAGACCACCGGCTACGTCTTGGGTGGTGTCTCCCCCGTGGGCCAGCGCAAGGCGCTGCCGACTGTCCTGGATGACAGAGCGGTGACTTTCGGCACCATCTTCGTCTCGGGCGGAAAGCGTGGCCTGGACATCGAACTCAAGCCTGATGATCTGATCAAGGCGACGAACGCGAGGACGGCACCGATCGGGGTGTAGTTGGCCGGCGCCAAGAGCCACGCCGTGGCGTCCGGATCGGCGCTCCCCTGGCCGTGAGCCGAGCATCACCGAGGTCGCGACCATTGCGGGGTCGTTCACCGCTACTGCCGCGCCACCTTGCGCAAAGAGCGTCGACCGCTTCGATCTCGGCCCCGTCGTCGGTCATGATCCACGATGAGGACCTGTTTGGGGTATTCGGCAGTTGTTGTTGCGACACGCCGTGGCCAATCGCACCTTCTGCCCATTTGCGGCTGGAGTTCTTCCAGGGCACGGGGTCGGGACGGCGGTGGTGTATGTCTGGCAGTCCGGCGGTAGTCCGCGAGGGTGGGGCCATGGGATCACCGCCGGCCTTGCCCAGAGTGCGTCTACGGCGCAGAAGGGAACTGCTGCACGGGCGTGGCCACGTCGATGTCCGCTTCCTCGTCCGACTCCGGGTCGCGCGCGAACGCCGAGCTCAGAATCACTACCAACAGCGCGCTGAACGCCGCCATCAGCAGGACACCGTTGGCCTGTAGCGTCAGCGGCAGTTCCACGATGGCGCCGTCGCGCACCATCGAGCGCCCAGCGAGCCACCAACCCAGCACCCGCGCCACCGCGGCGCACATTCCCGCTGCGATGATGACCCCCACCACTTGAACCCCGCCCTGGCCAAAACCCAGTTGTCGCAATCTGCGCGCAGCGACCCCACCGAGCACCAGTCCGGCGACCAACAGAGCCAGTGCCAGCGTCAGATCGGCTATCGCAAATCCTTGCGGGTACGGTTCGATGAACCCACCATCCCCGTGGGCGACGGCGACCCGGGGCGCGAGCAGCACCCAGGCCAGCCCAGCGGGCACCCCCAGTGCCGCCCCCAGCAGCAGATACCGGGCGATCACTCCCACGGCTGGGAGCGGCGTCACGCGGGCAGGCACCCTGACCCCAGCAGAGCTTTGAGGTCGGCGCCGAGTGCCGAACTGGGCACCACACGAAACCCCTCGTCGAGACGCAGCACGGTCGTACGGGTGCCACTGACCATCTGCAGATGCACCTCGGTGGGCCCGGGATGGGCGGACAGCACGTTCTTCAAACGGTCGACGGTGTCCGGGGTGCACTGCTGGGCCGACACCGTGATGAGGAACGGCTGATTGCGGTCCACAGAGACGTCAGGCGCGGTGACCTCCATGGCCATAAGTCGCGGCGACTCCTCGTTGACCTCCAGCCGACCCTTGATCTTCAGGATCGCGTCGGTATGGCAGTACGGCGCCACCTGCTCGAACACCTTCGGGAACACCAGCACCTGGATCTCGCCGCTGAGATCCTCCACGACCAACTGCGCGTACGGCTTACCGCCCTTGGTGGTGCGTCGGGTGGCCTGGGTGACCAGGCCCGCGATGGTCACCACCCGTGCCTCTGAGGTCTCCACCGCGGTCAGATCCGAGATCTGGCCATCGGAGATGCTGCGCAACTGGGACTCGAGGCCGAACAACGGATGGTCGGAGACGTACAGCCCCAACATCTCCCGCTCATGGGCCAGCAGGACGCTCTTGTCCCACTCCCCCACAGGAATCTGCAGGGCCAGTCCGGGCGCGACCTCCTCGTCGGCGGACATGTCCCCGAAGAGGTCGAACTGCCCGATCGCCTCGGCACGCTTTGTGCTCAGCACCTCATCGACCGCGGCCTCGTGCACGCTGATCAGACCCCGACGGGTGTGCCCCAACGAGTCGAAGGCACCGCTCTTGATCAGGGATTCCACTGTGCGTTTATTGCACGCCTGCGCCTCGATCTTGGCCAGGAAGTCCTGGAAGTCAGCGAACCTGCCCTTGGCCGAGCGGGAGGCGATGATCGATTCGACGACAGCCTCACCGACGTTGCGGACCGCGGACAGACCGAACCGGATGGTGTCGCCCACGGCCGTGAACCGGGACTGCGAGTCATTGACGTCCGGCGGCAGCACCTTGACGCCCATGTGCCGGCACTCAGCGAGGTAGATCGCGGACTTGTCCTTGTTGTCCTTGACGCTCTCCAGCAAGGCGGCCATGTACTCGGTCGGGTAGTTGGCCTTCAGATACGCCGTCCAGTAGGACACCAGACCGTACCCGGCGGAGTGGGCCTTGTTGAAGGCGTAGTCCGCGAAGGGGACCAGGATCTCCCACAACGTGTTGATCGCGGCGTCGCTGTACCCGTTGGCGCGCATGCCGGCGGCGAAGGGTCCGAACTCCTTGTCGAGAATCTCCTTCTTCTTCTTACCCATGGCCCGGCGCAGCAGGTCGGCTTGTCCGAGGCTATAGCCGGCAACACGCTGCGCGATCGTCATG
Organism: Candidatus Nanopelagicales bacterium; assembly: GCA_037046735.1. GTDB lineage: Bacteria > Actinomycetota > Actinomycetes > S36-B12 > UBA10799 > JADKAV01. Next base: position 209,897 of record JBAOHC010000029.1, on the reverse strand, counting down.
ACCTGTTCCTGGTAGACGATCACGCCGTAGGTCTCGTTGAGGATGTCCTCCAAAGGATCGGCCAGTTCCGGGTGGATCGGCGTGACGGGCTGGCGACGGTTCTTGCGATCGGCGTAGTCGTTGTGGGCGTTGGCCCCCATCGGACCGGGCCGGTAGAGCGCGAGCACCGCGGAGATGTCATCGAAGGAGTCCGGCTTCATGCTGCGCAGCAGCGCACGCATCGGCCCGCCATCGAGTTGGAACACCCCGAGGGTGTCGCCGCGGGCGAGCAGGTCGTAGGTGGGGCCGTCCAGCAGCGGCAGGTCCTCCAGCACCAAGGTCTCGCCCTTGTTGATCTCGATGTTGAACAGGCAGTCATCGAGGACGGTGAGGTTACGCAGGCCGAGGAAGTCCATCTTCAGCAGACCGAGTTCCTCACAGGCGCCCATGTCGAACTGGGTGACGATGGAGCCGTCGTCTCGCATCCACAACGGGACCACATCCAACAACTTCGCCCTCGACAGGATCACACCTGCCGCATGGACGCCGGGCTGGCGTTTCAGGCCCTCGAGCCCGCGGGCGGTCGCCACCACCTGCGCGACCTGCGGATCGCTGTCGTGTAACGCGCGGAACTCGCCGGCCTCCGCGTAGCGAGCGTGTTTGGGGTCGAAGATCCCGGCCAACGGGATGTCCTTGCCCATGACGGCATCGGGCATGGCCTTGGTGATCTGGTCGCCCAAGGCGTACGGGAAGCCGAGCGCGCGTGCCGAGTCCTTGATGGCCGCCTTGGCCTTGATCGAGCCGTAGGTGACGATCTGCGCCACCTGGTCGGCGCCGTACTTGTCCGTGGCGTACCGGATCATCTCGCCACGCCGGCGCTCGTCGAAGTCCATGTCGATGTCAGGCATCGAGACCCGATCGGGGTTCAGGAACCGCTCAAAGATCAGGCCGTGTTCGATCGGGTCGAGTTCCGTGATGCCCATGGCCCACGCGATCAGCGCACCTGCTGCCGAGCCACGGCCTGGCCCGACCCGGATGCCGTTGGCCTTGGCGTGGCGCACCAGGTCGGCCACCACGAGGAAGTAACTGGGGTATCCCATCTGGTTGATGACCGAGATCTCGTACTCGGCCTGCTCGAGGTGACGCTGGGGCACGGGGTTGGGGGCGAACCGCTCCTCCAGGCCGCGGTGCACCTCCTTGGCCATCCAGGACTCCTCGGTCTCCCCCGCAGGCACGTCGAAACGCGGCATCAGGTTCGCGGAGTCGTCGAAGGCGACATTGCACCGTTCGGCGATCCACAGCGTGTTGTCACACGCTTCGGGCAGTTCCCGCCAGACATCGCGCATCTGATCGGCGCTCTTGAGGAAGTAGCCGGAGCCATTGAACCGGAAGCGCTTCTCATCGTTGACCTGTGCCCGGGTTCCGATGCACAGCAGCACGTCGTGGGCCTCGGCGTCGGACTCGTGGACGTAGTGCAGGTCGTTGGTCGCCACCAGCGGCAGGCCCAGGGTGCGCGCGATCTTGAGCAGGTCCTCGCGATGACGGCGCTCGATGTCCAGGTCGTGGTCCATCAACTCACAGAAGAAGTTGTCCTTGCCCAGGATCTCCTGGAAGTCCGCGGCAGCTGCCAGCGCCTTGTCGTACGCCCCTGCGCGCAGCCACATGTTGACCTCACCGCTGGGGCAGCCCGTCGTGGCGATCAGGCCCTTACCGAACCGATCCAGCAGTTCACGGTCGAAGCGAGGTTTGCGGTAATACCCCTCGATACTGGCCAGACTCGACATCCGGAACAGGTTGTGCATCCCCTCGGTGGTCTCCGCCAGCACCGTCATGTGGGTGTACGCCTGTTTGCCCTTGATCGTGGGGGTGCCGTCCTCCGCCACGTCGTCCCCGGGGACCTCCCCGAAGTCGAAAGGGGATTTGGTCGCCCGGCCCTGCGGCGCGTAGTACCCCTCGATGCCGATGATCGGCTTCACGCCGTACTTGTTGGCCTTCTTGTAGAAGTCGTAGGCACCGAACACATTGCCGTGATCGGTCATCGCGATCGCGGGCATCTCCAGCCGGGCGGCCTCTGCGAGCAGGTCGTCCAGCCGCGCCGCACCATCGAGCATCGAGTACTCGGTGTGGACATGCAAATGGACGAACGAGTCCGGCACAGGATCTCCTTTGGGCTGGGTTTCCAGGGTAAGCCGAGGGTGTGACGAGCGGGGCGGATCGACGCGCGTGGGTTGGGCTTTGACGTCGGGCCGGGTGGCAGGCAGGTTGGGATACGCCCGCTTCGTCCAGATCCGCCCCTTTCCGAATGGGCGAATCTGAACGAAAGCGGCGATTCCGCCCAGAGTCGCCCCCCTGCGCGGTGCGGCGGACCTCACGCCAGCCGAATCACCTCCAGCGCATGCTCCAGATCCGGCGGGTAAGGGCTCACGAACTCCACCAGGCTGCCCGATCCCGGATGGCGGAAACCGAGGCGCACCGCATGCAACCACTGCCGGGTCAGGCCCAAGCGCTGCGCGAGGTTCGGATCGGCGCCATAGGTCAGGTCCCCGCAACACGGGTGGTGAACGGCCGCCATGTGCACCCGGATCTGATGAGTGCGTCCGGTCTCCAGCGTGACCTCCAGCAGGGAGGCGAACCGGTGGTTCTCGATCGTCTGGTAGTGGGTGATGCTGGCCCGTCCGTCGGCAGTGACCCCGAACTTGTGATCGTGGCGGGGATCCCGACCGATAGGAGCGTCGATCGTGCCGGCCCGCGGGTCGGGGTGGCCCTGCACCAAGGCGTGATACACCTTCGTCACTTCGCGGGCTTTGAAGGCGCGCTTCAGAGCGGAGTAGGCACGAGCGGACTTGGCCACCGCCATCACGCCGCTGGTGCCCACGTCGAGGCGGTGCACGATGCCCTGCCGCTCCTCCGGACCCACGTCAGCGATTTGGAAACCCATCCGGGCCACCGCGTCGAGAACCGTCGGGCCGGTCCATCCCGGGCTGGAATGGGCCGCCATACCGACGGGTTTGTCCACAACGATGACGTCGGAGTCGTGGTACAGCAATGGCAGATCCAGGAATGGCCGGTCGCGCTCGGGCGCATCGAGATCCGCCACGCTCACCGTCTGGTCGGCCAGCACCCGCGCGGACTTGGGCAGCAGTTCGCCATCAAGGGTCACCCGGGCGTGGTCGATCAGCTCGGCCGCCTTGCTGCGGGAAACGCCCAGCATCCGGGACAGTGCTTGGTCCAGGCGCTGACCGTCGAGGCCGTCGGGCACGGAGTAGGAGCGCGACGTCACGCGGGCGCTTCCTGCGGTTCGGGCTCGGCGTCGTACGGAACGTTGAACAGGCTCAGGATGACGATCAGGATCGCCGCGCCGATCAGCGACATGTCAGCGACGTTGAAGACCGGCCAGTTGGGCAGGCGCAGGAAGTCCACGACGTGGCCCTGCAGAACGGATGGCTCGCGGAAGATGCGGTCGAGCAGGTTGCCCAGCGCCCCACCCAGCATCAGCCCCAAAGCCACTCCCCACCACATCGACGTCAGTTTGGTCGACATCCGAAACAGTACGACGGCCACCACGACGGCGATGAGGCTGAACACGATGGTCGCACTGCCACCCAGGCCGAAGGCCGCACCCGGATTGCGTACGAAGGAGAAGCGCAACAGGTCACCGATGATCTGTCGGTCGGGCTGGCCCTCCAGCGTCGCGACGGCCCACACCTTGGACATCTGATCGATGATCAGAACGAGGGCAGCGGTCGACCAGGCAACGATGGCGGCGGGATGTCTCATCGCATCCCACGGTAACGGGCACGTGCGACGAGTCGTGCTGCCACCTTTGTTCGTGGGCTCGCCTTCATTTCGAGCGCAGCTGCTCCCAGCGCCCGGCCACCTCAAGGGCAGGCGCGGCGACCCGCACCCGCTTGGCGCGAGAGGTGACCCCCGCAACGATCGACACCTGGGCGACGCGCAGGCCCAGGGCAGCCGCGAGGGCCGCGCACACCGCCCGGTTGGCGGCGCCGTCGACCGCCGGAGCGCTCACCCGCACGACCAGACGCCCGTCGTGCTCACCACCCACCCGGGTTTGCCGCGATCCGGGCTTGGCCCAGACGTCGCCCTCGAACACCGAGCCCACAGTAGTCCCCCGATACCCTCGTACTGCAGCCGTATCGAAGGAGTGGAATGTACCGTTCTGTACCCCCGAAAGTTGATCTGCCGGCCATGGAGCGCGAGATCATCGGGTTCTGGGACAGCCACGACGTGTTCCACCGGTCGCTGCGCGCCTCGCAGGGCCAGCCGCAGTGGACCTTCTACGAGGGGCCTCCCACGGCCAACGGCACGCCCGGTGTGCACCACATCGAGGCGCGGGTGTTCAAGGATCTCTTCCCTCGGTACCGCACGATGAAGGGGTACCACGTCCCGCGCAAGGCCGGCTGGGACTGCCACGGCCTGCCGGTCGAACTCGCAGTGGAGAAAGAGCTCGGGTTTAACGGTAAACCTGACATCGAGGCCTACGGGATAGCGGAGTTCAACGAGAAGTGCCGGGAGTCCGTGCTACGCCACGTGGATGCCTTCTCTGAGATGACCTCGCGGATGGGCTACTGGGTCGACATGGACGACGCCTACTGGACGATGTCCCCCGACTACATCGACAGTGTCTGGTGGTCGCTGAAGACGATTTTCGACAAGGGACTGCTGGAGCAGGACTACCGCGTCTCCCCCTACTGCCCTCGCTGCGGGACCACCCTGAGCGACCATGAACTGGCCCAGGGCTACGAGACAGTGGTCGATCCTTCGGTCTTCGTGACCTGCGAGGTCACCGACGGCGACCTCGCCCAACGCTTCCCAGGCGTCGCGCTGCTCGTGTGGACGACCACACCGTGGACCCTGGTGTCGAACACCGCGGTGGCGGTCTCGGCAGAGGCGACCTATGTTGTGGCCCGCAAGGATGGGCAGACCCTGGTCGTCGCCGAGGATCTGCTCGGGGCCACGCTTGGCGAGGACGCCGAGATCCTGCACCGCCTGCCGGGCGCGGACCTGCAAGGGATGCACTACCGACCGCCGTTCGACCTCGTGGACATCCCCGATGCGCACTACGTGATCCAAGGCGATTTCGTCACAACCAGCGACGGCTCGGGGATCGTGCACCTGGCCCCGGCGTTCGGCGCCGACGACATGGCCGTCTGCCGGGCCTATGACCTCCCGGTGGTGAACCCGGTCACCACGGACGGCCATTTCGGCGCTGACGTAGCGCTGGTCGGCGGGCAGTTCTTCAAGCACGCCGACGAGGATCTGGTCGCGGACCTCGACAGCCGCGGTCTGCTCTTCAAGCGGGTGCCATATGAACACGCCTACCCGCACTGCTGGCGGTGCCACACCCCATTGATCTACTACGCGTTGCCGTCCTGGTACATCCGCACCACCGCGATCAAGGACGAGTTGCTGGCTCAGAACGAGGCCACGAACTGGTACCCGCAGACGATCCAGTGGGGCCGATACGGCGACTGGCTGCGCAACAACATCGACTGGGCGCTTTCCCGCTCCAGGTACTGGGGAACTCCGCTGCCCATCTGGCGCTGCGACGCCGACCACCTCACCGCTGTGGGCTCTCGCGCCGAATTGTCCGAACTGGCCGGCTCCGACGTGTCGGTGATGGACCCGCACCGGCCCTTCGTCGACGACATCACCATCGACTGCCCCACGTGTGGGGAGGTCGCCCGCCGAGTTCCGGAGGTGATCGACTGCTGGTACGACTCCGGAGCCATGCCGTTCGCCCAGTTCGGGTACCCGCAGGCGAACGACGAGGAGTTCAGGCAGTCCTACCCAGCCGACTTCATCTGCGAGGCCATCGACCAGACCCGCGGCTGGTTCTACACCCTCATGGCGGTGGGAACGCTGGTGACCGGACAGTCGTCATACCGCAACGTGCTGTGCCTGGGACACATCCTCGACGCAGAGGGCCGCAAGATGAGCAAGCACTTGGGCAACGTCCTGCAGCCCATCCCGCTGATGGATGCCCACGGTGCTGATGCCCTGCGCTGGTTCATGCTTGCGTCCGGTTCACCGTGGCAGGCCCGCCGGGTAAGCGCCGACGCCATGGCCGAGGTGGTCAGCAAGGTGATTTCGACCTTGTGGAGCACCGCGTCGTTCCAGGCGCTCTACGGCGGGATCGCGGAATGGAAACCCGGTACCGGTGGCGCTGAACCCACCGAGATGGACCGCTGGCTGCTGTCCCGCACCCACCGGACCGTGCGCGACGTCGATGCTGCGCTGGAGGTCTTCGACTCCCAGACCGCTGGGAGGCTGATCGCTGACCTGATCGACGACATGTCCAATTGGTACGTACGCCGTTCCCGACGGCGATTCTGGACCGGGGACAACAGCGCTTTGCAGACGCTGCACGTGTGCCTGCGGGACTTGGTCCTGATCATGGCCCCCTTCGTGCCGTTCGTCACCGAGCGGCTGTGGCAGGACCTGTTCGCAGCCTCCGAGGAGCTCGACAGTGTCCACCTGGCCGCCTGGCCGACGGTCGACGACGCTCTCATCGACGATGAGTTGGAAGCGCAGATGGCGCTGGTGCGCCGCTTGGTCGAACTGGGGCGCAGCGCCCGGGCGGAATCGGGGACGAAGATCCGGCAGCCCCTGTCGCGAGCACTCGTGGCTGCGGAGCGCTGGGATGCCCTGTCCGAGCAGGCGAGACAGCAGATCGCTGATGAGCTCAATGTCGTCTCGCTGGCCGCCCTGTCCGATGCCGACGCGCTGACCCACGTCAGCGTGAAGCCGAACTTCCGCGCCCTCGGCAAACGGTTCGGCAAGCAGACCCCCGCGGTTGCGGCGGCCATCGCCGCCACTGACGCGGCCGCGCTCAAGCAGAGCTTGCAGGACGGCGCGGCCGTGGTTGCCTTCGACGGTCAGGAGGTGTCGGTAAGTGCCGAAGAGGTCATCCTGACGGAGGTCCCTCTGCAGGGCTGGACGGTGGCCAGCGCAGGCGGGGAGTCACTGGCGCTGGACTTGCACCTGACGCCGGAACTGCAGATTCTGGGTACCGCACGCGATCTGATCCGGACCCTGCAGCAGGCCCGCAAGGACTCCGGATTCGCTGTCACCGACCGCATCACCGTGTTGTGGGAGTCTGATGACGAGCGCATTGTGGAGGCGTTCGACACCCACGGCGTGATGATCGGTCAGGAGATTCTGGCGACCGAGATCGTGCACACTCATGCCCCGGCTGCCATGACGTTCAACGACCTCGACCTGCGGGTGGCACTGCGGCGGTCGTGACCTGTTCCCGCCCGGCTGCCAGTGGGGCGGCCGTCCTTCGGCTAGGAACGGCCACGACACGCTGAACGGCTCGGCATACCGAATGCCCACCGTGCCGGAGCAACGGACGCGACGGTGCTCCCCCCGGCAGCAGCCGAGAGGAGCACCGTCGCGTTGTGCTACTGGCAGGCCTCCGGGGTGAACACGATGTCGTCGAGGAAGTTGCCCACCGAGATGCTGCTCGCGGTCCGCACTGCCTGGAACGCGAACCGGGTGGTGGTCTGCCCCGCCGGGATCGTGTAGTCGTTGGTGTACTGCACCCAAGCGGTGTTGCCGGTCTTGAGTTCCGGCCCGGACTGCTGCAGTGTCTGACCCGGCGCCCCGACCATCACGCGCATGGTGTCCTCCCCGGCGCGGCCGCGGTGCTTCAGATGCCAGCGCATCTTGGTGCCGGGTGTGGTGGGCAGATCCTGGTAAAGGGTGCCCGCCTTGTTCGCGTTGAGCTCGGCCAACTGCCGGCCATCCGCGGCAGTGACCTTGCCACCGGAGTTGTTGCTGTAGCCCGTGGACCACAACTCCACATTGTTCTCAGCCGTGTTCGCCCACATCAGGCCGCTGGTGCTGGTGGGCAGGATGCGGTAGGTGGCGTTGGGGATCGCCGGGGTCTCAAAACTGCCGTTCTGCAGCGTGGAGACGAAGCACACCGGGGCCGGGTCGCACACCCGGGTGTTCATCCGCACGAGCTGCTGCGCAGCATTGGCGCCCACACCGGTCACCACGACCGTGTAGGTCCCACACGGAACCGGATTGAAGGTCACGCGGCCTGCCTGGTTGGTCACCTGGTGCCTGTCCGACCACCCCTTGGTGCCATTGGCCTTGGCGATCTCGATCCGTGCGGTGGGGTAGTTACTGGCCACGCCCACCGGCGACGAGAAGTCCACCGCGATGGTGTCGTCCGTGCCGTCGATGGTCACATTCGCCGCTTGCGGCTCGTAGCCGCTTCGCATGAGGGTGAAGGGTTTGCTGAGCAGACCTTTCACGTCACCGTTGACGGCGCGCATGACGAACGTCCAGTTGACCGTTGGGTCGAGCGCTGCGATGGTCTTCGCGCGATCCGAGGCGCTGGTCGGCACCCACGTGTAGCCCTTCTCCGTCAACCGCTTGTAGCCGATCTGATAGCCGGTGACCGGGCCGTACCCCGCCCACGCGACCGGCTTCCAGGAGACCGCAGCGGCTGCGGGCTGGCTCGGCGGGCGCACCACGGTGAACTCGGGGCTCGACGCGCGATCGTTGCCCAGCACGATGTTGCTGGTCACACACTTGCCGTAGGAGTTCTCGGCCGCGACCTTCACGGAGTACATCCGAGCGGGGTTGAGGTCGGTCAGGGCCACCGACCGGGCCTGCTGGGAACGCCGCAACAGCACCTCGCCGCTGGAGACCTGCGTCACGCTGACCTGGTACCCAGTGACAGGGGCGTTGCCGGGCCGCGACGGGGTGTCCCAACTCACCGATGCGCTCGAGCCGCTGTTGGTCCGCGTCGCCTGCGCCCCGCGGATACTTCCCGGGCCCAGCGACTGCACAAAGGTCACCCCGGTCGTGCCCATGGACTCCTTGGAGACAACCGCGGAAACCGCCACGCGATACGTGGTGCAGGCCCCGCTGCCCTCGAACACCGCCGATGTCGCACCCGGGTCGATGATCAGGTTGGTGTCCTTTGTGCCGTCGTTGACGCGCACCATGTAGTTGGCGATTCCCGGCACCGGTTTCCAGGCGATGTTCAACTGCTCCGGATTGCCGGCATCGCGGGTCACCGTCAGCCCCTTGGGGGCGGGTGGTGGAGCCGCGACCGCCTGCGCCGGAGTGGCGAGCAGGGCACTGGCGATGACGGCGAGACCGGCGACACCCGACCACGCACAACGAGGTAGTGAGGACATGATTCGATCATGTCCCTGTCACCGATCTTTTCGCTCCAGCGAGGCTCAAAATTCGCTCAAGCGGATGACGTCAGAACCGAGCCACGATCGCGATGATGACCTGAAGCCCGATGAAGAGCACGAGAAACGCCAGGTCGAACTGGATCTGACCCAGACGTAACGGCGGGATGACCTTGCGCAAGGCGCGCAGCGGTGGGTCGGTCAGGGTGTAGATGATCTCGGCAACGATCAGCAGGAAGCCCTTCGGCTGCCAGTCCCGGGCCAGCATCTGCACGATGTCGAAGACCAGCCGTGCGATGAGCACAAGCAGGTACAACCACAGGACATCGACGACGATGCTGGCCACGGGACTCACGAAAACTGCGTCCTAGGCGACGAGGGCGGACTTCACCGAGGGTGCCACGTCGACACCGGTCGGCGTGAGCAGGAAGACCTTGCCGCCAACCCGTTCGATGGTCCCCTGCAGCCCGAACGTCAGACCGGACGCGAAATCAATCATGCGCTTGGCATCGTCAGGGCTGATCGCCGACAGATCCATCGAGACGACATCGCCGGCCCGGTAGGACTGCGCCACACCCTTGATGTCGGCATAGGCGTGCGGGGTCATCCGCACCACGTCGTAGACAGCGTCGATGCGACGCGGGCTCGTCGTCGCCGGAGCGTAGGGCCGATCCTGTTCGACGGCCACACTGCTCTGACGGGTCGTCGTCTGCGAGTCGCGCTGGGCCTGTTGGTCATAGTCAAAGCCGTAGTCCTCCTCGGCCAACCCGAGGTATACGGCAACCTTCTGGCGCAAATTGCTCACTGCGCGTCTCCTTCGTTGTGCTTCCCGCCCTTGATAGGACGGTACCTGACGGTTGGCCGACTGCCCATGACAGCCGTGCCGATGCGGAGGTGTGTCGCCCCATGCGACACTGCGGCCTCCAGATCTGAACTCATTCCAGCCGAAATGATGTCGGCTTCGGGGCTTGCGGCGCGCACATCAGCGGCGAGGGCGCCCAGACGGGCGAAGGCAGGGCCGGGTGCGTCCCCGAGCGGCGCGACGCCCATCACACCGCGCACCCGCAGGTGGTCAGCGGCATGGATGTGTGCGACCAGATCCGGGACGCTCACCGGCGGGCAGCCGCCACGGCCTTCGCGTGGATCGGGATCGAGGTTCACCTGCACTAGCACGTCGAGCACCCGATCGACGGTCGCTGCCGCCTTGTTGAGGGCCGTGGCCAGACTGCTGCGATCCACGGTGTGCACAAGATCGGCGTAGCGCACCACTGACTTGGCCTTGTTCGTCTGGATCTGACCGATGAAATGCCAGGTCAACGGCAGATCGACGCACTGTTCGTGTTTGGCGCGAGCTTCCTGGTCGCGGTTCTCCCCGACGTCGGTCACGCCAAGGTCCACCAGTCGGTACACGTCCTCGGCGGGAAAGAACTTGGTCACCACGATCAGCGTCGCCGGCGGCCTGCCGGATGCCTCGCAGGCGATCTCGATGCGCTCGCGCACGGCTCGCAGGTTCGCCGCGAGTTCGGCGGTACGGGCGTCGGTCATGCTGCCCCTTTGACGATGACGATGGCCTGCCGGCCCGTGGTGCCATCCCTGCGATAGGAGTACAAGGAGGTGTCCTCTGCAGTACACCGCGGATCGACGGTGGCGACGATCCCGGCCCGCTGCAACTGCGCCATGACCCCTGCCCGCACATCGACCCCGGTGGCGTCCGGACTCGCGAGAACGGCCTCTGGAGCCACTAGGCCTACCTGGCGGGCACGCGCGGCATCGACGAGGTAGCAGCGTCCGCAGATGGCGGGCCCCAGGTGGGCCTCGGCACTGGCCAGATCCGCGCCGCCGGCAGCCAGCGCGGCCAACGTCTCGGGGACCACGCCGTCAACCAGGCCACGCCACCCGCAGTGGACCGCAGCGATCCACGGCCCGGCCGCGATGGCCAGCATGACGCAGTCGGCCCCTTGAGCGGCGAGGGCCAGGCCGGGCCGATCGGTGATCAGGGCGTCCACACCGGCCACGTCGGCCACTGGCGTCTGCACGTAGGCAACCCGGCGGGAGTGGGCGGCGCGGGTGAACACGATGGGGGCCCCGATGCGCTCCTGCAAGTCGGCCCGGTTGGCCGCCACGCACTCGGGATCGTCGCCCACGTGGACCGCGAGATTGTTGAAGGCGAACGCCTCCTGACTGGTCCCGGCCATCCGGTCGGTCACCAGCCAGGAGGCGTTCTGCAGCACTCCTGAAATCACTTCAGGAAATCGGGGACGTCCAGGTCGTCGGCGTCGTTGCTGCGGGCGGGGCTGTCCTCGAAGGACACGGCCCGAGTCGCCGGGGCCAACGGGCGTCCGACCTCCTCGGAGCGGGTCAGGTCAGCGGAGTCGCGCCCCGACATCGCCGACTTGGAGACGAAACCATCGGTCACGGAGGCCCGGTTGGGGGTGGACAGGCGGGGCAGCGGCGCTCCCCCGTCGAAGCCCGCGGCGATGACGGTAACCCGCACCTCGTCGCCGAGCGTGTCGTCGATGACCGTGCCGAAGATGATGTTCGCCTCCGGGTGGGCAGCGTCGGACACCAGCCGAGCAGCCTCAGTGATCTCGTGAAGTCCGAGATCGGCGCCACCGGCGACACTGAGCAGGACGCCATGGGCACCCTCGATACTGGCCTCGAGCAGCGGCGAGGAGATCGCCATCTCGGCTGCGATCTGCGAACGGTCCTCGCCACGTGCTGAGCCGATCCCCATGAGCGCTGAGCCCGCACCCTTCATGACGCTCTTGACGTCGGCGAAGTCGAGGTTGATCAGGCCGGGCGTGGTGATCAGGTCGGTGATCCCCGAGACACCCTGCAGCAGCACCTGGTCGGCCTGCTTGAACGCGTCGATCATGGAGATCGTGCGGTCGGCCAGGGCGAGCAGCCGGTCGTTGGGGATGACGATCAGGGTGTCGACGCTCTCACGCAGCGAGTCGATGCCGCTCTCGGCCTGGGTCGCGCGCCGGCGTCCTTCGAACATGAACGGACGAGTCACGACACCGATGGTCAGTGCACCGATCTCCTTGGCGATACGAGCGACCACCGGGGCGCCACCTGTGCCCGTTCCGCCGCCCTCACCGGCGGTGACGAAGACCATGTCGGCCCCACGCAGGACCTCAGCGATCTCCTCGGCATGGTCCTCGGCGGCCTGTCGGCCCACCTCGGGGTCAGCGCCGGCACCGAGTCCGCGCGTCAGTTCGCGTCCGATGTCGAGTTTGACATCGGCGTCGGACATCAGCAGGGCCTGCGCGTCGGTGTTCACGGCGATGAACTCAACGCCCTTGAGCCCGAACTCGATCATCCGGTTGACGGCATTGACGCCACCACCACCGATTCCGACAACTTTGATCACTGCAAGGTAATTCTGGGGAGCGGCCACCAGGAATCCTCTCTTTGGTCACGTGTTTCAGGGTCCACATCAGGTTGAGGTCAACCGGACGTAGGGAAGCCGGCGTGCGCTGGGGGCACGCCTGGTTCCAGTGCTGCTGCCGACCCTCTCAGGCCAGCCGGGGGAAGTAGCCGCTCTGCACTTTCTAAACCTCAACTTGAGACTTAATCCGCACATTTCACGGGCTCTGGAATGAACATTAGTGGGCAGGTCGGTGTGTGCAAGCGACTCGACGTAAGTTGTCTCTACTTTTTCGTGAAACCCCCAAAATGGCCCAGAAATCCTATGTTTTGGTGCTTAATGTCTAAGGTTCAACTGGAGGTTTATCGGCAATTTCTGGATGGCCATTTCCCCGGCGCTCCTCGCGAAATGGTCAACTGCGGCTACCCGGGTCCGGCAGGTGATCCTCTGGGCAGCCACATCCAGAAGATGCCCTGGCCTGAAGTGCAGGTTGTTCAGGCCCGTCCACAGCGACAGCGTGCGCAGCCCCCCACTTTTCCGTTCGCCAGGTTCGGGCCAACAACCCCGGAAAAGCGCGCGGCTGACGCCAGGCGTAGGACGAACCACGCAGACCTCCGAGTTGGGCGGAAGGTGCGATTTCCCCGGCGTGTCGCAGAGCGTGCACCGCCGCTGCGATTGGCCATTTGCCCGCGGGCACCACCCCCGGCAGCACGCGCGGTTCAGTAGCGACCTGTCCACAGGCGACACGTTGAGCAACTGTGCATTCGCGACGTGGTCCCCGACCCAGGAAAGAGGCCTGTGCTCGGTGACCGTTGTTCCTGCGCCCGGAACGTGACATCTGCGGTGTGCATCGCCGATCGAGGGCGTCGGACAATGGAATGGTCATGATAAGAGTCCTGTACCTCGCCGCCGCCGCCTCGGTGATCCTCGTCGGATGTGGTGCGCCCGGTAATGGGGCGTCCGTGGGCGTAGAAAACCAGCCGATCACCACTGCCCTGCCCATCCCGGAGCTGGTTGAGGGCAAGACGATCACCCTGAACGCGCAAGCGGGCTAGACGGACTTCGGCCCGGCCGCCACCAGCGCAGCCACGATCGGACTCAACGGCAGCTATCTGGGGCCCACCCTGCGACTCACGCGGGGCCAACGAGTGCAGGTGGACGTCGAGAACGACCTCGACGAGATGACGACCCTGCACTGGCACGGCATGCATGTGCCGGCGAAGATGGACGGCGGTCCGCACTCGATGATCGAGCCGGGACAGACCTGGTCACCGCGCTGGCGCGTGGATCAACCCGCGGCCACCCTGTGGTACCACTCGCATCCGCACGGCGAGACCGCCCAACAGGTGTACCGGGGGCTCGCCGGGATGATCCTGGTCGATGATCCCGAGGCTCCGGACGTAGGGCTGCCCGACACCTACGGTGTCGACGACATCCCGTTGATAGTGCAGGACAAGTCGTTCACCGAGGACGGCCAACTCGTCGTGGATTCTGCCGACGGCCCCTCGACGGGCTTCCTCGGCAACACGATCGTCACCAACGGCAAGGTCGGCACGTACCTGCCGGTCAGCACGCAGGCCGTGCGCCTGCGCCTGCTCAACGCGTCAAATGCCCGGTTCTACAACTTCGGTTTCGCCGACGATCGGGAGTTCGCCGTGGTCGCCTCCGACGGCGGCCTGCTCGGCACCCCCATGATGGCCAACCGCGTTCAGCTGGCCCCGGGAGAACGGGCCGAGGTCGTGGTGCGGATGGCGCCCGGGGAGACGGTCATGCTGACGAGCTCGCCGCCCCATCTAGGGACCACCCGCGACTCCCTGTACAGCGGCGGCACCTTCGACATCCTCGAGTTGCGCGCAGCCGGCTCCCTCACTGCCTCCCCTGAGTTGGCCCAGACGCTGACGTCCCTGCCCGCCCCCGATGTCGGCGCCGCCAGCACCACCCGGACCTTCGCGGTGCAGGGCCGGGCCATCAACGGCCGGCCGATGGACATGAACCGGATCGACATGGCCGTTCCTGTTGATCAGAACGAGGTGTGGGAGATCACCAACGTTGATCCACAGCCCCACAACTTCCATGTGCACAATGTGCAGTTCCGGGTGCTGAGCATGGACGGGCGGCCACCTGCCCCCGAGGTCAGCGGGTACAAGGACACCATCTACGTCGCGCCGCGCACCACCGTGCGCATTCTCGTGCGGTTCACCGACTACACCGACCCGGACTGGCCGTACATGTTCCACTGCCACCTGCTCCTCCATGAGGACCTCGGCGTGATGGGTCAGTTCGTGGTCGTCAAACCCGGTGAGCAGGCAGGAAGCCCACCCACCCACGACATGGCCATGGGCTGATCAGTCCGTCACCACACCCAGCGGTGACACCGCAGGCTGTGGACTGGTCTCGGGGGTCGCTACAGCATTGGGGACCGCAGAGGGTGACGATTCGCTCGGCACCGACGGGGCTGTCGTTGCGGCGGAGGCCGACGGGGTGGGTAGTGCCGCATCGCTGGGGCTGGCGAGCGGTTTGGGCACTGGCGGTGCATCTGCGGTGGTCGGCGTGTTGGGGTTGCTGACGTCGTACCATCCTGCCTTCGTCGGTAGCAGCACCGCCAGCACCTGGGACTTGTAATCGGACATGTCCGGAGAACCCCATTGGACGATGCCGCCGTCTCCCCGCAGGGTCAGACGCACGGCGTTGGGGGAGGTCGCGGACACCGATGTCACTTGAGCCCGGATCTCCGGTGTCAAACTGGCGAGCACCTGCAGCATCGCCGTGTTGGTCGCCGGGTCGGCCGAGCGCTCCATGGTCGGCAGGTCCTTGGGTTTGCTCGGTGCGATCGCGAAGGGGTTGCCATTGGTGTCCAGCAACTCCCAGGACGTACCTGACTTCTGCATGGCCACGGCCTCCCGCTCGGTGACCGTGATCACGACTTTGCGGGGCCACTCGCGGCGCACATCCACGTTCGCGACCTGCGGGAGATCGGCCAGGCGAGCGGTCGCCGCCCGGACATCCACGCGCATCAGCGGGGTTCCCGTGGGAATCGCCGCTGTGGAGATGAGTTGCACCTCACTGACCGTCGAGGCTCCCTGCACGGTGACGGTTCGCACCCCCATCAAAGGCGTCCAGCCCGCGACGTAGACAGCTGAGCCGACCAGGACCACGGCACCGGCGCCGGCGATCAGGGCGGTACGGCGGCGGCGGTGACGCGGCGCCGGTGTGGTGTTCGAAGGGGCTTCCTCAGTGATTGTCATGGCCGCTCCCCATCAAGGCGCACTGTGAGGAGATCGAGCACCTCGGGGATCAACAGATGGATGTCTCCCGCACCGAGGGTCATGATGATGTCCCCAGGCTGGGCGCCTGCGGCCAGATGATTGGCCACCGCTGACCAGGACGGTTCGAAGACCACCTGGTCGGCAGCCAGTGGGACCGCCTCGGCCATGCCCCGCCCGCTGGCCCCCGGGATGGGTTCCTCGCCCGGCGCGAACACCTCCAGCACAACGACGAAGTCCGCCAGACCGAGCGCTGTACCGAACTCCTGCAGGTACATCGCGGTGCGGTAGTAGTGGTGGGCCTGAAAAGCCACGCGGATCCGGCCCTCTCCGACGACGGCGCGTGCGGCTCGCAAGGTCGCGGCGATCTCGGTCGGATGGTGTGCGTAATCGTCGAAGACGCGAACACCGCTGACCTCCCCGCGGTACTCGAAGCGGCGCCGAGTGCCCCGGAACTGTCCCACACCATGAACGATGTCCGCAGCGTCGAAACCCGCACCGGATGCAGCGATCATCGCGGCCGTCGCATTGAGCACGTTGTGCAACCCGCCGACTCCCACGTGCGCCGCGACCTGCAGTCCCGGGCCGGTGACTGTGAAATCAGATGAGTCGCCGTGCAGTGCCTCGATGCCGACGGCGTAGTTCGCGGCCGCCTCAATCCCGTACGTTCGCACGTCCACTCCGAGGCTGCGTGCCCGCTCGGTGACATCCGCAGCGCCTGGATCATCGGCACAGGCGACCACAAAGCCGTCGCGGTCGCGGATGCCCGTGGCGAAGTCCACGAATCCTTGCTCCATGGCCGCAGCCGTGCCCCAGTAGTTGAGATGGTCCGGTTCCACGTTGGTGATGATGCCCACCTGACTGTCGAGCCGCAGGAAGGAGCCGTCGCTCTCGTCGGCCTCGACCACGAACGCCTCGCCCGTTCCCAGATGCGCGTTGGAACCCGTCTCATTGAGTTCGCTGCCGATGGCGAACGACGGGTCGGCATCACAGGCCTGCAGGATCACGGTGAGCATCGAGGTCGTGGTCGTCTTGCCGTGGGTGCCGGCGACCGCGAACACCTTGGTGCCGGTCATGGTCAGGGCCAGGGCGACGGACCGGTGCAGCACCGGGATGCCTCGCCGGCGCGCGGCCATGAGTTCAACGTTGGACTCGGTGATCGCGGTGGAGACGATGACAGCACCAACCTCGGGCACATTCGCCGGGTCGTGGCCCACATGGCAGGCCGCCCCGAGGGCGCGCAGAGCCTCCAGCCGGCGGGAGTCCTTGGCGTCCGAGCCACTCACCGCCACCCCGCGGGCCAGCAACAGCCGCGCGAGGGCACTCATCCCCGCACCACCGATGCCCAGAATGTGCACGCTGTCGGGAATCGTCGTGATCTGCTCGCTCACTGCACTCCCCTACCTGCCGCCGTGAACACCATGTCCGCCAGCCGCGCGCCGGCGTCCCGCACCCCGTGCGCCGCCGCGTTGGCTGCCATCGCCTCCAGTCTGCCGGGTGGCGACACGATGCTGAGCACGGCCTCCGCCAGCGCCGTCGGGGTCAGTGCGGCATCCTCGATGAGCACTCCGCCATCGGCCTCGACGACCGGCAGCGCATTGAGCCGCTGCTCGCCATTGCCGATCGGCAACGGCACGTACACGGCGGGCAGCCCCACTGCTGCCAGCTCGGCGCAGGTCAGGGCACCCGCTCGGCAGGCCGCCACATCCGCTGCGGCATAGGCCTCGTCCATACCGTCGATGTAGTCGACCGCGAAGTAGCCGGACGCATCGGCCACGGAGGCGACCTGGTCGGCGTTCTTGTGCCCGTAGGCATGCAGGATCTGCACCCCGGCGGCCAGCAGAGCGGGCGCGGCCGCCACCGTGGCGGCGTTGAGGGACCGGGCACCTTGCGAACCACCGAAGACCAGCAGACATGCTCGGTCGGGGTCGATCCCCCAGCGCGCACACGCCTGCTCACGGCGCCTCGATCGATCGAGGTGGGCGATACTCTCGCGCAGCGGGATCCCGATCCGCACCGCACCAGGCAGGCTGCCAGCGGTGGCTTCGGCCACGTAGTGCGTAAAGCGCCGCCCGACCTTGTTCGCCAGTCCCGCTTTGGCATTCGCCTCGTGGATCACGATCGGCACCCTGCCCCGGGCTGCCAGATAGGCGGGCAGCGCCACGAATCCCCCGAATCCCACCACGACGTCGGCCTGGCGTGCGGCGTACACCTCACGACAGCGCCGGACCGCGGTACGCAGCCGGCCGGGCAGGGTCAGCAGATCCTTCGACGGCTTCCGCGGCAGTGGCACCCGCGGGATGATGTCGAGGTCATAGCCCCGGGCCGGCACCAGTCGGGTCTCAAGCCCTTCCGCCGTGCCCAGAGCGCTGACAACGGTGTCCGGCCTGGCAGCGACAAGGGCGTCGGCGAGGTTCAGCGCCGGTTCCACATGCCCGGCTGTGCCACCACCGGCGACCACCACGTGCAGCGCCATCGTCAGTGACGCACCCGCGGGGTGATCACCCGGGTGCGCGTATCGCCACGCCGGGCCCGCAGCACGTCGGCGGCCTGCGGTTCGGCGCGAGCAAGGGCGAGCAGCACCCCGATGGCGCACAGGCACATCAGCAGCGACGATCCGCCATACGACACCATGGGCAATGGCAACCCGGTGATCGGCAGCAGTCCCAAAACTGCCCCGATGTTGATCATCGCCTGTCCTACGATCCAGGCCAGCAGGCCGGCGGTGGTGAGTTTCACGAACATGTCGTCACTGTTGCGGGCCACCCGGATAGCGACGATCGCGATGATCGCGAACATCAGCAGCACGCTGACTGTGCCGATCAGACCGAGTTCCTCACCGATGACCGCGAAGATGAAGTCGGTGTGCGCCTCCGGCAAGCCGCCCCACTTCTCACGGCTGGCCCCCAGACCGGTGCCCGCAAGACCGCCAGTGGCCAGGCCGTACTGCCCGTGGATGATCTGGTAGCCGGCACCACTGGGGTCCGAGCCGGGATCGAGCCAGGTGCGGAAGCGCTGCATGCGGTACGCGACCGTCACCGAGGCCACTGCCACGAGAGCAACCAGGCTCAGCGCCGCGGCACCGAAGATCCGGGCAGGCGCACCGGCCACGTACAGCAGGGCGGCCATGATCGGGAACATGACGATGGTGGTTCCCATGTCGCCCTCGGCGATGATCAGCACGACGATGGCGAACCACACCGGGATCAGCGGCATCACCAAGTGACGCCATTCGTGAATGACCTTCTGTTTGCGCGTGAGCAGGTCCGCACCCCACAGCACCAGCGCGAACTTCGCCAACTCGCTGGGCTGGAATTGGAAGGGCCCACCGAACGAGATCCAGTTGCGCTGGCCGAAGACGGACACTCCGATGCCGGGGACGAAGACCAGGAAGAGGCCGATAAACGCGGCGATGAGTAGGAACGGTGCGGCTCGCCGCAGTGCCGGGATCGATGCCCGGGAGATGACGACCATGGCTACGAGGCCGACCACCGCGAACATCAACTGCTTCTGGGTGACGGTGAGCCCGACCCCGGCGCCCGCGGCGTAGGTGACCACGTTGCTGGCGGAGAAGACCATGACGATGCCCAGGACGAGTAGAAGCATCGTCGTGCTGAGCAGGAGGGCGTAGTTGGCCAGTGGGTGGTTCCACCACCGGCGCAGCGTTTCCCCGCCGGGGATCACATGCCACATAGTCAGTCGTCCACACCCAGGTCGGCCACGGCAGCGGCGAAGGTCCGGCCGCGCTGCGCGTAGTCGGTGAACATGTCCCAGGAGGCGCATCCCGGCGCCAACAGAACAGTGTCCCCGGGAACGGCTGAGTCGGCAGCCGCCCTCACCACATCTCGCATTGCACCAGTGTCCGTGCCCGTGACCTCTACCACGGGCACATCCGGGGCGTGTCGCTGCAGTGCCTCCCGGATCAGGTGCCGATCGGCACCGAGCAACACCACTGCGCGCAGTCGACGGGCGTGCCGGGTCACAAGATCGTCGAAAGTCTGCCCTTTGGCCAGCCCCCCGGCGATCCACACCACCGAGTCGTAGGCGCGCAGGGACATGTCCGCGGCATGGGCGTTGGTGGCCTTGGAATCGTCGACGTACAAAACGCCGTTGACCGTGCCGACGTCGGCGATCCGGTGTGCGGCGGGCTGAAACTCCCGCAGCCCCTTGCCGACGGCCGCGGGCGGGACACCGAAGGAGCGGGCCAGCGCGGCCGCAGCAAGCGCGTTGGCGATCTGGTGCGGCACCGGTGGGTGGACATCCTTGACGGTGCAGAGTTCGAGGGCGTGCGTCTGTCGCTCCTCGAGGAACGCGCGATCGGCAAGAATGTCTTCGACCACACCGACTTCGGAGCGACCCGGGATGCCCAAGGTGAAGCCGATCGCCCGGCACCCCTCGATCACCTCGGCCTCTTCGACCATGCGCATCGTGGCCCGGTCCTGGCTGTTGTAGACACACGCCACCTGCGTGCGCTCGAAGACCCGCGCCTTGGCCGCCCGGTAGTCACCGAAGGAGCCGAAGAAGTCCACGTGGTCCTCAGCGAGGTTCAGGCAGGCCGCCGAGTACGGCGACACAGTGTGGACGAACGGCAGCTGCGGCGCGCCCACTTCCACAGCCAGCACGTCATAGGGCTGGGGATCGAGCACGGCCGACACGAGGCTCACGCCGATGTTGCCCACCGCGTCCGTGCGCAGGCCCGCAGCCCGCAGCATGGAGGCCAGCATCAGCGTGGTGGTCGTCTTGCCGTTGGTCCCGGTGACGAACAGCCAGGGTGCCCCCTGCGGGTCACGCACCCGCCACGCCACTTCCAGTTCGCCCCAGATAGGCATGGCCTGCTGAGCGGCGGCCCGGATGATCGGGGCGCTGGGCGGCAGTCCCGGCGAGACGACGAGCAGATCCGCGTCGGGCAAGGTCCGCCCGTCGCCGAGCCGCACCGTGGCGCCCAGCACCTCCAGGATCTGCGCCCGGTTGCGCTGATCGGCGCCGTCGTTGTCATCGACGACGGTGACCTGCGCGCCGCGCTCGAGCATGGCGTCGGCGCAGGCGAACCCGGCAATCCCGATCCCCGCGACAACGACGCGCAGCCCCGACCAGTTGGGCTCCCCGGGAGCCGGCAGGTGTGTCACAGGCGCACCCATTCCGCGTAGAACAGCGACAAGGCGGCCGCCACGAACAGGGCCTGCACGATCCAGAAACGCACGACGATCGTGACCTCACCCCACCCCTTCATCTCGAAGTGGTGATGCAGGGGCGCCATTCGGAACATCCGTTTACCCGTGAGCTTGAAGCTGCCGACCTGCCCGATCACGCTCAGGGTGATGATCAGGAACAGGCCGCCCATGAGCGGCAGCAGGAGTTCAGTCCGGCTCAGGATCGCCAGGGCCGCGATCCCGCCGCCCAGCGCGAGCGACCCGGTGTCACCCATGAAGATCTGCGCGGGTGAGCAGTTCCACCACAGGAACCCGACGCAGGCCCCGGTCATGGCGGCCGCGACCACGGCGAGGTCGAGCGGGTCGCGCACGTCATAACAGCGCAGGAACCGTCCGAAGGAACAGTTCTGGCCGTACTGCCACACGCCCAGCAGTGTGTAGGCCATGAACGTGATGGCGCTGGCACCGGCGGCCAGGCCGTCCAGACCGTCGGTGAGGTTGACCGCGTTGGTGGCCGCTGTGATCAACAACCAGATCCACACGATGAGCAGCACCAGCGGCAGCACGATCGGGGTGTCGCGGACCAATGAGATCGCATTGCTGGCCGGGGTGCGGCCGTACTCGTCGGGGAACAGCGTCGTCCCGTAGGCGAAGGTCAGCGCGATGAACCCCTGGCCGAACAACTTGGTGCGAGCACGGATACCGGTGGACCGCTGCTTGAAGATCTTGAGGTAGTCGTCAGCCGCCCCGACCAGACCCAGACCGACGATCAGATACAAGGCGAGCAGCCCGGAGGCGGAGGGGGCCTGCCAGGCGTAGAGATGGGACACCGTGTAGCCCACGACGAGCGCGATGAGGATGGCCAAACCACCCATCGAAGGCGTCCCCAGCTTGCCTTCATGCTCTGGATATGGCACACCATCGGTGGAGACCCGGATCGCCTGCGAGTAGCCGTGCCGCATCAGGAACCGGATCAGCAACCGGGTGCCGAACAGCGTGATGATAAGGGCCACCAGGCCGGCGATGACCACCAGTTTCACGAGGTCTCCCCCAGCAGTGCCTGCGCCACCAGTTCGAGCCCCACAGCCCGTGACGCTTTGACCAGGACGAAGTCGCCCGGTGCCACCTCTGCCTGCAACAGCGCGATGGCGCCCGCGACATCGGGCACGAACACCGACTCCCTGCCCCACGAGCCCTCGTGGGCCGCCCCCATGTGGATGGGCCGGGCACCGTCTCCGACCGCGATCAGCCGGGAGATGTTCAACCGCACGCAGAGTCGGCCGATGGCATCATGCTCGGTCAGGGCCGCGTCCCCGAGTTCGCGCATCTCGCCGAGCACCGCCCACGTCGTGGCACCGCGGCCCATTTCCGCCAGCGCTCGCAGACCTGCGGCGGTCGACTCCGGGTTGGCGTTGTAGGCGTCGTTGATGACGGTGACACCGTCGGCGGTCATGTCGACCTCCATGCGCCAGCGGCTGTCGAGGCGCACCCCGTCGAGGGCTTGCGTCGCTGCGCGAAAATCCAGGTCGAGGGCAACTGCAGTGGCCACGGCGGCCGCCAGGTTCAACGCCTGATGCTCGCCGTGCACACCGAGCCGGACGACGGCCACGTCCTCGCCGTGGCGCAGTGTCACCACGGGTTTTCCAGCCTCCAGCGATAGGTCGGTGATCCGCACGTCGGCTCCCGCAGCCTGCCCGAATGTCACGATCCGGCCCGGCGCCCTCGCGGCCTGCCCCATCACCCGGGAGTCGTCCGCATTGAGCACCGCGACACCCGCCGGCCCGAGCGCGGACAGAATCTCCCCCTTCGCCGACGCGATCCCCTCCTGGGTACCGAACTCGGACAGGTGCGCGTGACCCACGTTGAGAAACAGTGATACGTCCGGTGGCGCGATGCCACACAGGTAAGCGATATGTCCGGCACCGCGGGCACCCATCTCCGCGACCAGGTAGCGGGTCTGCTCGGTGACCTCGAAGACGGTGCGCGGCAGGCCGAGTTCGTTGTTGAAGGAGCCCTGTGGAGCCACGGTCGGCGCGAACGCCGCAAGCATCACTCGCAGCATGTCCTTCGTACTGGTCTTGCCCGAGGAGCCGGTCAAGGCGACGACCTGCAACTGCTGGTGGCCATCGATGAGGTGCCTGGCCAGAGCACCCGCGGCCACCACCGTGTCATCGACCAGGATGTGCGGACCAGCAACGGCGCGGCTGACAAGGGCGGCCGCGGCACCGGCGGCCAATGCCTGCTCCACGTAGTCGTGGCCGTCATGGGTCTCACCCACCACAGCCAGGAACAGGCAACCGGCCGACGCCTGTCGGGAGTCGACGACAACCGCGTCAATCACCGCCTGCGGATCGCCGCAGACCAGGGAACTCCGCAGGGCGCTGGCGACCTCACCGAGGGTCATCGCTATCACCGGCGTGCCTCCAATGCCTGCTGGGCGGCCACCCGATCGTCGAAGGGGTGATTCACACCCTGAATCTCCTGACCGGTCTCATGGCCCTTTCCCAGAATCATCACAGTGTCGCCGGGCTGGGCACCCGCAATGGCGGTCGTGATGGCCTCGCCGCGGTCGCCGATCTCCCGTACTCGTGCCCCTGGCACGGTATTCGCGCCTGCAAGTACGGCAGCCCGGATGGCCGCGGGCACCTCGGATCGAGGGTTGTCATCGGTCACCACGAGTTCGTCGCTGCGTTCGGCCGCGATCCGGCCCATGTCCGGTCGCTTGGCAACGTCTCGATCTCCACCGCATCCCAACACACACCAGATTCTGCCCTGTGTCAGGGGCCGCACAGAGTCCAGTGCCCCCCGCACCGCATCCGGGGTATGTGCATAATCCACGATCACAGCGATGTCACCCGGGACCACCTGCATGCGCCCGGGCACACCGTCGAAGGCCGTCAGCGCTTGGGCCGCCTCTGCCAGCGGTACGCCAGTCGCCTGCAGCATCCCCAACGCGCCCAGTGCATTGGCCACGTTGAACATCCCTGGGGCGCCGATCCGGGCCGGGAGTTCGACATCACCGCTGGCGACAGTGAACTCGGATCCGCTGGCCCGGCACCGCACATCCCGGGCCATGAGGTCCGCGGATCCGGACAGGCTGTAGGTGTAACTGGGCAACCTGACCTGTGTTGCCAGGCGGCGGCCCCACGCGTCGTCGGTGTTGATGATGGCGGCCCGGGCGTGCTCGTCGGTGAACAGGGAAGCCTTCGCCGCGAAGTACTCCTGCATGGTCTCGTGGAAGTCCAGATGATCCGGGCTGAGGTTGGTGAACGCGGCGACGTCGAAGGCGAACCCGTCGACCCTGCCCAGGACCAGAGCGTGGCTGGACACCTCCATCGCCAGCGCCTGCACGCCCTCGTCGACCATCATGGCCATGAGCGCCTGGACGTCGGGGGCCTCAGGGGTGGTGCGCACCGTTGGCACGAGCGTGGATCCCACCCAGGTGCCCGTCGTGCCGATCATGCCGGTGGCGACACCGAGAGCCCGTAACGCAGCACGCAGCATGTAGGTGACGGTGGTCTTGCCGTTGGTGCCGGTCACAGCCAGGGTCCGCAGGTTCGCGCCGGGATGGCCGTAGATCGTGGCTGCCACCACTCCCAACACCCCACGGGGATCCGCAACGACGATCACCGGCACGCCAGCCTCAGGCAGCAGCGCGGCCCCGGCTGGGTCGGTGAGGATCGCCGCCGCCCCCCGCTGGCACGCATCACCGGCGTAGTGGGCGCCATGGGTGCGCGCACCCGGCAGAGCCGCGTACAGATCGCCCGGCAGCACCGCGGACGAACTCAGGGTGACGCCAGTCACGGTGCCCGGCAGCGGCGGCGCGTTCAGCATCCGGCACAGATCCGCAATTCTGGCAGGGGTGGCCGGTTTCCTGATGAACGCGCTGTCGGCCACGCCCGCCGTCATTTCTTCAGATCGGTTTCGTAGATCGGCATCTCCGGGGACTTCTTCCCGCTGGGAGGCACATTCATCTGCTGCAGACCGTGCACCATCACCTCACGGAAGACCGGCCCACCGGTGAGCCCGCCGTAGCGGGACAGCTTCGGATTGTGCACGATGACCGCGACGACCAGTGCGGGATCGTCGGCGGGCGCCACCCCGATGAACGAGGCCGTCACGGAGTTGTCGTAGCAACCACAGTCGTCGTTGATCCGGTAGGCAGTACCTGTCTTGCCAGCGACCCGGTACCCATCGATGGCAGCCATCTGGGCGGTACCTTCCGCGCCGACCACCTGCTCCATCATTCGCATCGTCTGGTCGGCGGCCTCCTCGCTGACCACCCGGGTGCCGGCGGGCGTCTGCGCAGGCTGCACTTCGCCGTCCGGACTGATGTATGACTTCACCAGGGTCGCCGGGATCCGGACCCCGCCATTGGCCACAGTGGCGAAGACACTGGCCACCTGAATGGCGTTGACGGACAAGCCCTGGCCGAAGGCGATCGTCGGGAAGGACGTCGGCGACCATTCGGATGGCGGCGGCACATAGCCGTCGGACTCCCCTGGGAAGTTCAGGCCGGTCGGTTCACCCACACCGAACTTCTTGACGTATTCATACAGTTTCTCGCCACCGATCAACTCCGCAGCCTCGATCGTGCCCGTGTTCATGGACTTCGCCAGGATCCCCGCCAGCGTGAGCCGGTACGTCGGGTGGCCGTCATGATCGCGGAACGTGCTGCCGCCGCGCTGAATGGTGTAAGGAACGGTGAAAACCGTGCGCGGGGTCGCCGCTTGCTGGTCAAGGACCGCCGCCATGGTCATGACTTTGCTGGTCGAGCCCGGCTCAAACACCTCGGTCACCGCCCGGTTGTTCCGGTTCGCGTCACTGGCTGCAGCGGGGAAGTTGGGGTTCATGGTGGGCACTGAGGCCAGCGCCTTGATCTCGCCGGTGCGGGGGTCCATGGCCACCACCGTCCCGCTGTCAGCCTGCACCTCCTTGACCCGCGACTCGAGGGCCTGCTGGGCGACCCACTGCAGATCCCGGTCGATCGTCAACTGCACGCTGGTCCCCGATACCGGCTCCCGCTCGCGCTCGGACCCCGTGGGGATCTGCCGACCACCGATCCCGCTCTCGAAGATCTTCTGGCCGTCGGTGCCCCGCAATTCGGTGTCCAGGCCATATTCCAGCCCGGCGCCAGCGACACCGTCGGCCTGCACGTAGCCGATGATGTTGGCCCCGAGCTCGCCGCCTGGGTAGTAGCGCTTGGTGGTCTTCTGCCCGAAGATGCCCACCAGGTCCAGTGAGCTGACTGCGTCCCAGGTCTCCGGCGAGACCTGCTTGGCGATGTACACGAAGTGTTTGTCGCTGGTCAGCGACGCCACGATCTGTTCGCGAGGGATGTTCAGGATGGGGGCCAGATAATCCGCCGTGGCCTCCCGGTCCTTCACCTGCCGGGGATCAGCCGTGACGTCGACCGCCTCGACCGACTCGGCCAGGATATTCATCTTCGCGTCGTAGATGGTGCCGCGTTTGGCAGGCAGTGTGACCACGGCGGTCCGGTTGGCCACAGCCGCCTCGGCCCGAGGTTCCCGGTTCAGCAATTGCAGATCGACGAGCCGGGCGGCGAAGATGCTCAGCACGAAGGCCAGGCCGATTGAGAGCAGACGCAGGCGACGCGCGGAGTCAGCCCGCGCATAGGTGCGTGGTTCGCCCTCTGCGGTATGGAACACCAGACTCGACCTGGAGGGCGGGCGGGTCGACGTACTCACTTCGCATGTCCTGTTCGTCTGGGGTGCTGGCGCTTACCTAGCGACCGGTTATACCCAAGGGTTGCTCAGTATCGGTTCCAGGCTCGGTTGCCACGCCGGGTGAGGCGGCGCTTTCCGGGTCAGTTGTCGGTGCGACAGTCGGCGCCTGCGCCGTGGGGGCCGGTGTGGCGGCCGGGTCGGTGCCATCGGTGGCGGCTGCGGGATCGGTGGGGGTGTCACCGGCGATCGGCTGCCCAGTGACCGGGTCCATCGTGGTTCCCGCGGCGTATGGGACGCCCAGGATCTTGCCGTCTGCCAGGCGGATGAACGCCGGGGTCACCGACTCCACCATGCCGAGGTCGGTGGCACGACGATACAGAGTCACCGGCGATGAAGCGTTCTCGATCTGGGTCCGCAACAATTGCTCCTGCTGAGCGAGATCGGCCTTCTGCACGCGGAGTTCGTGGGCACGGAAACTGCCCTTCGCCAAGGCCGTGTTGAGCACCAGCAGAGACAGCAGACCGATGCTCATCACAGCCAGGGCGGCCATGGCGAACATGCCATTGCTCATCACCCCGGTGCGCGTGCTGTGGACCACGGGGGCTGTTCGGCGGAGGACCGTGCGGCGCGAACCCGCGTGGGGTACAGCCGTCATGATGCCTCCCGCACCTTCTCGGCAGCACGTATCCGGACTGAGCGTGCCCGGGGATTTGCTGCGATTTCTTCCTCCGACGCTACCTCCGAACCGCGAGTTAGGAGGCGAAGCCATGGCAGCGAGTCGGCCGGAACCACGGGAAGATCCGGTGGAGCCGTCGATTCGGAGCCCTGCCGGAGGGCACGTTTGATCATTTTATCCTCCAGCGAGTGGTAACTCAGAGCGATGAAGCGCCCGCCAGGGCGTAGGCGGTCGAGCGCGACCGGGATGGCGTCATGCAGACTCAGCAACTCCGCATTGACCTCGATCCGGATCGCTTGAAATGTGCGCTTGGCTGGATGGCCCTTGCGGCGCGCCGCCATGGGAATGGCCGCGTCGACGGCCGCGACCAAGTCATCGCTGGTGCGCAAGGGGCGCCGGTTGACGATCTCACGCGCGATCCGGCGGGCGAACCGCTCCTGGCCGTACTCCCACAGGATGCGCGCCAACTCCGACTGCGCGTACTCGTTGACGACTTCTTCGGCGGTCAAGGATGCGGTGGTATCCATTCGCATGTCCAGGGTTGCCGAGCGCATGTAGGAGAAGCCGCGCGACGCGTCGTCGATCTGCATGCTGGACACCCCGAGGTCGAACAGCACGGCATCGACCTTGGGGATGTGCAGGTCATCGAGGACCTCCCCCATCTGGTCGTACCGGGCATGATGCACAGCGGCCCTACCCGGAAACGCCTGCAGGTTCTCGCGTGCCGCAACGACGGCGTGCGGGTCGCGATCGAGACCGACCGCGGATGCCTGCGGGAAGCGATCGAGCACAGCGGCGGTGTGGCCGCCGAGGCCTGTCGTTGCATCCACAATCACGGCTTCCTTGGTCAGTACGGGTTCGAGCAGGTCCAGCACAC
Source organism: Candidatus Nanopelagicales bacterium (assembly GCA_037046735.1). GTDB lineage: Bacteria > Actinomycetota > Actinomycetes > S36-B12 > UBA10799 > JADKAV01. The sequence continues at coordinate 181,716 of JBAOHC010000029.1, read as the reverse complement.
GCGCCAGTGCCACGGGCACGTGACGTGGGTCGTTCATTGCTGTCCTTGGGGGTTGCTGGGTAGGGGGTTTGTGCCGCGAGGTCCCCGTCCGCGCACTGCAGCGGAAGGGGCCCACCTTGGATCCGGGGAAGTGATCCAAGATGAAGCTGATGCCGGCCGGGGGCCACGTCGCACAAGAGTGAGGTCAGAACAAGCCCGGCACCACCTCCTCATCGATGTCGGCGAAGGCAGCATCCTGTGTGGCCAGATACTGCTCCCACGCACTGTCGTCCCAGATCTCCACCGTCTTGTGGTTTCCCACCACGACACACTCGCGGTCGAGGCCCGCGTAGTCGCGCAGAGTGGGGGGTACTGTGATGCGGCCCTGCCGGTCCGGCACTTGGTCGAAGGCGCTGGAGAACAGCACCCGCGAGTAGGCCCGCACCGCAGCATTCGATTGGCTCGCTTCTCGAATCCGCGTGGCTGCGGCCTCGAACTCGGCCATGGGCCACAGCACGAGTGATCGGTCCTGGCCCTTGGTCAGGACAACGCCGTCGGCCAAGTCCGTACGGAACTTCGCCGGCAGGATGATGCGGCCCTTCTCATCGACTTTCGGAGTGTGGGTGCCCAGAAACATCAGGCCCACCTCCTTGGTCTATGTCTGGCCTATCGCCCCACCGTACTCCATTTCCCTCCACTTTTCACCACAGATCTCCATCAGCTGGTCCGAAGCGCCGTTGAACAGGTTCTTTGGGGCTCCACGACGGCAGTTCCACAGGGCGGCGACTTGCAGGGGCGTCATATCCGTCCGGCCGAGATTGGCCACCATGTTCTGGCTGATGTCGATCACGAAAGAACCCAAGACGATCGCCACGGTCAAGCGGGAGTTGACGATGATTCGCCCGTCAGTGATGGATCGCTGCTCGCCACTTCAGCATTGACGTGATTCTGGTTCGTGGTGCACGTCAGCGGCGTGAACCATGTGGCATGGCTTCACGGAATCGCGGCCCAACAGGATGCTGCTGGACATCGCCGACGACGACGTCGCCAAAGAACCTATCCGAGGTACGCCCTGTGGACGGTCACCGGCTCAGACGTCACGCCCGTCGCGACGATTGCGATCCTGCCAACGCTGTTCGAACTTGGCCATGAAGCCCGACTTGCCTGGCTGCTTGGCCGAGGGGTTGGCCTGGTTCGGTTTCTCGGCACCAGCTGCCGTGGCCTTGGCCGGACCCCCGTGGCGGACACCCGAGATCACAAGGAACACCGCACCGAGCATGACGATGAACCCGAGAACACCAAGGGGAACCAGATTGGCCGACACACCGGCCAGCAGAATGGCCATCCCGACGAGTGCGCCAATCACTCCGCCGACGATGCGGCGACGGTCAGCACCGGAGGAGCCATGTCGCAAGGACGTGGCGAACTTCGGGTCCTCGGCCATGAGGGCCCGCTCCATCTGCTCGAGCAAACGCTGCTCATGCTCTGAGAGGGGCACTGTCACCTCCGTCGTTGGGCGATATTTGTAACGATACGGCTCTATCCTCCGGTTGCAAACCCGGAGGGTCCTCAAACTTACCGGAAAGCGCGTACGGACGACAGATTCTCCCCCGAAGGGCCGAGACTGAGTGCGGGGAGCGCGCGTTTTGTCCTGGTTGGGTGCCGAACGAGGAAGTCCAGTACGTGGGATGTCGAGGGGGGCTCGCGTCGGCCGGAATGACGAAAGGGCCGGCGGGGCGAGTTCGGCAGGACACCTCGAGCGTCCTTCGTGTGATCAGGTCAGTCGCCATCTGGATCGAGCAGACTGGCCGGCTTGACCACGCCGTCCCCGAACCGGGCACGTGCCCGGTCCACAGCCGTCTCGGCCTCCCGCCACCCCGCCTCAGGCTCGTCGAAGCGGATCTGGTGGCTGGCAGACTCGACAGACTGCAGCTTCTCCATCCGCACTCCGACCAAACGCAGGCGGGCGCGTTGCAGACGCAAGGCTTCGTACAACAACTGCGCCTGCGCGTAGATGTCCCGTCCGACGTCGGTGGCCTCAGGCATGGTCTTAGACCGGGTGATAGTGGTGAAGTCTGCGAACCGGAGCTTGATGGAAACGGTGCGACCCACCCAGCCGGCAGCACGAAGGCGGGCAGCCACGTGGTCGGAAAGGCGCAGCAGGTGGCGGCTGATGATCTCGGGATCATCGACGTCACCGGCGAAGGTGTGCTCTGAGCCGACACTGCGCTCACGCACCGCACTTTGCACCTCCCGGGTGTCACGGCCCCAGGCGAGGTCAGCGAGGTGGTCGCCAGCCGAGTGTCCGAGCGCTCGGCGCAGGACACCGCGGGGCAGGTGCGCCACGTCGGCCACCGTGCGTACGCCCAGGCTGTGCAACTGCTCCTCGGTGCGTGGACCCACCCCCCACAGGGCGCCCACGGGCAGCGGGTGCAGGAAGGCGATGACCGCATCGGCGGGAATCATCAGCATCCCGTCGGGCTTGGCGTGGGCACTGGCCACCTTTGCCACGAACTTCGTGGGGGCCCCTCCGACCGAACAGGTGATGCCCTGCTCGTCGTGCACCCGCGCACGCAACAACTCCGCGATCAGTGTGGGGCTGCCGTGCTTGCGCAGTGCCCCGGAGATGTCCAGGAACGCCTCGTCGAGGGAGATCGGCTCGACGGCCGACGTGACCGAGCGGAAGATCTCCATCACCCCCGAACTCACGCGGGCGTAGCGCCGGTGGTCCGGACTGATGATGACCGCGTCGGGGCACATCCGCTGGGCACGCGACATCGACATGGCAGCCCGGACACCGAACTCGCGGGCTTCATAGGTGGCCGACAGCACCACACCCCGGGAGCCAGATCCACCCACGATCACCGGCTTGCCGCGCAGCATGGGTCTACTGAGCAACTCCACCGATGCGTAGAAGGCATCCATATCGACATGCAGCACCGTGCAGGTCGAGTCGTCCTTCGGCACTGGGAAGTCAATTTTGCCGGTCTGTCGTCTGCTCATCTCCTGTCCTAGCCTGCACTGCCCGGGCTGGAGTGCCACAGCTTCGGCGGCTTCTTCCCGGAGTCACCGGCAGGTTTGGTGTCTGCATATGGGGACTGCCGGAATCCGCTGGCATGGACCAGTACCCGTCGGACGCTGGGAGCTGTGTCCCCGGTGGCCACCGTCGGGTCCTCCAGACGGTCCGGGCCAGCCGATGCCACGACGGGGGCGTTGAGCAGGTCGAACACACCAGCGGCGCCACCCCGCTTCCACACCGCATGGACCTCCGGCAGTGACCAGGCGCCGGTGGCGCGCAGGGAGATGCCTCGCCGCCCGGTGCGCCGGATCTCCCCACGAGCCAGCAGCATCCAGGAATGGAACACGGTATGCGCATAGGGACCTTGGGCGTCCTCGAAGAAGGTCAGGTCCACCGGCCCGGTGGAGTCGTCCAGGGTCAGGAACACGACTCGGCGACCGCTACGGATCGGCGGGGTCTGCGTGGCGACTTTGATCCCCGCAACGAGCACGTGCTCATGCGAGCGCCGGGTCAGCAGATCCTTGGCACGGACCACCCCGAGATCGGCGAACATGTGCTCATAGAACGACACGGCATGCCGGCTGACATCCAGACCGAGGATCTCGACCTCGGCCTCCACCCGGTCGGCCACCGACATCTCGGGCAGACCACTGGGTGGCTGCTCCTCGATCAGTGGCAGGGCCAGTTGTGCCTGCGGGACCGCGTACGCCTTCGGGGCCTTTGACTGCGCGGCGACCTTCTGAGCCAGCCCAGTGCCCTGGTCAACGGTGATCTGCTGGCGAACCCGGCGCCGGCCACCGGCCCGGTGCAGGTCGGCGACCTGCAGCAGCAGGTCCCGGCGAGTCACATGACCACTGCGCCGCGCACCGGTGATCCCATGCATCGCGTCGAACCCGCCAGCGCGCACCAACCGTTCCACCACTGGCCGCGACACCGAGGTGCGGGTCCAGAAGTCAGCCAGACCAGTGAACGGCTGGGCCATCTCGATCCCCGAGATCTCCACCTCGGCGATGCCCTTGACGTCGGCCAATGACAGCCGGATGCCGTAATTCTGACCGGTCTTCTCCAAGCGGTACTGCCCGGTCGAGACATTGACGTCCAACGCCAGGATCTCCACCCCCATGTTGCGGGCCTCATCCAGGATCAGCCGCTTCGGGTACATCCCCGGGTCATGAGTCAGCACCCCGGCCAGGAACGCCGCCGGATAGTGCCGTTTGAGCCACGCCGAATGGTAGGTGGGTAGGGCGAACGCCGCCGCATGCGCCTTGCAGAACCCGAAGCTGGCGAAGGCACGCAACACCTCCCACACCTTCTCCACAGTGGGGAGGTCATACCCCTTCTGCAGCGCGGCCGGCGTGAACCAGTCCCGGATCATCACCTGGCCGTCCGGGCTGCCCAACTGCCGACGCACCTCATCGGCCTCCGCGACCGAACACCCGGTCATGACGGACACGATCCGCAGCACCTGCTCGTGGAACACCACCACCCCATGGGTCTCGGCCAGCGCAGGCTCCAGGTCGGGGTGGATACGCAGCGGCTCCCGCCAGCCATGCCGAGCGGACAGGAAAGGCGTGATCATGTCGCTCTTCACCGGTCCCGGCCGGAACAGCGAGATGTCGATGATGAGGTCATTGAAGTCGCGCGGACCGAACTTGCCGATCAATTCCCGCTGCCCGGGTGACTCGATCTGGAAGCACCCCAAGGTCTTCGCCTTCTGGATCAGGTCGAACGTGTCGGTGTCGTCGAAGGGCAGGTCCTCGAGGTCAACCGTCACCCCATCGACCCGTTGCACCTCGGTCACGGCATGAGCCATGGCCGACTGCATACGGATCCCGAGCACATCGAGTTTGAGGAAACCCATGGCCTCCACGTCGTCCTTGTCGAACTGGCTCATGGGAAAGCCCATCCAGCTGGCTTCGACGGGGGTCCGGTCCAGCAACGAGGAGTCCGACAGCAGCACCCCGCACGGATGCATCGCGATGTGCCGGGGCAGACCGTCCAGTGACTCCACGAAATGCAGGAAACCGTCGAGCATGCCGCGCTGGGACAATGTGCCCACGATCGAGGTCCGCAACTCAGGCAGTTCTGCGATCGCCGCACGGGCGTCGCGAGCCCGGATGTGCGGGAAGGCTTTGGCGAAATCGTCGATCTCCCCGGCGGGGAAGCCCAGCGCCGCCCCGACATCACGGATGGCGTGACGCACCTTGTACGTGTCGCGCATGCTCACGCAGGCACTGCGATGGGCGCCGAAGCGATCCACGATGCGCCGGTAGATGTCCGTGCGGCGTGCCGACTCCACATCGATATCGATGTCGGGCAGAACCCGGCGTAGCGGTGACAAGAAGCGCTCCATCAACAGGTCATGCCGCAACGGATCCACCCCGGAGATGGTCAGCAAGTAGTTCACCACGCTGCCCGCGCCTGACCCGCGGGCAGCCACTCTGACCTTCATCTCGCGGATCAGGTCGACGACCTCCGCCACAGTCAGGAAGTAGCCGGCGAATCCCAGCGTGGAGATCACCTCAAGCTCGGCATCCAGTCGCTGCCTGGCCGCGGGCACCTCCTGGGCCCGGAACCGGGTGTGCAGAGCGGCTTCACAGCGCGTGCGCAGCAATCCGTCGGCACGCAGTGCGTCTGCCTTGCGCTGCTCGTGGCGATGGCGCCGGGCAGCGAACCCGGCCATCACCGGCCCGGTGAGTTCGACAGGGGGTTTACCCGAAAGCAACACGTCGAGTTCGGGGACGTGAATGTCACCGATCCCGAAGTCATGAACTGGGTCCAGCACACACGCCCGGGCCAGATCAGCGGTCATCCCCAGCAACTGCCCGGCCCGATCCCCGGCGATCTGCTCCGCGACACCCTTCATATGCGTACCGGGGGCAAGGTAACCGGCGGAGTTCTCTCGGTCCAGGTGCCGGGAGTCCATCGGCACCAACCGCCGGATGGCATCCAGCAGGTCAGCGGTGGCAGCCTGCCGCGGATGGCAGTAGCGCACAGCGTTGGTAAGCACCGCCGGGAGTTCTCGTTCGGTGGCGTAGGTCCACATCCGGCGGGCCATGGGTGTGGACAGATCCGGACCTGGCCGTTGCTCACCCCAGGCACGCGGTGCGGTGCGGTGGCTGACGATCTCCATGTACACGTTGTCCCCGGCCAGATACCGCCAGCGCTGTAACAACCGGTCGGCGAGGTCGAAGCGGTGCCGGGCGATCGCCCTGCCGACATCCGAGTCGGGTCCCAGCAGCACCTGCAGATCGCCCGGAACGACGAACTCCTCCAGCAATGCGTCATCGATGGTCGGGTGACCGCGCTCCCCACTGGTGTGGGCGGCCGACACCACCCTGCTCAAGGCCGCCCAGCCCCTGCCCCCACGTGCCAGCATCACCACCCGGGGATTGCGCAGATCACGCCAGGTCCCGCCCCGGACCGGGGTCCCGGGGGTGGGTGGCAACGCCTCCTCCGGCATCGCCAGATCGACTCCGAGGATCCCCGGCATCCCGTGCTCAAGGCAGGCCTGCATGAATCGCACCGCCCCGTAAAGGCCGTCCCGGTCGGTCAGTGCCAGCGCGGGCAGATCCAACTCGACCGCGCGCTGCACCAATTCCTGCGGGGAGCAGACCCCGTGGCGCAGGGAGTAATAGGAGGCGACATGCAGATGGGGGAACATGCGCCGCCTACCCCGCCATCCGGATCGGCAGGCTCACGTTGAGGATCCGGGCGACCTGGTCCAGGAACGCCTCAGCGTCGCGCACCAGGTCATCGGCTTGCCGCTGGGTCACCTGATCCTGGCCGATCTCCACGAACACTCTGCGTTTACCGATGGCATCGAAGAAGACGCACCACTCCCCCAACTCAGGGGCGATACCGGGCACCATGTGCCAGACGCTGCGGATACGCGCTGATCGCGTGGGCCTGGCTTTGACCGCCAACAGGGCGGCGCCCGCCCGGAGCGCCGCGACGTGGGCGGCGATGTAGCGGTGGTCAGGGGTTTCGGCCTGGTAAGCGTCATCGAGACTGATCACCGCGGTCCGCAGCAGGTCCCGGCTGGCAGGGGTCAGAACTGTCATGGTGGTCCCCCCCTTTCAGTCGAACGTCCGGACCAGGTACCACTGATCCGCAGCCGGGTCGAAACTGAGCTCGTAGACCCCATGACCGTCGAACCGGCCGGCCGAAGCCGCCACCCGCCACGTCTGCACATCGCAGCCGGTGGGGGTCGCGCGCACGTCCTTCCACCACAGCGCCGACTTGTCCCACTGCTGCAGGACCTCGTCGACGCGGTAGAGCCGGTCGCGCCAGATGAACTGTGCAGGACGCCCACTTGCACACTTGACGTGGATGGTGCGGTCACTGCGATGAGTACGACTCATGGATACCTCCTCAGCGGTCATATTCGAACCCGCGTTCGAATACCAGCAGAACATTCGCACAGGGGTACGTCAAGGCGTATTCGCACATTTGTTCGTATAGATTCCCTGCTCTTTCGCCCTCCCTCGTGACACGCCGCCGGCCCGCACTCCACAGCCCCGCCATCGGCGTCGCGGCGCACACTGGAGTCATGAACCCCCTGCGCCGAGCAGCCCCTGATCCGCGCGTGACCGGCGAGATTCCACCCTTGTTGACGCCGTGGGCGCAGACCCTCGACCCCGACCATCCCCTGCCCGAGTACCCCCGGCCACAACTGCGGCGGCGCTCGTACGTCAACCTCAACGGCCGCTGGGACTACGCCATCACCGCCTCGTCCGCCACCCCGGGCGCATGGGACGGCCAGATCGTGGTGCCGTTCTCCCCCGAGGCGCCACTGTCCGGGGTCGGTAGGCATCTGCAACCGGGTCAGTACCTGCACTACCGCCGCACCTTCACAGCCCCGGTCGACGGCGATCGAGTCCTGCTGCACTTCGGAGCGGTCGACCAATGGTGCCGCGTTCAGGTCAACGGGCAGCCGGTCGGGACCCACGAGGGCGGCTACCTACCCTTCACCATCGACATCAGCGACGCGCTCGAGCCGACCGAGAACATGCTGCATGTCATCGTCACCGACCCCTCCGACACTGGCACGGGTGCCCGCGGAAAGCAGAAACTGCATCACGGCGGCATCTGGTACACACCGCAGTCAGGGATCTGGCAGACGGTGTGGCTCGAGGCCGTCCCCGACATCCACGTCCAGGACCTGCGGATCGATCCGGACCTGAGCGGGTTCGACCTGACCGTCACGACTACAGGCACTGTGGATGTCAACGTGAGGGTGACGCTGGCCGAGCAGGAGGTCGCCGTCTGTACCATGCCCGGCAACAAGACCACCCGCATCGACATCGCCGATCCAGTGTGGTGGACCCCCGAGAACCCCGTACTCTACGACCTGCAGATCACCGCCGGTGACGATCACGTCGAGTCCTACACGGGACTGCGGACGTTCACGGTCGGAGCGGATACCGAGGGCCTGCCGCGCCTTCTGCTCAACGGCCATCCCTATTTCCACGCCGGCGTCCTGGACCAGGGCTATTGGCCCGATGGGCTCTACACGGCCCCCAGCGACGAGGCCCTGGAGTACGACATCACGGCCATGAAAGACCTGGGTTTCACGATGCTGCGCAAGCACATCAAGATCGAGCCGCTGCGCTGGTACTACCACTGCGACCGACTCGGAATGCTGGTGTGGCAGGACGCCGTCAATGGTGGCGGCACCTACCGGGCGCCGGTCATCCAGATCCCGGCCGTCACACCCCTACGCCTGAAGGACAACCGGTACACCCTGTTCGCCCGCCAGGATGAGGCCGCCAGGCAGCGGTGGCTGCGTGAACTCGACGACATGGTCGGTCTGCTCGGCAACGCAGTATCGATCGCGGTCTGGGTTCCCTTCAACGAGGGCTGGGGACAGTTCGACGCCACCGCAGTTGCGCAGCATCTGCGAACGATCGATCCCAGTCGGCCGGTCGACCACGCCAGTGGCTGGCACGACCAGGGTGGTGGCGACTTCAGAAGCCTGCATGTCTACTTCCGGCGGTTCCGGATCCCCGGACGTGGCGACCACCGGGTCCTCGCGTTGACCGAGTACGGCGGCTACAGCCACCACATCACTGGCCACAGCGCCAGTGGCCGGGAGTTCGGCTACCGGCGCTTCTCGTCGATGGTTGCCCTCACGCGGGCCTTCCAACGACTGCACATCACCCAGATCATCCCGGCGATCCCGCGGGGACTCTCGGCGACGGTCTACACCCAACTCAGCGACGTCGAGGACGAGACAAACGGTCTGCTCACCTACGACCGGCGCGAGCACAAGATGTCCCCCGAGTCCGTCCGCGCAGTCATCACGCAATTGCGATTGGGGCCGGGAATCGACACAGCCCGTAGTTGACCGGTCACACAGCGAAGTAGTTGCTCAAGATTTGCTCAATCGGCACCGATGCGCCGCTCACCTTCGGATTTCGGGTGCGACTGTAGGTGGCAAGGGAGACGAAGGGCAGTGCCATGCGGACGGGGAGATGGGCCATTGCGGTGGCCTTCGTGATCGTTGTCAGCGGGCTTTCCACACCAGCCCTCGCTGAAACCTCCCCGCCGAGCGAGGTGACGGTGGCCGCGGTCGGGGACATCGCATGCAGCCCCACCGAGCGGGAATGGAACGACGGCCAGGGCAGTCCGTCGGGCTGCCGTCAAGAAGCCGTGGCTGAGGTCGTACGCAGCATGAACCCGACGGCTTTCCTGGCCCTCGGCGACATCCAGCATCATGACGGCACCTACGCGGAGTTCATGTCGTCCTACGACAAGACGTTCGGGGACCTCAAGGCGATCACCCGGCCCATTCCGGGCAACCACGAGTACAACACACCGGGCGGTGCCGGCTACTACCAGTACTTCGGGGCCGCGGCCAACCAGCAGACCAACGGCAACTACTCGTTCCGGGTCGGTTCGTGGTTTGTCCTGGCCATCAACTCGACTGCGTGCACACCGACCCGATCCTGCGGTCCGGGCAGTCCGATGGCCAAGTGGATCGCAGCCGAGGTGGCGGCCAACCCCGCGCAGTGCCTGGCCGCCATGTGGCACCACCCCGTCTGGTCGGCCGGCTCCTTCGGCAACAACACGCCGATGGTGCCGGTGTGGAACCAACTGAACTCCTACGGTGCCGATCTGACGCTGCACGGACACGATCACAGCTACCAGCGCAGCGAGCCGCTGGGCCCGGCCAGCCTCACCAGCACGGGGGCGGTGGCCGATCCGGTGGTCACCAGCGCCGGCATGCGGCAGTTCATCGTGGCCACCGGCGGTCAGAACAACTTCCGGGTGCCTGCGGGCAACCAGGTCACCACGGACGCGATGGCCGCGATCGGCGCCAATCCGGACCCGGCCGTGTTCGGCGCGCTGCAGTTGCGTCTCGGCGAGGGCAGTTACAGCTTCGACTTCGTCCCGGCGCAAGGCGTCACGTTCACCGACTCCGGGAGCGCCACCTGCCGGCAGAAGACCCCGCCCACCGATATCCCCGACAAACCGGCCGTCACCGTCACCCGCAGCGGCGACGGGACAGTCTCCGTGGCATGGGCTGCGCAGCGATGGGCCGACCGGCTGCCAGTCACCTACACGGCGCGCCTCATCGGCCGATCGCGGCAGTGCGTGTCCACCGAGAACTCCTGCACCATCAGCGGCCTGACCAACGGGCAGACGTACTCAGTCGCCGTGACGGCCAGCAACGATATCGCTGACACACTGTCCGAGCCGGTCAGCTTCGTCCCGGCAGTCAAACCCACGCGACCAGGGACCCCCATCGCTGCGGTGTCCGGCGACCGAGTCGACGTAACCTGGCCCGCGAGTTCCTACAGCGGTGGCCTGCCCGTGACATACCGTGTGAGCGCCACCCCCGGCGGGAAGAGCTGCACCACCACGACCAACACCTGCGGTCTGCTGCTCGCGGCAGGGACATACCGTTTCACTGTCTCTGCATTGAACGAGGTCGGCGAGTCGGCCGGGGTCACCTCGCCAGCGGTGGTGGTCACCGCCCCGCCCACGCCGGTCATCACCTCCGTCGCACGCGCCGGGGACGGCCGGATCGCCGTCACCCTGGCTGAGCCGGCCAATCCCGCTTTCAGCGACGCCACCTACGTGGTCCGATCGACGCCGGGTTCCAAATCGTGCACGACCACCGGTACTACCTGCACCGTCACCGGACTGTCGAACGGCGTCAGCTACACCTTCACAGCGGTCCTGCGCACGTCGACGATGACATCCGCGACGTCGGCACCCAGCAGCGCGCTGGTCGCGGCGCGGGTCCCGGTGCGCCCAGCGGCACCCACTGTTGCGGTGTCGGGCCCCGGTACGGTCGCGCTGTCGTGGACGCCGCCCACCTATGACGGCGGTCTGCCCGTCACGGCCTATGAGGTCCTGGTGGGCAACGGTCCTCGCGTGGTCTGCAGGACCAGTGCGCTGTCGTGCACGGTGACCGGTCTGACGGCGGGCTCGTACTGGTTCACCGTGGCCGCGATCAATGAGGCGGGACGGTCGGCCAACAGTTCGGGGTCCGCAGTCGTGCGTGTTTCCTGACCTGGCTGCTCTTCTCGTCCGGCGATCCACGCAGCGCAGGCATTCGGCAGTCGTTGCGATCCCACGCGGAGTGTCGCAGCAACAAGTGCCGAATCACCCCTGGCAAACCCCAGCCACACTCCAATTCGGCAGTCGTTGCGATCCCACCCGGCGTGTCGCAACAACAAGTGCCCAGTGGCTCGGGTGAGCGCGGTATTCGGCAGTCGTTGCGATCCCACGCGGCGAGTCGCAACAACAAGCGCCGAATCACCCCTGGCAAACCCCAGCCACACTCCAATTCGGCAGTCGTTGCGATCCCACCCGGCGTGTCGCAACAACAAGTGCCCAGTGGCTCGGGTGAGCGCGGTATTCGGCAGTCGTTGCGATCCCACCCGGCGTGTCGCAACAACAAGTGCCCAGTGGCTCGGGTGAGCGCGGTATTCGGCAGTCGTTGCGAACCCGCCCGGCGTGTCGCAACAACAAGTGCCGAATTGTGGGGTGGCGCTGAGTCGGGGCACTGCCTCGCCGCACCGGCGAAGGACACTCACGACCGTGACCTGCACCTTATCCGCCGTCCCGCAATAGGCTGAACGTCATGCAGTCCTACCCGCCGCAGGTCAGGCGGGTGGACGCTGCGCTGGCCGACTTGGGGATCCACGAGCGGATCCGCGCCCTGCCGGACTCAGTGTCGACGGCGACGTCTGCCGCCCAGGCGCTGGAGGTCCCGAAGTCAGCGATCGCCACCTGCTCGGTGTTCGTGGCCGACGGCCGACCCCTGCTGGTGGTGATCTCAGGATCCCACCGCCCAGATCCCTTGAAACTGGCCGCTCTCACCGAGAGCCGCCGAGTGCTGTTGGCCGACGCCTCCTACACCCGCTCGCACACCGGCCAGTTACCCGGCGGGATCGCCCCGGTCGGCCATCCGAAACCGCTCACGACCCTGGTTGATGTGACGCTGTCGCGACAACGCCAGATCTGGGCCGGCGCCGGGCACCCGCAGTATGTGTTCCACACCAGTTATGACGAGATTCTGCGGGTCACTGCCGGCAATGCCGGCGAAGTCGGCGAGGCCCCGGCCGAATGACCGTGCTCCTCGACGTCTGGCAGGTGCCGACGTCTCGCATCCCGGGCGCCTTGTGGCGGATGGCGCGGGACCCGTTCGCTTTGCGGAACGTGCCCGGGCTCGCCTTCCACAAGTCGCTCGGGACCGGCGCCGGACGCCAGTTCACCGCCGCCGACGCCGATCTGCGGCAGTGGGCGCTGCTCACCGTCTGGACCGGTGACCCGCTCCCCCTGCGACCCACGACGCGCCGGTGGGAACGCCTGACCCCGATCCACACGCGCCTGGAACTGTCGACCATCGCCAGCCACGGCCAATGGTCGGGGCACAGCCCGTTCATCGCCGACCCGGGTCTGCGCACATGGCCTGGTCCGGTGGCGGCGATCACCAGGGCCAGGGTCAAGACGCGGCAATGGCGGCAGTTCCAGCAGGCGGTGCCGCCGGTGGCTGGGATTCTCGATGAGCAACCGGGACTGCTCTACCGCATCGGCATCGGCGAGGCGCCGATCGGCCTGCAGGGCACCTTCAGCGTTTGGTCGGACCCCGCGGCCATCAAGAAGTTCGCTTACGCCGTACCGGAGCACCGGGCGGTGATCGAGCAGACACACGCCAGCGGCTGGTACGCCGAGGAGCTCTTCGCCAGGTTCGCCGTCATCGACGTCATCGGGAATCCGCTGTGGTGAGACGCCTGCCCTGGGCCCTCACCGGACTGAGCATCCTGGCCCAGATCGCATGGATCCTGGTGCCCGCCGGGGAGCGTGCAGCAATCACCACAGTCGTCGTACTGCTGTTCACCAGTGCCTCAGTGGCCCACGCCTGGACCCGGTTCGGCGGCCGCTGGACGGCGGCCTTTGCCGCCATCGCCACCACCTATGGTCTGCTCATCGAGCTGCTCGGTAGTAAGACGGGCTGGCCCTTCGGTGACTATTACTACGCCCAGACACTGCAACCGCAACTGTTCGGCGTGCCGGTGATCGTGCCGCTGGCCTGGCTGATGATGTCCTATCCCGCGTTACTCCTCGCCCGATCGGTGACCACCCGTTGGGTCGTGCCACTGGCGGCCGTGGGCCTGACCACCTGGGACTTCTTCCTGGATCCACAGATGGTCGGCGAGGGCTACTGGGTGTGGTTGACCACAACACCGGATCTCCCCGGCATCCCGGGCATCCCGCTGCAGAACTACGCGGGGTGGCTGGTCGGCACGCTGTTGCTGATGGCTGTCCTCAACCGGTTGCCGCACAAGCAGGTCGACCTCGGGGTTCCGCTGACGCTCTACGCCTGGATGTGGATCGGGGGGATCGTGGCGAATGCCGTGTTCCTCGACCGGATCGGTGTCGCCCTGGTCGGTGGGGTGGGTATGGCCGTGTTGGCTGTCCCAGCCGGGTGGCGGTGGTGGCACCGATGAGGCGGTTCCTCATGGTGGTCGCAGGGATGTGCGCCGGGGCCACCGCCATGTCTGCAGTCAATCTGCGTCATCTGCGCACCCCCGATCGCGGCACCACAGAGGCCCGGATCAGTGTGCTGCTGCCTGCCCGCGACGAGGCGCACCGCATCGGTCCCACCCTGGCCAGCCTCACCGCGCTGGATGGTGTGGCCGAGATCCTGGTGCTGGATGACAACTCCAGTGACGGCACGGCGGACCTGGTGGAGCAGGCCGGTCTCACTGTGATCAGGGGTGTGCAGGAGCCGCCGCCCGGCTGGCTGGGCAAACCATGGGCGTGTGCCCGGCTCGCGGCGGCGGCCAGCGGCGACGTCCTCGTCTTCGTTGACGCCGATGTCGTCCTCGCCCCGGACGCTGCGGCGCGCGCGGCAGCGTTACTCGCCGATATCGATCTGGTGTGCCCCTATCCGCGCCAGATCGTGTCCGGCCCGCTGCAGGGCCTCGTGCAACCGCTGCTGCAGTGGTCGTGGATGACTTTCCTGCCCCTGCGCCTGGCCGAGTCCAGTGCCCACCCGATGCTCAGCGCGGGTAACGGGCAGTTCCTCGCGGTTCGCCGGCACGCATACGAGGCGGCCGGTGGGCACGAGGCCGTGCGCGCCGAAGTGCTCGAGGATCTGGCCCTGGTCCGGGCTCTGAAGGCTGCGGGCTTCACCGCGGCGATGGCCGACGGCACGCACATCGCCACCTGTCACATGTACGCCGATGATGCGCAGATGGTGGCCGGTTACACCAAGTCGCTGCATGACGCATTCGGCCCGGCGATCGTGGCACTACTCAATGTGATGTACGTGCTGCCGCTGGCCGGACTCGCGCACCGGCGCACCCGCGGGCCCGCCTTGCTGGCCTATGGGGCGGCAGTCGCCGGACGCCTGCTGGTGGCCAGGCGCACCGAGCAGAGCCTGCTCGGCACGTTCGCGCATCCAGGATCGGTCGTCGCTCTGACTTACCTGCACTGGCGGTCGGTGCGAGCGCGGCGCCGGGGCATGCTGTCGTGGAGCGGACGATCGGTGCCGTGACGCGTGCGCTCAGCGCGGCGGTACGGCATGACCGAACAGCGCGTCGTGTCCGGTGATAGCAGCCCAGTAGCGGGTGCCGTACTCCCAATGCCACCACTCCTGGGGGTGCTGCACAAATCCGGCGCCGCTCATCGCCGCGGCCAGCAGGCGCCGCAGATCACGTTCCAGCACCGGCCCATCGGGCTCCAACGCCCCAGCAGCCGCGTCCGGTATGAAGGCGTCGAACATCGTTCCCAGCGAGAGTGGGACGTGTCTGAACGTCAATGTGAGGTCCACGGTCCCACCGCTGGCATGCGGCGGGCAGTGCCGCGGGTCGGGATCGGGGTAAGCCACGAAACCGGCCGGCACACTGGTGTCTGCGTACACCCGGTTGTAAAGGGCGGCCTGCAACCGGGGGTCACGCCAGGCGTCCCAAACGGCCAGTCCAAAGTCGCGCGGTAGCGAGCGCACGGCCCCCAGTAGTCGCTCGCAGGCGGCCGGGCGTAGCCAGGCCCCCGGGATCGCGTATGGCCAGTCTTCGTGAAAGTAGGCACCCATAATCCGGATGCGCGGATCGCCCACCGACACCAGATCGTCGGCCACCCCGCTCGGAGCGTCCGGCAGCGCAGCCGGCTCCTCGGCGATCGGGATCGGGGCCAGCCCCGCCTGCCAGGACCCGCGGTGCACCCCCGCTTTCGCAGGTTCGTAGCTGGCCCAGTCGTAGTCGGGTAGGTCGTCCACATCGACACGATAGTGAGTACCGAGCCGTGTGCCGCAGCCAGACACCACCGCCCTGAACCTCACCTGTCACTGCTCGCTAACCTCGACACCGTGGCCAAAGTGGCGGTTGTGGGAGCCGGAATGGGTGGACTGGCCGTCGCGGCCCGCCTGGCCGCCAAGCGCCACGACGTCACGGTGTTCGAGCAGTTCAGCGGCCCCGGGGGCAAGAATGCCGGCCTGCGCCGAGACGGCTTCGGGTTCGACCTCGGCCCGAGCACCCTGACACTGCCAGCGGTGTATCGGGACCTCTTCCTCAAGACCGGCCGCAGCCTCGAGGACTCGGTGGACCTGCAGGAGGTCGATCCCGCCTTCGCCTACCACTTCGCAGACGGCAGCCGCGCGACACTGCCCGGGGCGGGCATCGGGGCGTGTGCCCATGCTGTGGGACAGGCGTTCGGGGGGGACAGCGAATACGAGTGGCGGACGCTACTGCGCCGAGCAGCCGACATCTGGGCGCTGACCAGGCAGGATGTCCTGGGAACGGCGCTCACGGGCTACCGCGACCTGCTCCCACTGGCCCGTTCCCGCAAGAGTCTGCGGACGGTGGCCCCGTGGCAGAGCATGCGGTCGCTGGGCAACGCGACGCTGTCCGACCCGCGGGCCCGCATGATGCTCGATCGCTACGCCACTTACACCGGTTCGGACCCCCGGCGAAGCCCCGCCGCCCTGGTCACCATCCCCTTCGTCGAGCAGGCCTTCGGGGTTTGGCACATCGGCGGCGGGCTGCACACCTTGGCGGCCGCCCTTTTTGAGCGATGTCTGCAATTGGGTGTCACGTTCCATTTCGACACGTGGGTCGAACAGATCACCACCGACGCCGGTGGTGTCACAGGAGTCATCGCTGCCGGCCACCAGCGCTTCGACCTGGTGGTGGCCGACGCCGATGCGCGCACCGTCTACGACACCCTCGTGACGGATCGCCGCGCCAAGACGGCGCGGCGCCGGCTTGGGCGCATGCAGCCCTCCTTCTCCGGGTTCGTCATGCTGCTGGCGGTGGACGGTACGACCCCCGGGATCCGCCACCACAACGTCTGGTTCCCCGCCGACTACGACGCGGAGTTCGACGGCCTGTTCAGCTCGTCTCCGGTGCCGCTACCCGATCCTGCGATCTACGCGTGTGTGCCCGACGATCCCACGATGCGCCCCGCCGGTAGCGAGGCCTGGTTCGTCCTGATCAACGCAGCGGCCGGCATGTCCTGGGATGACGGCGGGCAGGCGTACGCCGACCACATCCTGGCCGTGCTGGCCAGACGCGGAGTTGATCTGCGGGGGCGCCTGCGGTGGCGCGAGATCCGCACACCGGTCGACCTGGAACGAACCACAGTGTCTCCCGGCGGCAGCATCTACGGCATGTCGAGCAACGGGCGCACCTCGACGGCTCTGCGACCCGGCAATCGCAGTGCGGTGCCCGGGCTGTTCTTGGTCGGAGGTTCTGCGCACCCGGGGGGCGGCCTTCCGCTGGTCGGGATGGGGGCCGAGATCGTCGCTGACGAGATCGGCCGGGCGTGAGCGTTCTGCTCACCCCAACCGGCTGCGCACCGCCCACATCACCTGACCGAAGCCGAACAGGCTCAGCAGCAAGGCGATCCAGCCGCCCAACTGCGCCCACAACGGACCCGCGACCGCCGCCGCGATGAGGAACATTCCGCTGATCAGGACCCGGGTCGGGCGCTCGGACAGACTGATCACGCCGATTTCGGTGAAACCCACCGCGTACGCACGAGCCCTCGTGTACTCCTGCAAGAACGACAGCAGCGCGGCTGCCACGGCGGGCCAGGGGTTGTCCGCGGCGAGACCTAGACCCACGAGCAGCGCTACATCACCCACTCGATCAGCCACGCTGTCCAGCACGTACCCAAAGTCGCTGGACTTGTCGGTCATGATCGCCACGGCCCCGTCGAGGTTGTCGATGATGCCGGCGGCCAACGCCACCGCTCCCGCCAGGAAGAGCTGGTCGCGCAGCACCCAGACCGGCACTGTCAGCCCGATCAGCAGTCCCAGGATCGTGACTGCGTTGGGGCTCAACCGCAGCAGGGCCAGCGGACGGGCCAGCAGGTAGGTGATCGTAAGCCAGGCCTGGACGGGGATCGAGGTCCGCGGATCCAGACCTCCGTGCAGCGTCGCCCAACGCTCGAAATACTGGGTACGCGTCACACCGTCAAGCCTAGATCGCGGTACACCCGCAACGTGGAGAACGAGCGGTTCAGCGTGTAGAAGTGCAGCCCAGGAGCCCCGCGCTCCAGCAGTTGGGCGCACAACTGGGAGGCGTACTCGACGCCGAGCTCGGTGACCGCTTCGGCGTCGTCCGCGATGGCCTCGAACCGCTGCACCATGTCCCCCGGAAGAGCCGTACCGGACAACTGCGCGAACCGCTCGACCTGCCGGACATTGGTCACCGGCATTACCCCCGGGATCAGAGGCATGGTGACCCCCGCGGCCGTGGCCGCATCGACGAGGCGGAAGTAGGAGTCGATGTCGAAGAACATCTGCGTCATGGCGAAATCCGCCCCGCGGTCCTGCTTGTCCTTGAGCACTTGGACGTCGAACGCCAGCGATGGCGAATTGGGGTGGACATCGGGGAAGGCCGCCACCCCGATGCTGAACTCACCGAGGGAGGCGATCAATTCGACGAGTTCGTCGGCGTGTTCCAATCCGTGCGGCGTGGACACCCACGGCGCCTGCGGCCCGCCGGGCGGGTCCCCGCGCAGGGCCAGGACATGATGCACCCCGGCATCGGCGTACGCCGCGATCACGGCGCGTAACTCAGCCACCGTCGACCCCACACAGGTGAGGTGCCCCATCGGGGTCAAGGTCGTCTCATGGGCAATCTGCTGGGTGATCTCCACGGTCCGATCCCGAGTGGTGCCGCCGGCCCCGTAGGTCACCGATACCAGCGTGGGAGCCAACGGTTCCAAACGCCTGATGGCGTCCCAAAGGTGACGCAGACCGTCAGCCGTCTTGGGTGGGAAGAACTCGAAGGAGAATGAGGTACCACCGCCGTCGATCCGTTCGCGCACGGTGGACCGGGTGGCAGGCATGCGCCAGAGTGTAATCGGCCCGATCCCTCACCCCGACCCCTGCTCCCCCGCGGGGCGTAGGGTCGAACCATGTCGTATGTCGTCGTGAATGTCCTGACCGTGCCCGCCGACCAGGCCGAAACGCTCGAGGCTCGCTTCGCCGCCCGCAAGGGCGCGGTCGACAGCGCCCCGGGATTCCAGCATTTTGAGCTACTGCGTCCGCTCTCCGGCACGCAGGAGTACTTGGTCTACACCCGGTGGGAGGATCAGGCATCCTACGAGGCTTGGCGGGAATCCCAGCAGTTCGCGGCCGGACATGGCAACGCGCGGCCGGCGGCCACCGGATCTCAGATCTGGGAGTTCGAGGTCTGCTGAGCACGCGAGATGCCCGGTTTCCAGGGCTGACCTAGGCTGGCAGCATGACCAGCCCGCCCGCCCTGGACATCGACGTCGCGTTGCGCCAGTTCCGAACGGATGTCGCCGACATCGTCAGCGACTTCCTGCGCGACCAGATCGACTTGATGACCGGCATCAGCGCAGACCTGTTGCCCCTGCTCGACACGTTGGCCGATCTGTTGGAGGGCGGTAAGCGGCTGCGTCCCACCTTTGCGTACTGGGGATGGCGCGCGGCCGGCGGGCAACCCGACCCGGCGATCCTGCGCGCGGCCTCGTCGCTGGAGTTCCTGCAGGCGTGCGCCCTGATCCATGACGACGTGATGGACGGTTCGGACACCCGCCGGGGCAAGCCCGCGGCTCACCGCCGCCTGGCCAGCATGCACCGGTCACACGGCTACCTGGGGTCACCTGAGGATTTCGGCGTCGGCTCGGCGATCCTGCTCGGTGATCTGTGCCTGAGCTGGTCCGATGAACTGCTCAGGTCCAGCGGCCTGTCCGAGACCGCTCTGGCCGCCGCCAAACCCATTTATGACGAGATGCGGACTGAACTGATGGCCGGTCAGTACCTCGATCTGCTGGAACAGGTGCGGGGCAGGTACGACTTGGACAGCGCCCTCACTGTGGCGCGCTACAAGTCGGCGAAGTACACGATCGAACGCCCGCTGCAGATCGGGGCTGCCGCCGCCGGCGCCGACGCCCACCTGCTGCGACAGCTCTCCGACTTCGGCATTCCCCTCGGGGAGGCCTTCCAGTTGCGTGACGATCTCCTCGGGGTTTTCGGTGATCCCAGCGAGACTGGCAAACCCGCCGGTGACGACCTGCGAGAAGGCAAGCGCACCGCGCTCGTGGCGATCGCTTGGGCCAACGCGCACCCCGTCCAGCAGGACCTCATGCGCCGACACCTGGGTGACCCCGCGATCACGCCGGCCATGGTCGAGCAGTTGCGCGGGGTCATCACCGAAACTGGGGCCCGGGCGCAGGTGGAGCACATGATCGACGAACGGTTGGCGGTTTGTGAGCAGATTCTGACGCAGATGCCCATTGACGACCTCACGCGGACGGCGCTGCGCAGGCTCACCATTCTGGCCACGAAGAGGAGCGCCTGATGTTCACTGTGCAAGGGCCAACCGACCGCGTCGTTGTCGTGGGGGCGGGCCTCGGCGGACTGGCCGCTGCGATGCATCTTGCCGGTGCCGGCCGCGAGGTCGTGCTTCTGGAGCGTGATCAGCGGCCCGGGGGGCGGGCCGGCCGCCTCGAGATCGACGGATACCAGTTCGACACTGGTCCTACGGTGCTCACCATGCCGGACCTCATCGACGACGCCTTCAGCGCCCTCGGCGAGGACTACCGCGACTGGCTCGACCTCATCCCCTTGGATCCCGCGTACCGGGCCTTCTACCCCGACGGATCCAGCTTGGATGTCTTCGCCGACCCCCAGCGGATGGCTGCTGAGATCGAGTTGAAGATCGGCGCTGCAGAGGCCGCCGGCTACCTGCGCTTCGTGGAGTATGTCGCGCAGATGTACCACGTCGAGATCCGCGACTTCATGGACCGCAACATCGACTCCCCCTTCGACCTGGTGACCCCGAACCTGGCGCGGCTGGTGGCGATGGGCGGGTTCGGACGGCTGCAGGCTCGGGTCAATTCCTTCCTGTCCGACCCGCGTACGCGACGGATCTTCGCATTCCAGGCGATGTATGCAGGGCTGTCGCCGCACAAGGCGCTGGCGCTCTACTCGGTGATCTCCTACATGGATTCCGTCGCTGGCGTGTATCTGCCCAAAGGCGGAATGCACGCCCTGCCGCAGGCCATGGCCGACGCCGCTGCCAAACACGGCGTCACGATTCACTACGGCGTCGACGTGACCGGCGTCGAGACGGCTGGTGATCGGGCCACTGCGGTGATCACCAGCGACGGCGCCCGGTTCCCCGCCGACACGGTGGTGCTCAATCCTGATCTCCCGGTGGCGCGACGAGACCTGCTCGACGACCCGGTGCGGCGGCGGTTGACGTACTCCCCCTCGTGCTGGCTGCTGCTCGCGGGATCGTCGCAGGGCTATTCCCAGATCGCCCACCACAACATCCACTTCGGTGCCGCGTGGAAGCAGACTTTTGATGAGTTGCTCGATGGCCGCATGATGTCCGATCCCAGCTTCTTGGTAACCCAACCCACCCACACCGATCCGCAGCTTGCTCCTGCGGGCAAACATGTGTACTACGTGCTGTTCCCGACCCCGAACACGCAAGGCCAGGTCAGTTGGCCGCAACCGCAGTTCCGTGACCAGGCCCTACGCCTCATGGAGTCGCGCGGCTACACCGGCTTCGCCGATGCCATCGAGGTGGAGAACATCACCGATCCCGCGGACTGGCAGGCGCGCGGGATGTTCGCCGGTGCCCCGTTCAGCGCGTCCCACTCGCTGCTGCAGACGGGGCCCTTCCGGCCCAAGAACCACTGGGGAGACAACGTCGTGTTCGTCGGCTCCGGCACCCAGCCGGGGGTGGGCGTGCCCATGGTGCTGATCAGTGGCCGACTGGCCGCCGAGCGCGTGACCGGACCCCAGCCGGGTTACCGGTCGAAGGCGTGGCGCTGACGTCAGCCAGCGATCACCATTTGCTCGAAACGGGCTTTCCCCGGCGGGTCGTCAGGCATCAACCCCTGATCGTCGTCATCGCCGAGCAGCAGCACCCGTTCACGTGGCGAGGCCCAGACGATCAGGGCCAGCAGAGAGGCCACCAGTAGCAGTCCGAGGCCGTCTCCGAATTCGAACAGGGCGTCGCTGGTGGCACTGGTCGCCGCGACGCCATGCAGCGTGAGCACCGCGGTGAGCAGCAAGGTGACGTGCAACCAGCGCGCAGCCATCCCGGCGGCGGCCAGGATCGGCAGCGACCACAGCAGATACCACGGCTGCACGACCGGCCCGAGTGCAACCACCGTCAGCAGGGCCAGACCCGCGCCCCGCACCCCGGATCGGCCCTGCGGCCGCAGTACCAGGTACAGCAGAATCACTACAGCTGCGATGGTGGCCAGTCCGCGGAACACCGCCACGGTCAGGTCCATGTGATTGCCTAGGCCGATGGCGCGCAGCAGGCCACCACTGATCATTCCAAGGGCTGTCGGCGGGGACAGCCAGGTGCGGATGCTGCCGGGAGTGCTCAGTGCAGCGATCCAGCCCAGTCCGGTGCCGGACACCATGCCCAGGCCGACCACGACCACCGCAGCGATCACCCCTGAGATGAGCCAGGCCCTGGCACGTGCCACCCAGTTCCCGTTCCGGCCGGCCCAGATGATCCCGATGAAGGGCAGCGCCACCAATGCGATCGGTTTGATCGCGATCGCGATGGCGAGCACGATCGCTCCCAGGACGGGTTTGAAGTCGGCGGCCAGCAACAGAGCGAGGACGACCGCTGCGGCCATGAGCGCGTCGTTGTGCGCACCCGCGACGAAGTGCATGATGACCAGCGGGTTCAGCACAGCCAACCAGAGCGCCTTTGCCTCCCCGATCCCGTGCCGGCGGGCCAGCATGGGCACGGTATAGGCCAGGATGGCGACCGCCAGCAGGGCCCACAGCCGGAACGCGATCGCCGCCCACACCGGATGTGGGCCTACGAATTCAGCCACTCCGCGTTCGATGAGCAGGAACAGCGGTCCGTACGGCGTGGGCGACTCCGCCCAGAGGGGATCGGCTCCATCGTTGAACCAGCCGGATTCGGCAGCCACCCCAACGTCGTACGGGTTGAGGTTCTGGATCAGGAGTTTGCCCTGTGTGAAGTAGGCGTAGGCATCCCGGCTGAACAGCGGCGGGGTGAGCAGCAGCGGAGCGCACCAGGCGAACAACGTCCACCAGAGCGCCGGCAGACTCCTGACGCGCCCGCGCAGAACGTCATATCCCAGGACGAGCCAGGCCTGCAGGATCAGCGCCATGCCGGCGATGACGCAGAACCGTGCCAGCGCGACGCCAGCATCGGGTGACCGTAGAGCCACCACGATGGGATTGCCGTACAGAGAAGTGTTCACGGGCAGCCAACCGACCCCCAGGGACCCGATGGCGACCAGGATCGAGCCAACCAGCCCGACCACGACGTAGTGCACGAAGAAGGAGTGTCCCCCGGTGGGATGGTCCACCTGCGCTTGCCCCTGCCTACCATCCACCTGCCCATGGTGCCATGAGCAACAATGACCACTATGTCCACCCGTGAACTGCTGGCGGCAGGGATCACCGACCCCGGCCTGCAGGCCTCCTACCTGCGCTGCCGGGCATTGAACGCTGAACACGGCAAGACGTACTTCCTGGCCACCCGCCTGTTGCCCTTGGCGAAGCGTCCCTACGTCCACGCGCTGTACGGACTCGCGCGGTACGCCGACGAGATCGTGGACCGCATCGATGCTCGATTCACCTCTCAGCAACGGGCTGATTCCTTGCGGGCCTGGGGTGAGGCCTTCATGGCCGATCTGGAACGTGGGCACAGCGACGATCCGGTGGCGGCGGCGGCCGTCGATACCGCGCAACGTTGGTCGATCCCCTCCGAGCACTTCGCCGCGTTCTTCCATTCCATGGCCATGGATCTCACCGTGACCGAATATGAGACCTACGAGGATCTCAGCGAATATGTGTATGGGTCGGCCGCGGTGATCGGCCTGCAGATGGTGCCCATCCTGGAGCCGCGGACCTTGCGCGCCTACGACCACGCCCGCGATCTCGGGATCGCCTTCCAACTCGCCAACTTCATCCGGGATGTGGGTGAAGACCTCGAACGCGGCAGGATCTACCTGCCCCTGGCGGAACTGGCCGAGCACGGGATCTCCGCCTCTGATGTGCGCAGGCGTCGGTATGACGACAACTGGCGAGAGGCCCTGGCTGAGCAGATCGGACGGGTCCGGATGTTGCAGGCCCGCGCCAACCCGGGCATTACGATGCTGGCCCCGTCCTCACGGCCGTGCATCTCCGCGGCCTCCGAGTTGTACTGCGGCATCGTGGACGAGGTGGAGGCCAACGACTACGACGTGTTCAGGTACCGGGCCTCCGTCCCGATCCGCCGCCGGTTGGCGGTCGCCGGGCCCGCTTTCGCGAAGGCCGTGGCGACTCGCCGCTGACCGGACATTTCTGCCACATTCGCCGTTTTCGTTCAGGTGCGCCTGTCCGGGAAGGGCGATCCTGAACGAAAGGGGCGCGGGTGGCGTCGCGACCGCGACCTCCAACCCGTGGCTCACTACTCCCGCACCCAGATCGGCGGACCGGACCGCGGTTCACGCTGCACACCCCGCCGCCCCACGTAGATCCACAGCACCTGTGACCACAGGATCATGGCAAACCCGAAGAGCAGGTCCTCCACGGGGGCGAACGCGATCCGGCCCTCACCGATGAATGGCGGACGGACTCCCTCAGGACTGTCATTGCCCACGATGACCGCGCCGTCGTAATGCACCGTGCCACTGCCGGTCAAGACCCCGTTGGACAGCAACTGGAAGAACACGATGATCGCGTAGGAGACCCAGAACACTCGACGTGTGACCAACCGCGTCCGCAACCCGAAATCCAGGACCACCGCGAACGTCACGGCCATCACCGCGATCTGCGTGTAGGTCATGCGTCATCCCCGGCCGGCCAGCGCTTCACGCCCCGGACCGCTTCCAGGCTCAGGATCCCGGCGATCGGCGTCACGATGAAGAACAGCAGCTCCTCCACGGGCAGGATCCCGATCTGGACTCCGGTCATCATGTGGAAATGCCAGTGGTTGGCGCTGATCGCGTACCAATCCCAAAGAACCAACAGCGGAATCGTGCCCGCCAGCGTCAACAGCAGGCGCTTCCAGCGCCGGAACACCCGCGTACGCACGACCAGCTCCAACCACACGCTGGCCAAGAAGATGCCAGCGAGGACGAACAGATAGATCACTGTTCGGCCAGTTTGCGATGATCCCAGGACACCAGCCGCTCCAGCGGCAACCCAAGGGCAACCTGTTTGGGTGCCCTTGGGGCATACGCCGCCTCCAAAGCGGGGATGTGCTCGGCTTCGACCCCCTCGTATTTGACCATCAGGCGCGCCGCCACCCAGCAGATGCGCTCGACGTCCTCGCTGACCACCACATCGCCGGTGATCTGCACACCCCGCAACGCCAAGTAGCTGTCCCCGGTCTCGATCAGTGCGCAGCAGCGGGGATCGCGGCGGGCGTTGACCACCTTCTGGCTCTTGCCGTACGTCCGCATCCAGAGCATGCCTTCGTCCACGACGTACCACATGGGGGTGATGTCGGGGTATCCGTCGGGTCCGTAAAGGGCGACCTGCACGGTTCCTCCGGTGCCGAGGAACTCCTCGATCTCGGCTGCGGTCATGGCGATATCGCTGCGTTTGTTGGCCATGAGCACCATCATGTCCGGACAATGCGCAGGGCGACAGCGCGAGGCTACGTACACTCGATAGCGTGCGTACCACTTCGGACCTGTGCGGTCGCGTGCTCGATGCGCGCTACCGGGTGGACCGGGTCGTGGCCACGGGCGGCATGGGCACCGTCTATCAGGGCTTCGACTCCCGCCTCGAACGGGTCGTCGCCATCAAGGTCATGAATGACAATCTGGTGGAGGAACCCGGCTTCATGGACCGGTTCGCCACCGAGGCCCGCGCCGCCGCCCGCCTGTCCGACCCGCATGTGGTCGCTGTCTTCGACCGGGGCCGCAGTGCCGATGCGGTCTACCTGGTCATGGAGTACGTCGCCGGACAGACGCTGCGCGAGGAGATCACCTGGGGCGGCAGGCTGTCGGTCGCCCGAGCCCTGGACACTGTGCGGGGGGTGCTCAAAGGTCTGCTCGCCGCTCATGCCGCCGGGTTCGTGCACGGTGACATCAAGCCCGAGAACGTGCTGATCTCCGAGCGCCATGACATCAAGGTCACCGACTTCGGTCTCGCCCGTGCCATCGAGGCAGGCGACCACAAGGCCACGATGCTCTTGGGGACCGCGGCGTACCTGGCGCCGGAGCAGTTCTCCGACCGGGCGCCAGATCCGCGCAGTGACCTGTACAGCACCGGGATCCTGCTCTTTGAGATGCTCACCGGTCACGTCCCCTTTCGGGCCGACTCCGCCGACGATGTACTCGCCTTGCATCAGACCCAGCGTGTGCCCAACCCGAGCGCCTTCGTCGATGTCGTGGCCGGGATCGACGAGTTGTGCGCGAAGGCCACCGCCAAGAATCCGTCGGACCGCTACCAAACAGCCGGGGAGATGCTTGCGGCGGTGAGTGCTCTGCGCCGCGACGCCGACCCCAGCCCCGTCCCGCCGCGCCAGATCGCCGCGCCCGCCCCGATCGTCGTGGCGCCCACCGCCGCGATCCCGCAGACCCTCATCACGGACAACCCGTTCGTCATCGACGCCACCGTGGCAAACGCCGCGGCGATCGTCGCAGACCCCGAGCCGCAGCCGGTGGCTTCTGCGCCGACTGGCCCCGCCGTGGCCGTACTCGATGCCCCAGTGGAACCTCCGCCACCACCGGCGACACCACCGACGGCGCGCAAGAAGCGGCGCAGACTCCCCTGGGTACTGCTGGTCCTGGCCCTCGTTGCCGGTGCTGTGGGCTACTTCGGATGGCAGATCGGCATGACCGAGACGGTGTCCAGCCCGAAGCTGGCGGGGATGACCCGGGCCGAAGCCCTGTCCACGCTGGAGTCGATGGGCCTGACGATGCGGGTCAGCGACGAGCAGTACTCCGAAAGACGTGAGGCCGGAACGGTGATCAGCAGCGACCCGGGCCCCGGGCGACGGGTGGCGGTCGACGGCACCGTAAGCGTGATCCTGTCCAAAGGCCCGGAACGGTACAAGGTGCCGAACGTGCGGGGTATGACCCAGCAGGATGCCAGTGAAGCGCTGCAGGAGGTGAACCTGCAGAGCGGGCAGATCCTGCAGGACTACAGCCGCAAGTGGCCGGTGGGTCAAGTCATCCGGGTCGATCCCAAGGTCGGCACGCCGTTGAAGAGGGGCACGGCCGTCTCCCTGACGCTGTCCCTGGGGCCAGAGCCGGTGGTCGTGCCCGACGTGCGCAATCTGAGCCTTGACCAGGCACTGGCCACCCTGAGCGCCGCCGGATTGCGGACCACGACCGTCGAGCAGTTCGACGACAGCGTGGCCCTCGGCGTGGCCATCGGCACCGAGCCCAGCGGCGGAACCACCGCCTACCGCGGTGACAAGGTCCGGATCCTCGTCTCCAAGGGTTCGCAGTACATCCCCGTGCCCAGCGTGGTGGGAATGGAGGTCGACGACGCCCGCACGGCACTGGAGGACGCAGGTTTCCTGGTCACAACCCAGGAGCAGTTCGGCGTGACCATTGCCAACCGGGTGATCTCGCAGGATCCCGGCGGCGGAACGCCCATGCTGCGCGGCACGACCGTGACTCTGACGGTGACCTGAGTCGTCGGTCAGGTTGTCAGTCGCGGGCGCGCAGCCGTTCGGCGACCTCGAAGGCCAGTTCCAGGCTCTGCACCCGGTTCAGCCGGGGGTCGCACGCCGTCTCATAGCGGTACGGGAGATCCTGCTCCTGCGGGCCGCCGATGCCTCCGAGGCACTCAGTGACGTCATCGCCGGTCAACTCGATGTGCAGACCACCGGGGAACGTGCCGAGCCGTTCGTGCACCTCGAAGAAACCATGCACCTCAGCGGCGACATCCTCGAACTGCCGAGTCTTCACGCCGTTGCTGGTCTCGCGGGTATTGCCGTGCATCGGGTCACAGATCCACACCACTGGGTGACCGTTGGCCTCCACCTTCTCGATGATGGGGGGCAGCACATCCCGGACCTTGTCCGCTCCCATCCGGCTGATGAACGTCAGTCGCCCGGGGATCCGCTCCGGGTTGAGATGCTCCGCGATGGAGACTACGTCTTCGGGAGTGGCGGTCGGTCCGATCTTCACTCCGATCGGGTTGCGGATCACTGACGCGAAATGGACATGGGCACCCTGCGGGTCGCGCGTGCGCTCACCGATCCACAGGAAGTGTCCCGACACCGAGTAGGGCTGGCCGGTTCGGGAGTCGATGCGCACCAACGGCTTCTCGTAGTCCATGACCAATGCCTCGTGGCTGGCGTAGAAGTCGACCCGGCGGAACTCCTCCGGGTCGGCCCCACAAGCGCGCATGAACGCCAGCGCGTTGTCGATGTCGCGGGCGATCCGGTCGTAGCGCTGCCCCGCTTCGGACTCCCGCACGAAGTCCTGATTCCAGGCGTGGACCTGGTGCAGATCCGCGTACCCACCCTGGGTGAACGCTCGAACGAGGTTCAATGCGGCACTCGAGGCGTGATAGGCGCTCAACAGCCGCTGCGGGTTGATCTCGCGGGAGGCCGCGGCGAAGGCCTGCTCATTGACGCCGTCGCCGAAGTAGGAGGGCAGCGTGAGCCCGTCACGGGTCTCGTGCAGCTTCGACCGCGGTTTGAAGTACTGCCCCGCCATTCGACCGATCTTGACCACCGGCATCCGGGAGCCGTACGTGAGCACGACCGCCATCTGCAGGACCGTCTTGAGGCGGGCCCGGATGGAATCGGCGGTGTTCGCCGCAAACGTCTCGGCACAGTCCCCGCCCATGAGCACGAAGGCCTCGCCGCGAGCAGCCTTGCCCAGGTCAGTCATGAGCTGGTCGCACTCGCCGGCGAACACCAGCGGCGGGACCACCGCCAACTCCGCGGTGACCTCGGCCAACCTCGCCGCGTCGGGCCACACGGGTTGCTGGGCCGCCGGCAGATCTGGCCAGGCAATCACGTTGTGGGAGGGAAGGTCAGACACGACAGCAAGGGTAACTCACGCCCGGACGACCGCCGGTCGCCGCTAGGAGGCTTGCGCTGCCGCTGCAGCCTGCACCGACTCACCGTCGGCGATGACTTCCTTGGCGCGCGAGGCGTAGAGGTCGACGTACTCCTGACCGGACAACTCCATGAGTTCGTACATGATTTCGTCGGTCATGGAGCGCAGGACAAAACGGTCGTTCTGCATCCCCTCGTAGCGTGAGAAGTCCAGGGGCGCACCAATATTGATCCCCACCCGGCGGATGCGCGGCAACTTCTGCCCCGGTTGCTGAATCTCACGGGTGCCCAACATCGCCACGGGGATGACGGGCACGCCTGCCTCCAGCGCCACCCGCGCCACGCCGGTCTTGCCGCGGTACAGCCGGCCGTCGGGGGAACGGGTGCCTTCGGGGTAGATCCCCAGCAACTTGTCCTCACCGAGCACACGCAAGGCCGTGGTCAGCGCGTTGTCGGACGCCGATCCGCCCGCGCGATCGATCGGCACCTGGCCCACGCCCGCGAAGAACGCTCGCGTGAAGAACCCCTTGATGCCTTTGCCGTTGAAGTACTCGGCCTTGGCCAGGAACGTGATCTGACGCGGGCAGACGAGCGGCAGGAAGAACGAATCCGAGAAGGACAGGTGGTTGCTGGCCAGAATGGCGGGGCCGTCCTTGGGGATGTTCTCCAGCCCCTGCACCTGCGGCCGGTACAGAATCCGCAGCCACGGACCCAAGAGGATGTACTTGAACAGCCAGTACAACACCGTGGGGGCCTCCTGCTCACCGATTCACTGTCGACCCTATTGGCCTCACGTCCGTTGGACAATGAACCGACCGTCCTATTGTGCACTGTCCGGCCCACAGGCGGGTGCACTTGACCGCAGTCGTCGGGAGATGTCGATCATCGCCTGCGTGAGACCATCGACTATGCGCTCGCAGCCCACTGCCGGCCGATTCGCAACCCGGTCGGCGCTGACCCGCCCGGCTGCGCCGACCCACGCGCCTAAAGTGAAGACACCATGAGCGGCACCCCCGACGAGCCCGTCCCCTACGACAAGCAGGTCTGGGAACAGATCGTGGCCGACCTCAGTGACGAGGTGCCCTCCGCACCGCCCCCTCCCCCGGTGATCCCTGCGCCCCCGGTTGCCGAGGATCCCGACGAGACTTACATCCCGCCGGACCCACCCCCGCTGCCGAGCATGGACCTGGTCACGCGCCTGGCGTGGGTCGGCACCCTCGGTGGCCCCTTGTTGCTGTTCGTCGGCGTGCTGCTGCCTGAGCTGGTCGGTCCGGGGATCGTGGCAGTGGGCATCGTGGCGTTTGTCGCCGGCTTCCTCACCCTCGTACTGCGCGACCCGCATGAGCCGCAGGACGGCTGGGACGACGGCTCAGCGGTGTGATGCCACGAGGCGGCAGGCCGTGACAGGATTGCGGCCATGATGACTGAAGTCGTGCAACTGCAAGGCCACCTGATCGACTCCGGGCAGTTGAGCCGGACCCTCGACGACATCCTCGAGTCGGGGGCCGACTACGAGATTCAGGACCTCGTCTTCGGCAAGACGAAGAATGACGAATCTCGCGCGCGCATCGTCATCTCCCATGATGATCCGCTGGTCCTCAATGACCTGTTGGTCAGACTGCAGAGCCATGGCGCCAACCCGGTCGAGACCTCCGACGCCGAATTCATCCTCGCCCCGATGGACGGCGTCTTCCCGGAGGGCTTCCACTCCAGCACCAACTTCGACACCTACGTGCGTGTCGACGGCGACTGGCTGCTCGTCCAGAACCCGGAGATGGATTGCGGTCTGGTTCTGCGGGACGGAGTCATCACCACCGTCCCCATGTCCGACGTCAGCGAGGGCGAGCCGGTCGTGATCGGTTTCCTGGGTGTGAAGGTCGTCGTCCCGCCGCCACCGAAGCCGTCGGGTGAGAGCGTCTTCGAGTTCATGAACTCGGTCGTGTCCAGTGAGAAGCCGCAAGCGCTGCAGGTGCGCCAGATCGCCGAGCAGATGCGCGAGTGCAAGCAGGCGGGCAAGCGTGTGCTGTGGGTCGGCGGACCGGCGATCGTCCACACCGGCGGAGCGCCGGCCTTGAGTGCTTTGGTGGAAGCCGGCTACGTCGATGTCCTGTTCGCCGGCAACGCCCTGGCCGTCCATGACATCGAGTCGAACATGTACGGCACGTCCCTGGGCGTGGACCTGAGCAAGGGCTCCGGCGTAGAACACGGCCATGAGAACCACATCCGCGCGATCAACCGGGTGCGCGCACACGGGAGCATCGCGGGCGCGGTGGAGGCAGGGGTGATCACCGGTGGCCTCATGCACACCATGGTCAAGAACGACAAACCCTTCGTGCTGGTCGGGTCGGTGCGCGACGACGGCCCGCTGCCTGATGTCTACACCGACGTGATCGAGGGGCAGCGCGCCATGCGGGGGCAGTTGGCTGACGTCGGGTTCGCGATCATGGTGGCCACGATGTTGCATGCCATCGCTACCGGGAACATCCTGCCTGCCGCCATTCCGCTGGTGTGTGTGGACATCAATCCGTCCACTGTCACAAAACTGTCTGACCGCGGCAGCGCGCAGGCTCAGGGTGTGGTGACCGACATCGGCCTGTTCCTCGAACAGTTGGCGCAAGAGCTCACCTGACGTTTGGACTCGCGACGGCGCAAATGGGCATTCGTTGCGATTCGCCACGGCGTGTCGCAGCAACAACCGCCCGTTTGCTAGTGCTGACCCCTGCCTCAGCGGTAGCGGGCCAGATCGGCCGCGCCGACCAGACCCGCGGCGTTCCCGAGTTGTGCCACCACTATCTTCGGCAGAGTCCGGTGGTCACGGCCCGTCACCGACTCGCCGAACGCCCGCACGGTGCTCCCGAGCAGGATGTCTCCTGCCTCACTGACGCCACCACCGATGACAAAACACTCCGGGTCGAGGATCGCCGCCACATCTGCCATGCCCTGCCCCAACCAGCGAGATACGAAATCGAACGCGGCCAGGGCCACCGGATCACCCTCCCGGGCCGCCGTGCTCACATGCACCCCTTGCACACCCTCCGGGGTGCCATCACCGAGATCCAGCATCTTCTCCGCTTCCGTGCGCCGCTCAGAGGCCAGGTAGCGCGCCTCCCGGACCAAAGCGTTGCCGCTGGCGTACTGCTCCCAGCAGCCCCGGTTCCCGCAGCCGCAGGGGCGGCCGCCGGGGTCGACGGACAAGTGACCGAACTCCGCGGCGGCCCCATAGCGTCCGCGATACAGAGCCCCTTCCGTGATGATGCCGCCGCCGATTCCCGTACCGACCGTGATAGCGACCAAGTAGTCCGACCCGCGGCCGGCCCCGAAGCGGTACTCCCCCCAGGCGGCGGCATTCGCGTCGTTCTCGATGACGACCGGCAGCCCCGTGGCTGATTCGACGGCCATCCGCAGCGGTTCGTCGCGCCATCCGAGATTGGGCGCGAAATTGACCCGCGACCGCTTCTCGTCGACGAAACCCGCCGCTCCGATCCCGATCGCCTCGATGTCGAAGTCCCGCTGCAGTTGCTTGACGAGGTCACTGACGGTGCGCTCCACGGTCTCGGCGCTGCGGCCGGCCGTGGCGACGCGCTTGCGGGCCAGGATTTCACCCTGCTCGTCCACGACCCCTGCCGCGATCTTCGTGCCACCGATGTCAACGCCCACTGTGAGACCCATGGTTTCACGGTATCTGCTGAGCAAGAGCCTTTTCAGCCTCGAAGCAGGCCCGCTATCAGGGCATTGACCTGGCTCAAGGCCGAGCGCGCCGTCTGCGCCATCTGCGGATTGCTGGCCTTGAGGGCATCCAGGCCCAGACAAACCGGACAATCAGAACAGCGTGCTCCGGGCGCTACATCCTCATCCTCGACCTGAACCTCAGAGTTGTCCTGAATATGGCTCAGATACGCGCTGGCGGACGTCGCTGCGGAGGTCGTCATCTCTGTCACGGCTGCCACCGCACCTGATTCCACCGCCCAGTCCCGCAGGGCGCCAAACAACTTCACGCCTTCCTCCAGCACGGAGTCGACGGGCGGTTGTTCGGGTGTGGAGTGCCACCATGGGTCTGCGGGAGGCTGCGTCACTGTTCCACCCGTTTCTTCAGGCCCTTGAGAGCGCTATCGACGATGGCCTTCTCCGCCTTACGTTTGATCGTGCCGATGATCGGGATCATGAGATCCACCACCAGCCGATACCTCACCTCGCTGGTTCCATCCCCGAGATCCGTGACGATGTAGGTGCCGTCGAGATCGCGCAACACCTCCGACTCGGTGAGCTGCCAGGTGACCCGCTGATCGGCTTGCCACTCGTACTCGATGGTGTACGTGTCCTTGATCGGGCCGTTGTCGATGACCATCTGGGCCTTCTGCGGGCGGCCATCGGGGAACTCGGCAAGAACCTCTGTGGACTTCACGCCGGCCCACTCCGGATAGGTGCGCAGGTCCGCGATCACATTCATCACCCGCTGGGCCGACGCCGCGATCACGATGCTGGACTCGGTCTGCTCTGCCACACGCACCTCCTCGGTGCCCAGCGTACGCCTCACCCCTACGCGGTGACCCCGGCCGGGCGCTCGCCCTCCAACTCCGCTTTGAGTGCCCACATGCTGCGTTTCCATGCCTTCGCCCGCTCAGCTCGAGCGGCCGCCGCTTTGCGCCACCCGGCGGGGGTATCGGGCCACGGATCAGGAGTGCGCGCGTCACTGGTCGGCTCCGCGCGCAGATAGTGGTGCACGATGCACCCGTCAGCGAACTCCTCGATCCAGATCTCGAGGGATCCGACCAGCGCTCCGGACACCGACCACCGCTGTCCTTGCAGCCCGCGATCCATGAACACGGTCAGGTCCAGATCGGGCCACCAGCGCCGCTGATAGGCGGGATCGGCCACGATTGGCGCCAGCACATCGGCGGGGACGACGATGAAACTCTCATCGACCAGATCGACACCCGCCATACCTCTGATGATGCCTCACCGGCGAATGATCTCGGGTTACAGTGTCGCAATTGCGTGTTTTAGGGAAACGCTGATTTACTCGCTCGTCCTGGGTGCTTCGGATGGATGGTTTCCGGGACAATGAATCATGGGTGTTGAGCAGCCTTCGTTCACGGATCTGGAGTACGGGAATCGGCGTCGGGTGTCACGCCGGGAGCAGTTTCTGGAGTCGATGGACGAGACCATTCCGTGGGATGTGTGGGTGGGGTTGATCGAGCCGTTCTACTACGCCGAGAAGCGCGGCGGGAAGAAGGGCCGGAAGCCGAAACCGCTGGAGACGATGCTGCGGATGTACCTGTTGCAGGTGTGGTTCTCGCTGTCCGACGAAGGCGTGGAGGACGCGATCTACGACTCGTACGCGATGCGCCGGTTCATGAGGCTGAACTTCGCGGTCGAGCAGGTCCCGGACGCCACCACCCTGCTGCATTTCCGGCACCTGATCGAGAAACACGGCCTGGGCGAGAAACTGCTGGCCGCGCAGACGGCGATGTTCGATGAGCAGGGCTGGATCATGCGCGGGGGGTCGATCGTGGACGCCACGATCATCGCCGCACCCTCGTCAACGAAGAACGCCACGGGTGAGCGTGATCCGGAGATGCATCAGACGAAGAAGGGCAACCAGTGGTACTTCGGGATGAAGGCCCACATCGGAGTCGACGCCGGTACCGGCTACATCCATTCGGTGACGGCCACGTCGGCGAATGTCCACGACCTCGACGAGGTCACCAAACTGGTCCGTTCCGATGACGAGGTGGTGTACACCGACGCCGGCTACCAAGGCGTCGACAGACGTGGCGACGTCGTCGCCGATGAGCACATGTCGTCGGTACGGTGGCGGGTCGCGCCGCGTAAGGGAACGCTCAAGGCGATGCCCGCCCACGACCGGGTAGAGGCCTCCCAGCAGGCGTCGGTGCGGGCGAAGGTGGAGCACCCGTTCCTGATCGTGAAACGTGACTTCGGGTTCACCAAGACCCGATACCGCGGGATAGCCAAGAACCTCAACCATCTGCACATGCTGTTCGCGTCGGCGAACTGGCTGATGCGGGCCCGTGCCGTTGCCCTGACCGGGTAACGGCCCGGCGCCAGCCTGCCCGGAAACGGTCAGGACACCCCGACAAGGCCCCGAAAGGGGTCGCCCATCACGGGAATCACCCGGAAACTACCCCGACCTGGACCCCGCACCTACAGAACACCCACAGATCAGTGCTTCCTTAGGTCACACTAAGAACACACCTGATAACGAATTCAGGTATTGACGACGAGGAGCAGTTGATGATCGAGGTTTCCGAGGCGCCGGTCGCCCATCCCATTACATCCGGTGGCCTGACGGACAGCGTGGTCCACCATGCATCGGCAACACCAGACCGCGTCGCCCTGCGCAGGCTCGTGGGGGGCCAGTGGAGCGAGGTCAGTGCCAAGCAGTTCCACGACGAGGTGATCGACCTTGCCAAGGGTCTGATCGCGGCCGGCATCGAGCACGGTGACCGGATCGCCATCATGTCGGCGACCCGCTACGAGTGGACGCTGGCCGACTACGCCGGTTGGTTCGTGGGAGCCACAGTCGTCCCGATCTATGAGACCTCCTCGGCCGAGCAGGTCGAATGGATCCTGTCCGACGCCGGTTGCGTCGCCGTGTTCTTGGAGGCCGACCGCCACAAGGCGACCTTCGCCGAAGTGGCCGACAAGGTGCCCACCAAGCACGTCTGGGTTTTCGATGATGGGGCGGTGGCCGACCTCGTGGCCGCTGGCGCCGACATCTCGGCCGCTGAGGTGGAGTCCCGGCGCAGCGCTGTGGGGCCCGAGGACATCTCGACCATCATTTACACCTCCGGCACAACCGGTCGGCCCAAGGGCTGTGTGCTCACTCAGTCGAACTTCCGCTTCGAGGTCGACAACGTGGTCAAGAGCATGCCGAACCTGTTCGACTCGACCTCGTCGACGTTGCTGTTCATTCCATTGGCCCACGTGTTCGGTCGGGTGATCCAGGTCGGCTGCATCGAATCCGGGACCGTGCTGGGTCACACCTCGGACGTCAAGAACATCGTCGCCCACCTTGGCGAGTTCAAGCCGTCGTTCCTGCTGTCCGTGCCCCGGGTGTTCGAGAAGGTCTACAACAACGCCCGCACGAAGGCAGTCAACGACGGCAAGGGCAAGATCTTCGACATGGCGGCGTCGGAGGCGATCTCGTACTCCAAAGCCCTGGACACCGGTGGTCCCAGCCTGGTGCAGAAGATCAAGCATTTCGTGTTCGACAAGTTGGTCTACAGCAAACTGCGCGCCGCCCTCGGCGGTGAGGTGAAGTACGCCGTCTCAGGTGGTGCCGCTCTCGGTGACCGCCTCGGCCACTTCTTCCGCGGCATCGGGGTGACGATCCTCGAGGGCTACGGCCTGACCGAGACCTCAGCGGCCACCACGGTCAACCGGCCCGACGCCATCAGAGTGGGTTCGGTGGGGCGCCCCATCCCGGGGGCGAGCGTGAAGATCGCCTCGGACGGCGAGATCCTGCTCAAGGGCGGGCAGATCTTCCGTGGCTACTGGAACAACGAGAAGGCCACCGCTGAGGTGCTGGAGGCCGATGGTTGGTTCCACAGTGGGGACATCGGCGAGCTGGACAAGGACGGGTTCCTGCGGATCACCGGTCGTAAGAAGGAGCTGATCGTCACCGCAGGGGGTAAGAACGTGGCGCCGGCTGTGCTTGAGGATCGTTTGCGCGCCCACATGCTCATCAGCCAGTGCATGGTGGTGGGCGACAACAAGCCGTACATCGCGGCTCTGATCACGCTGGACCCCGAGGCCGTTCCCACCTGGCTGGATCAGAATGACCTGCCCGCGGACACACCCATCGCCGACCTTGCGAACAACCCGAAGGTGATCGCTGAGATGCAGCAGGCAGTGGACCAGGCCAACAAGGCGGTCAGTAACGCCGAGGCCATCAAGAAGTTCCACATTCTCGGCGTTGACTGGACAGAAGAGGGTGGCCAACTGACCCCCTCGATGAAGCTCAAGCGCAACGTTGTGATGAAGGAGTTCGGTAGCGACGTCGAGGCACTGTACGCCTGACAGTCGGCAGAGGGGGCCTTCCCGCGTGGGAGGGCCCCCTCTGCTGTGCCACAAGGCCACATTCGGTTCAAAGATCCGCACGCGGACCGCTTCGGCAGGCCGTGGCGCGGAGTTCTGACCCTATCTGAGCGGTCATACCCGGCATATCGGGCGCAGTAAGGGTCAAAACTCCGCGTCATCCCGGCCGTCGTGCGGATCTTTGAACCAGTCGTCGCCGGCACATCACCTCGGGGGCCTGGGCTGGGGGGCGACAGACCGTTCTCCGACACCGGTGGCCGACTTCGCGTCACCTCCCCTCACCCGAACGGCTGACTGCGCACACCCCGTCGTGGTGGAATCGGGTCGTGGAACTGTTGCTGGTCGCCCTCGGCGTGCTGGTGGCCGTGGGGGTCACGCTGGTCGTCATCGGCCAGCGCCGGCGAAGCGGTGAGGAGTACCGCCTGGCTCATCGACTGCTCACACGGCTGCAGTCCATCTCGCGGCAACTGCCCGTCGGGCTGGATGAAGTGGCACTGGCCCAGCAGACGCTGGATCAACTGGCCAAGGACGTTCCCAGTCAACGGTCGATTCTCCTGCTCAATCAAGAGGACCGCTTCGTGCCCTATGCCCTCAAGGGATCGGACCGCAGCGTCTTTCCGGCGATCCCGGTCGCGGTGATCGATGCCGTGCGTGACGGCAAACCGCAGACTGCGAAGGGGCTGATCACCCACGGACCGGAACAGGAGGCGGTCATTCCGCTCACCCTCGGCTCGAGACTGGTCGGAGTGGCGGTGCTGCAGAACGACAGTCAGCAGCCCTTCGACTACACGGCCCTGAAGAAGGCGGTGCAACGGGCCCATGAGTACGCCCTGCGCATCGACAGCGGGCGGATCTTCACCGAGGTCCGCCAGGCCGCCACGATGGAGGAACGCCGACGGCTGGCCCGCGAGATCCACGATGGCATCGCCCAGGAACTGGCCAGCGTCGGGTACGCAATGGACGCCCTGGTCGCGGATCTGCAGGGCACCGACAACCAGGTCTTCGCCGATGAGATCCGCGCGGAAGTGCGCCGCATCATCAGCGAGCTGCGACTGAGCATCTTCGATCTCCGGGCCGACATCCAGCCGGGAGTGGGCCTCGGCTCAGCCTTGACCAGCTACGTCCAACAGGCGGCCTCAGCAGCCGGATTGACGGTGCATTTGGTGATTGACGAGGGTCACGACCGGCTGTCCTTGCCGCAGGAGACCGAGCTTCTGCGCATCGCGCAGGAGGCAGTCACCAACGTGCGCCGACATGCCGAAGCCGACAACCTGTGGGTGACGTATCGCGCCGATCCCCCGACAGCCTTCCTCGAGGTGGCAGACGATGGACACGGAATGGACTCACCGCGCAACGACAGCTTCGGGTTGGACATTATGCAGGAGCGCGCCGACCGCATCGGGGCAGAATTGACGTGGCGGGCGCGGGAAGGCGGTGGCACCGTTCTGGAGGCGGTGCTGCAGCCAGCAGCTGGGGAGAGGGAGGAGTAGTCGGTGGCAATCACTGTTCTGCTCGTGGACGATCACGAACTGATCCGGCAGGGGTTACGCCGATCGTTTGAGCGCGACGGCGACTTCGAGGTCGTGGGAGAAGCCGGGTCCATCGCCGATGCAGATCGCCTCCTGCGGATCACGCATCCGGACGTCGTAGTCCTCGACGTCCGCCTGCCGGACGGATCGGGGCTGAAGCTGGCGGCCAACGCCCGTGAGCATTTCCAGCAACTCGGCATCGTCATCCTGACCATGTACGCCGGCGACGAGCAGTTGTTCGCCGCTCTGGAAGCCGGTGCCAGCGCGTTCGTTCCCAAGAACGCACCCTCCGAAGACGTCGTGGCAGCCGCCCGGCACGCGGCCACCACTCCGCAGTCCTTCACGGCCAAGGACCTGGCCGACGCGATGAAGCGCAAGCTCAGCCCCAGCGGACCACAGCTGAGTCCCCGCGAACGGGAAGTGCTGCAACTGCTCGCCGATGGGCTCGGGGTCGCCCAGATCTCACGGCGGCTGTTCATCAGCGAGTCGACCACCAAGACCCACATCTCGAAGCTGTACGAGAAGCTGGGTGCGGGCAATCGCGCGCAGGCTCTCATGACCGCCCTCAAACTCGGCCTACTGCGGCAATCGGACCCCACCGTCTGATTTGCGATACTGCACGTGTGCGTTCGCGATGGTGGCTGCTGCCCACTTTGGCCTTCATCGGCACCCGGCTCTGGCTACTTCTCATCCCCTTCGGCGTGATCCCTTATCTGGGCGGAACGATGGTGATCAACGATGTCACCCTCTACGCCCAGTGGGCTGAACTGCTGCGCACAGGCCAGTTCCCGG
This sequence comes from Candidatus Nanopelagicales bacterium, assembly GCA_037046735.1. GTDB lineage: Bacteria > Actinomycetota > Actinomycetes > S36-B12 > UBA10799 > JADKAV01. Next base: position 142,375 of record JBAOHC010000029.1, on the reverse strand, counting down.
TCGGGGATGACATGTGGCAGTACCCGCCGTTGGTCGGCCCGTTGCTGGCACTCGGTTCCCTGATCCCACCCACCCCCACCGCCGGCCTCGTGGTGCTGATGCTCGCCGCAGACGCGGCCACGTTCGTCGTGCTGATGCGAGCGACCCGGCGTGGTGGCGAGATCGAGGGACCCTGGGCCTGGATCGCGGCCGGCATGCTGATCGGGCCCGTGTGGCTGACCCGCTTCGATGTGCTGCCAGCGCTCTTCGCAGTGCTGGGCCTGCTGGCCCTGGCACGACCACTGCGGTCCGGAGCCTGGCTGGCAGTGGGCGCGCTGCTGAAGGTGTGGCCGGTCCTGCTTCTGGTAGCCGTGCCCCGACGATCGTGGCCCAAGGCCATTCTGGGCTTTGCAGTGACCGCGGCAGCCCTCGTGGCAGTCCTGCTGGTGACGATGGACGGCGCCGGGTCGTTCGCGTCCGAACAGGCTGCCCGCGGGCTACAGATCGAATCGGTGCCCGCTTTCGTCTTCCTTCTGGGCTGGCATCTGGGATGGCCCCGGAGGTTCGAGTACCGGTACGGCGCCATGGAAGTGATGGCCCAGGGCACGGATACCGTGGCCGCCGCGGTCACCATTGCGGGTCTGGTCACACTGGGGGTCATCGCGCTGCTGCGGCTCACCGGCCGCCTCGATCACCGGTTGCCCGCCGATATCGCCCTCATTCTGGTGCTGGTGTCCATGGTCACCTCTCGGGTGCTGTCGCCGCAGTACTTCGTCTGGGTCGCTGCCATCGCGGCCGTGTGCCTGTTGTCGAAGCAAACCGTGATGCGACCGGTGATCGTCGTACTGATGCCGGTGGCGGCGGTGGGACAGGTGCTCTACCCGATGCATTACAACTGGATGATGTCCGATGACCTCGCCGAACTCAGCGTCCACGGGGCTCGCATCCTGCTTCTGCTCACTGCCACCGGGTGGGGTCTCTGGCGACTACTGCGGCCCAGCGATCGGGTGCCTGAGGTCCGGGTCGTGGCCGTCGAGCAGGTCAGTCAGACGGCGTGACACGATCGGCCACGTCCACTGTTGCTCCACCCACTCCCGACCGCGTTGGCCCAGGCGCGCTGCCAGGGCCGGGTTTGACAGCAGCTCGATGACCCGTTCAGCCACCTGTGCCTCATTGCGGCCGTCCACGACATACCCGGTCTCACCATCCAGGACCGCGTCCGGAGCGCCCCCGGAATTCCCCGCGATGACGGGCATGCCGATCGCCCCGGCCTCCAGGTAAACGATCCCCAAGCCCTCGACGTCCCACCCCCGATTCCGCGTGCGGCACGGCATGGCGAACACGTCGCCGGCCGCATAGTGGGCCGGCAGTTCCGACCAGGGAACCGTGCCGGTCAGCACGACACTGTTGCCCAGCCCGTGCTCGCTCACCAGTTTCTCCAGCGTCGACCGGTAGGGCCCGCCTCCCACGATCAGCAGGGCGGCGTCGGGCACCGCGCGCTGGATACGAGGCAGGGTCCTGATCAGGGTGTCCTGACCCTTGCGCGGCATCAGACGTGAGACGACGACCACAACCGGCCGGGAACCTAGGCCCAGTTCCTCGCGCAACTCCCGACCGCGTTCCCGCACGGTCGGGTGGAAGGCATCCACGTCCACGCCGGGGACCAGCCGACGCATCCGCGACGCAGCGGGCATGCTCAGCGCCGCGGCGATTCGAGTGCGGGTGTACTCCCCCAGGTACGTGATGGTGTCCACCGAACCACCGATGGAACGCATCACCTGCCGCGCGCCGGGGGTGCTGGCCCAGGCGGCCTCATGACCGTGCGTCATCGCCACGATGGGCCCGAGGCCCTGCGAGCGCAATCTGGGCGCCAACAGACCCAGGGGCGCCGCAGCCCCGAACAGCACGCGGGTGCAGTCGAAGTCCGCGGCGATCTGGCGCGCCTTGTTGAGCACCAGTGGTTCAGGCAGCATCAACGAGGTTCGGTGCCGGATCACAGGAAAGGGCTGCTCGGCGTCAAATGCCTCTGCGCGCTTCCACCGGGGGGCGTACACCACAACGGATTCGGGGTACTGATGCAGCAACACGTTGTGCACGAAGGCTTGGATCCCGCCAGCGCGCGGCGGAAAGTCGTTTGTCACGACCAGCGTGCGTTCCACTCCGGTCAGACCTTGGGCCGACCGGCACCGGCGAACTGCGACATGAACTCGTTGGTGAACAGCTTCTCGTAGACCACACCATCACGCGGGCTCTTGGCGTGGACGAAGTAGCCGTCTCCGGTGTATAGACCCGCATGCTCCCCGGTTCCGTAAAGAAACACGATGTCACCGGGTTGCAGGCCCGTGATGTCGACGCGCTCCGTGGCATTGAACTGCTTCTGCACAGAATGCGGAAGTTTGACTCCGGACTCCCCCCACGCCGCCTTCGTAAGACCCGAGGAGTCGAAGTCGTCCGGTCCGGCGGCCCCCTGCTTGAAGGGTTTGCCGACCTGCTTGATGGCGTACTCCACGACGGGCTTGGTTGTGGAGTCGGGCAGTTGCTCGACCTGCTGGACGGCCTCTTCGGCCTGATCGGCCTGCTGCTGCTGTTGCTGAGCCAACTGCTCCGCGAGGATGCGCTGCTGCTCGACCTGCAACTGCGACAACAGTGCCGTGGACTCCGCGACCTTCTCGTCAATCGCCGCCTTGGCATCGATGATGCGATTGCGGGCCTTGTCCGCCTGGTTCTCGGCCTTCGCCAGGGCCGCCTCATCGCGCACCATCTGCTGCTCGGTGGCCACGGTTCGTTCCAGGGCACCGTTCTGCTCGCTGGCGATGATCCGGGCGGTGTCCAGCGTCGCCAGCAAGTCCGAGGGGCGGTCGGAGGCCAGCACCAGCAAGGTCGGGTCGATGCCGCCATTGCGATAGATCTGGCTGACGACCTGGTTCAGATTCTGCTGCTGGGTGGTCATGGCCTGCTGAGTGGTCGCCAGTTCGGCCTGTTTGGCCGTCACAGCCTGCTGGGCCTCCTGCCACTCCAGGGTGGCGTCGTTGACCTGCTCCGCGGCCGCTGCCGCCTGCTGCTGCAACTGGCTCAATTGCGACTGCACATCTTGGATCTGCTGATCGATGTCCGCGTGAACCGGCGTTACGGGGAATACGGCGCACGCCATGACGGCCACGACTGTGGGCCAGAAGCGATACGTCCCCATAGGTCAATTGTGCACCCAACTCGTCGGTCAAGCCGAGCCCTCACACAGCGCGTACGAATCGCAGGGGTGATACGAGGCCGCTGGACGCCAATACGTCCACTGCCGCCACCTCGTCGGCTGTCAAATGACCATCCGCCGGACTGTCTAGCAGGGCCGTCACCACACAATCGGCACAAGCCACGGGCTTGGCGACACATCTACCACAATCGATGAGCATCTCGTGATTCCTCCATCCTCGGTGCGTACCGCGACCATAGGAACCACCTACGACAAAGTGCCGGCGGGAGGATTTGCCCCGACCTCAGGTGCCCGACGCGCCTAGCCCCGGCGCACCGGGGAACACCTCGGGCGCCGAGGGCAACCACGGCAGGGCCGGGAAGACCTCGTGCAGGCTGCCATCCGAGGCGCGCACGGTGCGCAGGAGCGAGCGCTGCACGAGATTTGGGTGCTTCATCGCCTCAGCGAGAGTCAGTGCGGGACCGACGCAGGTATCGGCTTGGGCCAACAGGTCCAGCCAGTGGGATCGGGGCTGCGCGCCGAACACGTCCCGTAATACCTCGCGCAAGGCCTCCTGCCGTGAGTCGTCGTACTGGCTGACCTTCCAGTCGCCAAGTCCCAGGCTGTCGAGAATCTGAGCGAAGAACTTCGGCTCCAGTGCGCCGACCGTGATCCACAAGCCGTCGGCACATTCATAGACGTCGTAACAGGCCCAGCGGCCGGTCAGATCCCAGGGCGTCGACGGCGACTGACCAGTGGCCAGCCACCCTCCCAGCGGCAACTGCGCCATGGCAAGTGCCGAGTCGACCATGGACACTTCGTAGCGGGCGAACTCCCCGCGGGCAGCCACCCGCAGTCCGGCGAGGACGGCCAGGGCAGCATGCAGGCCGGCGGCGAGGTCAGCGACCTGCAGGCCGGGCAGCGCCGGGTCGCCAGCAAGGGTCAGCACGCCTGCATAGCCCAGCGCGTTCACATCGTGTCCGGGTACCTGCTCGAGTTCCCCGCCCGATCCGTACGCGTCGATACTGACGTGCACAAGGTTCTCGCGCAGGGCACGCAACTGTTCCTGGCTGAAGCCGAGCCGGTCGAGCACCCCAGGACGGAAGGAGTCCACAAGCACATCGGAATCTGCGATCAACGTCGCGAACTCCGCCGACCCGGCCGGATCCTTCAGATCGAGCACGACGCTGCCCTTACCTCGGTTGAGTTGCACGAAGGCGCCGGACTCACCCGAGGCGAGGAAGGGCCCCACCCAGCGCGTGCCGTCTCCCTGCGCCGCCTCCACCTTGATCACTTCGGCGCCCATCTCCACCAATGTGACCGTGGCGTAGTTGCCGGGCAGTAGGCGGGTCATGTCGAGCACCCGCACCCCGGCCAGCGGCAGGCTAGGCATCGGCTGCCCGTGGCACGATCTCGACCGCATCGTCAGCCCCACACCAGCGACAGGTCACGGATTCGATCTCATCTCGTAGGACATCCATGTCCTCCACGCGGTGCTCGCCGCCGAGGTCGAAATGCCAGTACTGCTTGGCCCTCGTCGCACGCACGACATCAAATCGGGTCAAGTTGCCACACCGGGAACAGCGCCACCGGGTCGTCTCATTCGGTGCTGTGATCGCCACCGGACCAGCCTATGCGCGCAGTTGCGGCGCTTTGTCAGAGGTCTCTCGTAGCGTCGAGACCATGACCGCTCTGCCCGTGTCCACCACCGGCGCTCAGCTCAACCTCGATTTCGACGGGACACCCCTACTCGACACGACCTTCTGCGTCGTCGACCTCGAGACGACTGGAGGCAGCCCCACGCAGGGCCGGATCACCGAGATCGGAGCGGTCAAAGTCCGGGGCGGCCGGATCATCGGGGAGTTCCAGACCTTCGTGAACCCCGAGCAGCCGATTCCGGCGTTCATCACGGTGCTCACCGGGATCACGCCATCCATGGTGGCCGCTGCGCCCCGGGAGGAGGCTGCCGTGCCCATGCTGCTGGACTTCATGGCTGGTGCGGTGTTCGTTGCTCACAACGCCCCCTACGACAGCGGTTTCCTCAAAGGCGCCTGCAGCAGGCTGGATGTCACATGGCCTTCGCCGCAGATCATCGACACCGCCCGCCTGGCGCGCAGCATCCTGAGCCGCGATGAGGTGCCCAACCACAAGCTGGCCACACTGGCCCAGTTCTTCCGCGCATCCGTCACCCCGACCCACCGCGCTCTCGACGACGCCCGTGCCACCGTGGACGTGCTTCACGGGTTGCTGGAACGGTTGGGGTCGCTGGGCATCCTCACGGTCGAGGAGTTGTCGTCGTCGATGCGAAAGGTCCCGGCGCAGCGCCGGGGCAAGCGTCACCTCGCGGACCGACTTCCGGAGAGTCCTGGGGTCTACACCTTCCGCGACGCCGAGGGGCGAGCACTGTACGTGGGCGTATCGGGGAACATTCGCCGGCGCGTGCGTTCGTATTTCACCAGCGCCGAACAGCGACCGCGGATGAACGAGATGGTCGGTATCGCCGAGTCCGTCACGGCGATCACGTGCGCGACCGATCTGGAGGCGCGGGTGCGCGAGGTCCGGTTGATCGCGCAGTGGAAGCCGCCGTACAACCGGCGTTCCCGACATCCGGAGAAGAACGTCTGGCTCAAGCTCACCGCGGAGGTTTACCCCCGCCTGTCCATCGTGCGCGTGGTGGCAGATGATGAAGCCGCCGGTGCTGTCTATCTCGGTCCCTTCGGGTCACGCCGGGATGCCTCGGAGGCGGCGGCGGCGATCGCCGAGGTCACAAGTCTGCGCACATGTACCGAACGCCTGCGGTTCGGCCATCCGAGCCCGGCCTGTGTACTGGCGGAGATGGGCAAGTGTTCGGCGCCTTGCACGGGCGACGTGAGCCCGCAGACGTATGCGCCGATCACCGATCAGACCCGCGACATCTTGCTCGGCCGCAGTAGTCGACTGGAACAGTCCTTGCGCGAGCGCATGAGACAACTCGCGCACTCGCAGCGGTTTGAGCAGGCCGCTCTGTGGCGAGACCGGATGGAGACTGCTCTGCGAGGCGTTGCCTCAGGTACCCAGTTGCGGTCCTTCTGCCAGTTGCCGCAGGTCATCGCGGCGGCCAGCAGGCCCGGCGGCTGGGATCTCCATGTGATCAGGTTCGGCCGGCTGGCCAACGCCGTGTTCTGCCCCGTGACCGCAGACCCGCATCAGGTCCTGCGCACCGCGGTGCAGACGGCGGAGGAGGTGAGAGGCAGACCCGCGCCCACCGGAGCTGCGCTTACCGCCGAGACCCGGATGCTGTTGCGCTGGCTGGAGAGCGCCCGCCTCGTGGGAGTAGAGGGAGAATGGTCGCTACCGCTGATGGCGGACCGCGGTGGTTCGGCCTCGTAAGGCAGAGATCGGTTTCGGTCTCCTCGGACCCAGAGGTTCGTTCCCGGTGCAGGCGCATGCCACCTCGGCCCGCACCGGCAAACGCACGCTTGCGACCCCACGAGCTTTCCCGACGTTGTTGGCTCGACACACCGTGGGCCTCGACACACCGTGGGCAAAGGACAACGGCCGGAAAAGCAGCCGCGGGACCGACCGTCAGACGAACCGTCGAATGCCTACTTCCCCGCCTGCAACTTCTGGGTGACAGCAGCCCACCTCACCAGCAGTTCCGCAGCCGCACCGGAGTCCAGCGCATCGGTGACTCGTTGCCGGCCATCGGCGATGCGCTCCTGCAGCGAACGGCCGGGGTCGGTGACCGCAGCCCAGGCGGCCCACGCGGCTGCCGAATTGGCCACCACAACGTCCCGAATGGGGCCGGGCGCACCGTCCAGGACCTCCCGCGCGAGTTCGGCGTTGCGCTCAGCATCACCTCCGCGTAGTGCCGACAAGGGCGAGCGGGGCACGCCGAACGTCTCGGGGGTGAATGACGTCATGGTCATGCGCGGCCCAGTGGCATCCCAGACTGTGGTGGGCCCCTCCGTGCTGATCTCGTCCAGACCGTCAAGGCCGCGGACCACCAGTGCCTTCACCCCCTGCCGATGCAGCACGTCCGCCATGACCGGTGCCATGGGCTCGAAGGCGCAGCCGATCAGGGCTGCCGCTGGCCGGGCGGGGTTGGCCAGCGGGCCGAGAATGTTGAAGAACGTCGGGATACCGAGTTCCTTGCGGGCCTCGGCGGCGTAGCGCAGGGCGGGATGGAACACCGGCGCGAAGCAGAAGGCGATACCCGTGGCCTCCAGGACCTGCGCCACCGACTCCGCGGGCAGATCCACCTTGACGCCCAGCGCGGCGAGTACATCAGCAGAACCGGACTTCGACGAGGCTGCCCGATTGCCGTGCTTCACTACTCTGGCGCCAGCAGCGGCCACCACGATGGCCGACATGGTGGACACGTTGACCGTGTGCGCCCGGTCCCCTCCGGTACCGACCACATCGAGCACCGGCCCCGGGACTCGCACTGACGTGGCGTGGGCCAGCATGACGGCGAGCAGATCCTCCATCTCCTCGGGCGTCTCATCCTTCGCGCGCATCAACACGCCGAAGGAGGCGATCTGACTGGCTGTCGCCCGGCCCTCGAGAATCTCCTGCATCGCCCACTGCGTTTGCTCGGGCTGCAACTGGCGACGCGCGAGCAGAGTGGTGAAGATCTGTGGCCATTCGGTCATAGATCGCAGCCTAGACCGCGGGGGAACCCCTCAGAGCGCGAACCCGGGCCCTGCCCGCCGGCGTTCAGGGAGTCAGCGTTTGGGTGACCCGCGGACGCAGGAGGTCGGCCACGGTCCGGGCGAACGTCATGGGCTGCAGGGGTTGTGGGACGACGGCATCGGCACGCGACCAGGTGGCCAGCCAGGCATCTTGCGATCGGGCCACGACCACCAGAATGGGCGGACCCTTGTACAACTCGTCCTTGAGTTGGCGGCACACACCCATCCCGCCGGCCGGGGAGGCCTCGCCATCCAGGATGAGCAGATCGAGATCGCCCGCGTCGGCCGTGCGGATCAGCATCGGCTCAGTGGCCACCTCGACGTACTCCACCTCCGGCAGTTCCCGGGACGGCCGCCGGCCGAGCGCCAGCATGATCTTCTGTCGGGTGTCCACGTTGTCGCTGTAGACCATGACCCTCAAAGCGCGTGCCATCGAGCACCTCCTGCTCTGATGCTAGTCATTTGGCAGACGCCGCGCCCCACACGACCTCTGTCCCGCACCGCGCCCTGCAAACCGCCATTTCCTCCCGCATGGGGGCGCTGATGGGCTGTTTCAAGATCAATTAAGGGTCTGAGCGCACGAGATTCCGGAAAAATGCCACGGAATCGGGGGGTCGTTCGGTTTGAATCACGTAAACCTGCCAGAATCGGCGCGTGGCTAATGCATCTGCTGTGACGACCCGGTTGGCGCCAGCGGGTCATTCTGACCGGCCCAACAACGTGGCCATCGGGACGATGATCTGGCTGGCCAGCGAGTTGATGTTCTTCGCGGCCCTGTTCGCGATGTACTTCACCTTGCGCTCTGTGAACCCTGAGATCTGGGCGGTCGACACCGGCCTGCTGAACATCCCGTTCGCAGCGGTCAACACCACGATCCTGGTCCTGAGCTCGGTGACGTGCCAGATGGGTGTGTTCGCCGCGGAGCGCGGCGACGTGAAGAACCTGCGCAAATGGTTCATCATCACCTTCATCATGGGCTCGATCTTCATCGGCGGCCAGGTGACTGAGTACACCGAACTGGTGCACGAGGGTCTGACGCTGTCGTCGTCGCCCTACGGATCGGCGTTCTACCTGACCACCGGCTTCCACGGACTACACGTGACGGGTGGTCTGATCGCCTTCCTCTTCGTCTTGGCGCGTACCTACGCAGCCAAACGTTTCACCCATGAACAAGCCACCTCGGCGATCGTCGTGTCGTACTACTGGCACTTCGTCGATGTGGTCTGGATCGCCCTGTTCGCCACGATCTACCTGGTCAAGTGATGCGAGGTTCCATGAAGAAGCGCAGCAGTCGTCGGCGGTCACTGGCCGCCGGGGTCCTGATGGGAGGTGCCCTGCTGGCCGTGGGGTCGGGCTATGCGGTGGTATCTGCCGAGACCACCCCGGAACCCGTCGTGGCCATCGCCGAGGGCTCCATCGAGCAGTTGCAGGTCGGGCGTCAGCTCTTCCTCGAAGGGTGCTCCTCCTGCCACGGTCTCAGCGGACAGGGCATCGAGAGCGTCAATGCCACCGGGGGTAACGGCGGCCCGAGCCTGATCGGGGTCGGGGAAGCCGCCGTCGACTTCCAGGTGAGCACCGGGCGCATGCCGCTGGCAGCGCCGGAGGCGCAGGCGCCGCGCAAGGACCCCCTGTACACACAGGAGGAAATCGCCGCGCTGGCCGCCTACGTGGCGACACTGGGACCCGGCCCGGTCAACCCGACTGAGGAGGAGTTGAACCTCGAAGAGGCCAACATCGCTGAGGGCGGGGAGATCTTCCGGACGAACTGCACGCAGTGCCACAACTTCGCCGGCAGTGGCGGGGCCCTGACCGACGGCCAGTACGCCCCCAGCCTCATGAACGCCACCAAGGAGCAGATCTGGCAGGCCATGGTCACTGGCCCGCAGCAGATGCCCATCTTCAGCAATGAGACCCTCACCCCCGAGGACAAGCGGAACCTCATCGCCTACGTGGAATCCCTGAAGGTCGAACCGAACCCCGGGGGCCTGGATCTGGGTCGTCTCGGTCCCGTGACTGAGGGTCTGTTCCTGTGGACCGCTGGCCTGGGCTTCCTGATTGTGGCCGCCATCTGGATCGGAGCGAAGGTTCGATGAGTCACGACAACCTGCCTGCACAGACATCGCAGGATGAGCAAGCGGCGATTGCCGCCGCAACCGCGGCACTGCCCGCACACCGCCCGCGGCGCACCGACGTGGATCCCCGGGCCGCTCGTCGCGCTGAGCGTCAGATCGCGCTGATGTTCCTGGGATCGGCGCTCATGACGGTGCTGTTCATCGTCGCCTTTGTCGTCATCCCCGTGGACCAGAACGTCTACATCTGGGGCTTCGGCACGGTCAACGCCAGCAACATCGCTCTCGGCGTGACCTTCGGACTCGCCATCCTGCTCATCGGCACCGGTGCCATCCACTGGTCGAAGAAGCTGATGAACGAGAAGGAAGAAGTCCAGATGCGGCACTCGCTGGCCTCCACCCCGCAGGATCGGGAGTCTGCGATCGAAGCTTTCGACACCTACTCGGCCGACTCCGGGTTCGCCCAGCGCCCCGTGATCCGTCGGTCGTTGATCACCGCGATGGCGTTGTTCCCCATCCCAATGGTCGTCATGCTGCGTGACCTGGGGCCCCTGCCCGGCACGGTGCTGCGCGAGACGCTGTGGCAGAAGGGGTCCCGCATCGTCATCGATCCCACCGAGCGCCCGGTGCGTCCCTCGGATCTACCCATCGGTGGGCTGATCTCGGCCATGCCGGCCGATCTGCCGGAGGTCCAGCACGAAGAGGGCAACCTCAATGCGCGCGCGAAGGCCGCGATCATCCTGGTCCGCATGGAGCCACAGGAGATCGTCTCCCAGCAGGGCGAGAACTGGGACTACGGAGGCATCCTCGCCTTCTCGAAGATCTGCACCCACGTGGGCTGTCCGATTGCGCTTTACGAGCAACGGTCGCATCATTTGTTGTGTCCCTGTCACCAGTCGACGTTTGATCTGGCTGACTCCGGCAACGTCGTGTTCGGGCCTGCGGCGCGCCGGTTACCGCAACTACCAATAACGATTGATCCCGAAGGGTTCCTCGTCGCCGTAGACGGCTTCGCGGAACCTGTGGGTCCGAGCTTCTGGGAGCGTGGCGACGCATGAGCGCAACCGTCAAAACCGCAGGCAAGACGGTCGGCTGGGTCGACGACCGGCTGGCATCGAGCAATTTCCTCAAGCGCAGCATGGGCAAAGTCTTTCCTGAGCACTGGTCCTTCATGCTCGGTGAGATCGCCCTGTACAGCTTCATCGTGGTTCTGCTCTCTGGTACCTACCTGACGCTGTTCTTCAAGCCATCGATGATCGAGATCGTCTACAACGGCTCCTACGTGCCGCTGAAGGGCGTGGAAATGTCGGAGGCCTACGCCTCCACCCTGGACATCTCCTTCGACATCAGGGGCGGCCTGCTGATGCGCCAGGTCCACCACTGGTCGGCGCTGTTCTTCATCGCCGCCATTTCGGTCCACCTGTGCCGCGTCTTCTTCACCGGCGCCTTCCGCAAGCCCCGTGAGATGAACTGGGTCATCGGCGTCGGGCTGCTCACGATGGCCCTGCTCGCCGGTTTCGCGGGTTACTCGCTGCCCGACGACCTGCTCTCCGGCACCGGCCTTCGCATCGCGCAGGGCATCATGTTGTCGATCCCCCTTGTCGGCACCTACCTGAGCTTCTTCGTCTTCGGCGGAGAGTTCCCCGGAACTGACTTCGTGAGCCGGCTTTACGCGGTGCATATCCTCGTGGTTCCGGGTTTGATCCTGGCGCTGCTGACTGCGCACCTGATCATGGTCTGGTACCAGAAGCACACCCAGTTCCCCGGCCCCGGCCGCACGAACGACAACGTGGTGGGCTACCGCCTGATGCCGATTTACATGGCCAAGGCAGGCGGCTTCTTCTTCATCGTTTTCGGCGTCATCACACTCATCTCGGGTCTGGTCACGATCAACCCGATCTGGCTGTACGGTCCGTACACACCCGACCAGGTGACCGCGGGTTCCCAGCCGGACTGGTACATCGGCTGGCTCGAGGGCGCGCTACGCATGATGCCCAACGTCGAATGGAACATCTTCGGGTACACGCTGAGCCTGAACATCCTGGTCCCGGCCGCGATCGTGCCCGGCATCATCTTCACCATCATGGGTCTGTACCCGTGGATCGAGCAGTGGGCAACCGGCGACAAGTCGGAGCATCACCTGCTCGACCGGCCCCGCAACGCCCCCGTTCGCACCGCCCTCGGAGCGATGGCCCTGACGTTCTACATCCTGCTGTGGGTCGGTGGTGGTAATGACCTGATAGCCGCGTTCTTCGACCTGTCGATCAACTCGATCACGTGGATCCTGCGCTTTGCGATCTTCATCGTGCCGCCGCTGGTGTTCGTGGCCACAAAACGGATCTGTCTGGGTCTGCAGCGCCGCGACCGTGACAAGTTGCTACACGGCTTCGAGACAGGCAACATCCTGCGCCTGCCACATGGCGAATTCATCGAGATCCACGCCCCGGTTTCCGCGGAGGAGCGTGCGGTTCTCATGGCCAAGCCAAACCGGCCGCCGCTGCCGGCTGTCGAGGAGGTCGACGAGAACGGTGTGGCCATGCCTGGTGCCCGCGCCGCGCGGCTGCGCACCAAGTTGTCCCACTTCTTCTACGCCGACGACATCCCGCTCCCAACGCGGGAGGAACTCGAGGCCGCAGAGGCACACCTGCGTCACGAGGTGGAAGAAGCCGCGCCTGTCGTGGATGAGGATCGGCGACTGGTCCCGGCCCACGACGGCAGCGTGCTGCACGATCCTGCCAACGACTAGGTGGTCAACGCGTCGAAGGCCCCGCTCCCCTACAGGAGCGGGGCCTTTGACGTGGGCGGCCAACCGCTTTCTGTGCCGGAGGTCATAGGCGTTCGGTGCAAGGGTTCGTCAATGTCGGCCGCGACACCCCGAACCGATGCCCACCAGACCAACCCCTGGGCACGAGGCGAACGGATTGCCATGGTCGAGGCAGTCACGGTGGGACTGGCGCACACGCCCACGCATGTGTGAGCCCGGATGCCGTCGGAGCTGCTAACCCGGTGGGAGGCCAGGTGCGCACTCAAGACCGACAGTAGGGTCAAGGCATGTCCGAGATGCGCGACCGCATGCGGGGCGGCGACCTGTACCTCGCCGACGATCCGCAGTTGCGGGCCGACAACCTGCGCGCCCAGGGCCTGCTCGAGCAATACAACGCGACTCGCGCCCATGAAGGGCAGCGGCGCCGCACGATCCTGCACCAACTGCTCGGATCCTGCGGTGACGGCGTCACGATCCTGCCGCCCCTGCGCGCAGACTATGGGCAGTACATCCACATCGGTGAGGGCACGTTCATCAACTACGACTGCATCCTGCTTGACGTTGCGGTGATCCGCATCGGAGCCAACTGCCAGATCGCGCCCCGGGTATCGATCCTCGCCGCCACCCACCCCGTGGAGCCACACCCACGGGCGTTGGGCTGGGAATCAGGGGCGCCAGTCACCATCGGCGACAACGTCTGGCTCGGAGCGGGTGTCATCGTGCTGCCAGGGGTCACCATCGGCGACAACTCAGTGATCGGCGCTGGTGCGGTGGTCACCAACGACATCCCCGCGGATGTGGTTGCCTTCGGAAACCCGGCCCGCATCATCCGTCGCGTGAGCTGACGCAGCGCCTCAAGTTCTGGTGTGACCCTGCCGATGGGGCGATGGGTCGCGATGATCATCACGCACCCAGGTTCGCGAGGAGGGGCGGATATGGGCATCGCAGCCGGTGGACACAGCGGGGCCACCAGAGTCGCCCTCATCGGCACTACCGCCGGGGTTCTCGTCCTCGCAGTGATCGCAGCCAGCAGCGTCACGGGCGTTCTCGCAGCCACGACACAAGCGCAAGCGATGACGGCCACCGCAGTCATCCAAGCACCTCCCGACGCCACGTGGTACGGCCAGATGACAGCCAGCACCATCTGCGACATGCTCCCCGGCTGTGTCAGCGCCAGCCCGACCCCGAAGGGATATCGGATGACGCTCGAAGGGGCCATCCCCGGCCTCGGAGAGATCCAACAGGATGTGATCGCCACGATCACCAAGCAGGTCCCTCCCCGCTTGCTGCGGCTGCGGCTGTCCTCGCAGTCCGGCTACGGCTCCCTCGCAGCCACCACTGACATCGCCTTGTCCCCCAAAGGGAAGAAGGCGACCACCCTGACCGTCACAGTGAAGAAGGCAGCCGGCACCGGAGCCCTGGGCAGCATCATGCTGCCGTTCTTCGCCACCCGCCTGCAGCCTGGGGTCAGTGCCTACGGTCAGGATCTCAACCAGCAACGGCGCGACTCAGGCATCGCGGTGAGAGCCACCAGCCGCCCCGTCGGCGCCCGACGGGTGCTGAAGGTCCAGGTGTCGCTGAAGAACCCCTTGGTCCAGCCAACCCCACTGGCTAGCGGCAAAGCCCGTGTCACCAACCGCAAGGGCACTGTCCTATGCACGGCGAAGATCACCAGATCCGCCGGGAAGTGCCGTTATCGACATGGGCCCAAGAAACCCCGGGTCATCGTCACAGGTTCCTATTCCAGCGGTTTCCCGATCTGGCACGCCACAACGGCGAGGGCAGCCAAATGAAGGCTCTGAGCAAGTCTGTGATCCTCGCAGCGGTGTCGGCCGTCGCGGCCGTCTCACTCACCGGCTGCGCAGGGGTCCCAGCCCAGTTGACCCGGCTGTCGTTCATTCCAGCCAACCAATCCGGACCTCAGGTGGTGCTCACCAACGCAGACCCTGACGGCCTCCCCACCTACGAGTTCCCTGCAGGACGGTCAGGAAGCCTGGAGCTGGAGTTCACCGGACCCTACGGGAACGCCACCGGACTGGGGAAATGCACCCTGACGTGGGCGAACGTGGGCCAGAGCTCAGCAGAGCCGACGGTCCGGGACGGCTCCTACGTCCTTACCTACGACCTGCCCGGTGGCGTCGCCGCGGGACCCAGCCAAACGGACTTGGAGTGTGACGTCGCCAGCGGGGCCAACAGCGGCACGAAATACAGCACCTCGTTCACCATGACCGGCATCTACGAGTACGTCTACTGGAGTGCCGGGGATGAAATTCTGCGGGCACGGATCTCGGACGCGATTGAGACTGCCGACACATTCGTCAGTGGGCTCTCCCAGGTGCATGCGATAGCCGTCTACGGGGATCACGTCTACTTCACCAATTCCCAGGGCATCGGACGAGTCGACCTCGACGGACGAAATGTCGACCGGGACTACATCCCACTGAACAAGAGTCCCCGGGAGTTGGCTGTCTACAGCAAGGGGACGGGTATCGCGATGACGTGGCCAGATCCTCAGCCAGAGGATCAGGGGCCTCCATACGTTCGATTGCCGGTGCCAGCCGACTACATAGACGCACTGACCAGCCGTGGTCAGCGGTGGTACATGGCGTTCAGGCTCCCGATGCCCGGCATGGCTGTTGAAGGTGCCGCCCCGAAAGTGATCGCCACTGGCCCGGCAACGGGCCTGGCCGTCATCGACCGCGTGCCCTACTGGAGTAGTGCTCGCACGATCAGCCGGTTGGATGACGACAAGACCGTCACAGTCGCCACTGCCGATCACAAGCTGCTGGACCTCGCCTATGACGGCAAACAGCTGCTCGCCTTGGAGGCCACGGACATTACCCCGGTACTGATGGCATTTGATCCAATTTCCGGCAAGCGGTCACTCGTGGGGATCGCGTACCACGGCAAGGGTGGACTGGCCGTCGGCGGTGGCGAGGAACCCGTGGCCAAGGTGCGGATCCGCAATCAGAAAGGGGACCTCGTCAAGGAGATCGCCATGCCCGCGTACGGATCGCCGGAATTCCGCGAAGGCACACAGATCCGTTTCCAGATCGAGAACTTCGGCACAGACTGGCTGCAGGTACGCAGTTGCAGCATCCGTGGCGAGGACGCAGCAGCATTCACGATCACCAGCAGTTACCTGTGCGACCAGATCCCGCTGGCCGCCGGGCAGACAACGACCACCTCCCTCGCCTTCACGCCCTCAGGGCGGTCCTGGAACTACCGAGCGGTGGTCAGGCTGAACGGCGCGATCAACCCGCGGGGATACATCGATGTGCCCATCTCCACCAGTTGGACAGCGCCCACGCCGAGCCCGTCAGGAAGCCCGAGTCCGTCCCCGACCGCGGCCCCGGTCTTCTCAGTGGCCCCGTCGTCGCACGACTTCGGAACGCACGCGGTGGGTTACCCGTCGGAATCCATGACCTTCACGATCACGAACTCAGGTACGGCACCGATGACCATCGCTGCCGGCGGGGTGACCCTCGAGGGGACGAACAAGGACGACTACGACCTGGTGCCCGGTGCCTGCGACGAGGCCACACTGGCGCCCACACAGTCCTGCACCCTTGACGTTCTGTTCAGCCCGGTGGCGGTGGGCAACCGCACTGCTCAACTCCAGGTGGTCACCAGTGCGGTGGGCAGCCCGCATAGTGTCACACTCACCGGAAACGCGGTGGCGCCCGCGCTGTCGTTCGCCCCGGACCCGGTGCCCACGTTGGACGTCGAACTCGGTCGGCCCCCGGCCACCGGTCAGGTCATGGTGACCAATGATTCCCCGGAGACTGTCCGGATAGCGTCTATCAACCTCACCGGCGTAGACAGCGCTAAGTTCACCCTCGAGGCCGGTAGCAGTTGCTCCGTTGGACCCCTCCCCGCTGGGGCGGCCTGCATGATCGAATACAGTTATGGGCCCACCGTGGCCGACCTGACCGGCGACTACACCGCCGCTGTTGGGGTCACACACAACGGCGCGGGAAGTCCATTGGAGATCCCGATCACGGGCAAGGCCATACCGCCCATCGGATCTTAGACAAGGTTGGGAGCGCTAACGAATCGAGCCGGCCGCTGTGCCCGAGGGATTTGGCACTTGTTGCTGCGACACGCCGCGCGGAATCGCACCTTCCGCCCATTTGCTGAAGGGCCCGCCTCCGAGAAACGGGGACGGGCCCTGAGCAGCACTGTGCAGATCAGGCGCTGGAATTGGTGCTGCTGTCCAGCGGCTCGGTGGTCACCGCACCGGTCTTGGAGTCGGCCAACCAGTCCTTCCAGGCCACGTTCCACTCGGTGATGCCGTTACCCAGGTCCTGCTCCCGGCCGGTGTTCTTCACCACGATGACGTCGCCCACCTGCGAGTTCTGGAACAGCCAGTAGGCATTGTCGGTGCTCAGGCCCACGCAGCCGTGGCTGACGTTGGCGTAACCCTGCGAACCGACTGACCACGGGGCGGCGTGCACGAACTCACCGGAGTTGGTGATACGCATCGCCCAGTTCACGTCGAGCCGGTAGTACTCGGGGTCGTTCTCCGACGTGCCACCGGTGGCGGCATCCATCACGACGAAGTCGAGTTTCTCGGAGATGACCTTGATGCCCGAACGGGTCTCGAAGCCGGGCTTGCCGGCGGTGGCCGGGAACTCCCGGATCACCTTCCCGTTCTTCTTCACCGTGAGGGTGTGGTTGCTGGCGTCGTAGGTGGACACCATCGAGTCACCGGTGGTGTAGTTGATGTCCGCATTGGATGCGCCGTAAGCACCAGGGCCGGTCTTCACGCCTTTGAGCGGCATGACCACCTCGATCTTGCTGTTCTCCGGCCAGTACTTCTTGGGCCGGAAGACCACAGTCTCATCGGATTCCCAAACCCAGGCCCCGGTGACAGGCTGCGAAGTGCGCACGACCAGCTGCTCTTCGACGTTCTTCTTATTCTCCACGGGGGCGCTGAAGGTCACCCGGATCGGCATGCCTACACCGACCTCGGAACCGTCTGCCACGCTGACCGAACTGATCTCGACCAGGGTCTGCGGATTCACCGTCTTGAAGGTGCGGTCGATGGTGGTCGGGTTGCCTTCACCGTTGGTTGCGGTGGCGCTCACGGTGTACTGCGTTCCGAAGGCCAGCGTCTGCGCCTTGGAGGTCCAGGTGTTGCGTTCGGGGTTGTAGGAACCCTTCATCAGGCCCTTGGGGCCTTCCACCGTGACGTCGGCCAGCGAACCATCCTCAGCCACCACCACGATGGGCTGATTGACGGGGGCCTTGCGGTCGACCGCCGGCGACACCTGCATCGCGACCGCGGACTGCTCAGGCGTCTGGCTGCTCGCGATCAGAGTCGGCCCACAGCCGGTCGCCAGCAGAGCCGTCGCGGCGGCCCCGATGATGGCAACGTTGCGTTTCTTCACTGACATGTAAACAACCTCACAGGTATCCTTGCGTCGATGGTCACGCATAATCGGCGGTCAAAGCTGGCAACACGCCGAACTTATACTCAAGTGTGCCACGGACACGGGCATTGCTAAACCACCGAAGTCGTGGCTACCAAGTGATCCTCGCCACCCCGGCAGGCTGAAACCGGGGCAATCTGGTCAACGTGACACGACACAGCGCACGGTCCCTTCGGCGTGTCGCCAGCCTCGGCCGAACTACTATGCCCGAGGCATCGCTACCGCGGGCCCACCAACACCCTAGTGAGCGAAATCCCGCCGGTAGTACTCGAACGTCAGACCGACGATGCTCATCATCAGGAAGATGATGCCCGTCAGCATCAGCCACGTGGCGAAGATCAGGCCCAGGGCGATCAACATGGCCGAGAAGCCCATCGGCAGCGGCCACCACGAGTGGGGGCTGAAGAACCCGTAGTCGGGGTCGGCCTCGTCCTGGTTGGCCATCCGGTCGTCCTCGGGCCGGTTGTCCAACCGCCGGGCCGTGTACGTCACGTAGAACCCGATCAGCAGCGTCATGAAGCCCGTGAAGGCCAACGCCGTCGTGCCTGCCCAGTCCCGCGACCAGATGCCGTAAACGGTCGCGACGACCGCGAAGAACAGCGCACCCAGGTTGAAGAGTAATCCTCCGAACTTCATGTCAGTGAACGCCCTTCTGTCCTGAGTCAGCCCCTACGAGGCTGTCCACGACACTCTGCGACAGGATGCCTTCGACCTCCGGGTGGTGCAGATCGAACGCCGGCCGCTCCGAACGGATCGGGGGCAGTGTCGTGAAGTTGTGGCGCGGCGGCGGGCAACTCGTCGCCCACTCCAGGGAGGCACCCCAGCCCCACGGGTCGTCAACGGTCACGTTCGGGGCGAAGCGCCACGTCTTGTACACGTTGTACAGGAAGAACAGCGTGGAGATGCCCAGCATGATCGCACCGAAACTGGAGACCTGGTTGAGCAGCGTGAAGCCCTCATCCGGCAGGTAGTCCGCGTACCGGCGCGGCATACCCTGCGCGCCAAGCCAGTGCTGGACCAGGAACGTGATCTGGAAGCCCCAGAACAGCAGCCAGAAGTGGATCTTGCCAAGACGCTCGTCCAGCATCTTGCCGGTCATCTTGGGCCACCAGAAGTAGAAGCCCGCGAACATCACGAACACCACGGTTCCGAAGACGGTGTAGTGGAAGTGAGCCACGACGAAGTAGCTGTCGGACAACTGGAAGTCCAGCGGCGGGGAGGCGAGCATGATGCCGGTCACGCCACCGAAGAGGAACGTGACCAGGAAGCCCAGCGTCCACAGCATGGGTGTCTCGAAGGTGATCGAGCCACCCCACATGGTTCCCACCCAGTTGAAGAACTTCACCCCCGTGGGTACGGCGATGAGCATCGTCATGAAGGCGAAGAACGGCAGCAGAACCGCACCGGTGACGTACATGTGGTGGGCCCACACCGCCATCGACAGTCCAGCGATCGCCAGAGTGGCGAACACCAGGCCCTTGTAGCCGAAGATCGGCTTGCGGCTGAAGACCGGCAGGATCTCGCTGGTGATCCCGAAGAAGGGCAGCGCGAGGATGTAGACCTCCGGATGCCCGAAGAACCAGAACAGGTGCTGCCACAAGATGGCGCCACCGTTCTCCGTGGCGAACACCACGGTGCCGAACTTGCGGTCGATCTCCAGCACCAGCAGGGCCGCGGCCAGCACGGGGAACACCATCAGCACGAGCACCGAGGTGGACAGCACCGTCCAGGTGAAGATCGGCATCCGGAACATGGTCATGCCCGGAGCCCGCATGGTGAAGATCGTGGTCAGGAAGTTCACGGCGCCCAGGATCGTGCCCAGACCACCCATCGCCAGACCCATGATCACCATGTCGGCGCCGTAGCTCGGGGTGAAGATCTCGTTGTTCAGCGGCGCGTAGAAGAACCAGCCGAAGTCCGGTGCCCCGCTCGGGGTCAGGAAGGACAGGGCCGCTGTCAATCCGCCGAAGAAGAACAGCCAGTAGGAGAACATGTTCAAGCGCGGGAAGGCAACGTCCGGCGAACCGATCTGCAGCGGCATGATGACGTTGCCGAACCCGACGAACAGCGGTGTCGCGAACAGGAACAGCATGATGATGCCGTGCATCGTAAACGTCTGGTTGTACTGGGCGTTGGACAGGATCTGCATGCCCGGTTGCGCCAGCTCACCCCGAATGCCGAGGGCAAGTAGGCCGGCAATCATGAAGAAGACGAATGAGGTGATCAGGTACATCTGACCAATGATTTTGTGGTCTGTGGAGGTCACCCACTTGATGACCGTCTGGCCCCACCCCTGACGACGGTGAGCTTTTCGCTCCTGCTTGTCCAGTTGCCGCTGGGAGATATCCGTCGTCGGCTGAATCGGTTCTTCGAGAATTGCCACGTCAGACTCCTTGCGCCACTTCGGTCGTCCTACCAGATGTCAACTGGCCGAATTGGCCCTTGTCACGCAGTTCCTGCATATGTGCGTCGAACTCCTCCTGGCTGACCACCTTGACGGTGAACAGCATT
Source organism: Candidatus Nanopelagicales bacterium (assembly GCA_037046735.1). GTDB lineage: Bacteria > Actinomycetota > Actinomycetes > S36-B12 > UBA10799 > JADKAV01. The sequence goes on along the minus strand of JBAOHC010000029.1, from coordinate 121,757 downwards.
CGTGAGTGGTCCACCCCACACAGTTCGGCACACTTCCCGAGGAAAGTGCCCTCCTTGTTCGGGGTGACGGTGAGTTGGTTCGTCCGGCCCGGAACCACGTCCAGCTTGCGCAGGAAGGTGGGGACCCAGAACGAGTGGATGACGTCTGGTGACGTCAGGTTGAAGGTCACGGTCTGGTCCACCGGGAGATACAGCGTCGGCCCGGCGCCACCGGGGACCCCCACATCGTAGGTGTTCTGATCCACGTAGTTGAACGTCCAGGACCAACGGAAGCCAACCACGTCAACGGTCACGTCCGGGTTCTGCTCAACCTTGGTCAGCACCGTCTGATCCCGCGCGGTGAAGTAGAACATCCCACCGATCATGATCAGCGGGACGACCGTGTACATGATCTCCATCGGGAGGTTGTAGCGCACCTGGTCAGGCGCGCCCTCATCGTGGGAGCGGCGGCGGTAAACGATGATCGACCACACGATCAGCCCCCACACCAGTACCGCCACGGCCATGGCCGCGATCCAGGAACCCGTCCACAGGCTGAGGATGCGTGGACCGTCTGTAGTGGACGGTGCCGGGAAGCCAACCCGCTTCCAGTCGTCCACCGTGCTCTGGGAACAGCCCGCCAGAAGAAGCGCGGACACACTGCCCAGCGCCAAGACGGCCGCCTTACGACGACCCCCACCCGCTGTTATTCGCCTCATCGAACCCTTCCCAAAAGCCGGTAGCAACGTAAGAAACGTGCAAGGTTTCAAAGGCGACAGTAGCGCAATACTCAGAACAGTAAAGCCGCCAGGGGCGCTACCGTGCCGACATGTCGCGCTTCATGCTGGATTGCGCCAGTTCCCGACCGGTCGATGCCGACGTCGCCCAGTGGCTGGCCATGGCCGCCACCCGTGCCTGGGCGCCGGTGACAGGGGGGTATCACGAGGCCAAGATCAGCCAAGCGCTGCTCCAGCAAGCCGCACAGACGGTGGCTACGGCGACCGGCGGGGGCGGGGGGGGGCGTGGTTCGCCGCTGATCCCACGACTGCTGTGGCGCATGCCGTGCTCGACGTGCTCACACATGGGGTCTACGAGGTGGTGGTCACCGGGGAAGCCGATGCCATCGTGCTGCAGCAGAGCAGTGCCAGCGCGGCGGCGCAGGCCGGCGTGGCCCATGCGGTGGTGGGCGTTGACAGCCGCGGGCGACTGTTGGACCTGCCGGACCGAGCAGTCGTGGTCACGGGCGCGGTCAACCAGGAGATCGGCACGGTGCAACCGGATTTCGGAGACTGGGCTGCGGCCTGCGGGTCAGCCGTGGTTCTTGATGCCACTAGCGCCTGGGGATGGCTGGATTTGCCGTACTGGGACCGGTTGATCTTCGATCCACGGGCAGTCGGCGCCACCGCGGGCGCCGTCGCCGTGGTCAGCCGGGACAACCGCCGCCCCGTGCCGTTTGACAATGTGCCGGCGGCCGTGGCCGCGGGCCTGGCGATGGAACGGTGGCAGAGCGCCGCACCGACCGATCGGATAACTGCGCGACGGCAGGTGAAACGCATTGTCGAGCGCATCCGCGCAGAAGTCCCCGATGTGCAGATCCACGGCGGGCAGGACGACGACGCGCCACACATCCTGAGCATCTCCGTGCTCTACATCGATGCTGAAGCCCTGCAGACGCGCTTGGACGCCCAAGGGTACGCCGTGGGCAGTGGCTCGGCCTGTGCGTCCCGCAGCGGCCAGCCCAGCCATGTTCTGAGCGCCATCGGCGCCTTGACCAGCGGGAATGTCCGCCTGGGACTGCCTCCTGGACTCCCGGAGGCCGCCGTGGAGGCGTTCATCGACGCATTCGTTGCCGTCGTGGCGCAGGTACGTCGTGAGATGGGAACTCAGGACCTGTGATCATCGATGCTCGGGGGCTGTTGTGCCCCTACCCCGTGGTCGAGTTGGGGCGGGCGGCCCGCACTGCTCCCGAGGGTGCCCGGTTGACCCTACTCAGCGACGATCCGGTCGCGCTGACCGACGTTCCCGCCTGGTGCCGGATGCGATCGGCGCGCTTGGCCGACATCGTCCACCACGAGGGGTACTGGGAGTTCCAGGTGGTCACAGCACGTTCGGACGGTTGACCAGCGCCGGCAGCATCGTCAAGTACTTCTTGCGCGGCACCTCGATCACGCCAAGCGTCGCCAGATGATCCGTGCGCCACTGAGTGTCCAGCAATACGGGTTCCGCAGCCTGGCGCAGTCGCTGCACGAGAGCCACCAAGGCGACTTTTGAGGCATCGCGGCCCACGTGGAACATGGACTCCCCCGAGACCAGACCGCCCACATTCACGAGGAACAGACCTCCGGCGATCTGCCCTTGGTCGTCCCAGACCTCGACACTGTGCGCGTAGCCGCTGTTGAACATCGTCCGATAGTTTGCAGCCAGCAAGTCCGTGATCCAGCCGCCTCGCCTGTCAGGGTTCGCGCAGTGCTCAAGGACCACATCGAAATCCCGATCGAAAGTGACCGTGTAGCGCTTCGTCGACTGACGCAGGCTGCGCGTCACCCGCAGCCGGTCCAAAGGCAGGATGGCGCGCTGTTTCGGTGACATCCACAAGTAGATGTCATCCACGATGTAGGGCATCGCGAAACGTCCCCGCCGGTAGCCGTCGAGCATCTGCTCGACGGTGACGTTGCTGCCGATCCAGACGGTGTCGTCGAGTTGATCAGCCAAGACCTAGTGGAACGAATCCCCGCAGGCGCAGGAGCCGGTGGCGTTGGGGTTGTCGATGGTGAACCCCTGCTTGTCGATCTGGTCCACGAAGTCGATGGTCGCCCCACCCAAGTACGGTCCGCTCATGCGATCCACCACTACGGTCACGCCGTCGAAGTCGAGGCGGGTGTCGCCATCAAGAGTGCGCTCGTCAAAGAAGAGTTGGTAGCGCAGTCCGGAGCAGCCGCCGGGCTGAACGGCGATCCGCAGAGCCAGATCATCTCGGCCCTCCTGCTGCAGCAGAGTCGCAACCTTGCTCGACGCAGCATCAGTAAGAACGACGCCGCTCTGGGTCTCAGTGCTCATCCAAATGGTCCTTTCGAAGGCGTTACATGACGGGTAACGCCGGTATCCCTGCCACGTATTCCAATAGTGCCACAGGATCCGGACAAGCTCTATCGGCCTTGTCACCGGACAATCGTGGGATCATCGCCGCGTTCGCGGCTCTCCGCTCGAAGGGCACGTGCGTCGCAGTTTGCGGCCAGCTACGCCCCAACCGTTCAGGATCGCCCATTCCGATCCGGCGCATCTGAACGAAGGAGGCGAACCTGAACCCCTGCCTGCGATCGGCCGCGGCGTTCGCCGCTCGCAAACGCTCTCCGCTCGAAGGGCACGTGCGTCGCAGTTTGCGGCCAGGTACGCCCCAAACGTTCAGGATCGCCCATTCCGATCCGGCGCATCTGAACGAAACAGGCGAACCTGAACCCCTGCCTGCGATCGGCCGCGGCGTTCGCCGCTCGCAAACGCTCTGGGCAACCGGGGTGCCCACCTGAGAGCATGGGAACGTGACGAAAACGTTTGTCGAACCGGAGCCGTCTGCCCTGCTGTTGCTGCTCGGGCAGGCGACGGACACCCTCAGCGAGCGCGGGGTCGACTGCCCCGGGGATCTGCCCGCCCCCAGTGACCCTGACCTTGTCCAGCGGGCCCGCGTCGCCAAGCAGACGCTGGGTGAGCGCGCATTCATCCTCGGGCACCACTACCAGCGCGACGAGGTCATCGAATTCGCCGATGTGACAGGGGACTCCTTCAAACTGGCCCAGAAGGCCGCCGCGAAGCCCGACAGCGAGTTCATCGTCTTCTGCGGTGTGCACTTCATGGCCGAGAGCGCCGACATCCTGACCGGTGATCAGCAGATCGTCGTGCTGCCGGACATGGCAGCTGGGTGCTCGATGGCCGACATGGCAGCCGCCGACCAGGTCGACTCCGCCTGGCGTTGTCTGCAGGCCGCCGGCGTCGCCGACCTCACCGTGCCGGTGACCTACATGAACTCCACCGCCGCCATCAAGTCGTTCACCGGTCGCAATGGCGGCACCATCTGCACATCGAGCAATGCCAAGCAGTCACTGGAATGGGCATTCAAGAAGGGCGAGAAAGTGCTGTTCCTGCCCGATCAGCACCTCGGACGCAACACCGCCATCCTCGATATGGGGCTGACCCTCGATGACTGCGTAGTCTTCGACCCGCACAAGCCCAATGGCGGTCTCAGCACAGCGCAGATCCGCGACGCCAGCATGATTCTGTGGCGGGGCCACTGCAGCGTGCACGGCCGTTTCACCGAGGAGAGCGTGGACGAAATCAGGGCAAAAGTCCCCAACGTTAATGTTCTTGTTCACCCTGAGTGTCGTCACGAGGTGGTCCAGAAGGCCGACTATGTGGGCTCCACGGAGTTCATCATCAAGACCTTGGAGGCCGCCGAACCCGGCAGCGCATGGGCCATCGGCACCGAGTTGAACCTCGTGCGCCGCCTGGCCAATCAGCACCCGGACAAGCAGGTGATGTTCCTGGATCGCACGATCTGCTACTGCTCGACCATGAACCGCATCGATCTGCCCCACCTGGTGTGGGCTTTGGAGAGTCTGGCCGAGGATCGCGTGGTCAACCAGATCAGCGTCGACCCGGACACCGCCCATTGGGCCCGTGTTGCGCTGGACCGGATGCTGGCGCTCCCTGGGGTGGGTGCCATCCGCGGCGACTGAAGTAGGTCAGAGACCCGGCGCTCCCCAGACGGGGAACCATCGAGTCATGTCGGCCTCCAGCGGGAGGTCTGAGGCCAGCAGGTCCCGCAACTGCAGTTCGAGGATGTTGTCGCGGCGCGGCTCCCCCTTGGGCGCGAAGGGATAGAAAGTGCCCCGCTTGTAGAGGTACACCAGCGCAAACGGCTGATCCCCGCGTTGAAAGCTCACCAGCGAACACAGCAGCTGAGGGCCGAACCCGGCATCCTGCAACGAGACATTGACAGCATGCAGACCGTTGACCAAGTCGGAGATGTCAGCATTGCGAATGGTCAGCCAGGTGTATCCGTACGTGTCCTGCGTGGCTTGTAGCTCCGGGTTCGAGGTCGCCGTCAACAATTGCTCAACATCCGCGATGACATCAGCGAACGCTTTGCCCTCCGGGGCCCGGAACGCCACCGTACCTGTGCCGGTGGGCAGGGCGTCGAGACTGACCTGCAGCGTGATGGCGGCCGAGGGGATGGCGAACAACTGGTCCAGGTTCGGCTTCGCAGGTTGGCTGCGGCCCATCAGGGAGTCGAACAGACCCATCGTCAGTTGCTTCCGAGTTGGGTGGAGATCTTTGCGAGCTGCTCCAGGCGTTTCTCCAGCGGGGGGTGGCTCGCGAAGAGGCTGGCGAGACTCTTCCGGTTCGTGAACGCGGGGGCGAAGAAGAAGGCGTTCAGGGGCTCAGCCTGGCGCAGGTCGCGGGTCGGGATCGCGGCCATCTCCCCAGTGACCTTCTGCAGGGCGCTGGCCAGGGCACTGGGCCGGCCCGTCAGCAGGGCGCCGGCCCGATCAGCTGACAGTTCGCGATATCGCGACAGCGTGCGGGTCAGGACGAAGGAGACCGCATAGACCAGCGCCGAGACGGCGAGGACGAGCACGCCCATCAGCGCCGTGTTCTGGTCTCGACCCCGGCTCAGGCCGCCCCACAAGGCGAATCGGGTCAGGAACCCTGCCGCCACACCCGAGACGCTGGCAAGCGTCATGACCAGGACGTCGCGGTGGGCGACATGGGAGAGCTCGTGCGACAGAACCCCTTCGAGTTCTTCCTCATCGAGGCGGCGCAGCAGGCCGGTGGTGACACACACCACCGAGCGATTCGGGCTACGCCCCGTGGCAAAGGCGTTAGGCATGTCGGTGTCGGCGATGGCCACCCGTGGCTTGGGCATGTCGGCCATGGCACACAGCCTGTCGATGATCGCCGTGCAACTGCGGTGCCTGATCCGGGGTGACCTCACGGGCGCCCATGGAGTGCAGTGCGACCGTGTCGGAGAAGTACCACTGCGCGAACAGGAGTCCGATCGCCAGGATGAGGACGAAACCCGCATTCAGCCCGACGGCGATCAGCAGACCGATGAAAACGACGTACAGCAGACCCAGCATGAACATAGTGCCTGTCATGCGAGCTGTCAGACCTGCGTCCGAGGCGTACCGCGACTTCATGACTCAAGTCTCCCACGGTTACGACAACGACTAGTGCCTGCCAGTTCGCCCTCTGCGGAATCGGCGTTAACAGTCGGTAAGGAAACTGGTTCCCGTGTGCTCCTCAGTCGGGAATCAGACCCTCATCGGTCAGTAGTGCCCGCACCTCGTCAACAGTCGCATCCCCCGACGGCAGCACCACGTCGGACGTGACCAGCTCATCATCGGCCAACTGCTCACCTTCCATGCGAACGGCGCTGAGCAACGCCGACAGTGCCGCGGGGAAGGCCGCCTCGTCGGCCAGTGCCTCCTCGAGGGCATCGTCGAGTTCATTGAGCCGTTCGATCACGACATCATCGACGCGGTACTGACCCTCCCCCATGATGCGAACGATCATCAGGACTCCTGGGCCGGCTTGGGGGCGGGGGCCTCCACGGCCGGTGCACCTGCCGCCTCCACTGCGGGACTGGCCGTGCCGCCGCCGATCTCGGCCTTCATGGCAGCCAACGTGTCCTCCACCTCGCTGTTGCTGGACATCCGCTCCAGCTCCGCGGTGATGGAATCCTTGGTCGTGCCGGTGGCATCGTCGAGGGCCCCGGAAGCGAGCAGTTCGTCGATCGCGCCAGCACGCGCCTGCATGGCCTGGGTCTTGTCCTCAGCCCGTTGGATGGCCAGCCCCACATCCCCGAGCTCCTCCGAGATGCCGGAGAAAGCCTCGTTGATCTTCGTCTGGGCCTCGGCTGCGGAGTACGTCGCCTTGATGGTCTCCTTCTTGGTGCGGAAGGACTCGACCTTGGCCTGCAACCTCTGCGACGCCTGGGTGAGCTTCTCCTCCTGGTCCTGCAGGCCAGCCAACTGAGCGTGCAGATCCTGCAGCTGGACTGTCAGCGCACTGCGCCGGGTCAACGCTTCCCGCGCCAGGTCCTCGCGGCCCTGCGACAGTGCCGCCTTGGCCTGCGACTCGAGCTTGGCCGACTGCTGGTCCAACTGGCCGATCTGCAGTTCCAGGCGTTTGCGCGAGGTCGCGACGTCAGCGACACCCCGGCGAACCTTCTGCAGCAACTCCAACTGCTTCTCGTAGGAGTAGTCGAGGGTCTCGCGCGGATCCTCGGCGCGATCCAGCGCCTTGTTCGCCTTCGACTTGAAGATCATCGTGAACCGCTGCCACATCCCCATGCGCGTATCGTCCTTTCGGTGGAAAACGCTCGTCAACGCAAGCCTAGGGGGTAATCGCGACGCAGCGCACGCGTCGTACAGTGCTTGCATGTTCGGACTGGGCAAGAAGGACGCGCAAGCCCCCGCGCCACCACCGCAGACAGATAGCGATGGCGCCCCGGTGGGCAAGGGTCGCCCGACGCCCACGCGCAAGGAGGCTGAGGAGGCCCGCAAGCGGGCGTTGAAGGGTCCCACCGACCCCAAAGCTCGCCGCAAGATCGAGCGCGAGCAGGCCCGCGACCAGCGCAACGAGGCCCGAGCAGCGCTGATGGCCGGGGATGAGCGAGCTCTCCCGGCTCGCGACGCGGGACCGGTGCGCAAGTTCGTGCGCGACTACGTGGACAGCCGCTGGACGCTCGGTGAGTTCTTCATCCCGTTGGCCGTCGTAGTGCTCCTGGTGGGCCTTTTCCGCAATTCCACGGTGCAGACCATCGTGTCTTACGTCTGGTTCCTCATGCTGCTACTGCTTGTGGTGGACATGACCATCCTGCTGCTGCGCCTTCGCAAGCAGCTGGCCGTCGCCTTCCCGGACCCCGCTGAACGCAAGGGCACCATGTTCTACGCAGGGATGCGGGCGCTGCAGATCCGGCGGCTGCGGCTACCACCGCCTAAGGTCAAGGCAGGCGGCAAGCCGGTACAGCCCAAGAAGAAGGCCTAGGGGCACGGGCGGCGGGTACCAGTACCGCCGCGAACGAAAGGACCCCGCATGGAGCATCGGCACCTCGGCAATAGCGGCCTACTGGTCAGCGAGATGGCTTACGGCAACTGGATCACCCATGCCAATCAGATCGAGGAGGACCGCGCCGTGGCGTGCGTGCACGCCGCCCTCGACGCTGGCATAACCACCTTCGACACCGCCGACGTCTACGCGGCGACGAAGGCCGAAGAGGTGCTGGGCAAAGCGCTACACGGCCAACGGCGGGAGGGCCTAGAGATCTTCACGAAGGTCTACTGGCCCACCGGTCCGGGCCGCAACGATCGCGGACTGTCCCGCAAACACATCATCGAGAGCTGCAATGGCTCTCTGCGCCGGCTCGGCGTGGACTATATCGACGTCTACCAGGCCCACCGCTACGACTACGCGACACCCTTGGAGGAGACTCTTCGGGCATTCGACGACCTCGTGCGCCAGGGAAAGGTCCTCTATGTGGGCGTGTCGGAGTGGCGCGCCGAGGAGATCCAAGCGGCCGTCGACCTCGCCGCCGAGATGGGTTTCGACCGGATCGTGAGCAACCAGCCGCAGTACAGCATGCTGTGGCGGGTCATCGAAGGTGAAGTGGTGCCGACCTGTGAGACTCACGGCATCGGCCAGATCGTCTGGTCACCCATGGCCCAAGGTGTGCTCAGCGGAAAGTACAAGCCCGGCCAACCACCGCCGGAGGGCTCTCGCGCCACCGATACCCAGGGCTCCAGTTTCATCAAACGCCTGCTCAGCGACGAGATCCTGACCGCAGTAGCTGGTTTGGAGCCAATCGCTGCCGAGAACGGGATGAACATGGCGCAGTTGGCGTTGGCCTGGGTCCTGCAGAATCCGAATGTCAGCGCGGCGATCATCGGAGCCACCCGCCCGGAGCAGATCGCCGACAACGTCAAGGCCAGCGGGGTTCGCCTCGATGCGGACACCATGGCGGCCATCGACGAGGCGCTCGGTGACGTCGTCATGCGCGATCCGAGCTTCACCCGATCCCCGCAGGAGCGCCCGTGACGTGGCGCTGGATCTACTCCACGGGCGAGACCTCGGCCACCTTCCCCTCCCAGGCGGATGCGGAGACCTGGCTGGGTGAGGTGTGGCGGGATCTGCTCGCTGGCGGGGTGGAGAGCGTTTCGCTCTTCCAGGAGGGACGCGTCGTCTACGGACCCATGAGCCTGCAACCCGCCTGAAAGCCGGTGAGATCATGGCGTCATGGGGATCACCAGTAGTGCCCTGAGCAGGGCTCAAGCGGCAGTGTCCAAGACCAAGGCCGATGTGGATGAACTCGAAGCGGATCTGAGCGGCGCCCAAACGAAGTTGCGCCTCGTCGAGACCGGCGACAAGACGGTGGACACCCTCACCCGCCCGATCGCCGACCATGCCGGCTTCGTGCGTCAGCGCACGGAGGCTGCTGTCTCGGCAGCCCGAGCCGACGTGGACGAGATCAGCGCGAAACTCGAGGCCGCCAAGACCAAACACAAGATGGCCGTCACCGCCCTGAATGCCATGAGGAATCTGACCGACGACTGAGGGTTCCGCGCCACCCGCAGCAAGATCACGGACACCGCTGTCACACAGACGTGAGGGAACCTGCTTAACTGGAGGCGCGTTACCGGATGAGTCCAGGGGAAGACCGGTGGAAACCCGGCACTGACCCGCAACCGTCACAGTCGGAGCACCTGGCATCTACGGAAACGGCCCGATTTCTGTCGAGGTTACAGACGGCCCGGTCACGTTCACGCGTGCCTGACGGTCGTTGCGACCGCTGTTAAGGAGCAACGCGTGTTCATCAAATCCCTCGTGACAATAGCCGCCGCTGGCGGAGTTCTACTGTCAGCCGTCCCGGCCCAAGCTGCCGACTCCGGCCTGTACGGCGCCGGCGACCCCACCTACGACGGCGTGTACCGGCAGTCGCTGTCGATCCTGGCGTTGACTGCCGCCGGTCAGAAGGTGCCCGGCGATGCCGTGCGCTGGTTGAAGAAGCAGCAGTGTGCTGACGGCGGCTTCATGGAGTACCGCACCGACCTGTCGGTGCCCTGCCAGCCGGCCGACGCAGCGAACCTGACGGGTCAGGAACTCAACGGCACCGCACTCGCGGTTGCCGCTCTGGCGCAGACCGGCAACCGCAAACAGGCCAAGCGGGCCGCCCGCTGGATCGCCACCAAGCAGAACCCGGACAATGGCTTCGCCTACTTCCCCGAAGCCGGCGCCACCTCCGACACGGCCTCCACGGCTCTGGCCATCGCTGCGATGAGCCTGGTGACCCGCTCACCACAGCAGTCCTACCTGCGCGAGGTGCAGTTGCGCTGCGCGGCGCCCAAGGCCAAGCGAGGTGCGATGCAATTCGACACCAGCCTGCCGGCACCCAATGACGGGGCCACCGCACAGGCGGCCCTGTGGCTGGGCGGCGGTATGACGCTGCCGGCACCAGTGCGCATCCGGCCATCGGCACCGTCTCTGAAGTGCTCGGGAAAGGCCAACGACAAGGCAAGCGCGGACGGAGCCGCTCTGGGCTACCTCCACAAACGCCTGCAGAAACTCGATGGCGCTCTGCCCTACGGCGGGGGGTACCCCGGTACGGACTACGCCGGCACTGCCTCGGCTGCGCTGGCCCTGGCAAACGCTGGATCCGGTCGCAAGGCCGTCCAGACGACCGTGAGATTCCTCAAGAAGGACGCGGATTCGTGGATCTCAGGCGCCGGGGATGACGCGCCGGGCTCTCTGGCGCTGTTGATCCTGCTGGCCAACGCCACAGGCGAGAATCCGAAAGACTTCGGTGACATGAACCTCGTGAAACGGTTGGCGGCGACCAAGCGATGATCCGACGGCTGGCGTTCGGGATCGGCGTGGCGGTGCTCCTGGCCCCCGCGCTGCTCCCGGGCGCCGCCCAGGCCGAGACCACCTACCGGTACTGGTCCTACTGGGTCGGGGGTGACACGTGGACGTACTCCTCGCGCGGCTCGGGTTTCCGCGTGCCGCCCGACGCCGGCGTCGAAGGCTACCGGTTCGTCGTCTCGCCGCAGGACGGATCCCAGGCCACCGCGCCGGGTACGGCCAGTTCCTATGAAGCACTGTGCCCCGGACAGCCGGCCGCTCCGGTGGGTCAAAAACGGGTCGCGCTGGTCCTCGACTATGGCCCTGCGGGTATCGCTCCGGTGGGTGAGACTCCTCCAGCCACTTCCGTGCAGTGCCTCACCGCCCCCGAGAGCGCTACGGGTCTGCAGGTGCTGCAGCAGGTCGCCGAACTGCGTTTCCACAGCAGCGGGTTGATCTGCGGCATCGCCGGCTTCCCCGCCACGGAGTGCCCTGGCCAGTCGGTTCGCTCGGCGTCGCCCAAGCCCCCCTCGGCGAAACCGAGCGTGCCCGCGACCACACCAGTGGCACCGGTCGTTCCAGCGCCGGCCATCCCTGAATTGGCCGATCCGAGCAGTCCCTCTGCCAGCCCGACCGCACCAGCCAGCGCGTCGCCCTCGGCGACGACGACCGCGACCGCCCCCTCCCCCGTGGCGTTGGCCGTGGAGTCGGCCACCCCGAAGGATTCGACACCCCAGACGCCGGCCTGGATCGCCGCGATCGGCGCCGCCATGATCGCGGCCCTACTCGGACTGGCCCTGCTCGCCAGGCGGGGGCGAGAGTGAGTTCGCGGTGGCTGCATCCGGGGGCCTGGTGGGTCTGGGCCTTGGGGCTTGGTGCGGCCGCCACCAGAACCACAAATCCGTTGCTGCTCGGTCTCATCGCCGCTGTCGCGACCCTGGTCGTGATGGCCCGGCGGCCGCAGGCCCAGTGGGCCCGGGCGTTCAGTGTCTTTGTGCGCCTGGCCCTGTTCGCAATCGTCATCCGGATCCTCTTCGGAATCGTCTTCGGTCTGCGGGTGGGGACGACGACGCTGTTCACCCTGCCAACCATCGGACTGCCGGAATGGATGGCCGGGGTGACGATCGGGGGTGTCGTGACCGCTGAAATGGTGGCCATCGCGTTCATTCAGGGCGCGCAACTGGCTGTGCTGCTCATCTGCGTGGGTGCTGCCAATTCCCTGGCCAGTCCCGTGCGACTGCTGAAGGCGCTGCCCGCCGGGCTGTATCACGTAGGGGTGGCAGCAGTGGTGGCCCTCTCGTTGGCCCCTCGCATCATGATCAATGTCCGCCGCGTCATGCAGGCCCGCCGCCTGCGGGGACGGCCGACGCGCGGGCTGCGCGCGATGTCCGAGGCGGCGGTTCCCGTGCTGGAGTCGTCCCTGGATGACGCGATCAACCTGGCGGCCGCGATGGACACCCGCGGGTACGGTCGCACCACTGCGGTGCGTCCCGGTGAACGGGCGCTGCAGGCCACGCTGGTCCTGGCAGGCCTGGTCGGCATCGCACTTGGCCTGTTCGCCGTACTCGGCGCCAGCGGTTGGGGCTGGGCCCTGCTCGTCATCGGGATGGCCCTGGCGGTGGGCGGCATCCTGGTCGCTGGTCGCTGGACGGCTCGCACCCGCTATCGACCCGATCCGTGGCGCTGGCCGGAGACGTTGGCTGCCGGCACCGGAGTACTGGCGGGTGCCGCCGTTCTGCTCAGCGCTACCGGGACGATCACTGTGCCGTTGACGTGGCCGACGCTACCTCTGCTGGCGACAACCGCCGTCCTCGCCGCCGCCCTGCCTGCCACCTTCACTCCGCCACCACCAATGCCGTGGAGCACAGCGTGATCAAGGTCGAAGACGTCACCTTCACCCACGACGGGGCTGCCGGACCAGTGCTGGACGGGCTGAACCTGCAGATTCCCGAGGGCGACCTCGTCCTGGTCATCGGCCGCACGGGGTGTGGCAAGTCAACGTTCCTGAATCTGCTCAACGGGCTGGTGCCGCACTTCACCGGAGGTACCTTGGCCGGCCGAGTAGAGGTAGCGGGCATGGACACGCGCACGCACGCCCCCCGTGATCTGGCGGGGGTGGTGGGCACCGTGGGTCAGAACCCGCGGGCGGGATTCACCACGGACACCGTGGAGGACGAGTTGGCCTACACCATGGAGTCCCTGGGATACGCCCCCGATGTGATGCGCCGACGGGTCGAGGAGACCCTGGACATGCTCGGTCTGGTGGCACTACGGCAACGGCCGTTGGACACGCTCTCCGGAGGTGAGCAGCAGCGGGTGGCCATCGGAGCCGCGCTGACCAGCGGGCCTGCGGTGCTCGTCCTCGATGAACCAACAAGCGCCCTGGACCCCACGGCCGCCGAAGAGGTGCTGGCCGCAATCCAGCGCCTCGTGCACGACCTAGCCATCACGGTAGTCATGGCTGAACATCGCTTGGAACGGGTCATCGAGTTCGCCGATCACGTCATCCGGCTCGACGCTCCCATCGCAACGCTGCAGGACCCGGCCGATGCCATGGCCGGCCACGGCTTGCAGCCCCCGGTGGTGAGACTGGGCCACGCCCTCGGCTGGGATCCGCTGCCGCTGAGCGTGCGGGCGGCCCGCCGCCGTGCCGCTGACCTGCGGTCTCTGCCTTTCAGCGCTCCTGCGCGTCGCACCGGTGCTGCTGTGCTGGCGAGCCTGGCTCACACCGGCGTCCGATACGGCCGTGAGGACGCACTGCGTGATGTTGAGGTGGACCTGCGAGCCGGACAGGTGACCGCACTGATGGGCCGCAACGGGGCTGGCAAGTCCACACTCATGAACGTGCTGGCAGGCACTCGCCGACCCGACCTTGGCCGGGTGGCTGTGGACGGCCGCGATCCAGCGACCCTGCAGGGTGGCGACCTGATCAGCCGCATCGCCTACGTTCCGCAGGATCCGACTGACCTCTTCTACACCGATTCGGTGGCCGCCGAGTGTGCGGCCACCGACCGGGACGCCGGCCAGCCCGCCGGGTCAGCACTGAACCGACTACAAGATCTGGTGGACACGGTGGCCGTGGACACCCACCCCCGTGATCTCAGCGCGGGGCAGCAACTCGCGCTCGCGCTGGCGATCCAACTCGCAGCAACCCCTCGGATCGTGCTTCTCGACGAGCCGACCCGAGGCCTGGACTACCCAGGCAAAGTCGCCTTTTCTCGGTGGCTCGATCGGTTGGCGAACCTGGGTGCCAGCGTCCTTGTGGCTACCCACGATGTGGAGTTCGTGGCCCTGGTCGGCGATCGGGTGATCGTGCTGGCCGACGGGGAGGTGGTCACAGATGCCGACGTGCGGACGGCCCTCACATCCTCCCCGGCTTTCGCCCCGCAAATCCAGAAGGTGCTCAGTCCGCTGCCCGTGCTGACGGTCGAAGAAGCGTGTTCGCTATGACACAACTGCACGCCATCGCACCGCGGCCGCGCACCGTTGCAGCCCTCGCGGGCGTGAGCCTCGTGGGACTGATCGCATTCTTTTGGCCATTCGTCGTCACACCAGCCAGCCTGGCGGCCGATCACGCGACCGACGCGCCGTGGTTCTTCGCCCTCCTGCTGCCCCTGGTGGTGGCCGTGCTGTTCGCCGACGTCAGCAGCGGCGGTCTCGACGCGAAGGGCATTGCCATGCTGGCCGTGCTGGCCGCCGTGGCCACCGCATTGCGCCCGCTCGGGGCCGGTGTCGCGGGTCTCGAGCCGATGTTCGTGGTGCTGCTGCTGGGCGGCCGGGCGCTGGGGCCGGCGTTCGGGTTTGCACTGGGCAGCCTGGCCCTGTTCACATCCGCACTGCTCACTGCCGGGGTCGGCCCGTGGCTGCCATTCCAGATGGTTGCCGCTGGCTGGTTCGCCATGGGTGCCGGGCTCCTCCCCCAGATCCGGGGCCGGGCCGAGATCGTGATGCTCATGGGCTATGGCGCAGTCGGCTCGCTGCTGTATGGACTGCTCATGAATCTGTCGTTCTGGCCTTGGGCGTTGGGCGGGCAGAGCGAGTTGTCGTTCGTCGCCGGGGCACCCTTGAGCGAAAACCTGGGCCGCTGGTTGGCCTTCACGGTGGCCACGTCGTTGGGCTGGGACATCCCGCGCGCGATCCTCACCGCAGCCCTGACCCTGCTGGCGGGGCCCGTGCTACTGAGGGCTGTCCGGAGGGCGACCAGACGCGCGGCGTTCGAGGCGCCCGTGCGATTCGAACCGCTCACGCCCGGCGCACCGATGAAGGCCGCCGAGCCGCGGGTTTAGGGGCTCACCTTCGCGCGGTCGACGGCCACCGGCAAACGGTTGACGCCACGGCCGGCGGGTCACGGTGTCGCCTCGCACACTGTGTCCGGCCCCAACGCCGGGCGGCAGCCGTCAGCGGTGATCATTCAGGCCGGCCGTACCGCCTATCCTGCTGCGGGCGTTGCCCAATAGCGACGGGCTCCACGTCGTCTGGGCACGAGCCATCAGCACCGCATCACAAGCTGGCGCCAGGGTCATTGCCCGTGTTAACGAGTCCGTTGGTTTCAGCTCCCGTGGTGCTGACGCTGGGCGTCTGGCCGGCCCGGGTGGGCCGGCTCAGGTTCTTCGCCGCACGGCCACGCACTGCGGGATGCCGCCGACCATCTCGATGGTGAACCGGCCGTTGTGCAGATCGCCGTGACACCGTGGGCACAGCAGACACATCGCATCGACGTCGGTGCGGCCTCCCGCGGCCCACGCCACGATGTGGTGGGCGTGACAGCCGCGGGCCGCCCGCCCGCAGCGCACGCAGCCTCGATCCCGGGCGATGAGTGCCGCCCACTGCGCGTGACTGGCGCGGCGCTGCGTGCGGCCCAACGCCAGCGGTATGAACGTGCCCTCCCGGCGCACCCCCAGGATCACCGACACCACCGCCGAACAAGCCAGCAACGCGAAACTGTCCGGGCCCAGCAGAGTGCCATCCTCCAGCCGCGCCCCGACACCCTCCGGCAACTGTTCGGCATCGACCAGCACCGTCACCCCCGACACCCCCAACGGTTTGGTGTTGGCCTGCGCCGCACTGACCAGATCATCCAACGCGTCGGCCAGGCGCTGGCTCGGCGTGCGGTCATCACCCACAGCCGGCGGGTCGGTGAACGAAGCCAGGGCGTCGCGCAGCCGCGCCCCGGCCACCTGATCCAGATGCCCATCCACCCGGTACAACCCGTTGCCCAGATCCGAGAGGTGCAGGCCGCGTTTGGCCCGCGCCGCCCGATAATCCTCATCCGGGGCCTCCGGGCGGTCCTGCGCAACCAACACCGCGAGGACCTGGGCCAGTACGGCCGGTTCGATCACCGCCGCCGCCGCGACCAGGTCCGCCTCCAACACCGCGAACCGCGGCAGACTGCCCGGCGGCCCGGCACAACAGGTGCACATGCCGGCCCGTGATCTCCCCCGCCCGGTAGGCGTCCGCGACGTGCGGCATGCCCCGCAGATCCCGGGCCCGCCCCACGATCGCCGAGCCCACCGCCCGGTTCTGCCCGGTCAACGCCGCCACCATCGACCCCGTCGTCCCCGCGGCGAACACCCGGGAGTCCTGCTGCGCGTCACACACCCCGGCCACCTGGGTCTGGTAGGCCTCCAACATCGTCTGCAGACGGGCCGCTGCCTGCAAGGCGCCCAGGCGCTGCTCGGCGGTCAACCCCGCCGGATCCGGCAACGCCAACACCTGCCCGGACAACTGCTCAAACACCGCCGGGGTCTCCACCGGCAACTCATCAGCCAACCTCGCACGCCGCAACGCCGAGGCCGGCACCTCAAAGAACCCCATCAGCCGTCACCTCCAACCGCGATCCGTGTCGAACCAGGGGACACCCCCTGCGACGTCGCTCCACGAGCTGATGGCCACCAACCCGGCGACACCCCAAACCTACAAACAACCTCTGACATTTCCGTGCGCCCGATCCCCACAGCCCTGGGGACAACCCCGATCGGGTCGGGCAGTACCACCGCGGCCCCCGTCCACCACCTCTACCCCTCGCACCACGCTCCAGGTCGGCGCCGAAAGGCGGTCGCTTCATGAGCAAGCCGACGGATCAGAGTGTCCCGAGGTGCCCGCAGGCCACCACATCGGCAGCCACCTTCAGAGGTGCCATCCGGCGCCACACGGGGACACGTGCGCTGATCGACGGCGGCTCAGTACACCTCGGCCGAATGAATCAGGCGCTCCATGACCAGCCTCACGGTTGCCGGCCGCAGACCCATCCCCAGATGCGACCCAGGTACCTCAATGTTCTCTGCCCCCGGCACAACACATGCGCGCCAGTCGACGATGCCGTCGGACGTCGTGTAGTAGCTGACGAGTTCCACCGAGTCCGGCAACGGCCGGTGCGTGGCCAGCATGTAGGGGCAGGTGCAGTCCCGGGTGACACAGGCACGCTCACGCAGTTCCGGATCCCGGTGGTGCACCAACTTGAGAACCCCGACGACCGGCTGCGGGATCTCATAGAACGCGAATTCGTCGTTGAGCGGCGCCCCGAGGCTGATCACTGTGCTGACCAGCTCCGGATGCCTGGCCGCGAGGCCGCGGGCGAGCATGCCGCCGCGGCTGTGGCCAACCACCATCAGGCGTTTGCCGTCGCGCTCGACGGCCACCCGGGCGACCTGCGCCAGCCGGTCGACCGCTCGATCAGAGCACCGCACATTAAACGCAATTTCCGAACACACCACCTGGAAACCGGCCCGCTTCAGGGCGATCTGCATCGGCAACGTGGCGACATCGCCGAACCCGAATCCAGGGATGACCAGCACCTGCCGGGCGACCGGCGTCTGGGAATAACGCGCCAACGGGAGGTCGACATCGAACTTGAGTACTTCCCCGGCGAAGCGGGCCTCCCCCGCCAGCCGGGCAGCCCAGCCGGGCAGGGCTTTCAACCTGCCCGGTAATCCCTGCGGCGCCCAGTGCACGTCAGGCAGATGAACCTCGCGCCATTGCATCTCTGTGAGCCGCCCTTTCCCTGGAGATCCCCCTGCCAGGCAGACTATCCACATGCCCAGCGCACTCATCGACAGAATCGACACGGCCCGCCAGATCGTGTCCAGCATGCACGTCCCGCAGTCCGCCACCCAGCGCCCACCAGGTCCGCGGGGGTGGCGGGAGTCCTGGGAGATGATGACCGGTCGCAGGGCGGCGTACGAGGTGTTCGCCGACCTTTCTCGATGGCATCAGCCAGTCGTGCATATCGGATTGGCCGGTGAGCATACCCATGTCCTTTTCGCTCCAGAGGCGATCTGGGACGTCTTCGTCACCAATGGCCGTCATACCCGCAAGAGCCTGGCTCTGCAGCTCACCCGCCCCCTACTGGGCAACGGCTTGCTGACCGCCGACGGGGCCGAACATCTACGACATCGGCGCGCGATCCAACCCCTGTTCCACGGCCAGCGGATTGCTGAGTACGTGGGTGACATGACCGCAGCTGCCGGCATCACGTCGGACAGGTGGCACGATGGCGCGACCATCGAGGTGACGCAGGCCATGTCGGAACTGACCCTGGACATCATCGGCCGCACGATCTTCGGCCAGCAGATGCGCGACGACTCCTCTGAGGTGACCGCCGCACTGACCGCGGTACTCGAGGGTTTCGGGCGCGGCTTCGGCCCCGTCGCGTCACCGCTGTCCAGGATCTCCACACGTCAGCGCCGTCGGGAGCGGAGCGCCATCGAGACCCTCGACGGGATTGTCGAACAGATGATCGCGCGTCGGGTGGCCGAAAGCGGTGACGGCCACGATCTTCTGAGCATGCTGATGGGCGCCCAGGACGACAGCGGTGAAGCCGCATTCACTGATGACGAGGTGCGCGACGAGGCGATGACACTGGTGCTGGCCGGCCATGAGACGACAGCATTGGCGATGACCTGGGCATGGCTGCTGCTGTCGCACAACCCGGCGGTGCGGGCCTGGCTGGAGGAAGAGGTCGACAACCTCACGGACGAGGCTGTGACTTTCACAGATCTGAAACGGCTGCCGCGCACCTACGCGGTCATCGCCGAATCCATGCGGCTGCGCCCCCCAGCGTGGATCATCGGACGGTGGCTGGACACCGACCTGCGTGTCAGCGGGTGGGAACTGCCACGCGGCAGTGTCGTGCTGGCCTCGCAGTACAGCATGCATCGTGATCCGCGGTTCTGGCCGCAGGCGTTGGAATTCCGCCCACAGCGCTGGATCGACGGGGCGGGACGTTTCGACGAGAGGACGCCGAACGTGCCCCGGGGTGTTTGGTTCCCCTTCGGCTTCGGGACGCGGCGCTGCATCGGTGAGCAGTTCGCCTGGACAGAGGCCGTCGTCCTGTTGGCCACGCTCGCCCGGCGCTGGCACGTCGACGTGAAGGCCCCCTTGGACATCCCAATGCAGTCGGCGATCACGTTACGGCCCGCGGTCCCCCTGCCCGCGGTGGTGCACGCCCGGTGAAGCAGGAGCTCACGTGGTGGCGCGACGTCAGTGACACGGCCCCTGAGCACCCCCTGCTCGTGGTGGCCCTCGCCGATGACGCGGCCGCAGTGTCCGCGCTGCCCCCGGGCTATGCCGAGGACTGGTTGCTGCGGGACACTCCGACCGCCCGGGTGGCCGAATACCTGGGCGTGACGATCGTGGCGGCCGATGCCGAGCCACCCGAGCACGACCTGCTCCTGCTGGCCGCGGTTGGGCGTGGGCTGACATCGGTGGCGGCGTGTGTCGCGGTGTCGGTGTTCGGCGCCGAGCCGCAGCTGGTGACCGGTTACGGAAGCGGGATCACCGACGAGCAGTGGATGGACAAAGTGGCCGATGTGCGCTCCCGCGAGATGGTCGAGGTGCCGCCGGTCATCACCTCGTTGGTGTCGTGGCTGGAGAACTCAGAGGTACCGGTCCTACTGGACGGAGTGATCGCGGCTGCCGCAGCAAGCTGTGCTGACCGTCTGCCTGCTGTGCAGGCGCCCGTCCTGGGCGCCGAACCGGTTCAGCGCTTCCTATTGGACCGGGCGAACGTCGCGGTGTGGGGCTCCTGCGGAGTCGGGCCCGGGGAGGGTCTCGGGGCGCTGACCGGCCTGGCAATGCTGCGCCTGGCACTGCTCGCCGATGGGCCTACGCTGCACTCGTGAGACCCGATCAGGCGCAGGCCGCCTTGGCGGCTGCGCACCGAACAGTGCAGACCGCCCTGCACCCCCAGCGCGGGGTGACTCGGCTCGTGGCGCACAGAGGCTCCGGTCATGAGCACAACGACCCGGCGGGACCTCCGGAGAACACCCTGGCGGCCGTGCGCTACGGCTTCTCCAAAGGCGCCGATGCGGTGGAGGTGGATGTGTGGTGCACCGCGGACGGGGTCGTGGTGCTGCATCACGACGCGACCACGGACCGGACCACTGACCTCGTGGGCCTGGAGATCGCACTGAGCAGCCACCCGGACCTGCAACGCGGCAGTGCGGGGGCCTGGAAGGGCCAGACCTGGTCACAAGAGCGGATCCCGATGCTGGCCGACGTGGTCGTGCCCCGCGACCGAACCCTCGTGGTGGAGATCGTCGGTGGTCCGCAGGTGGTTGCCGCCGTGGTAGCGGCGTCGCCGACGGACTCGGTGTTCATCTGCAAGAACATCGACACCGCCGCCGAGGTGAAGGCCACGACCGGCAGCCCTGTCCTATGGATCGTGGACACCACCCCGCGCTGGCAGATCGGCGGCTGGGCGCAAGGACACCGAGGTGGCAAAGACAACGAACGGCGCGGTTTCGAGGAGCACGCCGATCCGGTCTGGCTTGCCGAGCAGGCGTTGACCCGCGGGCTCGACGGCCTGGACACCATGTTCAGCTACCCCCCCGATCTGCCCAGCGTGTTGCGCGAGGCCGGACTGCACTGGCTGGTGTGGACAGCCAATGACCCCCGCGCCATCCAGCAGTGCCTCGATGACGGGGTGTGGGGCATCACGACCGACAACACCGCGGCCGTGCGGCAGTGGCTCAATGCCGCTGGGGTACGCACCGCCAGCCAGGCGGGCCAGAGCTTCTGGCCCTGAGTGTCAGCCGCGCACTCGCGCCGGGACGAAGGGCAGCACGACCACTTGTGCGGGCACGTTGCGCCCGCGCACGACGATCTGGACCTCATCCCCCGGCGACACATCACGAGCCACCCGTGCCAGCGCGATGCCCTGCTGCAGCGTGGGCGAGAAGGTCCCGCTGGTGGTCGTCCCCACCCGCTCATCGCCGCGCAGCACCTCCATGCCAGCGCGCGGAATGCCGCGTCCTGTCACCAGTAATCCCACGATCTTCTGCTCCGGCTCGGTGTCGACGTAGGCCTGCCGACCGATGAAGTCCCCTTTACCGGCTACAACAGCCCAACTCACCGATGACCAGCGCGCGGGCACATCCGGGGCCAACTCGTGGCCATGCAGGGCATAGCCCATCTCCGTGCGCAGGGTGTCCCTGGCCCCCAGTCCGCAGGGCACGGCGCCGGCCGCGACAAGGGCATCCCAGACGGCACCGGCGTCCTGCGCGGCAACCAAGATCTCCACACCGCGTTCACCGGTGTAGCCCGTGCGGCAGACGGTGCACTGCACCCCGGCGAACTGTGTCGCCCGGAACGCCATGTAGTCCAAATCGCCGAAGGGCAGGATCGCATCGCTGCCCGGTCCCTGCACGGCAATGATCGCCGTCGCCTCGTGCACATTCTCCACCGCCAGGCCAGCCTCGGTGAGGGTCGCAGCCACCCGTGCGCAGTTGGCCGCATTGGGGACCAACAGGAACTCATCGTCGGCGACCCTGTAGACGATCAGGTCATCGACCACCCCGCCCGCGTCGTTGAGCAGGAGCGTGTACTGAGCCTGACCCGTCCCGATTCTCTGCAGATCGTTGCTGAGGACAGTGTTCAACACCGGCACCGGCCCGCGGGCGACGAGTGTCCCGAGGTGGGACACGTCGAAAACACCGACCGCCTCTCGCACACCGGTGTGCTCGGCCACAGTGCCGGAGTACTCCAACGGCATGCTCCAGCCAGCGAATTCGGCGAACTTCGCCCCGGCGATGCGGTGGCGGTCATGCAACGGCGATTGCAGAGTCATTGCTCCACGCTACCGATCGGCGGCGCATAGGGTTGAACGCGTGACGATTCTGAAGATCGCTGATGCCCTGCCCCGCGCCGATGTGGTTGTGGTGGCGGTGGGACCGGGGCCGGAGCTGGTCGCTCAGGGTCTGTCTGATGAGCTGCGACACCGCATCGAAGCGGACTTGTCGCGCGTCGGCTGCGACGGCTCTGCAGCTGGGACCTGGCGCGTGCCGGCACCGGAACCTCTGGCTGCCGATTCGGTGGTCGCCGTGACGCTCGGTGCCGATCTGCGAGAAGCGGTGGGAGATGGCGTGCGGGCCGCGGGCGCTGCCGGCACGGTCGCCGTGGCATTTCCCAACGACGACGCCGCGACGTTGTCCGCTGTGTGCGAGGCCGCGTTACTGGCCGCGCACACACCCCTTTTCCGGGGCACGGGGAAGCGGTCCGACGTCGGCACCGTGGTGGTCATGACCTCCGCGCCCCGCGCTGTGCGCACCGCTGTGAAGAAGGCTGCCGCCTGCGAAACAGCAGCCACGATCCTGGCCCGAGACCTCGTCAACACTCCCCCCGGCGACCTCACACCCGAGGACCTCGCCACCTCCGCCCGTGCCCAGTTCCAGGACCTGCCCGCGACCGTGGCGGTGTGGGACACCGACCGTTTGGCCGCCGAAGGGATGGGGGGCCTGATTGGCGTGGGGCAGGGGTCGTCGAATCCGCCACGGCTGGTCATCGTGGAGTACACCCCGAAAGCCAGCAAGGCTCACTTGGCGTTCGTCGGAAAGGGCATCACCTTCGACTCCGGCGGACTGAGTCTGAAACCCGCCAAGAGCATGGAGACGATGAAGTGCGACATGGCCGGTGCCGCCGCGGTCCTGGCCGCGACCCGCGCCATCGTCGAGCTCGGCCTGCCCGTGCGAGTCACCGCCTACCTCGCCTGCGCGGAGAACATGCCCAGTGGAACTGCGCAGCGGCCCGGCGACGTTCTCACCATGCGGGGAGGCACCACTGTCGAGGTGCTGAACACCGATGCCGAAGGCCGGCTGGTGATGGCTGACGTGTTGGTCCTGGCAGGCGAGCAGCGACCAGACGCGATCATCGACGTGGCCACTCTGACGGGCGCTCAGATGGTGGCCCTGGGCACTCGAATCGCCGCGGTCATGGGCAACGATGAGCACCTCGCCGACCAGATCATCGCCGCTGGCCGGCAGGCCGGGGAGAAGTTCTGGCCGATGCCGCTCCCAGAGGCACTGCGCCCGGGTCTGAAGTCGCAGGTCGCGGATCTGAAGAACACCGGCGAGCCATTCGGCGCCATGCTCTACGCCGGTTTGTTCCTCAAGGCATTCGTCCCCGACGACATCGCATGGTCCCATCTGGACATCGCGGGGCCGGCTTTCAATGAGGGCGCCGAATTCGGGTACATCCCACGTGGCGGCACCGGCTTCGCGACCCGCACGCTGGTGGAGTTGGCGCGCCGCCACTGCCGATAGGTTTACGACTAGCCCCTGCGTCCTTTGCCTGAAAGGATGCGCAAAGGAAACGAGTGAGGAGTACGCGTGGCCGAAGACCTCTACGACATCGTGATCCTGGGTGGCGGCAGCGGCGGATACGCCTGTGCGCTGCGAGCTGCCCAACTGGACAAGAAGGTGGTGTTGATCGAGGAGGACAAACTCGGCGGCACCTGCCTGCACCGTGGCTGCATCCCCACGAAGGCACTGCTGCACGCCGCCGAGGTCGCAGACTCCACCCGCGAGAGCTCCGCTTTCGGCGTCCAGGCCACCCTGCAAGGCATCGATATGGCCGGGGTCAACTCGTACAAGGATGGCGTGGTCAGCCGCCTCTACAAGGGCCTCCAGGGGCTGGTCAAGAGCCGTGCCATCACCTACGTGACAGGCACCGGCCGCCTGGTCGGCAAGGACGCAGTGGAGGTCGACGGCCAGACCTATCGCGGCAAGGCCGTCGTGCTGGCCACCGGCTCGTTCGCCCGCAGCCTGCCCGGTCTGGACATCGGCGGGCGCATCATCACCAGCGACCAGGCATTGAATCTGGACTATGTGCCGGGCAGCGCGATCGTGCTCGGCGGAGGGGTGATCGGTGTCGAGTTCGCGAGCGTCTGGAAGTCGTTCGGCACCGACGTCACGATCATCGAGGCGCTGCCACATCTGGTTCCCGCAGAGGATGAGGCGTGTTCCAAGGCGCTGGAGCGGGCTTACCGCAAGCGCAAGATCGCGTTCAGTCTCGGCGTGCGATTCGCCTCCGCGACCCAGGACGAGAACAGCGTCACGGTCACCCTGGAGGACGGCAAGACGTTCACTGCGGATCTGTTGCTGGTGGCAGTGGGTCGCGGCCCGCGCACCGCGGGGATCGGCTATGAGGAGAACGGCGTCACGCTCGATCGTGGTTTCGTCCCCGTTGACCAGTACCTGCAGACGAACGTGCCCGGCGTCTACGCAGTCGGTGACATCGTTCCAGGCCTGCAGTTGGCCCATCGCGGCTTCGCCCAAGGCATCTATCTCGCTGAGCACTTGGCCGGCCTGAATCCGCAGCCCATCGATGAGATGGGTATCCCGCGGGTCACCTACTGTGAGCCCGAGGTGGCCAGCGTCGGGTACACCGAGGCACAGGCGGCCGCCGCGTTCGGCGAGGTCGAAGCCTACGAGTACAACCTCGGCGGCAATGGCAAGAGCCAGATCCTCGGCACCCAGGGTTTCATCAAACTCGTGCGGCAGAAGGACGGGCCGGTGGTCGGCATCCACATGGTCGGAAGCCGTGTCGGGGAACTGATCGGGGAAGGCCAGTTGATCTACAACTGGGAGGCCTACCCCGAAGATGTTGCCGCCCTCGTCCATGCCCACCCGACGCAGAACGAAGCCATGGGCGAGGCGCACCTCGCCCTCGCTGGCAAACCCCTGCACGCACACGCCTGACCCACAAGGAGAACTTCTATGGCGACGTCGGTCACGATGCCCCAACTCGGTGAGAGCGTCACCGAGGGAACCGTCACGCGCTGGCTCAAGCAGGTCGGCGACAGCGTGGCGGTCGATGAGCCGCTGCTGGAGGTGAGCACCGACAAGGTGGACACCGAGATTCCCTCCCCGGTGGCCGGGGTCATCACCGCGATCAAGGCTGGCGAAGACGACGTCGTCGAGGTGGGCGGCGAATTGGCCGTGATCTCCGACTCCGCAGAATCGGCCGCGCCTGCGCCCGAGCCGGCAGCCGCCCCGCCCGCGCCCGAGCCCGCCGCCGCGACACCCATCCCTGAACCCGCGGCACCTGCCACTGCACCACCGGCGGGCGGCGACGGCACCAACGTGACATTGCCGGCACTGGGTGAGAGCGTCACCGAAGGCACCGTGACCCGGTGGCTGAAGCAGGTGGGCGACACCGTGGCCGTTGACGAGCCGCTGCTCGAGGTCAGCACCGACAAGGTGGACACCGAGATCCCGTCGCCGGCGGCGGGTGTTGTCAGCGAGATCCGGGTCAGCGAGGACGAGACTGTCGAGGTCGGTGCGGTCCTGGCAGTCATCGGCGGCGGAGCACCCGCCGCGTCAACTCCCGCACCTACCCCGCCGCCAGCAGCAGCACAGGAGCCACCGGCACCCCCGGCACCAGCACCCGCCCCGCCACGTGCGGCGGCCCCTGCGCCAACTCCCGCGACGCCCACGCCGGCAGCCGCGGATGGGGACGTGTACGTCACGCCAATCGTTCGCAAGCTGGCCAAGGACCGCAACGTCGATCTGAGCACCGTCACCGGTACCGGCGTCGGTGGCCGCATCCGCAAGCAGGACGTGTTGGCGGCGGCAACGGCCAAAGAGGCGCCGGCACCTACCCCCGCCCCGGCTGCCGCGACTGCCGCCCCCGCACCTTCCACCCCGGCCCCCCGACTGCGCGGCACCACGGAGCCGATGAGCCGCCTGCGCAAGGTGATCGCCACGCGCATGGTGGAGTCCTTGGCCGTCTCGGCCCAACTCACGACGGTCGTCGAGGTGGACGTCACCCGGATCGCGCTGCTGCGCAGCCGCGTGAAGGACGAGTTCTTGGCCAGGGAGGGCGTCAAGCTCTCGTTCATGCCCTTCTTCGCGAAGGCGGCCTGTGAGGCCCTCAAACAGTTCCCACAGGTGAACGCGTCGATGGACATGGCCGCCGGTACGGTCACCTACCACGAGGCGGAGAACCTGGGCATCGCCGTAGACACCGACCGTGGCCTGCTCGTGCCCGTCATCCACGCCGCCGGAGACCTCAACATCGCGGGACTCGCCCGGCAGATCGCCGACCTTGCGGCACGCACCCGCACCAACAAGGTGAGTCCGGACGAGTTGTCAGGGGGAACCTTCACCGTGACGAACACCGGCAGCCGCGGTGCACTGTTCGACACCCCGATCATCAATCAGCCGCAGGTCGCGATCCTGGGCACTGGCGCGGTGGTGAAGCGTCCGATCGTGATCACCGACGACAATGGTGAGGACGCCCTGGCCATCCGGTCCATGATGTACCTGGCGTTGACCTACGACCATCGCCTCGTCGACGGTGCGGATGCGGCGCGATTCCTGTCGCTGATGAAGCAGCGGTTGGAGTCCGGGGAGTTCGACGTCTGACAATAGGCGTCACGAACGGATTGGCTCAGCCCCACAGACCCTGGTAGCCGCGATAAGCGAGCACCAGACCGAGTACTGCGGCTACGCCCCCCATGACCTGTATTTGGTGATCCATCAGCGCGTCATACACGCGGTTCAGCATGCGCACGCCACGCTCACCGGTGACACGCACAGCCAGGGGCGGCGACCAAATGGGGAACATGACCAGCATGAACAGGATGAGCACGACGCCCGCCTTGCCCAGCACGGGCACAGCAGACGAGGTGATGTCGTGCAGCGCCGGCACGACCAGGACCAGCGAGGAGAAGTCGGTCACCGACATGTAGGCCGCCAGGCCTGCGAAGACCCACGGGGAGGCATGGTTGGCGTAGCCGCGGACCTTCTTCTCGAGTTTGGCGTCAGCGTTGGGATGTGGACGTAACATCCAGACGGCCAGGGGCAACAGGACCACCCCGCATATGAATTCGATCCAGTACTCCGCCCGGGAGGCTTTGCCCGTCCCGGCGTCCGGCAGTTGACTCAGCCCCGCCAGGATGACCGCGAACACGATCACGAACACGGCCCCCGAGCCGGCCATCACCGCCAGCGCTCGACGCTGCCAGGAGGGCCCGGAAACCACGAGCACTTGCAGGGCGAAAAGGGTCGGAGTCACCGCAGCTGCCAGACCCAGCGGCAGGACCGTCACCAACAGATGCCCCATCCCGGCGAGCCTACCCGGGCTTGCGGGGCCATCGGTATCGGACAGACTGGACATATGAGAATCGGTATCACCGGGGCATCAGGACTGATCGGATCCGCGCTCGGCGCGAACTTGCGCCGCGAGGGTCACCAAGTGGTGCGATTCGTGCGCCATCCGACCACCGACGTCATGGAGATCCCATGGCAACCCGGGGCAGAACTCGATCCGGGCCTGCTCGCGGGCCTGGACGCGATTGTGCACCTGGCAGGCGCCGGCGTCGGTGACAAACGCTGGACGGACGCTTACAAGCAGGAGATCCTGCGCAGCCGGGTTGACGGGACTGCCACGATCGCCGCTGCCATGGCGCAGGCCACCGGGGGGCCGCGGGTTCTCGTGTGCGGCTCAGCGGTGGGCTATTACGGCGACACCGGAGATCGGATCACCGACGAGAGCGGACCCCAGGGAGAGGGCTTTCTCGCCGAGGTGGTGCAGCGCTGGGAGGCCGCCGCCCAGCCCGCCGTCACAGCCGGGCTGCGCGTGGCCTACGCCCGCACCGGGCTCGTGGTGTCCAGCCGTGGTGGCGCCTGGCAGAAGCTGTTCCCCATCTTCAAAGCCGGCATCGGAGGCAAACTCGGTTCCGGCAAGCAGTACTGGCCGGCCATCTCGCTCACCGATGAAGTGCGAGCCTTGGTCTTCCTGCTCATGCAGGACATTCGGGGCCCGGTGAACCTGGTCGGCCCGCATCCAGTCACCAATGCCGAGGTCACCAAGGCGATGGGTGAGATCCTCAAGCGTCCCGCGCTGATCCCCGTCCCGGGCTTCGCGCTCAAGGCGGTCCTCGGTGAGTTCGCGCAAGACACCTTGGCCAGTCAGCGCATCGTGCCGAGGGTGCTCGAGCAGGCAGGATTCACCTGGGAACAGCCCGATATCAGGAGCATGATCGAGTCGGCCCGGTAGCCGGTCACGCGCAGCGGGTCAGGGCACCTTCGATGTCGTGGAGTTGCAGCAGATCCCCGCGTTGCCGCCAGCCGACCCGCAGGTCATAACCACTCGTCGAGGGATGACCCGCGAAAGGGTCCGCCAGGTTCCAACTGGACCCGACCCCAGACAACACGACACGCCCCGTCTCGTCCAGGCCCACGGACTCGACCAGCGTCCCTACCCACAGACCTGCCGCGTGGACGGCCCGCAGAGCGCCGCCAAGACCGCCGCAGGCGACTTCGCACGGTCCAGGCTGACCGTAGTGCAAAGCCATGTCGGAGTCGCTAACCCTGATCGCCTGCAGAGGGCGCAGGTGCGCATGACGCACGACCAGCAGCTTCTGCAGCAAGCGCCGCAAAGCGGTGTCGTACTGGATCGATGCCTGCATGGGGTTACTGTGCCCCACCCGCGACGCGTCGCGGGTGTTTTGTCCACAACTATGGCCACTCGGTTGATCACGACTACCCTGGTAACCGTGCCTGTCCAAGTCCGTCGCCTCGGTGTCGTTGCTTTCAAAGAGGCCTGGGAGTTGCAGCGCGAGATCCACGCGGCTGTCGTCTCCGGTGACATGCCGGACACCCTGCTGCTGCTCGAACACCCCGATGTGTACACGGCAGGTCGCCGCACCCAGCCCGAGGACATGCCCTTGGACGGCACGCCGGTCGTTGAGGTGGATCGAGGCGGCCGGATCACGTGGCACGGGCCGGGGCAGCTGGTCGGTTATCCGATCCTGCGCCTGTCTGAGCCCATGGATGTCGTGGGTCACGTGCGGCGTTTGGAAGAGCTGCTGATCGGCACGTGCGAACACTTCGGCGTCAACGCGCAGCGAGTGGCCGGCCGCAGTGGTGTCTGGGTGGATGGCGTCCCGCAACGCAAGATCGCCGCCATCGGCGTTCGCGTGGCGCGCGCCGTGACGATGCACGGTTTCGCCCTGAACGTCAACGCGGATCTGCACGCCTACGACCGCATCGTGCCGTGTGGAATCAGCGATGCCGGGGTCACCTCGCTGCGGGAAGAGACCGGGACCTCGTTCGAGATGGATGCGGTTGCCGAGTCGATCATGCAAGCGGTCGAGATTCTGCTCCCCACGGCAGCGCCCACGTGAGAGCAGTGGGGATCGTCACGGCGACCCTGGTCTGGATCGCCTGCTGGCTGATCGCACCGGCCTCCTGGTGGCTCAATGAGAGGATCCTTGATGAGCAGGCCTTCCGAGCCACCATGACCGAGATCCTGCAGATCGAGAATGTGGACGCCGAGATCACCGACCGCGCGACCGCGCAGGTCATGCAGGACGCCCGCACGTGGGTCGCGGACACCGTGCCCCTCTTCGCCACTCAGGCCGACTTCCTGCTGGACAGGGCTGAGCCGACGGTGGCGGGGCTGGTGAACGGCGCCGTCAACTCCCAACCCGGCGAGCGGGCGATGCTGGGGATGGCCACGCAAATCCACAACGTCTTCGTGGCCTGGCTCGAGCAGGACTCGCTTGGCCAGCCCGGCCTGCAGGCAGATCTCGGCCAAGGTGAAGCCAACTTCGATCTCGACGAACTGCTAGCCGGCGAAACGGTGTCCCTGGGGCCGGTCGAGGTCCCGCTGGATGCCTTGGACCTCCCTGGATTGAGCGTGCCGGTGCCACTACCCCCGGACTGGATGCGGACCCCGCTGGTCCTGGTGCGCGACGCCCTGCTGCCCAGCGTTTTGGTCATGGCAGCCAGTGCCGTTGCGCTGGTCGCTTTGGATCGTGGCCGCACGCGGGCGTTGGCGGTCGCCTCGGGCGTGACCGCGGTGATCCTGGCGGGCGCAGCCCTGCTGCTCAAGAGCACGTGGACGGTCAGCGGCGCAGATTCCGCGGACTGGACGATCACCCGGGCGGTAGGTGAGTTGCTGGTGGCGCCGTGGATCACTGCCTATGTTGTTGTGGGCGCGGCCTTGGCCGGTCTCTGCGTGATTTCGCTCATCGTGGATCGTCTCGTCGTCTCCCGCCGCCCGGCGTAGGCTGGCTGACATGTCCACACCCTCGCCGGACGGCCGCCGACTCTTGCGCCTGGAAGTGCGCAACGCGGAGGTGCCGATCGAACGCAAACCCGCGTGGATCAAGACGCGCGCGGTGATGGGCCCGGAGTACCACGAACTGCGCCGGACAGTGGCTGAGGGTGGCTTGCACACGGTGTGTCAGGAGGCCGGCTGTCCGAACATCTATGAGTGCTGGGAAGACCGCGAGGCCACATTCCTGATCGGAGGGGATCAGTGCACACGACGCTGCGACTTCTGCCAGATCGACACGGGCCGTCCGCAGCCGCTCGATGTGGACGAGCCCGCCAAGGTCGCCAGCACCGTGGCCCAGATGGGCCTTCGCTATGCGACCGTCACTGGTGTCGCGCGCGATGACCTGCCCGATCAAGGTGCATGGTTGTACGCTCAGACGGTCCGGGAGATCCACTCGCAGGTGCCCGGCTGCGGCGTCGAGGTGTTGATTCCCGACTTCAATGCCGTGCCCGACCTTCTGCAGCACGTCTTCGATGCTTCTCCGGAGGTTCTGGCCCACAACGTGGAGACCGTGCCCCGTCTGATGAAGCGGATTCGCCCGGCCTTCCGCTACGACCGCTCGCTGGATGTGCTTACCCAGGCACGCGCGGCCGGCCTGGTCACCAAGTCGAACCTCATCCTGGGGATGGGCGAACAGATTCCCGAGGTCATGCAGACGATGGCCGATCTGCACGCCGCCGGCTGCGATCTGCTGACCATCACCCAGTACCTGCGGCCCACGCCCCGTCACCATCCCGTCGAGCGGTGGGTGGATCCCGCGGAGTTCGACGATCTGGCCGACGTCGCCCGCGAGATCGGCTTCCTCGGCGTCATGAGCGGACCCCTGGTCCGGTCAAGTTATCGGGCGGGACGGCTGTACCAGCAGGCGGTCGCGGCGCGAGCCACCACGTAGGCTTGATCCATGGCTCGTAAGGACGGCAAGACCGGTCGGCTGGCTCAGATCCGCCAGACCTACCAGATGACCAAGAAGTCCGACCCCCGCATCGGCTGGATTCTGCTGGCGTGTGTGCTGGCCCCGATCGTCGTGATGGTGGTCGTTTCCCTGCTGATCAAGAACTGGTGGTTCCTGCCACTGGGCATCACGACGGGCCTGCTGATCGCGGCCATCGTGCTCGGTCGTCGGGCGGAACGCGCCGCCTACTCCCAGATCGAGGGCCAGCCAGGAGCAGGTGCAGCAGTTCTGAACTCGTTGGGCAAGGGCTGGTTCGTGACTCCGGCGGTGGCGGTGACGAAGAACCAGGACATCGTGCACCGGGTCATCGGCCGCCCCGGCGTGATTCTCGTCGCTGAGGGCCAGGGGTCGCGCGTTACCAACGTTCTGCGCAGTGAGAAGCAGCGGGAGTCGCGGTTCGTCCCCGACGTGACCTTCCACGAGATGGTGATGGGCAAGGAAGAAGGCCAGGTTCCGCTGACAAAACTGGTCAAGACCATCCGCAAGATGGACAAGACGTTGACGCCAGGTCAGGTCACCGAGGTACGCCAGCGGCTCGAGGCATTGACCAAACAGCCAATGCCGATGCCCAAGGGACCGATTCCCAAGTCCACCCGGGCAGTGCGGCCACCGCGTCGTTAGCGGTCGGGGTTCTCAGCTGGCGTGGCCCATCCGGACCGCGACCGAGTTGGCCGCCTTGTCGTGCAATCCGCGTTGATCGCGGTCGAATACCAGCGGCGGCACCACGAGGCACAGCAGCAGCGTCCGCAGGGCTGCCCGCATGGGGTCCAACCGTCCTGTGCTCAGACTGATCACCCGGATCCCGAGGATGCGTTGCCCGAAACTGGAGCCGATCAGCGAGGTGAGCAGTGCCACCTCGACGAAGAAGATCACCAGCGGCAGTGCGGGGTTTGCAGCGCCGGAGGAGAACAGCTGCGCAACCAGCACGCAGGCCAGCCAGTCGATGGTGAGCGCCACGAAGCGCCGCCCCATGCCTGCGATCGCGCCGGGCCCCGATTCGGGCAGACCGAGTCGCTCGCCCTTGTACCCGAACTCGTAGCCCTGGCCCTCCAGGCTTGCCTTGGGTCCCTCGAGCCAACCGGCGAGATCGCGCCTGCTGAAGTCCCGGTTGTCATCAGTCACCTTGTCACGGTAACCGCAGCAGCGGGTCCGAGCAGCGGCAAGGTCCGCCCCACAACGGCGCCACGACAAGTGGTTCCCCTCGCGCCGTGCACCCCTTGAGGGCCAGCGCGCCAACCGTTGTCGACCCCCAACGGAGGTGATGGAGACCGGCCACGAGCTCCCCCGACTCGCGCTTCCACACCCCCATTGGATCTTGGACAACGAAATCCGTGGCGCGATGCGGTGGGCAAGGTCCTTTTCGCATGCAATAATCCCGAAAAGCCCACACGTCGCTCTGGGCATACGTCAGGAGAACTCACCCATGATCGCTGGACAGTGGATCAACGGTCGCGCCGTTGCCGGATCCGGAGGCGCTTTCGATGTGACCAATCCGGCCGACGGATCCGTGATCGAGACGCTGACCCTGGCCAGTGCCGCTGACGTTGACGCCGCTGTCATGGCGGCCGCAGCGGCCTTCCCCGCCTGGTCCAGCGCGACGCCAGCCGAGCGCAGCACCGCATTGCACGACCTGGCGCGTTTGATGTCGGCCCGCGCGCAGGAGTACGCCGAGGTGGAGTCGGCGCAGGCGGGCAAGCCCATCCGGCTGGCCAGCGAGTTCGACGTCCCCGGCAGCATCGACAACGCGGAGTTCTTCGCCGGCGCCGCTCGTCACCTGCAAGGTTCCGCCGCCACTGAGTGGGACGGTACCCACACGTCGACGATCCGCCGGGAGGCGATCGGTGTCGTCGGCTCGATCGCGCCTTGGAACTACCCGCTGCAGATGGCGATGTGGAAGATGTTGCCTGCGGTGGCGGCCGGGAACACCATCGTGCTCAAGCCCAGTGAGCTCACTCCTCTGACGACCCTGATGTTAGCCGAGGACGCCACCGCGGCCGGGTTCCCCGACGGCGTGTTCAACGTCATCACCGGTACCGGCCAGGTCGCCGGTGAGGCACTCATGGGACACGCCGACGTCCGCATGGTGTCCTTCACCGGCAGCACGCGGGTAGGGCTACGGGTGGCGGAAGTCGCCACGGCAGGGCTGAAGCGCCTGCACCTTGAGCTGGGGGGCAAGGCCCCGTTCGTCGTCTTCGCCGACGCCGACCTGCAGGCAGCCATTCATGGAGCGGTCGCCGGGGCGCTGATCAACACCGGGCAGGACTGCACGGCTGCCACCCGGGCCTACGTGCACAGCAGCATCTACGAGGACTTCGTGGCCGGTGTGGCCAAGCTCATGGACACGGTCGTGCTGGGCGCCACCGACGACCTGGCCACCGACTTGGGCCCCCTGATCAGCATCGCCCAGCAGCAGAAGGTGGCCGGCATGGTCGAGCGGGCCGTGGCCGACGGCGCGATGGTGCGGTGCGGCGGGACGATCCCCGACCTGCCCGGCAGTTACTACTCCCCCACGCTGATCACCGACGCTGCCCAGGACAGCGACATCGTGCAGAACGAGGTCTTCGGCCCGGTGCTCGTCGCGTTGCCCTTCGACACCGACGACCAAGCGATCGCGCTGGCCAACGACACACCGTACGGCTTGGCGGCCTCGGCCTGGACCACTGACGTGGTGCGCGCTCACCGTGCCAGCCGCGATATTCAGGCCGGTTGTGTATGGATCAACGACCACATCCCGATCGTGTCCGAGATGCCGCACGGAGGCTTCAAGCAGTCCGGCTTCGGCAAAGACATGAGCTCCTACTCCTTCGAGGAGTACACGCAGGTGAAGCACGTCTCCATGGACATCACCGGTGACGCCCACAAGGACTGGCACCGCACGATCTTCGCGATGAAAGGCGACTAGATGACTCTGGACCCGAGGACTGAGTACCTCAAACAGGCACTGTCACGACGGGGGTTACTGGGGTCAATCGGGGCGGCGGCGCTCCTGTCAGCGTGCGGTACCCGGGGAGCGGTCAACCCCGGCAATCAAGCCGGCGGGGGCGGCGACAGCAAGACGATCACCTGGGCCAACTGGACGCTCTACCTCGACTACGACGACGAGGCGCGCACGTACCCCACGCTCGTGCAGTTCGAGGAGGAAACGGGGTACACGGTCGAGTACCGCGAGGACATCGACGACAACGTCTCCTTCAACGGCAAGGTGGCCCCGCAACTGGCCAACGGCCAGGACATCGGCTACGACCTCGTCACCCCGACGGACTGGCTGGCCGCCGAGTGGATCCGCAAAGGCTACTGCGCGCCCATCAGCGAGCAGACCGTCCCGAACAAGGTGAACATCCTGCCGACGCTCAACGATGTGTCATTCGACCCCGGGCGCGAGTACTCCTTGACCTGGCAGTCCGGGTTCGCAGGCCTGGCCTGGAACAAGGAGCGCATCCCCAACGGGCTACGGACAGTCGAGGACTTGTGGGCTCCGGAGTTGCGGGGCAAGGTCGTGGTGCTCTCCGAGATGCGCGACACCATCGGCGTGATCATGCTGTCGCAGGGTGTCGACATCTCCGAGCAGTTCACCGACGAGCAGTTCATGGCCGGACTCGCCGTCCTTGAGCAGCAGGTTGACTCCGGACAGGTCAAGCAGGTGAAGGGGAACTCCTACAAGGAGGACCTGATCAACGAGCAGGCCTGGGCGGCCATCGGGTGGAGCGGCGACATCTTCCAGATCAACGCCGAAGAGGGGGACAAGTGGGAGTTCGCGCTGCCCGACACCGGCGGCACGTTGTGGAGCGACAACCTGCTGATACCCATCACAGCCGGTAACCCGACGGGGGCGCAGGCCCTCATGGACTTCTACTACCGCCCCGAGATCGCTGCCGAAGTGGCCGCCTACGTCAACTACGTGTGCCCGGTGATGGGGGCGAAGGAAGAGATGATGAAGATCGATCCTGAGCTCGCACAGAGCCCGTGGATCTTCCCCACCGACGAAATCCTCGACCAGTCCTACGTCTTCCGACCCCTCACCCCGGAAGAACAAGCCCAGTACACCGATGCCTTCGGCCGCGTCATCCAAGGATAGGAAGACCCCACATGAGCAAGACAGACATCACCAAAGCCGAGGGCGACCTCTACCTGGAGAACCTCGTGAAGTCATTCGCTGACTTCACCGCAGTGGACAATCTCAGCCTGCACGTCCCCCAGGGCCACTTCTTCGCGCTGCTCGGCCCCTCGGGATGCGGCAAGACCACGACCCTGCGCATGGTGGCCGGCCTGGAACCACCCACCGCCGGTCGGATCCGGATCGGAGAGGCGGACATCACCTACGAGAAGCCGTACCGCCGACCGGTGAACACCGTGTTCCAGAACTACGCCCTGTTCCCGCACATGACCATCTGGGAGAACGTGGCGTTCGGTTTGCGCCGGCGAGGTGTCAAAGATGTCACGAAGCAGGTGGACGATGCTCTGGCCCTGATCGAGTTGTCGGCGGTGGCCAAGCGCAAACCCGCGCAGCTCTCCGGTGGACAGCAACAGCGCGTTGCCCTGGCTCGGGCCATCGTCAACCGGCCCGCCGTGCTGCTGCTCGACGAGCCACTAGGAGCGTTGGACCTCAAACTGCGCCGT
Organism: Candidatus Nanopelagicales bacterium; assembly: GCA_037046735.1. Taxonomy (GTDB): domain Bacteria; phylum Actinomycetota; class Actinomycetes; order S36-B12; family UBA10799; genus JADKAV01. The sequence continues at coordinate 85,975 of JBAOHC010000029.1, read as the reverse complement.
CAGATGCAGCTGGAGCTCAAACGCATCCAGACCGAGGTCGGGTTGACGTTCATCCACGTGACCCACGACCAGGAGGAAGCCATGACGATGGCCGACACCGTCGCGGTGATGAACAACGGTGTCATCGAGCAGCTGGGACCGCCCACCGAACTCTACGAATCCCCGCACACCGCCTTCGTCGCCAACTTTCTCGGCCAGTCCAACCTGTTCGGAGCCCAGGTCGTGCAGACCAGCGGTGACGACGTGATCCTCGAGGACTCCGATGGCCGCTTCGTCATGCCGCGGGCCCGGGTGGCGGACCGGGTGAATCTGACGGCCGGCACCCGGGTGCTGGTCGGGGTCCGGCCGGAGAAGATCCACATCGAGGCCCTCGACGACGCCGCGCCAGCCCCCAGCCATGGCAACTTCGTCGACGGCGTCGTGGTCACCAGCAGCTTCCTGGGGGTGAGCACCCAGTATGAGGTGCGCACCTCCGGGGGTGACGTGATCAACGTGTTCGCGCAGAATCTCAGCGCTCGCGAGATGCTTTCGACCGGGTCGCGCGTGCGGCTGTCGTGGCTGCCGGTGCACGGCTTCGTCCTCAGCGGTTCCGAAGACATCAACGCGGGAGTCGAGCAGGAACTGGTGCTTTCCTGATGTCGATCGCTGCTGCTATCGCTGACACGCTCGAGGAGCAACCCCACCACAACAAGCCGCAGAAGGCTGGCAAGCTCACTCCGTACTGGTTGATGCTGCCCGGCCTGCTGTGGCTCGCGATCTTCTTCGTGGTGCCGCTGGTCACCCTGTTCGGCACCAGTCTGATGACACCGGTGCCCGGCGGCGAGGTCGGGGAGTTCGAACAGACCTTCCACTTCGCCAACTACTGGAACACGCTGACCGACAGCACGTACTACGTGCCACTGTTCCGCTCCTTCTTGTATGCCGGCGCCGCGACACTGTTGGCACTGGCCATCGGATACCCGCTGGCCTACGCGATCGCGTTCAAGGGCGGCAAGTACCGCAATCTTCTCCTCGTCCTGGTCATCGCACCGTTCTTCGTGTCGTTCATCCTGCGGACGGTGGCGTGGCGCCAGATCCTCGCCGACGAGGGCCCGGTCGTCGCCATCCTGCGGTGGGCCGGGCTGGTGAGCGAGACCGGCGGGGTGTATCCCTCCGCCTTCGCGGTCATCATGGGTCTGACCTACAACTTCTTGCCGTTCATGACGCTGCCGATCTACGCCAGCCTGGAGCGGGTCGACCACCGGCTCATCGAAGCTGCCGGCGACCTGTACGCCAAACCCATCACCGGTTTCCGCAAGGTCACCTTCCCACTGTCACTGCCCGGGGTGGTCGCCGGCACGCTGCTCACGTTCATCCCGGCGGCCGGCGACTACGTTAACGCGGCCCTGCTGGGCAGACCCTCGAACACCATGATCGGCAACCGGATCGAGTACACCTTCCTCAGCGTCAACGACTATCCGACAGCGGCAGTCCTGTCCTTCATCCTGATGGCCTCCATCCTGGTGCTGGTCTTGTTCTACGTGCGTCGACTCGGAACGGAGGACCTGGTATGAGCACCACTGCGAAGGCCCCGGCGACGGTGCGCATGCGGACCTGGTCTGGCGACAACGTCTTGAAGATCTACGCATTCATCGCCTTCGTGTACCTGCTGCTGCCAGTTGCGTACACGTTCGTGTTCTCGTTCAACGACGCCGGGCGCACGAACCTGGTGTGGCGCGGATTCACCCTGGACAACTGGCGCAACCCGTGCGGCGCTCCCCAGGTGTGCGAGTCGGTGGTGAACTCGGTCGTGCTCGCGGCCGGCGTCACGGTCGTGGCCACGATCCTCGGCGCCATGATCGCGTTCGCCCTGGTGCGCCATCAGTTCCGCGGCCGCAGCACCACAAATCTCACGATCTTCCTGCCCATGGCGACCCCGGAGGTGGTGCTGGGCTCGTCGCTGCTGGCCCTGTTCCTCAACGTCTTCGTGCCACTGGGCTTCTGGACCGTGTTCATCGCCCATGTGATGTTCTGCATCTCCTTCGTGGTGGTCACGGTCAAGGCCCGGGTGGCCAGCCTCGACGCCCGCCTGGAACAGGCGGCGATGGACCTCTACGCCAGCGAGCGCGAAGCGTTCAGGCGGATCACGCTGCCGCTGGTGATGCCGGGTATCGCCGCCGCGGCGCTGCTGGCGTTCTCACTGAGCTTCGACGACTTCATCATCACGAACTTCAACTCCGGTCAGTTCACGACGTTCCCGAAGTTCGTGTACGTCGCCAGCACCCGCGGCATCCCGGCGCAGGCCAATGTGATCGCTTCGGCGATGTTCTTCATCGCGTTGGCCCTCGTGCTCATCTCCCAGATCCGCAGCATGCGACGCAAGGAGGTCTGATGTCCTTCGCTGCCGTGGCCTCTGCGCAGGGGCGGGCGGCACTGCGGGAGGCTCGCCACGAGCCGTACTGGCTGGCGCAGCCCGGCCGTCCCGCGGCCCGGCCCGCCCTGGAGGGCATCACGACGGCCGATCTGGTCGTCGTTGGAGCGGGGTTGTCGGGGCTGTGGACGGCTGTGCGCGCCAAGCAGCGCCGGCCGGACCTCGATGTGGTGCTGCTGGAGGGCGGGCGCATCGCGCAGAGCGCTTCGGGGCGCAATGGCGGTTTCGTGGCGTCGTCCATCACCCACGGCTACAGCAATGGCATCGAACGCTGGCCCGACGAGTTCACACGGCTCTACCAGCTGGGGGTGGACAACCTGGCCGCCGTGGAGGCCACGATTGGCGAGTTCGGGATCGACTGCGGGTACCTGCGGACCGGGGAACTGGATGTGGCGACTGCCGAGCACCAGGTGGCTCATCTGCAGGAGCACGCCCGCAGTGCGGCTGCCCACGGCGTCGAGTTGGAGTTGCTCACCGCCGACCAGGTGCAGGCACACGTGGCGTCTCCGCTCTACCGCGCTGGCATCTTCGACCCCCAGGTGGCCATCGTCGACCCGGCGCGACTGGCGTGGGGGCTGGCTCGCGCTGCCGAGAGCCTGGGGGTTCGCATCCACGAACACTGCCCAGCCGATCGGCTGCAGTCCAACGGCGCGGGGATGAGCGTGCATACCTTCGGCGGCCGGATCGACACTGCGCGGGTGGCCCTGACCACAGCTGCTCACGCACCCCTGCTTCGCCGGCTCAACGCCTACGTCGTGCCGGTCTTCGACCATGTCGTGGTCACCGCACCGCTGCCCGCGGATGTGCTGGACGACATCGGGTGGGCGCAGCGTCAGGGCATCGGGGACTCGGGCAACCAGTTCCACTATTACCGGCTCACCGACGACAACCGGATCCTGTTCGGTGGCTACGACGCCGTTTACAAAGCCGGGGAGCGACCCGGGTCTCATCTGGAACGCGATGACGATCTGACCGCGCGACTGGTGACCCACTTGCACCAGACCTTCCCCCAGACGATGGGGGTTCCCGTGGAATTCGCCTGGGCGGGTGCGATCGACACCTGCTCGCGCTTCAGTGCCTTCTGGGGGACGGCCTACGGCTCGCGGGTGGCCTACAGCCTCGGATTCACCGGTCTGGGCGTGGGTGCCTCGCGCTTTGGCGCCGACGTGGTGCTGGACCTGCTACTCGGTGAGGACACCGAACGTACGCGACTGAAGATGGTCCGGTCCAAACCGTTGCCGTTCCCGCCGAACCCGATCCGCCAGATCGGGATCGACCTGACCCGCCGTTCCCTGGCCAAGGCCGACGAGCAGCAGGGCCACCGCGACCTCTGGCTGAAGACCCTGGACCGCCTGGGTCTCGGTTTTGATTCATAACAAGGAGAGATACCCATGACGACCGCCCGAATCACACACTGGATCGACGGTCAGCTCTATTCCGGTGAGGCGAGCCGGCACGGCGACGTGTACGACCCTGCGACCGGTCAGATCACCAAGACCGTCGACTTCGCCTCGACCGCCGATGTCGACACCGTCGTCGCCAGCGCCAAGGCCGCCTTCGAGACCTGGGGGCGCTCCACGCTGACCAAGCGTATGGAGGTGCTCTTCCGGTTCCGGGAATTGCTCAATGCGTCCAAGCCGCAGCTCGCCGAGATCATCACCAGCGAGCACGGCAAGGTGCTCTCTGATGCCCTCGGGGAGGTCAGCCGCGGTCAGGAGGTTGTCGAGTTCGCCTGCGGCAATGCCCACTTGCTCAAGGGCGCCTACTCAGGGCAAGTGTCGACCGGTGTGGACGTCTACTCTCTGCGGCAGGCGCTGGGTGTCACCGCGATCATCTCGCCGTTCAACTTCCCGGCGATGGTCCCGATGTGGTTCTTCCCGATCGCCATCGCCGCGGGTAACACCGTCGTCCTCAAACCCAGTGAGAAGGACCCGAGCGCGGCGATGTTCATCGCCGATCTGTGGAAGCAGGCCGGCCTGCCCGACGGTGTGTTCAACGTGGTGCACGGGGACAAGGAGGCGGTCGACGCGCTGCTGACACATCCCGACATCGCCTCAGTGTCGTTCGTCGGATCCACGCCGATCGCGCAGTACGTCTATGAGACCGGCACCGCCCACGGCAAGCGGGTGCAGGCTCTCGGCGGGGCGAAGAACCACATGCTGGTCCTGCCCGATGCCGACCTCGAATTGACCGCTGACTCCGCGGTGAATGCCGGCTTCGGATCGGCCGGAGAGCGCTGTATGGCCATCTCGGTCGTTGTTGCTGTGGAGCCGGTTGCCGATGATCTGATCAAGGCCGTCCAGACCCGCATGGCAGGGTTGCGCACCGGCGATGGTCGGCGCGGCTGCGACATGGGGCCGCTGGTGACGGCCGCCCACCGCGACAAGGTCGCAGGGTACGTCCAGGCGGGAGTCAGCGAGGGTGCCACGCTCGTCGTCGACGGCCGCGATGTCGTCGCGGATGGGGCGGCGGACGGCTTCTGGCTGGGGCCGACGCTGTTCGACAACGTCACCCCGCAGATGAGCATCTACCGCGAGGAGATCTTCGGCCCGGTGCTGTCTGTGGTACGTGTTCAGACCTACGAGGAGGGCATGGAACTCATCAACTCCCACCCCTTCGGCAACGGCACCGCCATATTCACCTGCGACGGTGGCGCGGCACGCAAGTTCCAGAACGAGGTGCAAGTCGGCATGATCGGCATCAACGTGCCGATCCCGGTACCGATGGCGTACTACTCGTTCGGCGGGTGGAAGGCCTCGCTGTTCGGCGACACGCACGCGCACGGGGTGGAGGGCTTCCACTTCTTCACGCGGGGCAAGGTCGTGACGTCACGCTGGCCGGACCCGGCGCATGGCGGCATCAACCTGGGCTTCCCGACCATGGGCTGAGGCCGGAACAGCTACTGCGGTCCGCGTCTTCGGTATCGCTCTTGCACACCACCGGCGAAACCGCTGGCAGCGGCACGTCCCCGACGTGCAGCCAAGTGACGTGCTCACGCAGTCACTGTGCATGCGTGACGGCTTCGGCTTTTCCGCGTTGGCGTCTGTGCCCGCTCTGGTGAACACCTGGCTCGCCGGATCCCTGTATGCCGGTCCCGGTGACTCGGAGAGGCTCGCGGCGCTCATCGAGCAGTCTTGGGATGCCGGGACGCTGACCAGTGGAACGCAGCCGCCCATGCAGAGTGAGGAATGGCAGGAGGTTCAGCTATTCAAAGAGCGTTTGGATTCCGAGCGTGTCGTCGGTAGGTGGATGGCCGAACAGTCCGCTCCATTGCTGCAGTGCGTGACGGATGTGCAGTTCACAAGCCCAAGACAGTCCGGGTATTCCTGACCGATTCAGCCGTCTCCCAGGCCGTCGAAGGCGGTCTTGAGCGTGTGCTGGTGCTCCCTTTGAGTCGCGACTATTGGGACTGGAGACCGGAGTCACACCTACTGGTTGTGGCAGAGGCCAGGGGCCACGACACGTCCAAGTACCAGAAGGTCCTCGCGGCTGTAGCGCGCCACTAGTCCTCAGTCCTGTCGCGCAGGTGTCCCGCAGACCCTCGTTTGTGCCACGACGGGCGGAGCGGTTCGGTTGCGGGGTGCAACGACTACGCGAGAGCGACCAGCCGACCTTTGGCGACGTCGAGACGTGGTGCATGGGCAGCGGTGCGACGCGGTATCGAGGCGCAACGTACTGGCGGGCTCGTGAGACCGTCGGGGGGACGTTGGGCTCGATCGTCAATGTTCATTCGCACGCAGCGCCGCTTTGACCGCGGATGGTGGGCGAAGTCGATGACCCACCCGCCTACGCCACTTCGCCGTGCTTGTAGGCAGCTACCGCCCTCTGGGCCGGGGATGTCCCATTGGATGGGAAGCGGCTTGCCTTTGCACACCGGGCACCGCCGGATGCTGGTGCTGGTCACCGCGCTGTTGCAGGTCGTCTCGCAGTGGCGTCCGCATGCTGGCGCGGTTCAGTCGAGCAGGTCAAGGTACTGTCGGCGTGCCCTCATGGCGTGGATGATGAGCTCATTGCCGCTGTCGAAGCGGAGGACGACAATCTCGAGAAGGCGGCCGGCCGTGTCGAAACCAAGGCGCAATTGCCGCGCTGGACTGTCGTGGTCCAAGTTGCTTACGAACACGGCCTGCTCTGCTGCCAGGACTGCGTCAGCTGGCGTGACACCGTGCTTGCGCGCTGAAGGGTGTACCTTCACCCGACGTAGGAGCGGATCGCTGCCCGGATCGCCTCCGACCGGCTGACGTGATCGCGCTCGGCCCGATCGCTAAGCGCGGCCAGCAACGTGGCGTCGATCCGTACCGGCACGACCTGGCCGGGTCCGTCCCCCACCGGCCTGCGCCCGCGCCGGCGCAACTGCTCCACGTCGTAGCCGCGCTCGGCTTCGTCTGACCAGTCCTGAATGTCCTGGTCGGTGACGGGTTCGCCTCTGATCGTTTCCATGGCGATAGTGTAATACGAAATACCTGAGGTAAGGAAACCATATCTCGGATCACATGACCCTGGCTGGTCGAACAAGATCATTCTGTCTCATAGACCCTCGTTTGTGGGACGGGCACATCAATTGGCCTATCGGCGTTGGCGTTGCCTGAACCGTCACGTTGTGGTCGCACCTAGGTGATCAGACGCACCGACGGCGATGAGTACTTGTACCAGAAGCGCGCCACTTGGTCGATGAGTTCTTCTCGGACATCCCCGCACTGTGTACGAGGTCGCGGCGCCGCGGCAGGCCAACTGGGGGACCGCGACGTGTTTGGCCGGGAAATGGACCCGGCCGCCGGCTGCAGAATGGGTACGCCGCCCACGGTTCTTGTAGGTACGGTTCTCGGCGTGTTCGATCGTGCCGTCTGCGGGCTGCTGGCGCAGGTGATTCCACGGGGCGGCGCCACTGGCGCCTGTAACGGCGGCGAGGTCGACCCTCACGGTCGTTCTCGACCGGGAGGACTCTCATTTCTAACTCACCGGGTACGTCTCCCTACCGATCTCGGTCATTCCAAGGTCGTCGGACGCGACGAGTTCAACAGGCGTCTTCAGGTCGTCGAGTTCATAGGCAACCGCGTTCTCGACGGTGCCGCCCTCCTTGATCTTCTCCATTTGGCTTTCCAGGAACGCATCGTCGGGAAGTGAGCCCACTCCAATCTCGTTCTCGGCGTTGGGGTTGTTGTCCTGATAGGCGGTGAACACATAGATCCAGTTCATGGGACTGACTTCCCCGCCGCTCAGGTTGGTGATCTTGTACCAGAAAGCAATGACTGGCTTCTCCCCATACTCATTGCCCTTCATGCCGGGCTGAATCACCTTGTGGTCGGTGATCACAATCTTCATCTCCGGGGTCGTGAGCACACCATCGACGAAACTCGTGTCAACTGCGGGAGTCGCACTCGCGACATCGTCTGTCGCGACCGTGGCCTGTTCCGGTTGCGTGCTCGCCGGCGGACTCTCCTCGCCGCTGCTGAGGGCCAGCCCCACGATTACCAGCGCACCCACGATCATCAGGCCGATGTACAACGGGGACTGATACCAGGGCTTCTTCGGCGATGGGGCGGCTGCCCAACCTGCCGCGATCGACTCCCAAGCAGCCCCGTTCCACCGATGCCCATTCACCACCTGACCGATCTGATACTGCGGCATGCCCATGCCCGGGTTCGACCCCCAGCCCGGCGGCACCGGCTCCCACGTCGTCCCGTTCCAGCGATAACCGTTGACAACCTCGCCGATCTGATGTTGAGGAACGCCCGGACTCGGGTTCGACCCCCAACCTGGCGGGACCGGCTCCCACGTCCTCCCGTTCCACCGATGGCCATTAACCACGTCACCGACCCGGTAGCTGGGCGTCTGGTCACTCATCGCGAATCCCCGCCTCCCCTTGTCACCCACCAGCCTCGCCGGTGAACTATCTCGATTGTGTACCGGGCTTCCTGCCGCCTTCTCGCCAGGGAATCCTGCGCTTGTCCCCTCCGGCTCAGACTCGCGGAGTTGCCGCGGAAGCCTGGACCCAACGCCGGCCATCAGTTGTCTCACAAACCTTCGTTTATGGGACGGTGATGCCGCGCGACTGTCCTCGATCCTGACAGCGACTGACAACTCCACTTCCTCCGGCATGGACAGTCGAAGTTCCCTGACATAGCCTGATCTCAAGAATCTAAAGAATCTCAAGAAGGCAGTCATGAACCTCGCGAAGCTGTCATCCAACGGCCAAGTCACCGTGCCCGTTGAGGTGCGACGCCGGCTGCACCTCGTACCGGGTGACAAGGTGCTGTTCTTGGAGAAGGAGAACGGCGAGGTTGTGGTGGTCAAGGCTGAGCTCGCCGCCCTATCGCAGGCTCAGGAAGCGTTCGCGGGTGCCGCCGAGGACTTCAGGGTCGCAGGCGAGGATGACGTGCAGGCCCTGGTGGACGAGATGCGCGGACGGACGTCGTGACCCGTGTCCTCCTGGACACCAATGTCATCGTCTCGGCACTGTTGTTCCCCGGCTCCACTCCCGATCGAGTGCTGCACCTGGCCTTGGATGAGCATGACATTGGTTCTCACGGAACAACCACACGAGCGATCCCGACATCGAGACGGGCCGCCGCGCGACGCAGCGCGCTAGTGCACCGGTGATCGTGGGCTCGTGAGAAGGTCAGGGGACGTTGGGCTCGATCATCAACGTCCAATCGCACGCAGCGCATGCCTTGACCGCGAATGGCGGCGCGAAGTCGATCACACACCCGCCCAACGCCACCTCACCTCGTTCATAGGCAGCTACCGTGTCGGGGCCGGGCATGCCCCACTGGATAGGCAGCAGCTTGCCTCTACAAACTGGGCACAGCCGGATACGGGAGCTGGTCACCGCGCTGTCGCAGGGGCGGTACGGGTTCCACGCGATCCGGGTTAGGCCGGCGGTGAGGGTCTTGGCGGTGGCAGTGGCGTCACTGTTGTGCTGGGTCAACTCGCCAGATTGTGCGTCTACGGTGAATGCCCAACGCCGCTCCGGTCGGCAGGCAATGGCACTTGGCAGGTCGGCGAATACTGCGTAGGACTGCCCGTCACCCCAGATCTCGGAGACGACAATGCTCATCGGACTGGTTGCGAAGTGCTCGCACACCAACCGCATCACTTCACGTTGCGTCAGCATGATCCCCCCTCGTCTTCGCCCCGCGTACAGCGCCAGCGTACGTCGGACCTACGACATCCCCCGGTCGCCGGCAGATGCCGCCGCGACTGCTGACCCTACGGCTCGTCGTCATCCTCGGGCTCGAGCTCAGGCAGCTCCTGCTCCTCGGCGTCCACGAAGATCACGGATTCAAACCACTCCCGCATGAGCGCATCCGACTCCTCGTACGACAGCACCTCAACCAGAAACGACTCACCGCGGCGGCGTCGCGACTTCACAGCACTCACCCCTCACTCGGGCGGTTCCATAGCCTGCACTGCTGGCTGCTGGTCGGTGGCCCAGGCTTTGGTCGCCATCCGCAACCCCAGCATCGCAACGAGATCCGGGTACTCCCTTGTAAGGGCTTTGAATGCCGACTTCATGTTGGTCATCTCCAGCAGGCGGGGGATGAGAAGAACGTCGAACGCTGCGGACTCCCGCCACTCGACCGTCTTCGTGAAGCCGACGATCGCCTTGGCACCGGTCGATTTGCAGAATCCACGCAACTCCGCCTCGGGGGCAGCCATCGTCGAGCACGAACCGAAGTAGATGATCCGCTGGGTGGCCCTCGCGCCCATCAGCCCAGCCAGTTCATCCAACCGCAATCCGTCGACACCGTCACCGACACTGATCGCGCCCTCAGAGCCGTGGAAAGCCAAATACGCTAACGGGTACTTGACTCGGTACTTGGCCTTCAGCCACTCCCGCAGGTAGTACCCGAACTCCTCACGGGTGGCGACGTCGCGATGCATCCCGGGCCGCACTCTCCGGCACCTTCGAGCATCCGCAACTGCTGCTCGACGCTGGCCTTGTCCGTGAGGTCCCTCCCGTCGTACGCCCGCGATCCCTCGAGACAAAAGACACCACCCCGTGCGTTCATAACCCCTTTGTACCGCAGGGGTATGACAGAAGGGCTTCTTGGACGCCCACACCGAGCAACCCCGGCCCCGCATTCGTCACGGACGGACCGAGACTGTCGTTACAAGATCATTCTGTCTCAAGAACCTTCGTTGGAGGGAACCACTCGCGACAGTCCGACACACCCGCCCGTCGCCTCGCCGCGAGGCCCGGGGCGAAAGCCTCGCAGTGGCGAATGATGGCCTTGAGCACCGCCACTCCCCCAGGTCGGCAGGTGGGCTCGGACACCCCAGATGGCCGGCTCGCCTGAGTGCCACGCCCGCGCCTTCCGCGACCACGGGATCGATCGGTTGCACCGCCGACATTGCCTAGTCTGGGCGCATGACCTCTCGCGCCACGGCCCGTGCTCTGGACGCTGAGGATCCGCTGGCGCATTACCGCGAGCAGTTCCTCATCACCGATCCCGACGTCTGTTACCTCGATGGCAACTCCCTGGGACGGTTACCGCTGGCCACCATCGCGGCGGTCAACACTCTCCTCACCGAGGAGTGGGGCCGCGAGGTCGTCGATGGCTGGGCACACTGGATTGACGAGGCGGCTACCACCGGCGACCTGCTCGGCCGCGCCGCCCTCGGTGCCGCGCCCGGCCAGACCCTCGTACAGGACACCACGTCGGTGAACCTCTACCAGCTCTGCATGGCCGCGATCGCTGCCCGCCCCGATCGCCGGACCATCCTCGTGGATGCGGCCAACTTCCCTACCGACCGCTACATCCTCGCCGGGATCGCCGAGCGCCTTGGGCTGCACCTGGTGATCCTGGACAACGACCGCGGGGATGAGATCATCAGCCCCGCAGCGCTGCTGCCGCACCTCGACGATGCGGCGTTGGTCAGCCTGCAAGTGGTGCAGTACCGCTCGGGAGCGCGGCAGGACGTGCGGGGAGTCTCACAACTCGTGCGCGACCATGGCGGCCTGGTGGTCTGGGATGCGGCGCACGCGGCCGCGTCCATCGATCTGCGCTTGGACGAATGGGGTGTGGACCTCGCCGTCGGATGCACGTACAAGTACGGCAATGCCGGGCCCGGCTCGCCCGCATGGCTGTACGTGCGCCGCGACCTGCAGGATCACGTGCGAGTGCCCATCCGGGGCTGGTTCGCCAACCGCGACCAGTTCGCGATGGGGCCGGTGTTCGAAGCAGCCGACGGCATCCGGGCCTTCCAGATCGCCACGCCCGCGGTCCTGGGCCTGAGAGCCGTGCGGGCAAGCTTCACGATGATCGCTGAGGCGGGCATGGCGGCCATCGCGGCGAAAGCAGCGCTCGGCACCCAGCTGATGATCGACCTCTTCGACCTGTGGCTGGCGCCTTTGGGCTTCGGACTACTCACCCCGCGCGACCCCAGCCGCCGGGGCGGCCACATCACGATCACGCACCCTGACGCCAAGCAGATCGCGACGGCGATGCGGATTCTGACCAAGACCATCCCCGACTACCGGGAACCGAACGGAATTCGGCTGGCCATCTCGCCACTGCCCACCAGCTACACCGAGGTGTGGGACGGGCTGGATCGGCTGCGGGATCTGGTCGCCAGTGACCGGTACCGGGAGGTCAAGGTCAGCGGCACTGTGACCTGAGGCAGGACCCCCGTGCCCTGAACCGCGGCCTGCCACCGCGCAGTCCTCGCAGATTGACCGCCCCCACTATTCTGTGTAACTATGTACTGGTAGTCAACATCACTGAGTAGTGGACGCGTGGTGGGTGAGCAGTACGGCCCGGTCGACATCCAGGTGCCCTTTCGAGAAGGGCCCACCGCGCAGTACACGCTCAGCGCGGCGCGACTACCTGGACGTTCTGCAGGGACATGGAGCTTGCTGTCAGAACGGTCGGAAACGCTCCAAGGAGGCAAGAATGTCCAACCCCATCACCGGACACATCGGCGACAACAGGCCACTGCCCCCGCACTACCGCACAGCACTCTCGGGGGTTCAGCGCTCCCTGACGATGTTTGATGCAGTGCATGCCGACAGCGCCAACTCGCCGTTCGAGGACCTCGCGGATCTGTTCGGGCAGGCCGCCGCGGACGGCGCGATCCGCGAGGTCGGCGCGATCGATGAGGCGGCGGGCGACCGATGATCTGCGTGAAAGGTGTCCACAAGTCCTTCAAGGACGTGCCGGTACTGCGTGGAGTGGATCTGGATGTCCAGACCGGCAGTATCCACGCCCTTCTGGGGTCGAACGGCGCCGGCAAGACCACACTCATGCGGATTCTGGCCACACTGCTGCGCCCCGACAACGGAACGGCGACCGTCGCCGGGTTTGACGTGTCCACCGAGCCAAAGCGGGTGCCAACGCCATCAGCCTGACGGGGCAGTTCACGGCCGTGGACGACATCCTGACCGGCCGCGAAAACCTCATACTGATGGCTCGGCTGCGGCATCTGCCCAACCCGCCAGAGATCGCCGACGAACTGCTGGCGCGCTTCAGCCTCAGCGATGCTGCCGACCGGCGGACCGCGACGTACTCCGGGGGGGATGCGCCGCCGGCTGGATGTCGCGATGAGCCTGATCGGGAACCCGCCCGTACTGTTCCTCGACGAACCCACCACCGGCTTGGACCCCCAATCACGGCTAGAAGTGTGGGACTGCATCCGGGAACTGGCTGGCCAAGGCACGACCGTGCTCCTGACAACTCAGTACCTTGACGAGGCCGAACACCTCGCCGACCGGATCGCCATCCTGCACGACGGCCGGATCATCGTCGACGGGACGCTGGCCGACCTGAAGGCCCTGCTGCCACCCGCGACGATCGAGTACGTCGAGAAGCAGCCCAGCCTGGAAGAGGTCTTCCTCGCAGTGGTCGGTGCGCGATGAGGCACTACATCAGCGACACGACCGCCCTGCTCGGTCGCTCCCTGCGCCACATCACGCGCAGCCTGGACACCATCATCACGACCACGGTCATGCCGATCGCGTTCCTGCTGTTGTTCGTCTACGTCTTCGGCGGCTCGATCGACGTGGGAGGGCAGACGTACGTGGACTACCTGCTGCCGGGCATCCTGCTCATCACCATTGCGTCTGGCATCTCCTACACGTCGTTCCGGCTGTTCATCGACGTCCAGAGCGGACTGTTCGAGCGCTTCCAATCCATGCCGATCGCGCGTTCCTCGGTGCTGTGGGCACATGTGCTCACCTCACTGGTGGCCACCATGGTCTCGGTCGCGGTGGTCGTTCTCGTTGCCCTACTGATGGGGTTCCGCTCAAGTGCGGGCGTGCTGTCCTGGCTGGCCGCGGCCGGCATCCTGACGCTGTTCACGCTGGCCTTGACGTGGCTGGCCATCATCGCCGGACTCAGCGCGAAGTCAGTGGACGGCGCCGGCGCCTTCGCCTACCCGATCATCTTCTTGCCGTTCATCAGTTCGGCGTTCGTGCTGACCTCATCGATGCCCGGCCCGGTGCGGGCCTTCGCCGAACACCAGCCGATGACCCCGATCGCCAACGCGATCCGGGATCTCCTGGCCGGCCAGCCAGCCAACGTCTGGCTGGCCGTGGCGTGGTGCGCTGGGATTCTGGTGGTGGCCTACGGTCTGGCGATGGCCACGTACCACCGGCGGATCACCTGAGCAGCCACATCGCCGGCCGATGCGCGGCGCAAGCGCTCCCACCGCGCGCGGCTGGACTCAGACGATATGCGCGACCGCCTGCCCGAACAGCTCAGTGTGCAGGTCAACGTCGGCGGCCGATGTCTGCGGGCACATCAGCGCCATGTTGTGGAACGGCGTGATCAGCACCCCCCGATTGCTCAGGTACAGGTGCAGGTACTCCTCGATGTCGTCGTCGTGGGCCGCCGCCGACTCGGTACCGTTGCGCGGCGCCGGCGAGCAGAACCGGTACTCCGCGCGGGCGCCGAGCTGCGCGATCGACCAGGGCACGTCCTGGCCCTGCAGAACCTGCTCGACCCCCTCGGTGAAGCGCGTGGCGAGGCCGATCATGTGCTCGAAGTTGGCGTCGGTGAAGACCTCGCTGAGGGTCGCGCGCATCGCCGCGGTCGACAACACGTTGCCGGCCAGGGTGCCCCCGACTCCCCCGACGTCGACGAGGTCCGCGTCAGGGTGATTGCGTACCGCGTCCGCGACTACCTCACTGATGCCGTAAGCACCACACGGAATGCCGCCACCAATGCTCTTACCGATCACGAAGATGTCCGGCTGCAGATCCCATGCCGTCGTGCAGCCACCGGGGCCGGCGGAGATCGTGTGCGTCTCGTCGATCAGCAGCAGGGTCCCGTACTTTGTGCACAATTCCCGGACACCTTCGACGAAGCCGGCTTCGGGCAGCACGATGCCGATGTTGGTCAGAGCCGGTTCCATGATGAGCACTGCCACATCGCCATGGGCAAGGCCCGCCTCGACACTGGCCAGATCGTTGAACTCGGCCACCCTCGTGGTCTGCGCCACCTCGACTGCCGGCCCGACATTGCCCCCGCGCGGCAGTGTCTGCCCATCGGGACCGGCGATGACGAACGTCTCGTCCACCGACCCGTGGTAGCAGTAGGAGAAGGCCATCACCTTGGGCCGACCGGTCACCATGCGCGCGACCCGCAGCGCCCACCGGTTGGCGTCGGTGGCGGTGAGGCTGAACGACCACAACGGCAAGCCGAATCGTCGGGTCAGGTCGGCAGCCACCCACTCGGCGTCCGCGCTGGGCATCATCGTGGTGATACCGCCCAACTCCCCGATCCGCCGCTGAACCGCCTCGACCGTGGGGCGGGGCGAGTGGCCGGCCATGGCACCGGTGTCACCCAGGGCGAAATCGACGTACTCGTGACCGTCCACATCGACGATGCGGTTGCCGTTCGCCCGGTCCAGGTAGAGCGGATACCCGCCCGACCACTTGTTCATCCACGTCATCGGAACCCGGCCGAAGAGGTGGTCGGCGGCTTCGAACAGCTCGCGTGAGGTCGGGGTCCGTTCGGCGTGCAGAGCCCGCTCCGCGGCCAGGGCCTCAGCGAGTTTGTCACGATCGATCATGGTGCTCCTATCTGCGGTCCTGCCACCCGAAGTACTTGCCTACCAGGGGCAGGTACGCCGAGGACAGGGATTTGAGGGGGATGGATGGGTGCGGAAGTTCGGCGAACGCCGGGGGTGGCGCCTGGCCGGTGACGACCTGACCGAGGCGATGGCCAAGCCAGGAGTTCAGGGCCACGCCCGTGCCGTTGCAGCCGGTGGCGTACCAAGCGCCGTCAACGGTGCCGACATGCGGCAGCCGGTCCAGCGTCATCGCCACGTAGCCGGTCCAGGCGTAATCGATCTGCACCCCCGCGAGCTGGGGATGGATGCGAACCATCGCGTCATACAGATAGTCGCGGGCGGTGCTGACATCGGCATTGTCCAGCGAACGCCGGCCACCGAAGACCATCCGGCCGTCGGGAGACAGCCGCCAGTAGAAGAGCAACTTCTTGGTGTCGACCATCATCTGGGAGCCGATCAATTCCCTGGTCTCGACCGGCAGCGGCTGCGTAGCGATGATGTAGGAGTTGATGGGGACAACCTTGTTGGCCAGGTCAGGGACCGCCGGGTCGGCGTAGGCGTTCGTCGCCAGGATGACGTGGTCCGCGCGGATCTCGCCGCGAGTGGTCTCGCACGGTGAAGCCTGGGTGGATACCCACTGCCGCCGTCCGGTCGTGAATGGCGGCATTACTCAAGGCAGCGAGCCCGACGTGGTACTTCGCTGGATGCAGCGCCCCTACCCGCGGAAAGTACGCCGCGGAGTCGAACGCGTCGCTGCCGGTGCGTGCCCTCACGGCCGCGCGATCGAGGAACGTGACGTCAGGCAGTTCCGCGGCAAGCGCCTCGTTTTCCCGCGTGTGCCGAGGTGTGTGCGCGAGGTAGAGCTGGCCGGTGCGCGCGTAGTCACAGTCCAGTGAGGGTGCCAGATCCTCGAGCAGGTCGAAGGCCTCATCAACCTCGGCGTAGAGGCGACGACCCAACGACCCGAGTTTCTTCTCCAGCGCGGCCGGACTTGATTTGAGCTCAGGGATGACCATCCCACCATTGCGGCTCGACGCACCCCAGCCGAGCGCTTCCTTCTCGAGCACCACGACGCTGGCGCCTGCCTCGGTCGCCGCCCGCGCCGCACTGAGCCCGCAGTACCCCGCACCGATCACGATGACGTCGGCGCGCGCCGGGCAGGTCGGCCGTGCGCGTGGGTGGCGGTGGCACCTGCTCCTGCCACAGGCACGCCTCCCGATACGAGGGTGGAGAGCAGGGCGGGCATATGGCGACTCTACCGACAAATACGTACTCTGGACCCCATGACCGATTCTGATTCCGTGGCCAACAACGCTGCAGCCTTCGATTTGGACCGTGCCCATGTTTTCCACTCCTGGAGCGCGCAGGGAGCTCTGAAACCCCTGGTGTTCCAGTCCGGCTCGGGCAGCAGGCTGTGGGACTTCGAGGGCAACTCCTACCTCGATTTCTCCAGCCAGTTGGTCAACACCAACATCGGCCATCAGCACCCGAAAGTGGTGCAGGCGATCCAGGATCAGGCCGCCGTTCAGGTCACTCTGGCCCCGCAGCACGCCTCGCTGGTGCGCGGGCAAGCCGCGCAGGCGATCCTCGACGTGGCCCCGGCTGGGCACAACAAGGTCTTCTTCACCAACGGCGGGGCGGATGCCGCGGAGAACGCGATCCGCATGGCCCGCATTCACACCGGCAAACACAAGGTTCTGTCCTTCTATCGCAGCTAC
Organism: Candidatus Nanopelagicales bacterium; assembly: GCA_037046735.1. Taxonomy (GTDB): domain Bacteria; phylum Actinomycetota; class Actinomycetes; order S36-B12; family UBA10799; genus JADKAV01. The sequence goes on along the minus strand of JBAOHC010000029.1, from coordinate 68,836 downwards.
CACGGCAACACCGGTGCCGCGATCAATGCCACCGGCGACCCGCGACGCTGGCCCAACGAGTTCGCCTACGGGCACGTGCACTTCTTCGGGCCCTACCTGTACCGGTCGTCCTTCTGGGCGACCGACGAGCAGCAGGAGTGCGAGCGGGCACTGGCCCACCTGGAGCAGGTCATCACAGTTCGAGGGCGCGGGCACCGTCGCGGCGGTCCTGATCGAGACCGTGGTCGGCACCGCCGGCGTGCTGGTGCCGCCGCCGGGGTATCTGGCCGGGGTGCGGGCGCTGTGCGACAAGTACGGGATCGTCTACATCGCCGATGAGGTGATGGCTGGCTTCGGGCGCACCGGCGAGTGGCTGGCCATCGACAACTGGGGCGTCAACCCCGACCTCGATCATCTTCGCCAAGGGCTCCAACTCGGGCTACGTACCGCTCGGCGGGGTCATCATCAGCGACGAGATCGCGGCGACCTTCGACGAGCGGGTGTTCCCCGGCGGGCTCACCTACAGCGGCCATCCGCTGGCCTGCGCCTCGGCACTGGCCACGATCGCCGGCGATGCGCGAGGAGGGCATCGTCGAGCACGCCAAGAAACTCGGCGAAACCGTGTTGGCCCCGGGTTGCGCGAGCTGGCCGAGAAGCACCCGGTGATCGGCGAGGTGCGCGGCCTCGGCGTGTTCTGGGCGCTGGATCTGGTGGCCGACCGCGCCACCCGGGAACCGCTGGCGCCCTATGGCGGTACGAGCGAGGCCATGGGCGTGCTGACCAAGGCATGTCTGTCGCGCGGGCTGCTGCCGTTCGCCAACTTCAACCGGCTGCACGTGGTCCCGCCGTGCACGACTACCGAGGACGAGGCTCGCGAGGGTCTGGCGATCCTGGACGAGGCGCTGGCCGAGGTGGACCGGTTCTACAGGCGGTGATGTAAGGCACGCGCGCAGCTGATTGGTCGATTTCCCGCAGCGCTTGTCCACAGATTCGCCTGGGACGGCGGGCTGGGCGCGAGAACTCAGCAAGACTCCCACCATGCCCAGACTCCAGCCACGCTCAGCGGCCTTGCTGAAGGAACAGCACGACGTCATCGGCCGCTGGCAGATGACCAGGTTAGAACGGCGCAGTGCCGCGCGGGCGGTGCGAAGGGGTGAATGGCAGGCCCCCACGCATCAGGTCTTCTTCGCCGGACGAGGTCCCTTGAGCGACCGCGCGCAACTGTGGGTGGCGGTTCTGCATGGTGGCCCCATGGCCCGCCTGGCCGGGCGCACAGCCCTGCAACTGCATGGATGGGTGGCCACGAGCCGGCCACCGGTGCAGGTGGTGACCCCGGCGAACGTTGTGCGCCAGCGGACCCCTTCCTGGATCTCCCTGCATCGAGTGCGCGACATCGGGGGGCCTGCCGCGAGACCGCCGCGCGTCGACATCCACACGGCGACATGGCAAGCCGCGTCGTGGGCCCGCAGCGACCGGGAGGCGATGTTCATCGTCCTGTCGGTGCTGCAGCAGCGCCTCGCTCACGGTCCCCGGCTGGCTGCGTCGCTGCCAGCCAACTGCCGACGAAGAAGGCTCGTCCTCATGATGGTCAGCGAATACTCCGACGGGATAAGCAGCATGAATGAGCACGACTTCGCCCGCTTGTGTCGTCGCCATGGCCTGCCCGAGCCAGTGCGCCAGAGTATGCGCCGGGACCGAGCCGGTCGGGTCCGCTTCATCGACGCGGAGTTCCAGACCCGCTCCGGCAAGACCCTTCGCGTGGAGATCGAGGGGATGCACCACTTCAATCCGGACGCGTTTCTGGCCGACATCGACCGACACAACGATCTGGTCGTTCGCGGTGACGCCTTCCTGCGCGTTCTGAGCTTCACCTTGATCTACGAGCCCCACGTATTCATGGACATGCTGCGTGAGTTGATCGAGGATGCCGCGCCACAGGCTGCCTAACACCAGAGGCAGTGCAGGAAATCGACCCCGCGGAGGCCGAAAACCCACATCACCTACCCACGCCCACACCCCAGCCCCAGGCAATGCAGGAAACCGACCCCGCGGAGGCCAAAAACCCACATCACCTACCCACCCCCGCACCCCAGCCCCCGGCAATGCAGGAAACCGACCCCGCGGAGGCCGAAAACCCACATCACCTACCGGCAGCGCCCGATTTGTCGCAATCCACGTAACACATCGGAAACAACCGGGTGACTGGCGGGAAATCCGATCACCCTATGGTCGAGGTGTTAACGCACCCACCGACTAGGGAGTCTGATGTTCAACAATCCAGACGAGGTAATGCGGTACGTCAAGGATGAGGGCGTCAAGTTCATTGACGTTCGCTTCTGCGACTTGCCCGGAGTGATGCAGCACTTCAACGTGCCCGCCGAGAGTGTCGGCGAGGACTTCTTCGCCGACGGCCAGATGTTCGACGGGTCCTCGATCCGTGGCTTCCAGGCCATCCACGAGTCCGACATGAAGCTGACCCCGGACCTCGGCAGCGCCTACCTCGACCCCTTCCGGGACGAGAAGACCCTCATCATCAACATGTCCATCCGCGACCCGTTCACCGACGAGCTGTACAGCCGCGACCCACGCAACATCGCCGCGAAGGCCGAGGCCTACCTGAAGTCGACTGGCATCGCCGACACCGCCTTCTTCGCTCCTGAGGCTGAGTTCTACATCTTCGACTCGGTGCGCTTCGAGACCAAGCAGAACGCGAGCTACTACCACATCGACTCGATCGAGGGTAAGTGGAACTCGGGCCGCGAGTTCGAGATCGACGGTTCACCCAACCGCGGCTACAAGACCCCCTACAAGGGCGGGTACTTCCCCGTACCGCCGGTGGACCACTACGCCGACCTGCGCGACCAGATGTGCCTGATGCTGGCTGAGGTCGGACTCGACGTAGAGCGCGCACACCACGAGGTGGGCACCGCCGGCCAGGCCGAGATCAACTACCGCTTCGACACGTTGGCCAAGGCCGCTGACGACGTCATGAAGTTCAAGTACGTCATCAAGAACGTCGGCTGGGCCGCGGGCAAGTCCGTGACCTTCATGCCGAAGCCGATCTTCGGTGACAACGGCTCGGGTATGCACGTCCATCAGTCGCTGTGGAAGAACGGCCAGCCCCTCTTCTACGACGAGCTCGGCTACGCGGGCCTGTCCGACATGGCTCGCTGGTACATCGGCGGCCTGCTGGCACACGCCCCGGCCGTGCTGGCGTTCACCAACCCGACGGTGAACTCCTACCACCGCCTGGTGCCCGGTTACGAGGCGCCCGTCAACCTGGTCTACTCCCAGCGCAACCGCTCGGCGTGCATCCGCATCCCGATCACTGGGAACAACGCGAAGGCCAAGCGGCTCGAATTCCGGGTTCCCGACCCGTCGAGTAACCCGTACCTGGCGTTCTCCGCGATGCTCATGGCAGGCCTGGACGGCATCAAGAACAAGATCGAGCCGGTGGACCCGGTGGACAAGGACCTGTACGAGTTGCCCCCGGACGAGGCGGCCAACATCCCGCAGGTCCCCGGCAGCCTGTCGGAGGCCCTGGATGCTCTGGAAGCCGATCACGACTTCCTCACGGAAGGCAACGTCTTCACCGACGACCTGATCGAGACGTGGGTGGACTACAAGCGCACCAACGAGGTGGATCCCATCCGCCTGCGCCCGCATCCCCACGAGTTCGAGATGTATTACGACATCTAAATCCGGACCACCAAACGCCGTCGGGCGACCATCCGGTCGCTCGGCGGCGTTTCCTGTTACAAGCCGGGCCCAATCCACTCCTCGACCTGGTATTGCGCCAGCAATGCCCTCGGATCGCCGCTGTAGGAGCCGACTTCCAGTTCCACGGTCTGCGCATCGAGCATGAATCCGGCACCCACCCACCGCTGTAGCGGTCGGATGCTGCAAGAGACGCTGAGCCGCCGGCTCTCACCCGCCTCCAGCGACACCGATGAGAAGCCTAGGAGGGTGCGCACCGTGCGGCCGGTGTCGCACAGTCGCGCGGCGTACACCTGGACGACGTGCCGACCGGTGGCGCCTCCCGTGTTCGTGACGCTGACGCTCACCTCAAAGTGCTGGTCCTGCGCCGAACCGCAGGTGAGATCGGTCAGCGCGAACGTGCTGTATCCGAGACCGAAGCCGAGCGGATAGGCCGCGGGGACTCCGTCACGGTCGAGCTTGCGTTGCCCCGACCACCGGTCGTACACCGCGGTGCTGGCGTCCCAGTCCAAAACGGGCAGATCCGCGCCACGATGCGGGATCGCCACTGGCAGCCGGCCGGCAGGCTCAGCATCGCCCAGCAGAACGTCCGCAATGGCGTGCCCCCCTTCCATGCCGGGGTACCAGGCCAGCAGCAGCGCCGCGACCTCTTGATCCCACGGATCCACCACGACCGTTGCGCCCCCGACGACCACGACGATGGTCCTCGGGTTGACTGCTGCCACCGCGCGGATCAGTGCAACGTCCGGGGGGTGCAGCCGGAGGTCTCGCCGGTCCCCGCCCCACTTCTGCCGCTTTGCACCCCACGCCAGCACGCGTCCCAGGGCGGCTGCAACAAGCCGGAACCGGGCCAGACCCCCGAACAGTTGAGTGGAGGCGGTGTCAACTCCGACCAGCGACTCACCCTCATCGACGGAGGTGAGCCCGACCACGACCACGGCAGCGCTGGCCGATTGGGCCAGGACGGCTGCGTCCACACCTTCGCCATGCAGGACTCGGTTGCCCAAGCGGGCCCGCAGACCCTCGAGGATCGTGACGCTCGCAGGCGGGTGGACGCGAGAGGATCCCACGTCTCCCTGGTTGGGGCTGTCCGCCAAACGCCCCAGGACGGCGACCGAACCCTCGCCCAGATCTGTCAAGGGCAGCGCGGGATGGCCCGCTACGTCGGCGTTGCGCAGCAGGACAGCACCTCGGCGCGCGGCGTCGCGGGCAAGTGCGCGGTGTTCGTCGGATGCGATCACGGTCGCATCGGGGTGTCGGCCGCGCCCGCAGCGCGAGCCTGACCTGGGCTGTGAGCAGCCGGCTGGCCGCGCGTTCCACGTCCGCCTTGGCCAGTCGCCCGTCAGCCAGGGCCCTGGTCAGCGTCCTGGCGCGCTGCTGGCGAAAGGGCATCTCGAGATCCTGGCCCGCGGCCACCGAGCCAACGGGGTCGCGCAGACCCCAGATGAAGTCCGTCATGACGAAACCGTCGAATGCCCACTCGTCGCGAAGGATGTCGGTGAGCAGGTGCGTGTTCTGTCCTGCCCACTCTCCGTTGACCGAGTTGTAGGCGCTCATCACCGCATCGACCCCAGCGTCGACGACCTGCCGGAAATGCGGAAGGTACACCTCGCGCAGGACGTCCTCTTCGACGGCGACGTCGAGCCGGAAACGCGATTCCTCCATGGAGTTGAGGGCGAAGTGTTTCACGCAGGACATCACCCATGGTTTGACACCGGTCGTGAGCGCGACACCCATGGCACCCAACAGCGTGGGCTCCTCCCCGTAGGACTCCTGCGCCCGGCCCCACCCCGGTGCGTGCGCCAGGTTGATGCAGATGCCGGCGAACAAGTTGGCACCCTGCGCACGGGCCTCGGCACCGATCGCGTCCCCGATCCGCTCCTCGAGGTCGATGTCCCAGGTTGCCGCACGCGCGATGGCCACCGGGAAGGCCGTCGACGAACCGACCACGACCCCGCGGGGCCCGTCGGTGAAACGGATGCCGGGGATGCCGAGCCGGTCGACCCGGCCGGCCTCATAGGGGACCTCGTTGTACCGGCGCATCATGCCCGCCAGCCCCGCCCGTAGCGACAGGTCGCCATCGAGCAGACCCAGCATTTCGTCATCGTTGAGTTCCCGCAGCAGCTGCGCGACGGCGTCGGCAATGCTGGCCTTGCCCGCGCGTACGGCCTCGACGGCAGCGGCAAAGCGGGTGCCCGGCGGGCAGATGGGATCGGTCATGACTCCCTCCATTCAACAGGTGGCTGGACGTGGACGTGGCACCGGCCCACGAAGGCTCATCAAGCCCTAGCAACGCTAGTCCTCACCGCCCAACCGTCGTGAGATGCCAGGTGAAGTAAGGCATGGCCCCATCGCGGCGGCTGGCCCAGATCGGAAGGTTCGACAGATGCTCTGCGGCCTGCCTGTCGCGAACTCGTCGTGCACTGCACCCAGGGCGACGCTGAGAAACCTGTGGCCGCTAAGTTAGGTAAGCCTAACTTAAGGAGTATCTGTGCGAACAACCTTCCTGCTGCTGTCCACGGTCGTCGTGGGGCTCGCCGCGTGCACCGAGAACCCCTCGGCCAGTTCTACGGGTGCGATCGCCGTGACCAGCACCGACGATGCGTGCGCGATCGCAGCGGCTGAGGCGCCGTCGGGCACGCTGGCCTTCACTGTGACCAACCAGGGCAGCCAGGTGAGCGAGTTCTACCTGCTCGCCGATGACGGACTGCGGATCGTGGGCGAGGTCGAGAACATCGGCCCCGGCCTGACGCGCGATCTGGTGCTCCTGGCCCAGCCGGGCACCTACTACACGGCCTGCAAGCCGGGGATGGTCGGCGACGGCATCCGGGCTGGCTTCACCGTGACCGACTCCGGAACCCAGATCGTGCCGACAGGCGCGATCGGCGAGCAGCTCGCGGCAGCGACGACCGCCTACGCGGGCTACGTCAAGGACCAGGCGGCCCAACTTGTCGCCGACACCGACGCCTTCGTCGCCGCCTACCTCACCGGGGACGACGACAAGGCGCGCAGCCTGTACGCCACCACCCGGGAGCATTGGGAACGCATCGAGCCGGTCGCGGAGTCCTTCGGCGATCTCGACCCCAAACTCGATCTGCGCGAAGCCGACCTCGAAGAGGGTCAGGCTTGGACCGGCTGGCACCGGATCGAGAAGGACCTGTGGCCGCCGGCGAGGGGCTACACGCCTTTGACCGAGAAGCAGCGCCAGGAGCTGGCCGAGCAGCTGGTCGCAGACACGGCCGTGCTCAATCAGCGGGTGCGGGAGCTCGAGTTCACCCCTGACCAGCTCAGCAACGGCGCCAAGGAGTTGCTCGACGAGGTGGCCACCGGCAAAGTCACCGGTGAGGAGGAGATCTGGTCGCACACCGACCTGTGGGACTTCCAGGCCAACGTCGACGGCGCCCGGGTGGCATTCGAAGAACTCAAGCCCGTCGTGGAACAGAAGAACCCTGACCTGGCGACAGAGCTCACGACGCGCTTCAGGCAGCTTCAGCAGCGACTCGATCGGTATCGCGATGGTGACGGTTTCGTGCTGTACACCGATCTGACGCCCGAGCAGGTGAAGGATCTCGCGGCCGCCGTCGACGCGGTCAGTGAACCCCTGTCCCGGTTGACCACCACGGTGGTTTCGTGACCGTCTCGCGGCGGGCCGTCCTGGGTATGGTCGGTGCCGGGGCGGCGGTGGTCGGTGCGGGGGCAGCGGCGACCGTGGCGACCCGTAGTCCGGCGGTCGCCTCGGACACCTACCCGTTCTACGGCCCCCACCAAAGCGGGATCCTCACCCCGGCGCAGGACCGGCTGCATTTCGCCGCGTTCGACGTCACGACCACCGATCGAGCGGCACTAGTGGCTCTGCTGCAGCGCTGGACGGCCGCCGCCGAGCAGATGACCCGGGGGGTGGCCGTCGGAGCGGCCGCAGTCCCTTACGACTCCCCACCCGAGGACACCGGTGAGGCGCTCGACCTGCCGCCAGCCGGCCTGACGATCACGTTCGGCTTCGGCGCATCCCTGTTCGACCGCCGCTTCGGCCTGCAGCGGCAACGCCCGGCGGCACTGGTGGATCTGCCGCACTTCCCCGGCGACGACCTGGACCCGAATCGCAGCAACGGCGACCTGTGCGTACAGGCGTGCTCGAATGACCCGCAGGTCGCCGTGCACGCCATCCGCAACCTGTCGCGCTTGGCCTTCGGGGCGGCCTCTGTGCGCTGGAGCCAGCTCGGGTACGGCCGGACGTCGGCGACCAGCACCGCACAGCTCACCCCCCGCAACCTGTTCGGATTCAAGGACGGCACGGCAAACGTGAAGGCCGAGGATCCCACGTCGAACGCGGCCGTGTGGGTGCAGCCGCAGGATGGGCCCGACTGGATGGTGGATGGCAGCTACTTGGTGGCGCGGCGGATCCGCATGACCATCGAGACCTGGGACCGCGCGTCGCTGCGCGAGCAGGAGGCGGTCATCGGTCGCACCAAGCAGCACGGGGCACCACTGAGCGGAGGCGGTGAGTTCGATGCACCCGACTTCGACCTGCCGGGCCGTGACGGCCAGCCCGTGATCCCCTTCAATTCCCACGTGGCGATGTCGCATCCGGACCGCAACAACGGTGCCGTCATGTTGCGCCGGGGCTACAACTTCGTCGACGGCAACGATCCGCTGGGACGCTTGGATGCCGGCCTCTTCTTCCTCGCCTACCAGCGGGATCCTCGCACGTCGTTCATCCCGGTGCAGGCCCAGCTGGCCCGAGGCGACGCTCTCAGCGAGTACATCGAGCATGTCGGGTCGGCGCTGTTCGCGATTCCGGCTGGGTTCGCCCCCGGCGAGTACGTCGGGCAGCGCCTGCTGCAGGCCTGAGGGGCGCCACGAGGTCAAGGCCTGCCGCATTCACGCCGATACCGTCCGTGAGGACATGATCGACGCCAATCGAAGGGCATCGGGCAATGGTGAGGCAGACGACGGGGCCGCAGCGCGCACAACACGACGGGCGGCGCCCACGATGACCGGGCAGGAATCCCCGACCGGGAGCGGCCGACGAGGGCAGTGGGGCGCCGAGAAGCCGCGGCCACCACTGCCGGCCGTCGAGCCGCCAGCCAGCAACTTCCTCACCTGGCTGGGGGGTTTGGCGATCACGGCGACCATCCTCGCCTGGCTGGCGTACATGGCCCGGACGGTGGTGATGGGTCTGGCGAACAACGACGTGGATCCCATGCCAGCGGTGCGGCAATCGGTCTTCTACATCCTGCTGATGTCCCTGCTGACCTTCTCGGCGCTGATGTACCTGACGGCCCGGCAAGGTGCTCTCTACCGTTCTCGCACCCACCAGCGGGTGCCGCGAGCTGATCTCGACAAACACTTCGCGGACATCTCTCCCAGCATCACCGTCTTGGTCCCCTCATATGCCGAGGAACCCGCCGTCGTGCGGTCGACCCTGCTGTCGGCGGTGCTGCAGGAGTTCCCCAGCCTGCGGATCGTGTTGCTCATCGACGACCCCCCGAACCCCACGAGTGAGCACGCACGACAGAGTCTTGATGGTTGCCGGGCACTTCCGGGCGAGATCACCCGCTGGTTGCAGGAGCCTGCCCAGCGTTTCCGTGGCCCGACGGTCGACCGACGGGGCATCGCCGATCACGACGAGATCATCCTGGTCGCGCAGGAGTATGAGTGGGCTGGCGCCTGGCTGCGCGACGAACAGCGGGTCTACCCCATCGCGAACACTGGTGACGACTTCGTCGCCGATGAGGTACTCGGGGGCCTGGCGTTGGACTTCGAAGCGATCGCGGGGGCCTTGCGGCAGGCGGCAGCTGAGGGCGCAGCGATCAAGCGCAACCGGCTCTACCAACTGCAGCAGCGCCTGCAGCGCACCTTCGCGGCCGAAGTCACCTCGTTCGAGCGCAAGACGTACATCTCCTTGTCCCACGAGGCGAACAAGGCCATGAACCTCAATGCCTACCTGGGACTGATGGGCCGCTCATTCGCCGTGGATGTCAGCCCCAAGGGCGTGATTCTCACCGAGTTCGCCGTGGACCCCGACCTCGTCGTTCCCGGACAGCGACTACGTGCTGACGCTGGACGCCGACAGTGTGCTGCTGCGGGAGTACTGCATGCGTCTGGTCTACTGCCTGGAAGAACCCGGTAACGAACGCATCGCTGTCATCCAGACCCCCTACTCCGCCTTCCGCGGGGCGCGCACCCGGCTGGAGCGGATGGCCGGCGCCACTACCGACATTCAGCACCTCGTGCACCAGGGTCTGACCTACTTCCACGCGACGTTCTGGGTCGGCGCGAACGCGGTGATCCGCAAGGCCGCCCTCAACGACATCGAGGTGATCGACTTCGAGAACGGCCGTGAGGTGCGCCGCTACATCCAGGACCGCACAGTCATCGAGGACACCGAGTCCAGCATCGACCTCGTGGCGCACGACTGGACCTTGTTCAACTACGACGAGCGACTCTCGTACAGTGCCACCCCGGCGGACTTCGGATCGTTGGTGATTCAGCGTGGTAGGTGGGCCAATGGTGGCCTGCTGATCATCCCGAAGTTCTGGCGTCACATCCGCGCCCGGCGCAAGCAAGGGCACCGGGTGCAGGCCGCTGAGATCGGCTTGCGCGTCAACTACATGGCGTCCATCGCCTGGGCGAGCGCGGGTCTGGTGGCGTTACTGGTACTGCCCTTCGACAGCCGACTGCTCAGTCCAGTCATCTTCGCCGCAGCATTGCCCTACTTCCTGGCGCTGGCCTCGGACTTCCACCGCCTCGGCTACAAGCGCACGGACGTGTTCCGGATGTACGGCTTCAACCTCATCCTGCTGCCGGTCAATCTCGCCGGTGTCTTCAAATCCCTGCAGCAGGCAGCGACCAAGGCCAAGATCCCCTTCGCGCGCACGCCAAAAGTCAATGACCGCACGGCCGCCCCCGCGACCTACGTCCTGGCGGCCTATGCGATCGCCGCATTCTCGTTCTACACGTTCGCCCGGCAACTGGTGCTGGGCAACACGACCAATGCCGTGTTCGCGGCAGCGAACGGGGTGTTGACGACCTACGCCATCATCGCTTTCATCGGAGTGCGGAACTCCCTGGTGGACATGGTGGTCGGTGCGTGGCAATGGATCCATGTGCCTCGCAAACAGCCGGCGCCGCCACAAGCGCAAGAAGCGGCAGACAACGATTGGGAGGCGGTCCTGTTCTTCGGTCCGGGAGATCCACGCCGCAGCCAGACGGTGCCGGACTGGCACGGGGCACCCACGCGCTGGGCCGGCGACGATCGCCGCACAGATGAGGTGCCCTCGCACCGCCTGCCGGAAGAGGGGCGTTCACAGGTATGAGCAGCTCTAAGACCCGAATCTCCGTGCTGCGCGTGGCGGTGCTGTTGCTGGCGGTGGTCGCCGCGGGCCTCGGTCTGCGCTGGTTCCTGTCCGACGGTCTGCAGACACCGGTGGTACCCGAGACACCGACTTTCGCCGGCTACGTCGACGTCACAACGACACCGGCCTACGCTTTTGAGACGCCGGCTGATGCCCCGCAGAGCCACGTCATCCTCTCCTTCATCGTGGCTGCCACGGATGATCCATGCACGCCCACGTGGGGTACCTACTACACCCTCGACGCGGCCAACAGCGAGTTGAATCTCGATCGCCGCATCGCCCAACTGCGCGAGATCGGCGGGACGGCCTCGGTCTCCTTCGGCGGCCTGCTGAACTCCGAGCTGGCGGTGTCGTGCACCGACCCCGCATCTCTGGTCCGGGCTTACCAGTCGGTCATCGAGCGCTATTCCCTGAACCGCATCGATCTGGATATCGAGGGTCCGGCCCTGGCTGACATCCCCAGCCAGCAGCGGCGCGCGAAAGCGATCGCCCAGGTCCAGAAGGATGCGGGAGGTGCTCTGCAGGTATGGGTCACTCTGCCGATCGACACCAACGGGCTGACCGCCGAGGGCGTGGCGGCCGTGCAGACGCTGGTCGACGGGGGCGTGACGCTGGCCGGGGTAAACGGGATGGCAATGAACTTCGGCGGGTCCAAGGCGGCATCAGAGGCCATGTCATCGGCCGTCGACACGGGGGCGACCGCGCTGCAGGGACAGGTGGCCGCGATGCTTCCTGAGTCCGGATGGCAGCAGGTCGGTGTGACAGTCATGATCGGTCAGAACGATGTCCCCGGTGAGGTCTTCACCATGGACGACGCGCAGGTGGTCAACCAGTTTGCCGTGAGCAAAGGAGTGGGGTTGTTGTCCACCTGGTCGCTGAACCGCGATCAGACGTGCCAACCGCCCCTACCCAAGACCGTGGATGTCGTCCAGACGAACTGCAGCGGGATCAACCAGGACGGTTTGAGCTTCGCCCTGACGCTGGCGGCGGGAGCCACGGCCTCCGCACCATCTCCGACAGCGTCGCCGGCCGCGCCGACCCCAGAGCAGGCCATCGTGGATGACCCGGCGACCAGCCCGTTCCCGATCTGGGATCCACAGGGGACATATCCCGCGGATGCCCGCGTGGTGTGGAAGCGCAAGGTGTACCAGGCCAAGTACTGGACTTCCGGCGTGGCTCCCGGTGGCGTTCCCGCCGGCGGTGAGGATCCGTGGAGCCTGATCGGACCGGTCATGCCCGGTGACACCCCGGCCCCGCTGCCGACACTGCCGGCCGGGACCTACCCAGCCTGGAAACCCGGCACGGTCTACACCAAGGGGCAGCGAGTGCAGTTGGATCAGGTCCCCTACGAGGCGAAGTGGTGGACCAAAGGCCAGCGACCCGGCGAGGCCGTCCCCGGTGGTTCGCCGTGGACGTTGATCACGCCAGCACAATGAGTACGGTCGGAAGACCGCCTGGGTTAGCGTAGATGAGTTGTGCGGCTACCCACGGGAGGGCATTCCCACGGGATCGTCCATGAAGGAGCGAGCACGGGATGCGCAGGTGGCGACCGCTGTCGCGGTTCGGAATGGTCGCCGCATGCACCCTCGGGTCGTTGGCGGTGCTGCCCTCTTTAGTGCCGCGCGCCGGCCTCATTCAGGGCCTCCTACTCGGGTCCTGCGCGGCGATCGGCTACCTGCTGGGCACTCTGCTCGGCCTGCGGTGGCAGGCAACTGCTCGGCGCCGTGATCTGTGGTGGCTGGTCCTCCCGCTCTTCGCACTGGCGGTTGGCCGGCGCTGGCAGGCTGACCTGGCCCAGGTCACGGGAACGTCCCCGCCCGCGTGGTCGTGGATCCTGGTGGCCCTGCTGGCAGCCCTTGTGGTGTTCGTGATCTGGCTGGCACTGGCCCGGGCGATCCGGTGGCTCACACAGCGGCTCGGCGGACTCCTCGGCCGCGTTCTTCCGCACCGACTGGCAGCCGTCACCGCGGTCACAGTCACCGCTGTCGTCGTGATCGTCGGTGTGATGCGACTGCCGAACATCCTGGTGTCCGTCCTGCATCCGCTGTTCAGTGCCCAGAACGCCCACAGCGATCTGCCCGCCCCCACCAGTCGTTATCTGTCCGGGGGGCCGACATCAACGCTGCCCTGGCAAGACCTGGGGGCACAAGGTCAGCAGTTCGTCGCGGGGGTCACCCCGACGCCACAGATCGAGCGGTTCAACAGCCGCGCGGCACTGGCACCCATCCGGGCCTTCGTCGGGGTGGAGTCCGCGCCGACTGATGAACAGCGGGCCGCGCTGGCCGTGGCCGAGTTGGAACGCCTCGGCGCATTCCAGCGAGCAGTGATCGCCGTGGGAACCTCCGCTGGCTCCGGAACGGTCGATTCCGGCGAGGTCACCCCGATCGAGTACATGCTCAACGGCAATGTGGCGACCGTCTCGACCCAGTACTCGCTGCTTCCCAGCTTCTTGTCCTTCCTGGTCGATCAGCCCAATGCCGTGCACGCGGCGCAGACGCTACTGACGGCGATCCAACGGCGTGCGGCGCAGGAAGCCAGGCCACCGCGGATCGTGGTGTTCGGGGAGAGCCTGGGGGCCTATGGCAGCAGCTCAGCGTTCCCCGATCTGCAGGCGGTGCTCGCCGGCACCGACGGGGCCATGTGGCAGGGCCCGCCGAACTCCAGCCCCCTGTGGCGCACCTACACGGCCGCCCGTGACAAGGGCTCGCCACAGGTGCAACCCGTCTTCGACCAAGGCCGGCATCTGCGCTGGGCCAACCAACCGTCGGCGCTGAATCTGTCGGCCCGCTGGGACCGGCCACGCGTGGTGTTCCTGCAGAACGCCTCCGACCCCGTCGTGTGGTGGTCGCCGTCGACGCTGATCATCCGCCCCGACTGGCTGGCCGAACCCCGCGGCCCGGGCGTGCTCCCCTGGGTGCCCTGGCTGCCCGTGATCACCTTCGCGGGGCTGACCGCGGACATGATCAACAGCCAGGGTGTGCCCGCCGGACATGGGCACGTCTACGGCACGGATCCGGTCCACGCGTGGGCGGCGATCCTGCAACCTCCCGGCTGGACCGACGAGGACACCGCGCGGCTGGCGCAGGACGGCGGCTGACGCCCTCAGCCCCAGGCTGCCCGGGAGCTCAGCAGTCGAGCGGTTGCGCATGAGCAGCCCGAGCAGATCCTCCGGTGGCCCCACGACATATGCATCGTCACCGGCTCGCAACGTGGTCTCGCTGCGCGGCAAGTGCTCCAACCCGTCCTCACGGGTCAACGCGATCACCCGGGCGCGCATCGGCAGGTCCAACATCGACATACCCGCGAGCCCACCATCAGCGCGCACCGTCAGGCGGCCCGCGATGAACGGCTCCTGGTCCACAGCAAAGGTGGCGATGACCCGCAGTCCGAGGGCGGCCGCCACGAACCAGGGTGCCGACACCGCCGACACGCTGCGGACGTGGTGGAAGTGCAGACGCTGTTCCAGCATCGCCCCGAGTCGCCGGTCGAACACGCGCATGACCACGGGCAGCAGCGGGGTCTGATCGCGCAGGCTGTCGCGCACCGCCAAACCCGTCTCGATGTTCGCGTACTCATCGGAGGTGAGCACGGCGACGGCCTGCGCCGAGAGCAGATTGGCCGCCATCAGCGTTTCCTTCTGGGTCGCGTCCTGCGCGATCACCGGGAACGCCGAGTGCTCGTGCCCGCGGGATGTGGCGGTTGGTCGGGTCGCGCTCCACCACGACCACCTGCTGGCCCATCTTGACCAGGCGATCGATGACGGCCAGGCCCAGCGACCCGAGGCCCACGACGATGATGTGGTTGCGCATCCCGGTGACGCGGGTCAGGCCGAAGGTCGCGGCGATCCGGCGCGTGACGAGGAACTCGGTCACCAACGCATACAGGATCGCCAGCAGGATCGTGGTCAGCACCATCACGACCATGGTGACCACCCGCAGGTAGGCGGGCTGACCGTCGAGAGCGAAGTCGCCGTACCCGATGGTGGCCAGAGTCTCCATGGAGAAGTAGGCGGCGTCCAAGACATCCATGTTGTCCCCGGCAGTATCGACATACCCGACGGCGAGGACAGCGGCGAACACCGCGCCCAGCACCACCAGGGACGCCACTGTCCATTTCAGGCCCTGGTTCGCCCCGTAGCCTAACCCCCGCACCACGGCCTGCCACGGATGCCGACCACCATGGGGCGGTTTGGCGGGTAGACCCAACGGCTGCGCGGGCACGCTGCTCATGTTCAGCAGTTCCGACTCCGTGCCCACCAGCGCCACCAGATCCCCGGTCTGCACCGGGTAGTCCCGGCTCGGACACACCGCCTGCGTCCCGTCGAGGTGGATCACCAGGATCGGTGCCAGATCGCCGAACAGGTCCTGCAGACGTCCAGAGCCGGTCACCTCGAGTTCACGCACGACGTAGTCGTCCACCCCGATCCGCATGCGGTGGATGCGCTCATCAAGCACCGACTCCACGAAGGTCGAGGCGGCCAGTTCCGCCGGGTTGACGACCAACCCGCGGGACAGTGCGGAGGTGACGGCGCGCCCGACGGCCGGGTTGGACTGCCGGACGATCACGCGTTTGGTGGGGTCGAGCTCCTGGATGAGCAGGGCCAGTTCAAGGCAGCGTAGGTCGTCGTCCTCGACACAGACGACCGCCAGCGCGCCGGCCAGGCCGGCCTCCCACAACCGCTGTTGATTACGCGGGCTCCCGAAAATGCAGGGGACCTCGAAGGCCTGCAGTCGCCGCAGGTGGTGATCCTGCGGGTGGCTGCCCACCACGACGGCGGCGATGCCCGCCGAGCGCAGCAGTTCCACCACCCGGACCGCGAGACCCTGCATTCCGCACACGATGACATGCCCGGCCATGTCCTCGGTTCCCGCTGCCTTCATAGGTCTGAAGAGTAGCGACACGGGTAGTCGCAGTGCTTGCGGTGGCGAGTGTCAGTAGTGGTCGATGCCCACTCGCTGCGCCGACCGGCGGTAGATCGGGACGAGTACGGCCATTGCCGCCAGGGATGCCCCGGTGCCGACAACGGTGGCCCACAACCGTTGTTCGCCGGTGCTCACCACCGAGTTGGACGCCCCTTCGGCGAGCACGATCCCCACGGTGAGCGCAGCGGTGTACGCCCAGTACGGCGCATTCTTGATGCGCACCCAGATGCCTAAGACCAGACCGCCAACACCGAGGGCGAGCAGCAGCCATTCCACCTCGATCACCAGCCCCAATCCCATTGCGATGACGAATCCGAACACCGTTCCTATCGCGCGCTCCAACGCCTTGCGCCAGCCGTCCTGCAGGTACGGCTGAATCACCACGAAGTACGTCATCAACAGCCAGGCGCCGGCGTGACCGAGGCCGCGCTCGGCCACGAACCATCCGGACACACCAGCGAGCAGCGCGAGCATGCCTGCGTAGGCAAGTGCCCGCGTGATGTGTACCGCCTCCAGATCCTTGTGGGGAAGCCGGCGGCGGACTGCGGCTCCCACCAGCACCCCGAATACCGCCGCAGCTGCATAGGCGCCACCCGCTGCGGCCGGCGGTGTCGACGGCGGTTCAGCGAGCACAAAGGCAACCGTGATCGGCGCCATCGCCACGACCCCGGCCACGCCAAATCGGGCGGCCACGCCCATCGCGATGCCGCAAGCCGCCATGAGCACCGCGGCCAACCATGGCAACGGCGCTGCCACGACGGCCACGCCGGCACCCAGACCCAAGAGCAGAGCGGCGACCAGCGCGGGACGCCAGGGACCGAATGTGGCGGCGATCAGCCCGGTGGCCGTCGCGAGCAGCGCATCGCCGGCCAGGGCGTCGAATCCCAGCAGGTTCAGAAGCAGGGACGGTGCCGCTACGAGAACGAGCAGCCCCACCACTGTTGCGCTGAGCTTCACGGGAGAGGCCATGGAATACGCGGTGGCGCTACAGGCCGCGGACGGCGCGCGGGTCCAACGACGACGTCACCGTGGGGTTGCCCAGTTGGCCCAGACCGTTGAATCCCCAGCACAGCGTCTTCGTTCCGGCCACGGCACACGTGTGGTATCCCCCTGCCGCCAGGCTCGACACCGCCGCGGACAGTGCCACGCGAGTGGGTAGCAGCCGGTCGGCGGTCGTACCGTCGCCGAGCCGGCCGGTCCCGTTACGCCCCCAGCACCGCAGCTGATTGGGGTCCGTGATCCCGCAGGTGTGATACGCCCCCGCGGCCACCTCGGTGAAAGCACCACTCACCAGGACCGGACTGAGGCGCGTGATCTTCGTCCCATCCCCGATCTGGCCCTCATCGTTGGCCCCCCAGCAGTGCAACGTCTTGTCCGAGACGACGGCGCACGTGTGGCCCACACCCGCCGCGACCTGAGTCACCTTCGTCAGTTCCGGCACCAGCACCGCCTGCTGACTGTTCTGGGTGCTGCCGTTCCCAAGCTGCCCGTCACCATTGGCACCGAAGCACCTCACCGCTCCCCCACGCAGGTAGCAGGTGTGCGACCATCCGGCTGTCACAGCGGTCACCGTCGTAGCGATGGCAGTGGTGGGTGGGGTGGTCACAGCTGGCGATGGACGCGCGCCGAGTTGGCCGAATTCGTTGTCCCCCCAGCAGCGCAGGCCGCCGTTCGTCGCGACCGCACACGTGTGGTCACCCCCGGCGGCGATCGACATCACGGGGACCGACAACGCGACCTTGACCGGCACAGGAGCGTTGACGGTGGTGCCGTCGCCGAGTTGCCCGTGATCGTTGCGTCCCCAGCACCAGACGCTGCCGTCCCGCAGGCGTGCGCACGTGTGGTCTGCTCCCGCGACGATCTGCATGACCTGCGTCAGCGGGACCAGCCGGGGCTCCCACGCCATGGTGGAGGTCCCGTCACCGAGTTGGCCGGCCGCGTTCGTCCCCCAGCACGCCACCTGACCGCCCTGCTCCGGGTCGACGCTGTCCGGGAGCTGTGCGCAGGTGTGCTGGGTGCCAGCCGTGACCTCTGCGGCCTGCCCGGTCGTCGTGGCCGACACGGTCGCCGGCGGACTCGCGTTCCCAGCGGTGTCGACCATGAACACGCTGTACGAGTAGGTCGTGAACTGCGCAAGGCCGGTGTCCGTGGCACTTTCGTCGCCGGCACCCACCTGAACCACTTGCCCGTCGTCGAGGGCGACCGGGGCCACAGGCCCCTGCTTGCGCCGGATGGCGACCCCCTGCAGGTCTGGGGCCACACTGTTGACCCACTGCAGTGACACGCTGCTGGCCCCGAACCCGGACACCGACAGACCGGTCACCGGACCGGGTGCGTAGACGTCGGTCTTAGGGCTCCATTGGTATTGCATGCTCAGGGTGGCGGGCCGCTTCTTTGGCACCTTGACCCGCAGGGGCAGATTGGGCACGGCAGCCGTGCCGCCGTCCGCCACGATCGGCGAAGCCCACACGCGGTAGGTACCGGGTTTGAGGTTGCGCAGGGTACCCGCCGACCTCAGCTTCTTGCGGAAGTCCTTCCGCGCGACGGTGATCTTCGCCTGCCGCCCTTGCGGTACTCCCTGCGCGACCACTCGCAGCGAACCTCGGTCCGGCTTGGCCGCCACCATGACCGTGGCTGCCGAAGCAGGTGCTGCGCCGGCAGGTGACAGGGGCAACGCAGCAAGGGCAACTGCCGCGGCCACTGCCGCGATCGCTGCCCTGGTAAGAGTCTGCCCAGCCGTCATCTACTGTCCACGGTACCGGGCAGAACGGTTAATGGCCTCGTCACTTTCAGGATTTCGTCTTACTGCCACCCGTTCGGGTCGTGAGGAAGTAGCCCAGACCGGCGCCGGCACCGGCGTACAGGGCCACCGATGTCAGCGTCTGACTGTCCAGCATCCGGCCGAGTCCGAAGACGATGATCGCGCAGCCGACCGCCACGAGTAGCGACACCAGCAGTGTTCGTCCCATGGGGGAAGTGTACGGGTCCGGGCACGAGCGTCTTCACCTCTGCACGCTACGGAAGCCCCGCAGACGCAGTGAGTTGAGCACGACGAACACCGACGAGAAGGCCATCGCCGCCCCGGCAACCATAGGTGTGAGCAGGCCGGCCATGGCCAGCGGAATCGCGGCGGAGTTGTACGCGAAGGCCCAGAACAGGTTCTGCTTGATGGTCCCCAGCGTCCGCCGGCTCAAACGGATGGCATCCACAATCGCCAACGGCTCACTGCGGACCAGCGTGATGTCGCTGGCCGCGATGGCCACATCCGCGCCGGCCCCCATGGCGATGCCCAGATCGGCCTGGGCCAGTGCCGCGGAGTCATTGACGCCGTCACCGACCATCGCCACCCGCGCGCCGGTCGCCTGCAGGCGCGCGACCTGTGCCTGCTTATCCAGCGGCTTCACTTCCGCGATGACCTCGGTGATGCCGACCTCGGCCGCCACTGCCTTTGCCGGGCCTTCGGCGTCCCCGCTGAGCAGCACTGTGCGCAGACCCAGATCGTGCAGTTGTGCGATGGCGGCGGCGCTCGTGGCCCGCAGCGTGTCACTGACCCGCACGGAGCCCCGCACGCGACCCTCCCAGGCAGCCACCACGGCGACGTCCTCGTCCGGTACGTCGTATCCGAGTTCGCGCAGCCACCGGGACGTCCCGGCCAGCACCTCGACACCGTCGACGATGCCGCGGACGCCTCGACCGGGGACTGCCTCGAAGTGCTCGAGATCCGCGCGCTGCGTCAGTCGCGCGGCGATCGCCCGACCGATGGGGTGTTCGCTGCCGCTCTCCAAGGTGCCCACGAGGCGATCGAAGTCAGGCTCTGTTGAGTCAACCGCCACCTCGATCCGACCTTGCGTGAGGGTACCGGTCTTGTCCAGCACCACCGTGTCGATCACCTGGGTACGCTCGAGGATCTCCGGACCCGAGATCAAGATTCCCAGCTGAGCTCCTTTGCCGGTGCCGACGAGGATGGCGGTGGGTGTGGCCAGACCCAGGGCACACGGGCAGGCGATGATCAACACGGCGACGGCCGCGGTGAAGGCGGCTGTCACCGAAGATCCGCTCAGCAGCCACCCGATGGCAGTCAACACGGACAACCCGAGCACCACGGGTACGAACACGCTGCTGACCCGGTCCGCCAAGCGCTGGACAGGGGCCTTGCCGGTCTGCGCGCGTTCCACCGCAGCTGCGATCTGGGCCAGCTCGGTGTCCCCTCCCACCCGACTGGCCCGCGCGATCAACCGCCCGGTCTGATTGACGGCGGCGCCGATCAGGGTGTCCCCCGGACGCACCTCGATGGGCACGGATTCACCGGTGATCAATGCGTTGTCGACCGCGGAGTGGCCGCTGATGACCACCGCATCCGTGGCGATCTTCTCCCCGGGGCGCACCACGAAGTCGTCTCCGACCGCGAGTGCGCTGATCGGGATCGCCACCTCCTGGCCGTCGCGCAGAACGGTGGCCTCTTTGGCCCCCATCTTGAGCAGAGCAGTCACCGCTTGACCCGCCCTGTCCTTGGCCCGGGACTCGGCATACCGACCCGCCAGCAGGAACGTCGTGACTGTCACCGCAACCTCGAAGTAGACGTGGCCGTGACTGAAGATCGCCACGATCGACCACAAGTAGGCCGCCAGCACACCAAGGCTGACCAGGGTGTCCATCGTCGTCCCGCCGTGGCGCGCGGCCTGGAATGCCGCCCGGTGGAAGGGCCACGCCGCCCACAGCACGACCGGAGTGGACAGTGCGAACATGACCCACTCCAGAGTCACCGAGTGCATCATCGTCATGGCGATGATGACGACCGGGACGGCAAGCACTGCAGACACGATCAGCCGTCGCAGCAGGGTCGGATCGCTGTGATCGTGGTCGACGTCCGCCAGGTGTTCGGTGGCACGGTAGCCGGCCTTCTCGACCGCACCGACACAGTCGTCCACGCTGACATCGGTGGGCAGTTGGACGTGAGCGGTGTGGGTGGCGAAGTTGACCGAGGCTTGCACACCAGGCAGGGCGTTGAGCTTCTTCTCGATCCGCGCAGCGCAGGAGGCGCAGGTCATCCCATCCAGATCCAGATCCACTGAGGTAGCTCACGTGCGGCACAACGCCAAACCCCCTGCTCCTATTCCGGGCCGAAGTCTTGGCCGGCCTACGCGTTACGGACGAACAACCCCAGCACCGCAGCCAACGACAGGACCGAGCGCGGCTCATATGCGGCGCGCCACAAGCCTCCGTGGTTGGCCCCATCGGCGAACAGATCCATGGGGTTGCGCAGGTCCACCGCGGGGTTGGAGGCGGAGCGCGGATCGCGCAGATCACGCACCAGCAGCGCCGCCATCAAAGTGTTGGCGGTGGCCGGCGAGAAGACCTCGATGCCGAACTGGCCCGCCCCGGCGTAGGCGGCGGCCAGGGCGCGGTTCTTCACCACCGAGCGGGTGCGCGTGGCCGGGGCGACATTGAGCGACACCCGTTGCCCCTGCGCCCGAGCAACGATCGCGCGCCACCGCTGCAGACGTTTGGCCAGTGCATAGTTCGGCCCCTGCTGTGGCACCAAGCAGTCGGCGATCCCCACCTCACGGCCCGAGTCGTCGATCACCGTGTCCCGGTAGTTCGGCTCGAACAGCTTCGCCAGTTGCAGGGGGGCCTGCAGGACCCGCCGGGTCCGGCGGTCGTTCCAGCGCATTCGTGCCATGGCCACCGCATCCTCGGGGACCGCGAACACATCGGTGGGTGTGGCCAAGTAGGCCAACGACACATCCCGACGGCCTTGCGACAGCAGCACACTGACGGCGTCGATCGCCATGGAGACTCGCACGTGTAAGCCACCGTCGGCATAGGCATAGTTGCCCAAGGTGTACGGACCGTCGATCTCGCGCAACCAGGCCAGCAGGGCATCCGTCGACCCGATCACATCGATGCCGGCCGTTTGGGACACCCGGGAGTCGGAGGCGGTGTCGAGTTGCACTGATCGCCGTGGCACCGGCACTGCCAGTCGACCCGCCGATTCCTTGGCCGTTCCCATGATGCGTTCCCACAGGCCCGGGTTGGGCAGATCGACGGCATAGATGGTCGCGCCCCAATCCAGCAACTGCTTCAGCGGCCCCATCTCCGCTCCCGCCCCGATCACGACCACTTGCAGGTCCCGGCAGTCCAGCCACTGAGGGTTCGCCATGATCGCCCGGATGCCATCGGCGAAGGTCGGCTCGGCGATGCCGCGGGCCACCCAGTCGTCAAGTTGGCGGTGCAGTTCTCCGGCCGCCAATCGCTTCCCCTTGTAGGGCACGGAGAACTGTCCCCGGCGTTCCCGGCGACCGATCACTTCGAAGGTGTCCATACCCTCGTGGTCACTGGTGGCCAAAGCAGGCAGCAACGGCCGGTCGCTGCCCTGCGAGGTCCACACGAAACGCTCGTGCAGGGAGTCCAGCCCGGCCTGGGAGAGCCGGATCGCCGCATCCGTGTTGGCGGCGGCGACGACCACGAGGTCGCGGATGGCACCGAGGTAGCCCGCACGCCAGTCCTTGATCTGCTCCACTCGCCGCGCGGCCGCCGGGTCCACCGCACGCAGGGCGTCGGCTATCACGGCGCGGCCAGTGGCCGAGGTGCTACGTGTGCCGTCGTTGGCCGCGGGGAAATCGGTGCCGGTCTGCATGGTTGTTCAATGTAGTGACTCGGAGCCGCTGACTTCCCGCGGACAGCGTCGGCCTCAGAGCAGCAATCGGCACTCGCCCGCGAATCTCCTCGGCGTGTCGTAGCAACAACTGCCCAAAGCGCCGCCGTCAGCTGTCCGGCTGCAAGCCGTAGAACAGTCGCTCCATGACCTGGCGAGCGCGTCGGGTCAAGCGACGGTAGTCCTCAAGCAGGGCACCGTGGTCCAACGGCGGGTAATGCAGCAGATGGGCAACCCGGCCCAGGGTCCGAAAGTCCGTGGGCACCGAGTCGCTGGCCTTGCCCGAGCTGAGCATGATCGCGTTTCGGATGTGCGAATGCCAAGGTCCATGCGTCCACGAGCCGCTCGCAGTCCTGCTGCGAGATCAGGTCCAAAGCCGCCGATTGCGCAAGCACCGGCAGGGTCTCGGTGGTGCGCAGTCCG
Source organism: Candidatus Nanopelagicales bacterium (assembly GCA_037046735.1). Taxonomy (GTDB): domain Bacteria; phylum Actinomycetota; class Actinomycetes; order S36-B12; family UBA10799; genus JADKAV01. The sequence goes on along the minus strand of JBAOHC010000029.1, from coordinate 45,785 downwards.
GGGATCTGTGCGCCGTTCTGCAGTTGGAGCAACTGTGCCACCCATTCGACGTCGGACAGTCCCCCGCGGCCCAGCTTCAGATGCAGTGCCGGATCCGCTCCCCGCGGTAACCGCTCGGCCTCCATCCTCGCCTTGAGCCTGCGCATCTCCATCAGATCGGCGTCGTTGACCCCACCGACCGGGTAGCGCAGAGGGTCGATGACGGCGATGAACGCAGCCTGCAGATCAGGGGACCCGGCCACCGGTCGAGCGCGCAGCAGGGCTTGCGCCTCCCAGCCCGATGACCACCGCTCGTAGTACGCCTCATAGGAGGCCAATGAGCGCACGATGGGACCGTTGCGACCCTCGGGACGCAGGTCGGCATCCATGTCGATGGGCGGGTCCGCGCTGGGGATCGCGAGCAGGCGACGCAACTCGTTGGCCACGGCCATGGCCACATCCGAGGCCTCCGCATCGGCCACCCCGAGCGTGCACGGTACACGAACATCACATCCGCATCGGACCCGTAACCGAGTTCCTGCCCGCCATAGCGGCCCATGCCGATCACCACGAACTCGATGAGCTCCTCGGCCGGTCTACCCTGCCGGGTCACGGCGTTGGTGGCCACCGCGTGAGCGGCTTGAATGGTGGCATCGGCGATGTCGCTCAAGGCCGGACCCACCTGCCTGACCGGCAGTCGGTTCAACGTGTCGGCGGCACTGACCCGGAACAGCTCGCGACGCCGGGTGGCCCGGATCGCGACGATCGCGGACTCCGGGTCGGTTTGCCGCAGACCCATGGCGTGGGCTTCGGTCGCGATGTCCGGCGCCGGCCGTGGCGTCAGCAGCTCCGGGGAGGCCAGGATCTGCACCGCGTCCGGGGCACGCAGCAGCAGATCGGTGGCGAACCGCGACGAGGCGAGAACGTGGGCCATGTTGTCGGCGGACTGCGACTCGTCGCGCAGCAGGCGCAGGTACCAGGGGGTGGAACCCAGCGCGTCGGAGACCCTGCGAAAACCGAGCAGCCCGGCATCCGGATCCGGGCAGTCGGCGAACCAACGCAGCATCACCGGCAGCAGGGTTCGCTGGATCGACGCCCGCCGACTGACCCCGTTGGTCAACGACTCCAGATGCCGCAGAGCGCCCTTCGGGTCCTGGTAGCCCAAGGCGCGCAGCCGCTGTTCGGCGGCCTCGGTGGTCAGCCGTGCCTCACCGGAATCCAGGCGGGCCACCGCGTTGAGCAGGGGTCGGTAGAACAGCTTCTCGTGCAGTCTGCGCACCTGCCGGACCTGTTTGCCGAATGCAGCCTCGATCTCGACCACCGGGTTGCCGCGCATCCCCATCGAGCGCGCCACGATCCGCAACTCCGACTCGACGTCGGGGAACAAGTGCGTGCGACGCATCTGCCGCAGTTGCACACGATGCTCCAGGATGCGCAGGAAGCGGTAGGCCGCGCCCATGCTGGATGCGTCCTCGCGCCCGACGTACCCCCAGGTCGCCAGCGCCTCGAGGGCGGTGAGCGTGTTGGGTGAGCGCAGAGTGACATCACTTCGGCCGTGGACCAACTGCAGCAGTTGGACGGCGAATTCGACATCGCGCAGCCCACCGCGGCCCAGCTTGATCTCGCGGCCGGCCTCCTTGCGCGGGATGTGCTCCTCGACGCGGCGACGCATCGCCTGCACGTCATCGACGAAGTTCTCCCGGTCCGCAGCCGTCCAGACGAAGTCCGCCACCGCATCGACGTACTGCGCCCCCAGATCCATGTCTCCGGCGGCAGGGCGGGCCTTGAGCAGGGCCTGGTACTCCCAGGTCTTGGCCCACTTCCGGTAGTAAGCCACGTAGGAGTCGATGGTGCGCACGAGCGCCCCCGCCTTGCCCTCCGGGCGCAGAGCGGCGTCCACCTCCCAGATCGACCCCTCGCTGGTCGCCGCGTTGGCGATCTGCATCAGCTTGCTGGCGATCTGCTGACCCGCGCGCATGGCGACGTCAGTGCTGACATCGGGTCGACTGGGCTCGCAGATGAACACGACGTCCACGTCGGAGATGTAGTTCAGCTCCCGGCCGCCCGTCTTGCCCATGGCCACAACCGCCAACCGCACATCGTGGGCCCGCTCCCCCACCTCGGCGACTGCGATGCGCAGGCAGGCCTCAAGAGCCGCATCGGCCAGATCGGTGAGCTCACCTGTGGTCTGTTCCAGCGTGGCCTCGCCCGACAGGTCGCGGGCAGCGACCCCCAGCAACTCGCGCCGGTACGCCACCCGAATGGCCAACATCGGGTCCGGCGCGGTGGCTGCCGCCAGGATCGCCGCCCGGGCACCGTCGATGCCGTCGGTCGCGAAGACCGCGGCCATGCTCGGGTACCGCTGCAGGAAGTCACCGAGGCTCTTCGACATGCCCAGCAACGACAGCATGCGGGCCTTGTGCACCGGGTCGCGCAGGATGTCGTGACAGCCCTGGCAGTCGATGGCCAGACCCGCGAGCACCTCCAGCGCGCGGTCTGGATCAGCGGCCAGCGCGAAGTCCCCCGGTTCCAGAGCGCCGTCCAGCCCCACCCGGGACAGCGTGTCCAACCCGGCCAGTGCCTGCGGGATGGCCGTGAAGCCGATCCGTACCAGTTCGGACTCCAGACTTGCGCGGCGCGGGCTCATAGCGACAGGTAGCGCTCCAACTCGAAGCGCGTCACATGCGCCCGGTACTCCTCCCATTCGCGCTTCTTGTTACGCAAGAAGAAGTCGAAAACGTGCTCACCGAGGGTCTCGGCGACCAGTTCAGAGTTCTCCATCGCCGCGATCGCCTGGTCCAGGGATCCAGGCAGCGGTTTGAGACCCAATGCCCGGCGCTCCCCGCCCGTCAGAGCCATCACGTCGTCCTCGGTGGCCGCAGGAAGCTCGTACTTCTCTTCGATGCCTTTGAGTCCCGCAGCCAGGATCAGCGCGTAGGCCAAGTACGGGTTGGTGGCGCCGTCCAGGGACCGGAACTCGATTCGTGTCGACTGCCCCTTGTGCGGCTTGTACATCGGCACCCGCACCAGGGCAGACCGGTTGTTGTGACCCCAGCAGATGTAGGCGGGTGCCTCCATGCCGCCGGCCAGGCGCTTGTAGGAGTTGATCCACTGATTCGTGACAGCAGTGATCTCAGGCGCATGGTGCAACAATCCGGCGATGAACTGCCGGGCCAGCACCGACAACTGCAGGTCGGCGCCGGGCTCGAAGAAGGCGTTGCTGTCGCCCTCGAACAGGCTGACGTGGGTGTGCATCCCCGACCCGGGGTACTCAGTGAACGGTTTGGGCATGAAGGAGGCGAACATGCCGTGTTCGAGCGCCACCTCCTTGACCACCAGCCGGAAGGTCATGATGTTGTCCGCGGTCGTCAACGCGTCGGCGTAGCGCAGGTCGATCTCCTGCTGACCCGGACCGCCCTCGTGATGGGAGTACTCGACCGAGATGCCCATGTGCTCAAGGGTGTTGATGGCCTGTCGGCGGAAGTCCTGACCGACCGGGTGCGGGCTGTGATCGAAGTAGCCGACGTTGTCGATCGGGACGGGGTCCTGCCCGGGGGGCGGGTTGTCCTTGAACAGGAAGAACTCGATCTCGGGGTGGGTGTAGAACGTGAAACCCTGCTGGGCGGCCTTGGCGAGCTGACGTTTGAGCACCCACCGCGGGTCGGCGTACGACGGGGACCCGTCGGGCAGCAGGATGTCGCAGAAGATGCGGGCGACTGGCATCTCCTCGCCTCGCCAGGGCAGGACCTGGAAGCTGGATGGATCGGGCTTGGCGAGCATGTCGGATTCGGTGACGCGACTGAAGCCCTCAATGGCCGAGCCGTCGAAGCCGATGCCCTCGGCGAAGGCGCCTTCGAGTTCCGCGGGCGCGATGGAGACCGATTTCAGGATTCCCAACACATCGGTGAACCACAGTCGCACGAATCGGATGTCTCGCTCTTCGATCGTGCGCAGCACGTACTCTGTCTGCCTGTCCATGCCCCCATCCTGCCGTAGTACGACCGAACGGGTCGCGACGGCCGAGCACACCTCACGGCCCCGCAGTGCCAGACTGACGTTCATGGCGACACTTCGGTTGGCATTGGCACAAGTGAATCCCACGGTCGGCGACCTGCTCGGCAATCGCGCCTTGGTGGTGGAGACGACGGCCGCGGCTGTCGGGCGCGGCGCAGACCTCGTCGCCTTCCCGGAGATGATGCTCACCGGATATCCGATCGAGGATCTCGCGCTGCGGCCGTCCTTCCAGCGTGCCAGCTCCCACGGTCTGGAGCAGTTGGCGGCGGATCTCGATGCGGCAGGGTTCGGCGACACCCCGGTGGTGGTCGGGCACTTGGCCCCAGCACCGGATCCGGGCGTGGATCGGCGCGGGTACAACGCGGCGGCCGTCCTGCACGACGGACGGATCGTGGCCGGCTACGGCAAGCACCACCTGCCCAACTACGGGGTCTTCGATGAGCGCCGCTACTTCCAGTCCGCCAGCCAGCCGTGCCGGCTGCGGATCGGTGAGGCGCAAGTGGCTCTTGCCGTCTGCGAGGACATCTGGGTCAGTGCCGGACCGCTGACCAGCCTGGCGGTGGATCCGCCCGGGTTGTTGCTGGTCATCAACGGCAGTCCCTACGAACGCAACAAGGACGACGTGCGGTTCGACCTGTGCTCACGGCGGGCAGTGGAGATCGGTTCGGCGCTCGCCTACGTCAACCTCTGGGGCGGACAGGACGAGTTGGTGTTCGACGGTGACTCGATGATCGTCGCTGCGGACGGGAGCCTGATCGCCCGGGCACCGCAGTTCGTCGACCACGTGCTCGTCGCCGACCTCGAGCTTCCCGCTGCGACCGAAGGCCTCCAACTGCCCGGCAAGGCCCACTCCGACGTTGTCCGGGCCCAGATCGCCGAGCCCCTGTCAGATGCCCGCGAGGTATATATGGCCCTCGTGACGGGTCTGCGGGACTACGTGCACAAGAACGGCTTCCGCTCAGTGGTGCTGGGCATGTCCGGCGGGATCGACAGCGCCCTGGTGGCGGCGATCGCATGCGACGCGCTGGGCGCGCAGCATGTGCATGGCGTGCGGATGCCCAGCGTCTACTCCTCCGAACACTCCCTTGGCGACGCGGCACTGTCGGCGTCGCTGACCGGCATGAATCTGCGCACTGTACCGATCAGCGAAATGGTCGATGCCTACCAGCGCACCCTGTCGCTGACCGGGATCGCCGCCGAGAACCTGCAGGCCAGGGTTCGGGGTGCGATCTTGATGGCGATCAGCAACTCAGAGGGGCACTTGGTCCTGGCCACCGGCAACAAGAGCGAATTGGCGGTCGGCTACTCCACGATCTATGGCGATGCGGTCGGCGGCTTCGCTCCGATCAAGGATGTCCCCAAGACGCTGGTATTCGAGATGGCACGCTGGCGCAATGCCTCGTCGCAGCGTGCCGGGCAGCCGGGGCCGATCCCGGAGAACAGCATCGACAAGCCCCCCTCGGCGGAGTTGCGCCCTGACCAGAAGGACTCCGACACCCTGCCCGACTACGCCGTGCTGGACGCGGTGCTCGAGGACTACGTGGGCAACGACCTCGGCGCACAGGACCTGGTGGCTGCCGGCCACGATGCGGACCTCGTCGCCCGGGTCATCCGCATGACCGATTTCGCGGAGTGGAAACGCCGGCAGTACCCACCCGGCACGAAGATCACCTTCAAAGCGTTCGGCCGGGACCGCCGGCTGCCGATCACGAACCGTTGGCGCGAGCCGCTGGACTGAGGATGCCGGCCAACACGGTGTCGACGACGTCAGCCACAGACACGCGCTGCGCGGGATGCGGACCCACCCGATGCATTCCCGCCAGGACGGCAGGCGCGCTCAAGCAGGTCAGGATCACGTCGAGATCGGCTGCTTCGGCGATCTGACCCTGCTGCTGCCCACGGCGCACGATCCGTGCCAGCGCCTCCCTGCGTGGGGCCACGACCGTGGCCATGTACTGGGCGTGCAACTGCGGCCGTTGTTGAATGGCCACCAGCCATGACGCTGTCAGGGCAGAGCCGACCGCGTCCTTGACCCACTCCAGATGCGCGATCAGGGCCTCGCGCAGCGGCAGGTCGCTGACGTCGGGCATCGTCTCGTTGACGGCGGCGAAACCGGCCGCGATGAGTTCCTCGCGACCGCGATAGCGACGGTAGATGGCGGCCTTGCTCACCCCGCAGCGGCTGGCCAGGTCATCCACACTGAAACCGTCCGGGCCGCATTGGACCAGCAGGGGTACCAAATGCTCCTGCAGGGATGCGTCGATGCGAGGGTCGCGCGGCCTGCCGGGGGTCATCGCGTCTCGTCCTCGCCGGCGAAGGCGTCGGGGGCCAGGTCCGGATCGACGATGTCCTCGCTCCCGGAGTGCCCGCCCCAGGCGGCATGCTCCGGTTGCGCGGGCATCCGCCAGGCCAGCACGATCAACCCGATGATCACCAGCACGGCGGAGGCCAGCGCAGCGAGGTGGAAGGCCTGCATGAAACTGTCGATCGCCGCGTTCTGCAGGGCGCTGGCCTGGGCGGGCTGCAGCTGTCCGGAGTCCAGACCCCGGCCGACGACCTCGTAGGCACCACCGATGGAGTCAGTGATGAGACCCCGCGCAGGTTCGGGCACCTGATCGATCCCCGGCGTGGCATCCATCGAGTTGCTGTAGACGACCGCCACCACCGACGAGAGGACCGCGACGCCGATGGCTGCGGCAACCTGCCGCACGGTGTTCTGAACCGCCGAGCCGGCACCGGACTTCTCCGGGGGTGTGGCCAGTGTCATCCGGGTGGTGCAGGGAGCGATCGTATTGCCCAAGCCGAAGCCGAGGACGAAGAAGGCGACCAGCAGCACCCAGCCTGGCGTGCTCGGTTGCAGCGCAGCGATGGCCAGGAATACCACGGCGGTGAGCGCCAGACCGAAGGCGATCACCTTGCGTGCCCCGAACCGTTCGACCATCTTTGCGCTGCGCGGAGCGGCGAGCAGCTGTCCGACAGCGACAGGCAATGTGAACGCGCCTGCTTGCAGCGGACTGTATCCGCGCACGAGTTGCATGTAGAAAGCCAGGAACAGCAAGCTGCCCGTCATCGCGGCGAAGGTCAGCGACACCACAGTCAAGGGGATGCTGAACGAGCGGATCTGGAACAACGTCAGGTCGAGACTGCCGTGATCGCTGCGCTTCTCCAGCCACAGGAACAGCCCCAGGATCAGCAGCCCGCCGATGATGCAGCCGGCGACGTCGGGGCTGAGCCATTCCTGGGTATCACCGCCATGCTGGATGCCGTAGACGAGCAGCAGCAGACCGCTGATGCTCAGCACCAGACCCACCGGATCGAGGCGTCCTGGATTCGGGTTCTTCGACTCAGGGACCAGCGCGAGGATGCCCACGACCCCGACGATCACGATGGGCACGTTGATCAGGAAGACCGAGCCCCACCAGAAGTGCTCGAGCAGGAAGCCGCCGAGCAGCGGTCCGAGGGCAATCGCGCCGCCCACCGCAGCAGCCCACAGCCCGATCGCCTTGCCTCGTTCGTGGGGTGGGAAGACCACAGTGATGATGGCCAGCGTCACCGGCAACACGGATGCGCCCCCGATCCCCATGAACCCGCGCGCGAGGATGAGCTGCATCGGCGTGGTGGCGAAGGCGCTGATCGCGGACGCCAGCCCGAACAGCAGCAGGCCGATGACGAGGATCTTCTTGCGTCCGTATCGATCTCCGAGGACACCCCAGGTGAACAGGAACGCAGCGAAGACCAGCGTGTAGGAGTTGATCGCCCACACGATCTCGTTCTGGGTCGCGGCAAGTTCCTCCTGAATCGTCTTCAGGGCGACGTTGAGGATCGAGTTGTCCAGCACCACCACCAGCAGGCTGACGACGAGGACCCCCAGAATCTGCCAGCGGCGGGGATGCCCGGTGTGGACGGCTAACGGTTGCGACATGTGATGCCTTTCCGAAACGAGACTGTTCCGTATCTTAAGCCCCGCGGGTCGCGCGTTTACGACAGTTGGTTCACTTCCCGCCATGAGCCTCTTAGCGGAAACTGAACCAACTGTCGCAAGAGCGCCCACCGGTCGGACGGCCACTGACCCCCGACACGATTGTCAAACCCGATCATTGCCCTGATCGAAGGTCATATGTCACCATATTCGTGTCCGGGGACTCACCGTGAGCCTCGAGGCTGGAGGTTGCTCCCATGTCCGAAGCCCTGTATGGCCCCGCAACTGGTCGTCGAGTGACCACCAGGGACCTCGCCGCCGCCAAGGAGCGCGGCGAGAAGTGGCCCATGATCACCGCCTACGACGCCTTGACCGCTGGTCTGTTCGACGCCGCCGGGATCCCGGTCATGCTCGTCGGCGACTCGGCAGCCATGGTCGTCTACGGGCACGACTCGACCATCCCGGTCACCGTGGAGGAACTCATCCCCCTGGTCGCAGCAGTCGTGCGGGGCTCGCAGCGCGCCATGGTTGTAGCGGATCTGCCCTTCGGCTCCTACCAGGAGTCCCCGCAGCAGGCCCTGCACACCGCCACGCGCTTCATGAAGGAAGCCGGCGCGCACGCGGTCAAACTCGAGGGCGGCGAGCGCGTGCTGCCCCACGTCGAGCTGCTGACCGCCTCCGGCATTCCCGTGATGGCGCACCTCGGATTGACACCGCAGTCGGTGCACCAGTTCGGTGGCTACCGGGTACAGGGCCGCGGTGAGGCCGGCCAACGCCTGATCCTGGATGCCAAACACATGGAGAAGGCCGGCGCCTTTGCCACGGTCCTGGAAGTGGTTCCGTCCGACCTCGCTGATGCCGTCACCCGCGCTGTCTCAATCCCCACGATCGGGATCGGCGCCGGTCCAGACACCGACGCACAGGTCCTGGTGTGGCAGGACATGGCCGGGCTGACCCCGGGCAAGCCGGCGAAGTTCGTCAAGCAGTACGCCGACCTGCGGTCAGTGCTCACCGGTGCTGTTCAGACGTGGGCTGACGAGGTCGTCAACGGCCAGTACCCGGGCCCGGAGCACCAGTACAGCTGAGTGCGCGGCACTACGGCAGGTCGGTGATCCGAATCCCCGCATGCACCTTGTAGCGGCGATTGATGCTGATCAGGTTCGCGGTCAGCGACTCAACCTGTCCGGCATTGCGCAGCCGACCGGCGAACACCCCGCGCATCCCGGGGATCAGGTCGGCCAGCGCGATCACGGCATCAGCGGCCTCCCGATCCTCTGACAGCACGAGCACATCGATGTCCAACTGCTCCTGCAGATCCTGCAGCAGCACAGCACTGATGTGATGGAAGGCGGCAACCACCCGCGCCTGCGGAGCCAGCGCGGCGGCCTGCTGGGCGGCCGACCCCTCGGGGACCGACAGCGCAAACGCACCCTGCTTGTCGAATCCCAGCGGGTTCACACAGTCGATGAGGACCTTGCCCGCGACCGTGGACGCGATCTGCGTGATCAGTGCCGCATGACCCTCATAGGGGACAGCCACAAGGATCACATCGGCGTCGTGCGCGGCCTCGACGTTGCCGGTGCCGGTGATCCCATGACCGAGCTCACGGGCCACGCTGGCCGCGCGCTGCGGATCCCGCGACCCGATCACGATCTGCTCGCCAGCCACCGCCCATCGAAGTGCGAGACCCCTGCCCTGCGGGCCGGTCCCGCCGAGCACCGCGATGCTCATCTGCTAGTCGACATCGTGAGCGGCATCGCCCTCACGACCCTTGGCGTACCCCTGCGTCCATTCCTGCTCGCCCTCGTCCCACTGCTCGTTGCGCTTGCGGGCAATCTCGAAGGCATGCGACGCCTGCTCCTCGCTGTCGTAGGGTCCGAGCCGCTCGGAGTTGGCGCACCCCTTCTCCCCCTCCACTCGGTTGTGCACCAGGCAGTAGTACCACTTCATGTCAGAACCCCTTCGCATCTCGTCGTCCTCACGCCTCACATCTAGACTCACCCTATGACCCTGACCCCTGGTCGCATCTCCGGACTGCGCGTCGTGCCAGTCGATATTGAACGCCCCGAGTACGTCGGTCGGCCGCAGCCGAGCCCCTACTTCGGCCCCGAGATCAAAGACGCCGAGACGATCGCGAACATGCGGATCGCGGGTCGTCTCGCTGCGCAGGCCCTGCATGAGGTCGGGCGCCACGTGGCACCCGGGGTGACCACCGACAGGCTCGACGTCATCGGCCATGAGTACCTCTGCGACCACGGCGCCTACCCGTCGACGCTGGGCTATCGGGGTTTCCCGAAGAGTCTGTGCACGTCGCTGAACGAGGTGATCTGCCACGGCATCCCGGACAGCACCGTGATCAGCGACGGCGACATCGTCAACATCGATATCACCGCCTACATCCACGGGGTCCACGGCGATACGAACGCCACGTTCCTGGCCGGCGACGTGGACGAGGAATCACGCCTGCTCGTCGAACGCACCCACGAGGCCACGCTGCGCGCCATCAAGGCCGTCGCCCCCGGGCGCACGCTGAACGTGGTGGGCAGGGTCATCGAGTCGTACGCCAAGCGGTTCGGATACGGGGTGGTCCGCGACTTCACTGGGCACGGAATCGGCACCGCATTCCACTCGGGACTCATCGTGCCGCACTACGACGACCCGACAGCCAATCTCATCCTGGAAACAGGCATGACCTTCACCATTGAGCCTATGCTCACGCTCGGGACCATCAACTACGAGATCTGGGAGGACGGCTGGACGGTGGTCACCCAGGACCGCAAGCGCACCGCGCAGTTCGAGCACACCATCCTGGTCACCGACACCGGCTCCGAGATCCTGACCGAACGAGAGGGCTCCAGATGACTGACTCCCCGCATGCCACCACCGCCTGGCCCCCGGACGTCCTGACCCTGGCTGTCGACGTGGGTGGGTCTGGCCTCAAGGCCAGCGTGCTGGACATCAACGGGCAGATGATCGCGGATCGCGTGCGGATCGAAACCCCTTACCCCTGCTCGCCGAGCCTCCTGGTCGAGAAACTCAGCGAACTCAAGTCTCAATTGCCGGCGGCGAGTCGTGCCTCCGTCGGGTTCCCCGGGCTCGTCCGCAGTGGCCGCGTGCTCAACATCCCTTCGTTGTCGCGTCTGGAGTACGGCGGTCCGCGCGACGAGGCGATGGCCAACATGTGGCACAACTTTGACCTGGCCACCGCGCTGGCCGACGAGTTCGACATCCCGGTCAAGGTGGCCAATGATGCCGACGTGCAGGGCTGCGCCGTCGTTGAAGGGTCGGGTTTCGAGTTCGTGATGACCTTGGGAACCGGGTGTGGAACGGCGGTCTTCCACGAGGGCAAACTTGTCCCCCACATGGAGTTGTCGCATGCGCCCACCGGCCATGGTGGCGACTTCGACGACTTCGTGGGCAATGCCGCGCGCAAGGAGATCGGCAACAAGAGATGGCGCAAGCGCGTGATCGAGGCGATGCAGATCTTCGACGAGTTCCTCTTCTACGACAAGATCTTCGTCGGTGGAGGCAACGCCAAGCATCTGTCGAGTGTCGACCTAGGCCCCAAGGCGAAGATCGTCGCGAACACTGCAGGCATTCTGGGCGGAATCCGCATCTGGGACATGGACTACGGCGGCTGACGCGGGTTAGGAGAGTGCGTCGACGATCTTCCGATTGATCCGGCCGAGCTCGGCGAACTCCGCCGGAGTCAGGACGTCGACGAGGCGCCGCCGGACACTCTCGACGTGGGCCGGCGCCGCTTCGACCAGTGCCTGCCAGCCGTCCTCGGTGAGGACCGCGAAGTACCCTCGCCGGTCATCGGGGCACTCCTCGCGGCGTACGTGGCCAGCCTTTTCCATCCGGTCGATCTGATGGGACAGCCTGCTGCGACTCGACAGCGTCTGCGCAGCCAGATCACTCATCCGAACCCGACGATCCGGCGACTCGGACAGGCGGACCAGGATCTCGTAGTCAGCCAGGGTGAGCCCGGCCTCCTCCTGCAGGTCCCGGCCGAGCCGATCGGGGACGAGCAGATTCGCCGCCAGCCAGGAACGCCAGGAGTCCTGTTCCGGCTCGGTTAACCAACGGGTCATGCCCACGACTCTACTCGGACCGGCACAATGGGGTCCCATGGTGAAGGTGCCGACGCTCGGATCGCGCGGTCAGGGATGGGTCTGGGGCCAGTTCGCCCTGGGAGCAGTGGTGATCGTGGTCTCCGCCGTCGGTCCCGCGTGGCCCTGGACGTGGATGCGCCTGGTCGGGCTCCTGCTTGCTGTGGCGGGAGGCGTTGTCGGGACATGGGCTCTGTTCACTCTGGGCGACTCGCTGACGCCCTACCCGAAGCCACGTCAGCGGGGGTCGCTGGTCGACCGTGGTCCGTATGCGGTGGTGCGTCACCCCATCTACTCCGCGCTACTGCTGGCCATGCTCGGGATCTGCCTCACCGGCTCACCCTGGGGTTTGGCACCACTGGCGCTGTTGGTCGGGTGGTGGCTGGCCAAGGCCAGCGTCGAAGAGGACTTCCTGCGCCAGCGCTACCCCGGTTACGGCGACTACTGCCGCCGGGTCCGGTTCCGGCTGATCCCGTTCGTGGTCTAGGTCGTGTGGGTGACCAACCTGCGGCCGTCAGACAGCCCCTTCGTCATCCACCCGATCGAACCGGATCACCGTGCTGGCGTAGTCGCCCTGCAGCCACACCCGCACCCCACGATTCATGAGGTAGTCACCCCGGGCGACGTGGGTCTGCCAGTCCAGTTCAAAGCGGTAGCGGCCGGTGGGCTCGAGACCACGCAGGCGCACAGTTGTCGAAGTGTGACCGAGCCGGCTGGCGGGCAGGAAGACGAACAGGACCGCACCTGCGGGACTTGAGTACTGAATCAACCGGTAGTCGTTACTGCTCGGATTCTCCAACCTGTGCCATCGCTGCATCAATGGCCGCAGTTGCTTGTACTGCTTCACGTATTTCGCCGATGTGCGCAGATCCTCATCGCTCATGGCGCTGAGATCGCAACCGATCCCGAGCGATCCGGTCATCGCACTGTGGAAGCGGAAGGATAAGCCGATGCTGCGCTGTGACAGGAAGTTCGGCACGTCGGTGACCCAGGCCCGCATAGCCTGCGGCGGATAGACCAGCGAGTAGCCACGGTGGATGTCCAGGCGGTCCAGGGCATCCGTGTTGTCACTGGTCCAGAAGTCGTCGAACACGTTCAAGGCCCCAAAATCGATCCGGCCCCCACCCGAGGCGCAGGCCTCGAAGAGGACTCCTGGGTGTCGGCGTTTGACCTCCCGGACGATGTCGTAGAGCGCCTGCACATGCCGGTACCAGACATCGCGACTGACCCCTACCTGCGACATCGGGCGGTTCGCGTCCCACTTGACGTAACCGATGTCATTGTCGGCCAACAGGTCGTCCAGCATCTGCGTGATGAACTCCTGGACCGGCGCCAGAGTGAGGTTCAGGACGTACTGACCCCGCGCCGTGTCTGGATCGCGGCCCGGCTCGTGGTAGATCCAATCCGGGTGGGCCGCGTACAGATCAGTCCCGGGATTGACCATCTCGGGCTCCACCCAGATCCCGAAAGTCATCCCGAGTTGGTGCACCTCGTCGATGAGTGGAGTCAATCCGTGAGGAAACTTCACGGGATCCACCCACCAGTCCCCCAGTCCGTCGGTGATGCCGCCGGTCGGCTCGGGATTGCGGCGGCCGAACCAGCCGTCATCCACCACGAACAGTTCCGCCCCGATCTGCGCAGCCCGGTGGGCCAGCGCGATCTGGGCGTCACAGGTCACCGCGAAGGTCGTCGCCTCCCAGGAGTTGTACAGCACCGGCCGCGGGGTGGGCTCCATCAACGACCGTCCGTAGTCGTGGAAATTCTGGCTGAGCGCGTCGAACCCCTGCGGGGTGTAGGTGGCCACTACCGCCGGAGTCGTGAAGCTGTCCCCGGCGTCCATGCTGATCGCCAGATCCGCGTCGTTGACGCCGAGTTGTACCAGCGTCTGGCCGTATTGCGTCTGCTCGACGACCGTCTTGGTGTTCCCGCTGAACGCCAATGCCATCCCCCAGACCCGGCCACTGGTCTCGGTGGCCTCCCGACTGAGCACCGCATACGGGTTGTGATGGTGGTTGGAGATCCCGCGCCGCGATTCCAGCACGACCTTGCTGGTGACCGGCTGCACGATCTCCTGGAATTCAGCCCCCCACCGGCCAGCCACGTTGCGCAGTTCGAGGTCGCGGTAGGGGAGGTGGAACTGGGCACTGGCCACGGTCTCAAGGATCAAAGGCACATCGGCGTGCACCACAGCCCACCGCCGGAAAACATCGATGGTTGGCATCACCTCGTAGTGCAGGTCGACGCGCACCCCCTTGTCGTCACGCAGGTGCACGACCAGATCGGTTCCGAGGTCGTGCCCCGCGTACCGCAGATCGAGTTCGCGCCCGCCGTCCGCGAACATGATCGCGAGGCAATGCTCGTTGTAGCGGAACCGCCCGTGGCAGGGGTACTCCTGTGGGATCACATCCTGGATCAGGTCATTGGTGGACAACTCCCACAGGGGTTCCACGATGACATCACCGAGTTCGATGCGGCCACCCCAGTGCAGGTGCCGGAGCAGACCCTCGCCAGTGACGCCGAAGACGTACGACGTGGTCTCTGTATGGATTGCGAAGGTGCTGCCGGCGACGTCGATGCCCATGCTCGCGAGGCTATTGGCGGGTGAGTGTGCTTCGCTCAGCAGTGTGCCCACGGCACACTGGTCCGTGGGCACACTACCGCTTTCAAGGCCTCAGCCGCGGTCCCAGTCCTTTGCCTTCTCAGGCGTCTGCGATTGGCCGTGCTCCTCGCGATCGAGGTTCGTCATCGGGTCGCGCGCCGGGTCCAGTTCGGCGGAACCGTACACGAACTGCAGCCCCTTCTTGAGTTTCGTCATCAGATTCATGGCGCCTCCTGAACGGGCGGGACGGGGGTCAGTGGCATGGCAGCGTCGAAGCCCTCCACCGGCAGTTCCCCGCCGTGTCCCATCCGCTTGAGCACGAAGATGCCAGCCACAGCAGCCAGGGCCGCCACGATAAACACTGAAATGAGTTTCATCCGCTCTCTCCAATCTCCTCCGGTGCCGCCTCATGGGCACCGACACTTGTGCCACCTTCCGGAAGGTGGTCCTGGCCTGGTGGTGGGTCATTGCGTTCCGGATCTGCCACCTCGCCCGGTTCCGTTCCCGGGCCGCCAGGGTTGACCGCTGCCCAGCCTGTATGTGTGGTCATCTGTTTCCTTTCAGTGGTGGCGCACCATGTCGATCAGTTGGGCTCTGCTCTTGTCGGAGTAGCCCTGCAGACCCAGTTCCTTGGCACGCAACTTCAGGTCGAACACCGTCCAGTCGTCGTAGCGGCTGGCATGGCCGTTCTTGCGTGCGGTCAACTTGCGTCCCTTGGCTTTGCGGTCGTCATTGCGCAACTCCTCATGCACCTGGGGGTCCTTGATTGCCATGCCATCTCGTTCCCCGCAGCACCGGGTCTATCCGTGCGGTCTAGTCGGCCACACCCCGGGTAGGTGACTGCCAACCGAAGAGAAAGGACTCATTTATGGGTTTCACAGAGCGCGTTAAGGACACCGTGGAAGACCTCGGCGACAAGGCCAAGGAGACCGTGGAGGGCATCCGGGACCACGACCAGGACACCGGCGAGACCCTGCACGACAAGGGCCAAGAGGCCGCCGAGCGCATCGGCGACCGCGCTGAGGACGCCAAGGACACGGTGTCGGACAAGGCACACGACGTCAAGAACGATCTCGACTGACGTACCTCGTTCCCATGGGCGCCGACGGCGGACTTCACGTCCGCGGTCGGCGCCCATGGCGTGTTTGACGAACAGTCACCTGGAAAAGTCCGCACGTTCTGGGGTCTACGCCCTATTTCTGCGGCGAAATGCTGATCAAATGCCCGATATGAGGTATTTGCGAGGTTCAAAACCTGGAAAACTCCGCATCAGAGCGCACGCCGTGCGGAGTTTTCCAGATGGTCTCGTGTATCCCCCGAACCATCTCCCCCAGCCCCCGCCTGACTCCTCTGAGAATGACCGTTGCTCGGCCTGAAATCGCCTCCGTGGTCAATCCAGACTGGCCAAGAAGTCCTGGCACCCGTCCACGACGTCGCGGCCAAACACCGAGCAGTGTTCCAGCCCCCGCACGAAGTAGGCCGACGCCGCATCGCGGGTCTGCAGGTAGGCCTGCTCGAGATTCGCCGGGGGGTCGGCTCGACGCAGCATGTCCAGCATGGGCTGATGGACCTTCGCAGCCTGCGCCAATGGGCCCCCGCAGGCGAGCGCTTCGGCCACGAGTTGTAGTTCACCCTGCAGGCGGTCGGGCAGCACGGCCAGGCCCATGACCTCGATCAGCCCGATGTTCTCCTTCTTGACGGGGTGGATCTGGGCGTGCGGATGGAAGATGCCGTCGGGGTGTTCGGCGCTCGTCCGGTTGTTGCGCAGCACCAGATCCAGCCGCAAGCGCCCCGCCACCCGCCGAGCGATGGGGGTGATCGTGTTGTGCGGGGTCTGGCCTGAGTGCGCGAGGACGTCACGTCCCGGGTCGCTGTACGAGCGCCAACCGGCCAGCACGCGATCGGCCAGAGTCAGGACAGGCTCATCGTCGCCGCTCAACCGCAGCACCGCCAGTGGCCACTGCAGGACACTCACGTCGACACCATCCCGGGTGGTCGACCACAGGGTTTTGGCCCGGTCCATCGGGAACTCGTACTGGCCGCCCTGGTAGTGGTCGTGACTCAAGATCGAACCGCCCACGATCGGCAGATCCGCGTTCGACCCGGCGAGGTAGTGCGGCAGGATGGCCGTGAACTGGGCCAATCGCCGGAACGTGGCCGGACTGATGACCATGGGCCGGTGTTCCTGTGACAAGACGATGCAGTGCTCGTTGTAGTACCTGTACGGCGAGTACTGCAGGAACCAGGACTCCCCGGTCAGTTCCAGGTCGATCAGCCGCAGATTCTGCCGGGCCGGATGGTCGGGCCGCCCAGCGTACCCCTCGTTCTCCCGGCACAGCAGGCAAGCCGGGTAGCCGCCGCCCGCCGCAGATGCCGCGGCCGCGATATCGCGGGGGTCCTTCTCCGGCTTGGACAGGTTGATGGTCATGTCCAGGACCCCGTACTCGCAGGGGTAGGCCCACCTCAGATTGCGATCGGTTCGGGTGACTCGAATGTAATTGCTGGCGATCGCGCCCGCATGCAGATGGTCGGTGGCCGCCGCCGGTGAGCGTTGGTAGTCCTGCCAGAAGCGGTGCTGCACCGCAGACGGCCGCGCCACGAAACAGCCCATGATCGCGGTGTCCCACAGATCGCGCTGGGTCGGGGTGTCCGGTTGGATCAGACCCCGCGCCGCAGCATCATCGAGCAGCGGAAGCAGCAGGTCATCGATGGTCGCCGGGCGGCCCGCGCCTTCGCGCATCAGGTCGTAGGCCGCGATCCTGAGCACCTCCAGCACCCGGTTGCGCACGTAGGGCACATCCACGGCCGTGATGAGCCCCTGATCCTGGGCGTAGACCAGGAGATCACCCAGTGGACCTTCGATCATGAAGTGACCTCGTGGGCACCTGCGGCTGGCCGTACCACGTAGAAGTCGGCGACCAGGCCCGAGGATCGGGTGTAGGCGGCGCTCACCGCTGCTGTGAACTCACCTACCTGTTCGGGCACCACGAGGTTCACAGTGCAACCTCCGAAACCCCCGCCGGTCATCCGCGCCCCGACACAGCCCGGGGCCTCCCAGGCCGACTGCGCGAGCGCGTCGAGCGCGGGGCCGGTGACCTCGAAGTCGACACGCAAGGACTCGTGCGACGCCCGCATCAGTGCGCCGAGGGCGGCCAGGTCCTCTGCTGCGAGCGCCCGGATGAAGGCGAGGACGCGGGCCTGTTCGGTGATGACGTGCCGGGCGCGCGGCACCAGATCCGGTGGTAGAACACCCAGCGCGTCGGCCATCTGATCCTGGCCTATCCCGACCAGCGGCCGACCCAGCATCGCCTGCGCCTGTTCGCAGGACGACCGCCGATCGTTGTAGGCGCTCGTGGCCAGCTCACGGCGGTGATTGGTATTGGCCACGACCACCGCGAGCTCGGCCGGGAACGGCACCGGCGACACCTGCAAAGTGCCGCAATCGATGGCCAGGGCGTGCCCTGCGACACCGGACGCGATCGCCAGTTGGTCCATGATGCCGCAGGCCACCCCGATGAACTCGTTCTCGGCCTGCTGCCCGATGAGCGCCAGATCAGTCGTGCTCAGACCCGCCCCAGCCAGCGCATCGAGCGCCACGGCCGCACCGAGTTCCAACGACGCTGACGACGACAGTCCCGCGCCATTCGGAATGCTGCCCCGCACGTGGACATCGACCCCGGGCACCGCGATGCCCCGCTCGCGCATCGCGAACGAAACCGCGACGAGATAGTTCACCCAGTCCCACTCGTCGCGAGCCGCCGTCGCGGTGCCGTCGGCGGTGATCGTGCCCAAGTCCGCGAAGTTCTCGGACTGCGCCACGATCAGCCTGTCTGCCCGGGGCTGCACCCATACGTCCGTGCCGTAGTCGATCGCCATGGGAAGCACGATGCCGCCCAGGTAGTCGATATGGTCTCCGATGAGATTCACACGCCCGGGGGCATGGAAGTGGCGCATGGCCCCTTTCTAACCGACGCCAGGCGTGGACGCGCGCCGCACTTGTCAGGTGGGCGGCACGACATTCGTCACAGCGACGACCGTGGCGGGGTCCGGGCATTCGTACCGAACGGTCACATCGCCGAGTTCGCGCAGCGCCGTGACGTGGGTGCCACCGCAGGCGATCCGGTAGGTTCCCTGCGGTACCTCGCAGCACCAGTACCGCATGTCGGTCAGATATGGCCCACTGGCCTCGATCCGGATGCTGGCATCGGCGTCAGCCCAATCACGCACTATGGCCATCACCTGTTCGGCCACGGCCGGCGGGTCGTCGAGCAACGCGGCACTGTCGAACCCCTTCTTGCGCAATGACTTGCCCAGTCGGTAGGTGTCGCGCGCCTCATCGGGGGTCATGCGCGACTCCGACAGCGCCAGGCGATCGAAGTCGGGGTTGCCGATGCCGTCGCGGACGACGTCTTTGCGCCAGGCACCGGCAAGAGCAAGGTTCAGTGCCAGGGCCACGACGTGACAGGCCGTGTGGGCACGACTCAACCCCGCTCGGCGGGCGGCGTCCACCTGCAGATCGACGATGTCCCCCACTGCCGGCGCCGGCCCCTGCACCCGGTGCACGACGACCCAGTCGTAGCCCTCGTCCCCCCGCCGTGCGGTGATCTCGGTGCCGACGCTGACAGTGCCGTCAGAGGCCACCGCCCCGAGCAGAGCGTCCACCACGGGTAGGGCATTGAGCGTGCCCGTGTCCGCGGGCTGGTCGGGCCAGGTGTGATCCACCGGGTGAAAGGGGGTGCGGTCGGTGATCACCCCCGGCAGTCCCTCTACGTCAACGACGGCGAGCACCGTCCCGGACCCTTGCACGACGCCTGCAGGGAAGTCCACCTGCGTCGGCTTCACAGCCCTGACTCCCCCGTGCGGATCATGATCGCCCCACACTCGTCGCAGCGCACGACCTCGTCGGATGCGGCGGCCCGCACCCGGTCGAGATCCGAGGAACTGAGCATCAACTGGCACGCCCCGCAGCGACCGAACTGCAACAGAGCAGCGCCCTGTCCAGACCGTGCGCGAACCTTCTCGTACAAGTCGACCAGGTCGGCCGGCAGGTCAGCGATGATCTCGGCGCGGCGCTGCTCCAAGGCCACGGTCTCGGCGGCGATCTCGTCCGCACGACGATCCCACGCCGCGGCCGCCAGCTCAGCGGCCGAATCGGCGTCGCTCATCGCCCGCTCCGCCGCTTGTAGCCCCGCAGTGCTCTGCTCGAGGCGTTCCATGATCTCCAGCTCGACGTCCTCGAGCTCGCTCTGCCGGCGAGCGAGACTGGCCAGCTCGTGCTGGAGATCCCGGACCTGTTTGGCGGAGACGCCCGCTGACTCCAAGGTGCGCTGATCGCGCTCCACCCGGGTGCGAACCGTCTGGACGTCTTGCTCAGCCCGCGTGATCTCACGCTGCAGGTCCTTGATGCCCGTGCGAGTGTCCACCAGGGCCTCTTCGGCCTTGACGGCAGCGGCCCGGGTCTGGGTCACCTGCTCACGCAAAGGCGATACCCGCTGCTCCTTGGCCAACTGCGCGAGCTTTTGATCGATCACCGGCATTTCGAGCAGGCGTTCTTGAACGAACGGATCGGCCTTCATGGTTTACCTCCTACCGGTCCACGGATCGGTCACCCGGGTGCTGGCGGTCGTTGACACACCCACTTCGGTCAGCCGGTGTGCCGTACGCGGGCACCACGGCCACTCACTGGCGAAGTGAGCCACATCGATCACAGCACACCCACCCGCCGCGATGTGCTCATCGACGACATGATGCTTCAGATCGCTGGTCACCAGCACATCAGCCACGGCGCTGGCACTGGCCAGCTCGCCCGCCCCTGAGCCGCCGACGACCGCCACCGTCGAGATCTGCCGGTCCGGGTCGCCGGCGAACCGTACCCCCGTGGGCGTGTCCGGCAAGGCGGCCGCCACCACATCGGCGAACACGGCCAATGACATCGGCGGGACCGCTCCGACCCGGCCGAGACCGACCCCGTCGCGGACCTGCTCGATCGCCGTGAAATCGTAGGCGGGCTCCTCGTACGGGTGGGTGGCCACCAGCGCCCGCGCCACGTCGTGACGCAGATGGCCCGGCAGCACCATCTCCAGCCGATCCTCGGCCACCGACTCGATCTGCCCGACCGAGCCGATGTGGGGCGAGGCTCCCGCCTGCGGACGGAAGGTTCCTTGCCCGGTTGTTCGGTAGGCGCAGCGGTCATAATCGCCGATGCTGCCCGCGCCAGCCGCGCTCAGAGCATCGATGAGCTGCTCACGGGAGTCCGCCGGCACATAGACGGTCACGCGCAGCAACTCACGGGTCAGATGCTCCAACGGGGTGGTTTCTGCCAGCCCCAAAGCCGCCGCCAACGCGTCATTCACCCCGTCCGGTGCCCGGTCGGCATTGGTGTGCGCGTTGTAGAAGGCGACACCGGCGGCCATGAGGTCCTGCGCAAGACGCCCCTTGTAGCCCGTCAAATGGGTGACGCCGCCCAACCACAACGGATGGTGCGTGATGAGCAGGTCCACGCCGTGCTCGATCGCATCGGCGGCGATCTGTGGGGTCGGGTCCACCGCCACGAGCGCCGAGCCGATGTCCATGTGAGGATCCCCGAAGCACAGTCCCACGGCGTCCCAGGGTTCAGCCAGGTCCGGCGGGAACCAGGCGTCGAGCAGGGATACCACCGCGGCAAGTTGCACGTGGGCCCGGCCGGACTCGAACCGACGACCTTCCCGGTGTAAACGGGGCGCGCTACCAGCTGCGCTACGGGCCCGGGTCCCACCATAACGGGAAGGTGGTGCGTGACCGTCCGGGCCTGACGACTACGCACCACCTTGGATGTATCGTCTGCCCGATCCAGCATCGGCGCATCCGCAGCGCTGCGCCGCGCCTGGATCACCCTTCCTGCACAGACGAATTGTGCAGATTCGGCGTATCGACTTGCGCATCGGGCGCGCTTTGTGTGGACTACTCCTTGTGATCGGAGTGATATCACGGCCATGAGTACCCAAGCCCCCGGCCAGTTACCGCTGGGACTCACCCAAGGCCAGGCAGTTATGGAGATCGGCTACGACTCCGACTGCGACAAAGACGTACGTGACGCATTCGTCCTCGCCACCGGCCAGGACCTGCTCGACGAGGACTCGGACGAGATCGTTGAAGCGGTGCTCTTGTGGTGGCGAGAGGAGGACGGTGACCTGTTCGACGGCCTGATGGATGCCCTCGGTCCACTGGCGGACAATGGCGTCATCTGGCTGGTGACCCCCAAACCGGGTCGCGAAGGGCACCTGAGCCCCTCCGACATTTCCGAGGCAGCACCGACCGCCGGACTGCAGCCCACCCGCACGATCAGTGCGGGGTCCGACTGGCAGGGAACCCGTCTGGTCGCCCCGAAGGGCAGCCGTCGTTAGCACTGTCCTCCAGCAACGATCCGCAATAGGGTCGAAGGTGAGGAAAGGCGGTACTAAGTGAGCAAGCCCGGTGGCATCCCGACGCAGTACGTCGACTCCGATCCGGAGGAGAGCCGCGAATGGATAGAGTCCCTGGACGCGACCATCGAGGCAGCCGGCCCGGTCCGCGCCCGGTTCCTGGTCCGGGAACTGCTGCGCCGAGCGGCCGAGCGCAACATCGGCATCGCCGACCTGCGACAGACCGACTACATCAACACCATCTCCCCGCACGACGAACCTGCCTTCCCCGGCGATGAGGACATCGAACACCGCATCCGGGCCTTCGCCCGCTGGAACGCCGCGATCATGGTGCATCGGGCGCAGCGCCCCGGGATCGGTGTCGGTGGCCACATCAGCTCATATGCGTCATCCGCCTCGCTGTACGAGGTGGGGTTCAACCACTTCTTCAACGGCCCCGAGGTGGGCGGCGGCGATCAGATCTACTTCCAGGGCCACGCCTCCCCCGGCATCTACGCCCGGGCCTTCCTCGAGGGCCGCTTGACCGAGGACCGGATGGACGGTTTCCGGCAGGAACTCAGCCACGGCGGTCTGGGGCACGGACTGCCCTCCTACCCCCATCCCCGCCTCATGCCCGACTTCTGGCAGTTCCCCACCGTCTCCATGGGCCTGGGCCCGGAGGCCGCGATCTACCAGGCGCGATTCAACCGCTACCTCCATGACCGCGGGATCAAGGACACGTCCGCGCAGCACGTGTGGGCCTTCCTCGGCGACGGTGAGACCGACGAGCCGGAGTCGCTGGGCCACTTGACCATGGCTGCCCGCGAAGGTCTTGACAATCTCACGTTCGTCATCAACTGCAACCTGCAGCGCCTCGATGGTCCGGTGCGGGGCAACGGCAAGATCATCCAGGAACTGGAATCGGTGTTCCGCGGGGCGGGCTGGAACGTCATCAAGGTCGTATGGGGCCGGCAGTGGGACGACCTGTTGGCCAAGGACGACGAGGGGGCCCTGGTGTCCCTGATGAATGCGACCGTCGACGGCGACTACCAGACGTACAAAGGTGAGTCGGGCGCCTACGTGCGCGAGAACTTCTTCGGACGCGACCCCCGTACCGCGGCCCTCGTCGCCGATTGGGACGACGAGCAGATCTGGAAGCTGCGCCGCGGTGGGCATGACTATCGCAAGATGTACGCCGCCTACAAGGCTGCGCTGGAGCACAAGGGGAACCCGACGGTCATTCTGGCCAAGACGGTCAAGGGGTGGACGCTCGGCTCACACTTCGAGGCACGCAATTCGACCCACCAGATGAAGAAGCTGACCGTCGAGGACCTGCGCACCTTCCGCGACCGACTCGACATCCCCATCCCGGACAGCGCCCTCGACGACAAGCTGCCGCCCTACTACCACCCCGGCCCCGACGACGATCACATCCGGTACATGCTGGAACGACGCCGCGCCCTGGGTGGCTCGTTGCCGGCCCGGCGGCAGGTGTCACGCCCGTTGGCCCTGCCGTCGGATAAGCCGTATGAGGTCATCAAGCGCGGGTCGGGTGCCCAGAGCGTCGCGACCACGATGGCCTTCGTGCGGTTGTTCAAAGAACTGCTCAAAGATCCTGAGATCGGCAAACGTTTCGTCCCGATCATCCCGGACGAGGCCCGCACGTTCGGCATGGACGCGATGTTCCCGATCCAGAAGATCTACAACCCCCAAGGACAGACCTACCAGTCGGTGGACCGGGAACTGTTCCTGTCCTACAAAGAGTCCGAGCAAGGCCAGATCCTGCATGAGGGCATCAACGAGGCCGGCTCAGCGGCCTCGTTCCAGGCCGTCGGTACGTCCTACTCCGCTCACGACGAGCCGATGATCCCCGTGTACATCTTCTACTCGATGTTCGGCTTCCAGCGCACAGGTGACCAGTTCTGGGCGTGCATGGACTCCAAGACCCGCGGCTTCCTGCTCGGGGCCACCGCCGGGCGCACCACACTCAATGGCGAGGGCCTGCAGCATGAGGACGGTCACTCGTTACTGCTCGCTTCTACCAACCCGGCGGTGGTCGCCTACGACCCGGCCTACGCCTTCGAGGTGGCGCACATCGTCAAGGACGGGCTGCGGCGAATGTACGGGGACGATTCTGAGGATGTCTTCTACTACTTGACCGTCTACAACGAGCCCATCCAGCAACCCGCCGAACCGGCCGATGTGGACGTCGACGGGATTCTGCACGGCATACACCTGTGGTCTCGGGGGCAGGGCGACGGCCCTCGTGTCCAGTTGTTGGCCTCCGGTGTGGCTGTCCCCTGGGCGCTGCGTGCACAGGAGCTCCTGCGCGACGACTGGGGCGTGGTGGCTGATGTGTGGTCCGTGACGTCCTGGAACGAACTGCGCCGGGACGCCCTCGCCGCCGAACGCGAAGCCCTCCTGCATCCGGAATCGGCGCGGGTTCCCTACGTGACCGCGAAGTTGCACGACGTCGAGGGCCCCTTCGTCGCGGTGTCGGACTACATGCGGGCTGTCCAGGACCAGATTCAGCCCTACGTTCCGGGGGCGTTCACATCGCTGGGCACCGATGGCTGGGGGATGTCGGATACCCGCGGGGCGCTGCGCCGGCACTTCCTGGTCGATGCCGAGTCCATCACCACGAGGGCCCTGGCAATGCTGGCCGAACAGGGCAAGGTGGATCCCGGCGCTGCTGCGCAGGCGGCGCGCAGGTACCAACTCGACGACCCCGGTGCCGCTGACGCGGGGAACACCGAGGGCGGCGACACCTGAATTGGGGCTGCAGGTGGGGAGTTAACCTCGCCCCTGCGCCTTAGCCGCTTCCCACAGTTCTTCGCGGACGTTCGGGTGCGCGGCATGCTCGATCAACTGCCGCACCTGTTCGCGCTCCTCGTTGCCGAACATGTGCGCAAGGCCGTTCTCGGTCACCACCGAGGAGTGCTGGAACGACGTCACCGGGCCCTGGATGAGCGGCACGATCGTGGACACGTTCGCCCGGGGATGCCAGGACGGCAACGCGATGAACGCATGACCGCCCGGTGAGTGCAGGGCGCCGACGATGAAGTCGGTGGAGCCGCCGAAGCCGGAATAGATGCGGCCCTTGATGCGGGAGGCGTTGGCCTGACCGTAGAGGTCCACCTGCAAGGCGCCGTTCACGCTGATCATCGACGGCGTCCGGCTGATCCGGCCGGGGTCGTTGGTGGTCTCCGTGCGGCGCATCCGCACCCGGCGGTTGCCATCGAGCCACTCGTACAGTTGCCGGCTGCCGAAGGCGAACGAGGCGGTCAGTGGCACATCGGAGTCGAAGCAGCCGAGCCGGTGCAGGGCCAGCACACCATCGGAGAACATCTCCGACCAGATCCGCAGGCCTCGGCGGCTGGTGAGGGCGCCAAGCACGGCGTCGGGGACCGCCCCGATCCCCAGTTGCAGCGTCGCGCCGTCGGGGATCTTGTACAGGATGTGGTCAGCGATGGCCTTGGCGACCTGATCGGGTTCGCCGGGCTCATGGGTCATCAACGGCTCGTCGACCTCGATGGCGTAGTCGATGTCCTCGACGGCCACCACAGCGTCGCCATACGTGAACGGCATCCGCGGGTTGACCTGGGCAAGGATGAGGCCGCCACGGTCGCGCACGGCCTCCAGCACTGCCGGCAGGATGTTGACCTCCAGGCCCATGGACACCACCCCGTCGCGCGGCAGCGAGGTGTGGAGCACGAGAACATCCACCAAGAGCTGATTACGCAGGATCTTCGGGGTCAGGCTCAGGCGGCAGGGGTAATACATCAAGGTGGGGCTCTTGCGCATGGCCGGGCCCACGAATGTCGTCTCGTGGGTGACTCCTGGGCGGGTGGGCAACTCCCCCTGGGCGTTGAGCATGTGCAGTGTGTAGGTGGCCACGTTCGCGTCGAATAGGTTCAGCAGAGTGCGCGGTGTGGCGAAGTTGCCTGAGGCGACAACCCGCGGGTGCGGTGCCAGGGCCTCCAGGCGGCGGGCGAGTTTCTCCGGTTGGAGGATCTTCACAGAGTCGGCTCCATTTCACCGCCGCCTTCCAGCACGCGGTCTATCCAGTCCAACAAGGCACCGGGATCGAACGGTTTGGGCAAAAACACGTTGGCGCCAGCGCTCCAGCCGGCCCAGGTCGTGGCGTCATCGGACATGGCCGTCAGCAGGATGACCGGCATCTCTTTCGTGGCGGCCTCGGACCGCAACTGGGTCAAGACATCCAGGCCGCTCATCCCAGGCATCATGATGTCCAGCACCACACAGTCCGGCAGATCGCCCTCGTGAAGGGCAGTAAGCGCACCCGGTCCATCGACGGCTTCGATGACGTCGTGGTCCTCCAACTCCAGAGTGTCGCGGATGAGGGCCCGCACACTGGGCTCATCGTCCACGATCAGGATGGTGGCCATCAATTACCCTTCCGCTCGCAGCCGCAGCACGAACGTACAGCCGTGTCCTGGGCTTGAATTCAGCGTAACGTCCCCACCCATGGCCCGTGCCAACTGCCGGGAGATGTGTAGGCCCAGCCCGCTGCCGCCGGTCCGCATCGTCAGGGGGTCCTCGATGCGGTAGAACCTCTCGAAGACCTTCTCCTGCTCGTTCTCCGCGATGCCACCACCGTGGTCGGTGACGCTGACCTCGACCCACCCGTCAACTGCGCGGAAGGCGATGTCGATGGGACTTCCGGCCGGCGTGTATTTCAATGCATTTCCCACCAGATTGCCGATGATCTGCATAACCCGGGTCCGGTCGGCCGTCACCAGCAACGGGCTGGTTGCGGCGATGCGCAAGCGACCATCCACCTCCGGGAAGGCCTTGGCCGCGTCATTGGCCACAGCAACGACGTCGATGGTCGCGGTGTCGACCCGCAACGCCGTCTCCGTATCAGCGCGGGCGGCCATGAGCAGGTCGTCGACCAGTCGGGCGAGGTGGTCGGCGCGCTCGGCGATCGTGTCCAGCACGCTCTCGCGCTTCTCCAGACTCATCCGATCCCAGCGGCGTTTGAGTAGATCCGCATAACCGCGGATCGGCGTGATGGGAGTCCGCAGTTCGTGGGAGATGGTCGCGATGAAGTCCGACTTCAACCGCTCGGCGCGGCGTTCGCGAGTCATGTCCCGGATGGTGATCACGCTGGTGGCCGCCGAGCCGTACACGTCGACCCGAGTGACGTGCAGGGTGACCGTCTGCTCGTCGGCGCGGTCGAACTCGAGCAGGTGCCCGACCGTGTCGGCGGGGACGGTGATGATGCTGCGCAGAATGGGTGGCCATGGTTCGGCCACGTCCGTGATGCCGGTGATCGCCTGCGCTGCCGGGCTCCACAGCAGCACGTTGCCGCGCGCGTCGACCACACAGATGCCGTCGGTGGCGTTGTCCACGACCGCCTGCAGTTTGGCGGTCTCGGCCGTCAATGCGGACAGGCTCTGCCCGACCCGCATGGCACTGCTCACCGCCGAGGTCAGTGCCACCAGGGTCGGCATCTCGGTCTCGGAGATCTCCCAGGACCGCGACCAGGGTGTGCGCAGGGCGCCCACGGTGGCGATCTCGGCACCGACCGCCAGGACGCCCGTCCCGCCCTGCTCCTCGAACCGCACGGCAACCCCTCGGGCCCACGTGCGCGGCATCTCGCCCGGCTCGAGGCGTTTGGCGTCGGCGTCCCCGAGGTCCACCCCGGCCCAGTCATGCCCGGCGCCGAACCGCCTCCCGCCGGCCAGGACCACGGCATAGTCGTCGGCTCCGTAGACACGACGCAGGGCGTCAGCGGCCTGCGGGACGAACGTGTCGATCGCTGCTGGTGACGAGATGGCTTGGCCCAGTTCGATCAGCCAGCGGCTGCGTTCGCGTGCCGCCGCGTGGGATGAACTCGCCCTGTACGCGTACCACATGGCCAGCAGGGGTAGGGCCACGAAGGGCAGCAGCACAGGGGTGTTCTGCTCAATCGCCAGACCCATCGTTGCGATGCCGACCGAACCCAGGGCCATCCCCAGACTCAGTGCCCACTGTTCACCCAGGAACTCCCGGGGCGGGACATCGTCAGCAGCCAGCAACACGAAGGACAACAGCAGCAGGTTGAGTCCGGTGAAGACCAACGCCGCCAGCACCATGGCCAGGACCGACCTCACCGCGAACAGGGTGGAGTCGCCGCGCAGGAGCAGATAGGTCGTCAGCAGGCCTACGGACGCGATGGCATGGGAGGCCAGATTGAAGACGGTCTTGATGGCCTGGCGCCGAGCCAGCAACTCCGCGAGCAGGAAGCCCAGTAGGGCCACAGCCAGCAGTTGCAGCGGCTCGATGAGCAGCAAGGCCCCCCAGATGAGCACGATCTCGACGAAGGTGAGTTCTTCCCAGGCGTCGGCGTGCCGCACAGGCACATAGACGACGTCGGAGACCACCGCCACAACGAAGAACAACGCCAACAGCCACCAGGTCGTTGGCGCGAAGTCGCCGGTCGCCGGCACGACCACAGCCGCCAGGAATGCGACGGCGCCAAGAGCTGTGAGGCTGGTCAGGACGACAACCGCCCGCACGCTCAGCCAGGCGGGTGCGTGATGGCGCAGGTCGCTTCCAACCTGCGCCATCACGGGCACTCCTTATGGGTCACATTGGGCATCTACCAGTCGGCGACTGCCCAGTTGCGGCCATCCCAGGTGGTCGTCGCCCAGTTGCGGCCAGCATAGGCGATCTGCGCCCAGTTACGGCCATCCCAGGTACCGACGGCCCAGTTGCGGCCATCCCAGACGAAGTCGGCCCAATTACGGCCCGCCCAGGCATCGCTGGCCCAGTTGCGCCCGACCCAGACCATGGAGGCCCAATTGCGACCTGCCCAGTCCCCGGTGTCGGTGGCGTACATGTCTTCCACCTCGTCCTCGGTGGCGGACATCCGGACCGTCCAGGCGAAGGCCAGCCAGTCGCGACCTGCCCAGTTGCGGCCAGCCCAGTTACGGCCGTCCCACACCTTCGCGATCCACGCACTGGACGCCCACGTGCGATCCATCCAGTCGTCCTCGGCCCAGTTACGGCCGTCCCAGGCCTGCGAGGCCCAGTTGCGGCCAGCCCAGTTGCGACCCTTCCAGGTCCTCTGATCGAGCTGCAGAGAACGCATCAATGCGTTCATCGACCAGGCGTTGGCCGCCCACTTGCGCGTCTGCGGGGTCAGCGCAGACCAGGCTTGCGCCAACGCGGGCAGATCCTTGTCCAGCCATGCCTGACCGAACTGCGCCCAGAGAGCGGCGTCGGTCTGCGTGGGGCCGTACTTCGGCGAACTCGGCCCGTTGGTGACCGTGCCGGGGAGCGAACTCACCGACGTGTTCAGAGCCTTGCGCAGGTTCAGACCACCCGCACCGGCACCGTTGCTGGCCGTCAGCGAGGTCGTGCGGTATGCGGTACCCACGACCAGGCGCTTGGCCTCATCCGGGGTCAGCGTGGGCTGCGCTGCCAGCAGCGCGGCGACGGCACCAGCCGTGACCGCAGCCGACATCGAGGTTCCGGAACCCTTGAGGTATCCGGTGCCGACCTGGGAGGCCGGGTTCTCGGTGTACGCGGTACTGTTCAACGGCGATGTGCTGATCAGTGAGACACCCGGTGCCACGAGGTCCGGACGCGCGGTCCGGAAGGCGCGGCCGTAGGCGGAGAAGTCCGCGACGACGTCATCACTGCGATCAGCGGTGTCCCGCTCGTCTTGGGCACCGACCACGAGCAGCGTCGGATCGGTTGCCGGCGACGCGAGAGAGTTGGGGCCACCGTTGCCGGAGGCCACGACCACTGTCAGACCGGCGTCCCACAATCCGTCGAGCGCCAGCGTCAGCGGGTCGAGGAAGGGGGGCAACGGACTGTTAGCACTCAACGCCAGCATCAGCACGTCGAGGCTGGGATCCTCCGCACGCAGGTCAGCGACCGCCTGTAGGCCGGCGAGAACCCGGGCGAGGTCAGTGCTGCCGTCAGCTGCCGCCACCTGCACATCAACGATGCTCGCCTGCGGCGCGACGCCGCCGAAACTGGCATCGTCACCTGCCACAAGTCCAGCCATGAATGTGCCGTGGCCGTACCCATCACCGGATACGTCACCGGACACGTTGATCCGGTCGGACACGGTGATGTTGGCCGCCGGGTCCACCCCGGTGTCCACGATGGCAACCTTGACCCCGGATCCGGCATCCGCCGGGGCGCCGATCGTCGCCTTGAACGTGTTGGTCGCGTCCGAGGTGACCGTCGCCGGTGCGGAGTTGAAGGTCATGGCGACATTGGGGACCACGAAGGATCCCTGCGGCGCGACGACCGAGCCTGGCAGTTCTGCCAGGACTGTTCGGGCGATCTCGTAGGTTTGCACTACGTGACCGCCAACTGCGGCGACGTCTGCCGCCAGCTCGTCCATACTCCCGGTGGAGGTCAGCAGGACCTCATGTGTCGGCCCCGCCGCGGTGGGTGCGGCCAGGCCTAAGGGTACGGCGAGTCCACACGCGGCGGTGAGGGCGAGGATTCCCCGGGTAGGACGTATTCGAGTGGTTCGATCACTCATTGGGTACCTCCTCAGGCTTCCCCATCTTCATCGCCATGCCCAGCGGGTCACTGTTCACCCGGATGGGTGAGCGCGCACGTCGCCAATCGTTTCCGCAGTCTAACCGGGGCCAAGACGGCTCGCTCAGGCACGAATATCACCCATGTGGGTGCATTGATCACTTTGGGCGACCCCGCGGATGAGCCGAATGGGTGTAACCCTAATGAGGAAGGAACGCGAGGTCTGGTGAGAACGTCATCCGACTCGTGTCAACCACCGCACTCTGTCATCGGCAGCCATCCGGAACGGCTCCAGTTCATCGTCCCACGGTTGGCCCAAGACCTCACGCAATGCTGCGGCCACGTCTGGTTGCTCCAGTGCGGCGCGCAGGCGCATCTCGCCCACCACGATGTCCCCCGAGGCACCGGTAGCCACGCGGAAGATGCCCAGTGTCGGGGTGAAACTGAATCGTTCGCCGCCCGCCGCGGTCTCCTCAGTCACCTCGAAGCGCAGATTCGGGAAGCCGCGTAGGGCACTGGCCATGCGAGCACCCGCTCCTGCCGGACCCCGCCAGGAGATCTCACATCGGGACATGCCGGACTGGATGGGTTGCGGGGACCAGTCGAAGGGGAGCGATTGACTGATCTCTCGCTCAACCGCCCATTCGACATGCGGAAGTAGGGCCCTGGGGCACGAGTGCACGAACACCACTCCCCGGGCCGCCGGCTCGGTACTACGCATCAGGCCCTCCTGCTTGTCTCGGTTCGCCTTCCCCAGCGTCGTGACATGCGAGTAGCCGTCTTCAGGATATGCACAAGCACTCAGCTCACGCCAGCATTGGGCCGTCGTGTCGACCATCACTCGATCGGCGTGACCTTGGTGCAGATGCTTGATCGGGGCGAACCGAGGTCCGATGCACTACCCAGCGGAGGAGATTGACATGTTGACACCCGAACCGCGTGGACAGTTCCCGGCGCCGTTTGCCAGCCCGGAGATCGACACGGACATCACGGAGATCATCCGTCCTGCCGCCATCGTCCCGGAAGAGGCCGCCCGATCGATCCTGGTCGAGTTGGCCCTGCGTGACACCACCAACGGGGGCCTTTGGTCGGCAGATCCGTCACGTTGGGCGCGCTATGACATGTCGTGGCGCACGCCCGACGATCCTGGCGGCTCCCGGCTCATCGGCACGATCCAGATCGCCTACGGCACGCCCACCCGCTACGAGATCACCATCTACTGCGTCACCATCACCGCCCATGCCTCCCGGTTGGGCTGGAGTGTGGTGTCGCTGTGCGACGCCGCCCTGTCATTGGGTGGCCTCACGCTGGTCACATGTCCACGCGCCGATCTGTCGCCGCCGCCGAAGCCGTTCCGCTACCGCGACACCCAGCCCCGGTAGGTCGCGAGGTCCACAGGGGCGCTGGCCGCTGATCGCAGCACTGCAGTTCGTTCGGGTGCGCCCAGATCGGCGAGCGCCACCACATCCGTCCGGATGGTGAACGCCACGTAGTCGCCCATGGGAACGAGACATTGGCGCTCGACGCGCAGGTACCAGGACTCGTCCGGGGGTGCGCTTGGCGGCGTCGCCATGCGGGGCTGAAACAACGCAGGGTCATCCAGCAGGGTCCAGTTGATCCGCCACCGGGGTGACAGCGTGTCGAAGACTCGTCCGGTCGGCGTTCCCAGTTGCTGCCGGTAACCGGGGACTGGGTCGTGAATGGAGACAACGTCCTGGCCCATCTTGTCTGCCAACAGCCAGCGGGACGGGAAGCACACCACTGCTGCCACCAGCCGCCACGCGGCTTCGAGGCGCTGCAGTACGCACAGATCCTCTCGGACCAGGGTGGCCGCCTCGACGAGGGGATGGTCGCGTCCCGGCAGTCGTCGCCCACACCAGGTGGCCACGGCCTTCGCCACGGCGGTCGCAGCTGCCTCACCACCCGGTGCCACTGCGAAGACGTCGTCACGCCGCTGAACCAGCAACTCCTCACGCAGCACGCGCTGGGGATGCTGGGAGTCGACGTCCAGCCAGGTGGTCAGGTCGAGGGGCCGTAGGCCCATGCTCACCCGGTGGGGTCTGCCTGCGAAGACCTCCTCAGGAATGTCCACGCGAAGCGGCCGTTGCAGGTCAGGCGTTGGCCACTGCGTGCAGATACCCGATGTGGCGCAGCGATCCATATCCGGCCAGGCGCCCGGAGGCATCCATCTTGAGATGCCAACTGCCGGTCTTGCTCGCGTTCTGCTCGACGAAGGTCACCACGCCCTCCCCCACCTGGGAGACCACTGCCACGTGTCCGTAGCCGCTACTGCCCCCGGTCCAGACGATGATGTCGCCGGGAACTGGAAGGTAGCCATCACCGGCCGGGTGTTTGTCGAATGCGCTCTTTGGAGCGGTACTCATCAGTTGCCCTGCGTTGCCCATGATGTTGCTTGAGACCCAGCCCTGAGTGCGGACAAACCGATTGACCAACTCCACGCACTGGTACTTGGTCCCGTACGTGGCGCGCAGCGCACAACCGGACGCACACCCGTTGACACCGTTGCTGCGCACGTCGACACCTCGGCCGTTGAACCAGTCGGTGCCCTTGATAAGCGTCGTACCGAAGGCCGGCCAACCGTAGGAGGCTGACAACGTCGAGACGGAGGCCGAGTAGGGCCGAGTGAACGTGGGCACGGCCGCAGCCGGGGTCGCGGAGGTCACCGTGAAGGCCGACCACGTCGACTTCCAGCGGGTCAGCCCGTCATTACATTTGATCCGGGCGCGCCACTCCCCCGCGGCGCTGCCCACGGTCTGAGTCCACGGGAACAGCAGGAAACCTGTTGAGGCCTTCGCATGCGGGCCCTTGAAGGCTGTCGTGGCATCACGGACCACCAGCCGGCAGGACGACCCCTTGGGGACGAAGGCAGCCACGGTTGCATCGGTACTCGCCGGGACGACGCTGGGTACATCCACAAGCGTGAGCCGCTCGGGGCTCAACTCCAGGGCGGAGGCGGGCGGTGCCAGGATGACGCCGATCACGGCCGCCGACAACAGCGGTACGACAGTGCGTTTCACAAACGAACTCCGCTTTCAATCGGCAACTAACGGCTCTCGGGAAAGTTAGCGGGATGTAAATGAGGTTTCAACCGCAATGCCGACAAAAGGTGCACAACGGAGCAAGTCGTCCGGTTTGCGAACCCTCAGGTATCGGTTTAGCTTTGGCCCGGACCGCAGTGTGCGGGAACGGCTGGATCGACCATATTTAGGCTGGATTGCGGTATCCACGTCCACATATTGTGCTCGGCGAGGCATGAACGGCTTCGCCAACCACAAAGGGCGCGGACTTGCCGATGAGGTCCAGCGGAGGCGTGGATACCGGCTATCGGACGCCTGGATTGGGGTGAAAAACGCCTACTCCAGCCACGCGATGTGCAACTTCCCTACCGATCCTGCAATCCCCTAGCCTCGTCCCATGGGCTTCTTCCTGACTCCATGGATCATGACATTCCTCGGCTGGGGTATCCATAGCGCGCTGGATCGCTCCCCGCAGCGGCGCACCCCTTATCGCCTGGTTGAACTGCTCCTGCTGTGGGTCCTGGTACTAGGCGGAGTCTGGTCGATCATCGCTGCGCTGGGTCACCTCGGCCCGAACTCCGGGGAAATCGCCGAGGGGATCGGATACGCGCGATCGATGTTCCAGTGGGAAGTCGGATGGGCGGACGTGGCCATCGGCGTGCTCGGGATCGGATGTGTTTGGATGCGCGATCAGTGGCTGACCGCAGCCGTCGTCGTTATGTCGATCTGCTACCTCGGGGATGCCATCGGTCACATCATGCAGTACGTGGCCCATGACAACACCGCACCGAACAACGTGTGGGCCACCCCCAGCGACATCCTCGGGCCGGTGCTCGCGATCGTGCTCCTCGTGGCCTACCGACGCATGGCCAAGCCGACACCTGTACACAGTGGGGCGACCGGGGCTTGAAGCCGGCACGTGCCGTTGCCCCCAAGAGCGAGCATGATCCGTGCTATCTGCCGGTGGGATTGCATCGTTCGGTACCGCAATCCCTGCGCAGACCACCGACGGTGGACAGGCCATAGAGCCGGTAGAGAGGGCAGTAGGCGATCGCGGCAGTCAGGGCAATGGCAGCACTAAGCAGCACAAGGGGCCATGCCTGGGTGAAGACGGCGACAGCGAGCAGCACCACGGCCACTCCCGCCCTGGTTATCCGATCGATCCTGCCGACGTTGGCGGTCACACGTTTGCACTCCGCAGTCGCAGCGCGTTCACGATGACCGAGACGCTCGACAGGCTCATGGCCGCCGCCGCGATGATCGGTGACAGCAACAGGCCGGTGAACGGATACAGCACGCCTGCGGCGATGGGGATGCCCAGGGAGTTGTACATGAAGGCGAACCCGAGGTTCTGCTTCATGTTGCGCACCGTCGCCCGGGACACCCCCCTGGCCGCGCTGATGCCGCGCAGGTCCCCCTTCACCAGCGTGATCTCGGCGGAGTCGATCGCGATATCGCTGCCGGTTCCCATGGCAATACCAATGTCGGCCTGGGCCAGTGCCGGGGCGTCGTTGATCCCGTCGCCAGCCATCGCCACGAGGTGTCCCGACTCCTGCAAGTCCTGGACGAGTGCCAGTTTGTCGTCCGGCTTGACCCCCGCCCGGTACTCGTCGATGCCCAGCGCCGTGGCCACCTGCTGCGCGGGCCCCTCGGCATCTCCGGTGGCGATGACGATGGTCAGACCTTCCTGATGCAACTGCTCGACGGCTTGCGGCGTGCTCGGTTTGACCTCGTCGCGCATCGCGATGAGTCCGGCCTCACGGCCGCCGATGGCGACCCGGATTGCCGTCTGACCCTGAGGTGCCATCGCCTCCAGATCCGGTGACATCTTCACATCGTGATCCCGCATCAAATCGGCGTTGCCCGCCAGGACGTGTTGGCCGTCGAGGTCCGCACTCACCCCGAAGCCGGGTTTGGCCTCGAAGTCCTGCGCCGGGGTGAGCGTGAGGCCGCTTGCTGCTTCGGTGATGGCACGGGCGAGGGGGTGCTCGCTGCCCTGATTCACGCTGGCCCCGGCCGCCAGCACGTCGTCGTGGGTGAAACCGGCGGCGGGGATGATCTGACTGACCGTCGGGCGGCCCACGGTGAGGGTGCCGGTCTTGTCGATGATGAGCGTGTCTACCTCGCGCAGCTTCTCCATGGCCGCCGCATCGCGGAACAGCACACCGTGCCGTGCACCCAGACCGCTGCCCACCATGACCGACATCGGCGTCGCCAGTCCCAGCGCACAGGGGCAGGCAATGATGAGCACCGACACGGCGTTCACGAGCGCGTGTCCCCAGCTCGGAGCCGGACCCACGAGACCCCAGACAACGAAAGTCACTAAAGCGATCCCGATCACGGCCAGGACGAACACCCCGGCGACCTTGTCCGCCAGTCGTTGCATGGGAGCTTTCGAGCGCTGGGCGGCGGCCACCATCGCCACCACTCGCGACAGCACCGTGTCGGATCCCACCTGGGAGGCCTCGACGATCAGGCTGCCCGTGGTGTTCACGGTGCCCCCAATGACGGCGTCACCGGGCGCCTTGTCCGCTGGCACCGGTTCACCGGTGAGCATCGACTCGTCGATCGCCGACTGGCCGGACAGGACCAGGCCATCGACGGGGACCTTCTCCCCGGGCCGAACCCGCACCCGGTCGCCGACCATGATGGCCGCCAGATCGACGTCCTGTTCCGTGCCGTCCGCAGCGATGCGGCGGGCGGTGGACGGGGCCAGTTGCAGCAGACCCTTGATCGCATCGCCGGTCGTGGCGCGTGCTCGTAGTTCCAGCACCTGGCCGAGCAGAGTGAGCGTGCAGATGATCGCCGCGGCCTCGAAGTAGACCGGTACCTTCCCGTCCTCCTTCAACGCCTCGGGGAAGATGCCCGGCACGACGACCGCCAGCACCGAGTAGCCGTACGCGGCAGCGACACCTAGACCAATTAGCGTCCACATGTTGGGGCTGCGATGACGCACCGACTGCACAGCCCACACGAAGAAGGGCCCTGCCGCCCACAGCACCACCGGACTGGCCAGGACCAGCTCCGCCCACGGCATCACGTCCATCGGCAGCGGCGGGAATCCGAGCATGGCGATCGACAGCACCGCCAGCGACAGCGGCACCGATACCCAGAACCGCCGCAGCATGTTCCGGTACTCCTCGCGGTCGGAGTCGTCGTCGACCTGCGGGGTCATGGATTCCAGGTGCATGCCGCAGATCGGGCACCGCCCGGGATGGTCCTGCACGATCTGCGGATGCATCGGACAGGTGTAGAGCACCTTGCCGCTGTGCGGTTCCGGAGCCGGATGAAATGCCGGCTGGTGTTCATGAGCGTGAGTGTGCAGGCCCGCCTCGTGCTCTGGCACCAGGGTCATGCCGCAGATGGGGCACTGCGACGGGTGGTCATCGACGATCTCCGGATGCATGGGGCAGATGTACCTCGCCGACGTGCTGGTGCGCTCCACGGGCTCCTCCTCCGCTGTCAACTGCGCGGGCATTCCTCGAACCGCCTCGGATGAAAGGTGATACGGCCCCTTCCGGTGCGGCCATCCAGGTCGACTACCCGCACGCATCGGCAACTTACCCATGGTTATGGGCGCCATTCGATGATCGACAGGTCTAATACTCCGACCGGTAGTAGCTCCTGGTCGCCGACGCGGAGATCCCCGGACTACACTCCACGAGGCGGGACACTGCTCGGCTTGTGAGTGACTTCAGAGATGCAGAGACCCCAGGTCCGGGCCCAAACATGGCTCTGACCAGGGGTTCCTCAGTGGGGCGACCGGGGCTTGAACCCGGAACCGACGGATTATGAGTCCGGTGCTCTAACCGATTGAGCTATCGCCCCGACGGGTACTGAGTCTAGACACGACGAAGGGAGCGACCCGGCCGGGGTCGCTCCCTTCGCTGCAAAGCTGGTGGAACTACTTCTTGACGTTCACCGTGGCGGTGCCGAGCGAGATGGCGCCGGGCAGAACCTGGTTCACGGTCGCCTCGGGGAGACCGAAGATGAGGCCCAGGACGGCCTGAGTGGTGAACGTCACCGGCGTTGGGGACATTGACCTTCTCGGCCAGGGCCACCTTGGCGCCGGTCCACTTGCCGTTCTTCTTGATCGTGTTCTTGCCGCCCTTGAAGGTCAGGACGTTCTTGATCTCGACCGGGCCGAGCGTGGAGTTGTCCACAGTCGCGTTGGCCTTGCCGGTCTTGTAGTTCAACTTGATGTTGTTCACGGCCAGGAATTTGTCGCCGAGCGAGAGTTTGAGGCCACCGGTGTGGGTGACGAACTTGCCCTTGAGCTTGGCAGGGAACGAGATGCTCGTGCCCTTGAGCTTGGCCGGCTTCACTGCGGATGCCTGGATGCCCACCGCGGAAACGATGTTCAGGGTGTTGGCGTCAAGCTTGAGAGTGGTGGTGTTGCTCTTCGCCATGGCAGGTGCTGCGGCAAAGGCGGTACCAGCCAGCGCCACGGCAGCGGCACCGGCAGTGATACGACGAACGATCATATGTGATTCCCTTTCAATCCATGTCACTGTGACAGGTTCCACAAACATAACCGGAGCAGTCAACCCCCACATGCCGAAGACGTGTTCCGAACGCCCCCGTTGCCGAAACGAGACGTTGTTCCCCCCGAGGGAGAGGACCACTGAGGATGGTTTAGCATTGGTGGAGATTCCCGCGTAGCTCAATTGGCAGAGCATCCGACTGTTAATCGGACGGTTACTGGTTCGAGTCCAGTCGCGGGAGCCACGTAAACCCCCTGGTCAGCCGGGGGGTTTCTTGTTTCCCGAAAATGGCCGTGCGACTATCCGTGCGACTATGTGCTATCGTGCAACTATTCGCCCAGTCGCGGGCGGGGAAGGACAGGCACAGTGGCAAACAAGCGCAGGCCCAAGGGCTCCGGCTCGATTCGGCTATTCCCGAGCGGCCGCTATCAAGCCACGTTCAACCACGACGGACAGCGGGCCGTAAGAACCGTGGATAGGAAAGAGGCCGCTCAAGGGTGGCTAAACGCTCAGGTCGGAAAGCCACGGCCGGGGACTGGGCCCCGGAGGCCACAGAGCCCAGGGCAACCGGCGGCCCCCGGTTCTCCGAGTACGCCGAGCAGTGGCTAGCCTCCCGGGATCTCAAGCCCCGGACGAAAAGCCCACTACCGGAAGATCCTTGACACCCACCTACTGCCCCAGTGGGGCACGTACCGACTCCACGAAGATCACTCCGGCCGCCGTGAGGGACTGGCATCGGGACCTCCTGCCGGACGCTCCGACGATGCGGCTCACATCTCGTCGCTGCTCCGGACCATTCTCCGGACCGCCTGGGAGGAGGACCTAATCGAGTCCAATCCGTGCCGTGTCCGGGGAGCGGGCCGGGCCAAGCGCCAGAGCCGGACCGAGATCCCCACGGCCGCCCAGGTCCGGGCCCTGGCCGATGCCATGCCGGACCGGAAGCACCGTGTCCTGGTCCTGGTGGCCGCGTGGTGCGGGCTGAGGTTCGGGAGTTGACCGAACTACGGCCGGAGGACTTCGACGGGGACGTAATCAAGGTTCGCCGGGCCGTGGCCCTGGTCGACGGTAAGCGCGTGATCGGGGACCCCAAGAGTGAGGCAGGTAAGCGTGACGTGGTGATCCCTCCGCACGTCCTCGAAAGAGATCACGGACTACGTGGCGACAATCAGCCCCGGAGCCTTGGTCTTTCCTGCCAATCGCAACGAGGGACACATGGCCTCAAGCGCGCTCATGTGGCACTGGCTCCAAGCCCGGAGGCCGCCGGAGTGCCGGGGCTCCGGTTCCACGACCTGCGCCACTTCGCCGGGACAGCGCACGCCACGGCCGGGGCCACACTGGCCGAGACAATGGCGCATATGGGCCACTCCACGACGGCCGCCGCAATGGTTTACCAGCACGCAGCAGCGAACCGTAACCGGTGCCATTGCCGACAAGATGGCGGTTCGCGGCCGAGTAGGCCCAGGACCCCGAGGGGCCCCCGTTCCGAGATCCGGAGCGGGGGCCCTTTCGTGTGACGTGATCCGTTTGACGTTCTGGATCGGTGCGTTAACGTCAGGGCCCGGGGCCGGCTCGCGGACCATGTGGACACACGGACCGGGCGAGGAGATCCGTGCCGACCGAGGGGCCCCATCGGGAGATCCGGGGGCCCTTTCGTGTCTCTGCGGGCCCGGAGCCTCCCCCTTGTGTCGCCACGAGTCGCCACTAGTCGCCACGAGTCGCGCTTAATAGCATGTTCCCGCAGACATCGCACACTGAATGCGTGTGATCTACATCACAGTGGGCCGCTGTGGAGGGGTGCGTTAGATACCATAAATACCGGAGGGTGATTATAAACCTCCGAAAACCCGCTAGTCAAGTAAGTTCCCCCGAAACAGGTGGACTCTGTTCGATCACCAAACCCGAGGGCCCCGAGTTCTACACCCCGAGCGACGTAACGATCATGGCCCAGGTCAGTTTGTCGGCCGTCTACAAGAACATCCGAGCCGGACGGCGCAAGGCGTACAAGGCCGGGCCGAAGCAGTACCGGATCAGGCCCCAGGACCTTGAGGAGTGGCTGGCCCCCTACCGGCCCCGTGTCTTTCCGGACCGTGGCACGACCTCCGAGGAGCCCCAGAACCAGATCGAACTAGAGGCCGCGCTGCTGGCCCTGGACGAGGCCGAGGAGGAGTGGCTGTGACCGACTCGGATCTCTGGCCAGAGGGCCTCCGATCCCCTGCCGACACTCGGACCTAGCGGAGGCTCTGGAGGTCCACCCCAAGACAGTCCTTACGTGGGTCCACGTTGACGGCCTGGAAGCGGTCCCGGCTCGGCCGACAGGTCCGCATCCCCCGCTCCTCGTTCGTGAGGTGGGCCAAAGCCCGGCAGGTTGTGGGGGCCGTGTAGGGCCGCTGGCCTCCCCGGGTGACTACCGGGGAGGGCCCCCACATCGAAAGGTTCAAAGTTTCCGCCAGGAAACACCAGATAGGAAGCAACGACAGACGACATGGCAAGACTCAGCCAAGCGCATACGGACCTCCTGAGGGCCGCCGCAATCCGTGACGAGTACATGACTCACGCACACACCGAGTCAGGGGCCCTCGTGTTCACGCACGAGGGGTACGGGGGCCGGACCCTGGTCCAGCGGCGGCCGGACAACCCGGAGCCCGGGGCCTCCAAGTACGTCACCGAGGCCGGGGAGGCCCTCCTGCTCCCGGTGTCCGGGGATGCGGGACCGGGTGGCCGATCTCGGCAGACCCTCGTGATCGTGGAGGGCTCCAAGGGCCACCTAGCGGCCGCATCCTGGGCCCCGGAGGGTTACGCAGTGGTGGGCATCCTCGGATGCTGGGGCTTCCGAGTGGGCGAGACTGGCGGTGTCGTGTCAGACCTGTACGAGATCCCCTTGAGCGGGCGTGACGTGGTGGTGATGCTTGACGCCGACGTGTCAACGAATCCGAACGTGTACGCGGCGGCCCGGGACCTGTCGGACCGGCTCACAGCAGCACGTGGGGCCCGGTCCGTGAAGTGCGCCAAGGTGCCCGGCGGTGGCACCGCCTCGATTGACGACTACCTAGCAACGGTTCCCGAGGCCCACCGCACCGAGGACCTCCTCGGCCTGCTGAGAAGTGCCGACAGACTCCCGGCCCGGCCGCCTGCCAGAGCCCGGAGGATCGACACGAGCAAGTACGAGATCGGCCAAGACTCCCAGGGCCTGCCGTTCATCGTGCCCAAGGACCTGCCCAACGTCGCGCTATACGAGGACCAGGCGAAACGGTGGCTAGCCGCTACCGCCGAGGTCTACGGCACAGCGGCCGAGGAGTGGTGGGCGAGCGTCTGGGGCAAGACCTCAGCCCTACCGAAACAGGACCTACCGGCCCGCGTCGCCCATCAGAGCGGCACTGTGTACGTGGATCTCGGGACCCCGGAAGGGCAGGCCCTAAGAGGTCACCGGCTCCGGCTGGCGACTCCTCGACCGCTCCTCGTCACTTTCACACGCGCCGAGATCAGCGAGCCCCTGCCGATCCCAGCACCCGGCTCGGCAACTTGGGCGGACCTCTGGGCCGTGGTGAACGTCGCGCCGGAGTACCGGGACTTGTGCCGGGGCTGGCTCGTGTCTGCGGCCCACTCCGGAGCAGCCACCCCGGTCCTCCTCATGCCAGGCGCTCAAGGGGCGGCCAAGACAACCGGCATGACGATCCTCGGCAACCTCGTTGACCCGGTGAGCACGAGGGGGGCCCGGAGCCCAAGGACATATCGGCCTGGGCCGCACTCTCAACGAAGTCTCGGATCGTGCGCGTGGACAACGTGAGCAGGGTTCAGACGTGGTGGGCCGATGCGCTCTGCACCACCGTTACCGGAGGCGTGGAAGCAACCCGAGCCCTCTACTCGAACGCTGGCCTACACGTGGCCAGACTCTACGCGGCGGTGATCCTCAACGGCATCACCCTGGCAGGCATCAGCCCGGGCGGATCTGGCCGAGCGCACTGTGGCCCTTGAGATGCAGAAACCCGATGTGTACCGGACTGAGGAGGATGTGGCCGAGGCGTATGAGTCCCTTCGGCCCGGCTCCTCGCACTCATCCTTGACGACCTCGTGGCCGTCCTCGCAGACACCGAGCCGACACCCGAGGCCGGGGGGCTCCGTATGGCGTCGTTTGCGGCTCTGCTGGCCCGGCTGGACCGGCAGCAAGGCACCCAAGGCCTCTGTCAGTACCGGGTGGTTATGGCCAGGCACGAGGACGAGGCCCTAGAGGCTGACGGGTTCGCCTCGGCAATCCTGCGACTCGTGGAGCGGGCCCCGGGTGGCAAGTGGAGCGGGACCTATGGGGATCTCCTGGGAGCCGTAGCCTCGATCAGGCAGGAGTTGCACACCGAGCACCGGCACAACTACCGGAGCGATTGGCCGGAGTCCGGGACCGCTGCGAGTGTCTGGCTCACGAGGCGCGAGGGCCTGCTATGGAACGTCGCCCGGATCAGAGTCACAAAGACCCGGGCCCGGGTGGCTGGTGGCAAGGTCCGGCGCGTGGTCCGGCTGGAGAGTGTGAACGCTGCCGAGTCGGAGAGCGTTCACACCAGCGTTCACACCGAGGCCGGAAGCGTTCACCCGGCGGGGCCTGACGGCCCGGCGGAAGGGGGGATCGTTCACATCGTTCACACATCGTTCACACCTGAACGCCCGGATTCCCCCACGAAACAGGGCTCTGTGAACGATGTGAACGATGTGAACGCACTACTTCTTGAAATGGAAGACAAGGTAGAAACAGACCCCTCAGAGGGCCTTGACGAGTCCCGGGAGTTTGTGGGCGTTCACAGCGTTCACATCGTTCACATCGGCCCAGAGTGCGACCTGTGCGGCGGATCTCCGGCCTCCCCGTGGTCTGACGGCACGGCCGACTGGACCCTATGCGAGACGTGCCTCGGGGTGGCCTCTCGTGCGGTCTGACTCACCCATCCGGCTGACCGTGGGCACGTGCTCCGGATGCGGCCGGACCCAGACACACACCGTCAATGAACGGTGCCAGGGCTGCCGAGGTGGCAGCCAACCTACCCAGGAAGGAAACAACGCAATGACCGACTACGTAGTCCCAGGAGGCGTGCCAGCGCCACAACTGACCAAGGAGGACCTCGGAACGCTAAGCCCCGATGAGGTTGTCAAGGCCAATCGGCTCGGGCAGTTCGACGTAATCAAGGCGGGTAGGACCCCGACCGATACCGAGCGGGCTGGTGTCCGTTGGGCGACCCCCGAGGAGATCGAGGCTCAGGCCGAGATCGACCGGGCCAACCAGCGGATCGCCAAGGCTGAGTACCGGGCCAAGGTGATGGGGGGTGTAGCCGAATGAGTAGCCCTCAGCATGTCCAAATGGCCCCGGCCGGCGCCTACCCCGAGGGCCATGTGCGCGATGCGGTGGCCCGGTTCGTCGTACTCCGTGAGCGGCTACGCGAGGTATCTCGTGAGGCTGCCCGGCTGACCTCGGCCGAGGCTCGCAAGGAAGCCGAGGCCCAGGACCTCATGGAAGCCGTGGAGGCGCTCAAGGCCGGTGAGGACCCGGGAGCCGTGGGCACCGGCCACGCCGATGCACTGGCGGCCCAGGCGGCCGAGGCCACCCGGTCCGAGGCGGCATTCGCCACTGCCCTTGAGGACCTATGGCGCTCCGAGGTTCTGCCCCGGCTGCGTGAGGTTGCCGAGGCCCAGGCGGCCCACTGGGAGGCCGAGAGGGACGAGCGGGCCGATAAGGTCCTGCCCTACGGGAGGCCAGAGCGGCCGAGTCGCGGTGGTTCAATGCCGCCTCGGCCGTGGCCTACTGGGCCCGGCTGGCCGGTGATGAGGACAACCTCGGATATGGCGGCCTCGGGATTGAGTCCCGGAACTACGCCGGACCGAGTGGCCTCAACCTCAGCACGGCCCCGCTTGAACGGGCCCTGGATTCCGTGACCCTCGGACAGTCCGGCGGCAGAGTCACCCGGCCGTCAGTCAAGAGAAAGGCGAGCAAGTGAGCGACCGACGTTACCGAGCCCCGAGTGGGCATGT
Organism: Candidatus Nanopelagicales bacterium; assembly: GCA_037046735.1. Lineage (GTDB taxonomy): Bacteria > Actinomycetota > Actinomycetes > S36-B12 > UBA10799 > JADKAV01. The sequence goes on along the minus strand of JBAOHC010000029.1, from coordinate 1,747 downwards.
GTTCGTGATCGACCCGGAGCACCCGGACCGGCCGAAGGGTGAGCAGCGGATATTGCAGCAGCAGATAGACACCGGCGTACTCGTGGATCTCGGACCGGCTGGACCGGAGGACTTCGACAACCCGGACGACTTCTAGCCGTGGGTGGGTCCCTCGGATCTCAGCCTGAGCACCGAGGGACCCCCCAGGCCTGCGGAGGGGGTGCCAGGGACCCCCTCCCTGGGTAAGGGGCTGAGCGCCCGCCGGGATCGCCGACCTTTTTCACTCGATGGAGGGCCCCCTTTTTATTACCCCCTCATTCGATCCCCGAGCCTGGGGACAAAGCGGCCCCCAGGCGGCCGGAGTTCAGGCATCACGCGCCCGTAAGTACAAGGCGCGGTCTTCGTCTGTGATCTCCGCGAAGGGAACCAGCCTGTAGTGCGCTTCCCTAATGACCGTCAATTGCTCGTCTTGTAGTCCGAGTTCGAACATCGCGACCTTGTCGTCTGCCATGAATTGCACCGCGATGGAACGCGCGGACATGTGAGGCCACTTCTCCGCACACACGCCTAGGTCTTGCTCGATCTGGGTAATGCCGATCTCGTCGGTCCCACCCTTCGCCTGAACAGGAAGGATGTACTGCACGCCAAACCGATCAAGACCCACGTACAGTTCGTCAACTTCGACCTGGCCTATTCCCACGACTGTCGTCCGCAAGTGGTTCTGCAACGAATAGGTGGTGAGTCCAAGGAAGATGTCGAGCAGACGGTTGTATCGAACCAGGGCGAGTCAGAGCCTGCTCGTCACCCAGCGCGGATGCTCGGATGATCTCTGGTGTTGCGTCGGGAACCTTGGTCGTGATCAGACCATCCCTCGGGCGTATTCGCACCTGCTACGGGATTGCGACGAGGGCATAGCGACCCTTGCCAGCACCTCGAATGATCCACTCGTGGCCCTCCGGCGCCTTGCTCGCGATGCTGTCGGGAAGCGCGTGCCTGAACCTGAAGTAGTAGACCAAGTCCGCTGGGTTATCAACCCTCTCAACGCCGATTGCGTCGGCAGCGTCGTTCAGTTCCCTCTTGGTGAAGTCGACCTGGATTGATTTCGGCGTGAAGTGGGTATCGAAGATCAGGTCGATGATCTGGGCGTACCTATTGGGCTTCCTCTTCGGCACCCGTCAACCTACTTTGCGGTCTCGCTGGGGTATGACCCGCTCGGATATCCCGAAGTAGCGTTGCGCCTCGGTCGCGTTGAACCGCAGAAGGCTTACATCCGCTGGTTTGATCTCCGCGCCGTGCAAGACAGGAGCAACTTGGTCTGCCTCAAGTAGGGAGGATGCGACGGCCCGTGCAAGTCGAGCGGGCACGCTGTTACCGATTTCGCGGAAGCCGTTCCACTTTGTTACGTGGAAGCGGAACCAGTCGGGGTAGCCATGAAGGCGCGCCGCCTCTCGAACCGTAATCACTCGCGGATGAACCGGGTGGATGGGTCGGGGTGCCGTATGTGCGCCCCTGTCCGACGCGGTGCCCGCTCGTAGGGTGTTGCACAATCCGTCAGGGTGCAATCGCAAGAATCGCGAGACTGCTTCTGTTGTTCCCGGCGCCGTCGCACTGAACCTCGATACAGATAGGTCGGTATGAGCCGTCCGTGCGGACGACGTGAGTAGCCCCTTGTCAAAGACGCGGGGGCGTGAGAAATCGTCGATGTCGCGAACTGTGCCCCGCAGCGAGGCCGCGTATGCAGAAGGGCCGCCAAACTCAACTCTGGCCA
>JBAOHC010000008.1:0-38774 GCA_037046735.1 Candidatus Nanopelagicales bacterium | reverse complement strand
GTGCAGTGGCAGCAGGGGGAGCGCTGGGTGGTGTGCCTGGGCCAGAGCCGTAACCCCAAGTTGACCGCGCCGGCCGCCCGCACCGGGTCGGTGCGCGCGAAGGGTCTCAAGCCGTACGTCTGTTACAGCACCCGCACCTGGAATGGCAGCAAGTGCGGCAAGCCGGATGCCGTGCGCCTGACCAATCAGGTCTGGCTGCCATCGGGATACGACATGGACTACCCGGGCTCGGACAGATTGCTCGTCCGCACGCAGAAGGCGTGTCTGAAACTGCGCAAGAAGAAGGACAGTCTGCGGACCTGGTTCGTGCCCGGGCTTGCTGCCTGGGATCGAGGGAATAGGTACGGGTTCTGCCAGTTTGAAAAATAGATGGTCAGTCAAGACTTGTCTTTAGCAAGAACGTCTTTCACAATAGAAACATGACCAGACTCAGCAAAACCGAAGTGGCAATGATCATCGCTGCGCTGCTGTACGTCGTATCGCCGTTCGACTTCATTCCGGAAATCATCGCGGGCCCGCTCGGGATCGCCGACGATGCGGCGATTCTGGGGCTTGTCGCGGCGACCGTGATGCGTGCCGCCAAGCGCCCGCAGGTGGTTCCAGTCCAACCGCAGGCATGACCGACGAGCCCGAGGCCGAGGCCGCGCCTGACGCGGCCACCCGTGCGCAGATCCGACGGCGCGAGGAGTTCGATCGGTTGTGCGCGACCGGGTACACCGTGTGCTGCGGAGGTGGTGGACGCACCCGCAAGCAGGCCTAAGGCGCCAGCAGTGTGGCCCGCAGGTAGGCGAACAGGGCGTCGCCGCGGCATCCTCGCTGAACTGGTGCAACTGCTCTGGGGTCGCGGTCGATCCCCTGATCGCCGTGGAGCCTGTTGAGCAGCGTGGCGCAGATCATCGCAAATTTGGGGAAACCCCAGTGGTTGAGGTAGCCGGCGAGCATGGCGCCCTCCATCTCGATGTTGCGCACGCCGTTGTCGTGGATCCATTCCAGCCAGGCCATCTTGGTGTCCGCAGTCTCCATGCACACCGCCCCGTCGAGGCGGAACTGCTCCAGGAAGAATTCGTTGCCGGCCACGGTGCGCCCAGGCATGAGGCGGCGGCCCTGCCCCTCGTTGGCAGCCAGGATCGCATCAACGACGTCCACTGGGAACGTCGAGTCGAACCAGTACTCGCCCATGCCGCCGTTGAGCACGCGGTACGGCTGCAGGTCGGCCATGACGCCCTCGGTCGTGACGACGACCGTGCCGCCCTCCAAGCCCACGCCACCGCTGGTGCCGACCCGGGCCCAGAACACCTCGTCGAGAGCATCGAGATCGCCTCGCTTTAGGAAATACAGCATCCTCATCAGTTCCTGTACAGCGATGCTGGCGCTGGGCATGCCCATGCCGTGCGAGGCGAACAGGACTCCGGCACAGTACCGGGTGGTGAACCGCTCCTCCTTGGGAAGCCCGATGATCTCGGCACCGTCGTTCATGGCGCTCCAAGTCGACGCGAACCGGTCGATGCGGTCCCCGGAGCCCGCAAGGATCACTGCCTTGACGTCGAAGCTGTTCAACGCGGGATCGTCACTTGCCACCCCGAAGTGGTAGTAGACGTCGACCGCCTCACCCGCCACTACGGGATCCAGGAACGCGTGATTGATGTTCTCGCTACGCATGACAACCCTCCTCGCTGTTTCGAGCCTATTGGCACGCAGCGAGGAGGGGCAAACCGCTCACACGATGAAGCGGGTCGTGATGACCCGGCCCTCCCGCGATCCGTCCGCGGCCGTATGGTCGGCGATCACGAACGTCCGTTGCAGCCAGCGGTCGGTGCCATCGAAGCGGGGCGTGAACGGGGTCCGGCCATGCACGGCGACGTCATTGTCGACCACGAGCAAGTCACCGGCCGCCAAGGTGACCCCGGTGGCATGCTCGCGGACCAGGCGGGCCAACTCGTCCAGCGCTGCCTGTGCCACCTCATCGGTGCCGCTCATCAAGTCGGCGTCCAGCCACAGTTTCGGGTGGTCGGGGTCGCCGGACAGGACGGGACGACGCACGCTGCGCGCCTCGGACCGGCCACCAGCGTAGGACTCATCGATACCGGTGGTGAAGCGAGGCTGGAAGAGCACGCCGCGCGATCGAGGGCTCAACGTGTCAAGCACCGCCTGAATACTGCAGAGCGTGGTTGCCGCTGCTGGGTCCCCACGCAGGCACAGCAACAGCAGGTAGCGCGGCCGGTGCGGGTGGAAGGCGGCCTCGGTGTGGAACTCGAGCATGGACTTGCTGGACGTCGACACCTGCCGATCAGCGTTGCGCTTGGTCGGGGAGATGTTCTGCACCACATCACCGCCGTGCTCGGGCAGGTAGCCGACAGGGCGGCCCAGCACGCGGCCAACGGTCAGGAGTGCGAACTCGGACACCCGATCGGTCTTGGATGCCAGCAGCGGGTCTTCCGGAGTGGGCGGAAGGTCACCCAATGGCATGTTCTTGATGAGCATGGCTCCCGATGCCGGCGCCTCGTCGACAAAATCCACCAACGCGTCGTACACCCCCGCCGGCAGGGTGCGACCAGCGTGCGCCACAGAGCGCAGAAAGTCGGTGCTGTTGATGGGGCTCGTGGGCGCCGACGGGATACTCCAGCCTGCCCCGTCGACCACGGCCACGGGTGGATGCTCCACGCGCGGTCCGGGTTTGGTCAGTGACTCCAGCACCGACTGTTCCACTGCCGGATCGGGATGTCCGAGCACCGTGCGCGTCCAGAACAGGGCGCCCTGCTCGTCGGCGGCGGCGTCCTCCCAGCGCCCGGCCAGGAAGGTGACCTGCCCGATGCGGCCCGCGACGGTCATGCCGTCTGCCTGCGCCAGGACCTCCTCGGCGGCGAAGCCGAAGGCGTCGCTGAGCGGGAATTGCAGGTCACCGGCAGTGACAGTGTGGACCGGGTCGGCCACCAAGGGGTCGTGGGATGGATGCGGGGGAAGCATCGAGGTGGTCACGCCGAATCGCTGGAGTGCATCGGGGGAGTGGGCGACGACGATGACCGGCCCCCCGCTGAGGATCTGCTGAACCTCGTGCTCCTGCGGTGCGCGTGTGAGGACCACGATCTCGCTGGCCGCACCGACGTGGGCGAGGGGTTCCAGAACCTGTGTCAAAACACTCATGCACAACCTCCAGCAGTGGACCGCGCGGGATTTCCGGCGGCCGTGTTGATAAGTCGATCCGGTAGGACCTGTCTTCATGGTGCCTCACGGGACGTGTTTTGCGCCTGTTCGTTACGTGTAATGGCGTGTTGGCATGTTGCTGGGACCTGCTCATGACGGCGCCGTTGCTGACATACGCTTGCGGGATGCGTAGCTTGCTCCTGATCGGTCTGGCATCGGCGCTGTGCGCCTGTGGTGCCTCGGCGCCCAACGAATCGGTGGCGCAGGCCGTGAGTCCCAGCCCCGCATCCCTCGCGCCGTCCAGCGCCGCAGGAACGGACCAATTGGGCAAGGGTGACCGGGTCGGGCAACTCCTGATGCCCGCAGTCAACAGCCTCGACCCGGCGGAGGCCAGAAACCTGGTCCGCACCACAAAACCTGGAGGCATCATCCTCATGGCCCCGGGCACAGCCGCGCAGTGGAAGCGGGTGGTGAAGGCGGCCCAGCAGGAAGCCCGCCGGCTCGGCATACCACCTCTGCTGGTCGGGACTGACCAGGAGAACGGCACGCTGGTCCAGCGCATGCGGATGCCGGTGACCCTGCCCGGGGCCATGGTGCTTGGGGCTGCCGTCGCTGGCGACGCGCAACGGGGTCAGCAGGCGGCATCGCAGATCGCGGACCTGACCGGGCGCTGGCTGGCCGCCGGGGGCGTGAACATCGATTTCGCCCCGGTCGCCGACGTGAACGTACGCCCCAGCAACCCCGTCATCGGCATCCGCTCACCCGGCGCCTTCCCCGGTGTGGTCGCGGACGCTGTGGTGGGCCAGGTAGGCGGTTTCGACCAGGCCAATGTGCTGTCCACGGCCAAGCACTTCCCCGGACATGGCGACACGGCCACCGACAGCCACCTCGGCCTGGCCAAGGTGACCCACTCGCGCGCCCAGATGGACCGCATCGACCTGCCGCCCTTCCAGGCGGCTGTGGATGCCGGGATCCCAGCGATCATGGTGGCCCACGTGACGGTGCCGGCATATGACACCAAGCCCGCGACCGTGTCCAAGAAGATCGTGACGGGCATTCTGCGTGACCGGATGGGATACGACGGACTCGTGGTCAGTGACTCGTTGGGGATGGGCGCAGTCGCCAGCCGCCCGAACCTTGCCGCTGAGGTGGTGTCTGCCGGCGTGGACGTTCTGCTCATGCCCAATGATCCACTGGCTGCGGCCGCCCAGGTCCGGCGATCGGTGTCGCCAGAACGGATCAACGAGGCGGTCCGGCATGTCATGGCTGCCAAGCAGCGGTTGGGCCTGCTTGAGGCCGGCCCCGAGTACCCGAAGCCCCCAAGCACCAAGCAGTCGCGGGACACCGCCCGGACCACCGCTGCCGCAGGCATCACGGTGCTCGGGACCTGCCGGAACCTCGTGCGCAACGGGGCGACGGTGGTGGGTTCGGGTGCAGTGGCAACCGGAGTGCGCCAGGGTCTGCGCGCCGCCGGTGTGGGCAGCGGGCCGACGCGTGTCGTCGTGAGTGCGTCGTCGCCGGGGAACACCGATGTGTGGGTGGCCACTGATACCCCGTACGGTGCCCTGAACGCCCCGGCGCGGCAACGGGTGTTCACCTACGGCGATGTGGTGGCCTCAGGGTGGGCGGCCGGGCGGGCGATTGCGCGGTCAACTGCGACGTCCTCGGCGGGCTGCCGGTCAAGGGGCCGAGGCCGTGTGCGGCGGTCGGCTGAGCCCCGTCTAGTGCAGTAGATCGGCGAGCGCCTTCTCCTGCTCGTCGGTCGCGACGAAGAGCAACTCGTCGCCGACATCGAGCGGGTCGTGCTGACTGGTAGCGAAGACGCGGGGGCCGCGCAGGATCGCGACCAGCGCGGTGTCCATGGGCCAGTCCTGGTCGCCGACCGCGCGGCCGACGACGGGGGAGTCGTGGGGCAACGTGATCTCGACGAGGTTGGTCTCGCTCTGGCGGAACGTGAGCAGGCGCACGAGGTCGCCGACCGCGACCGCCTCCTCCACCAAGGCGCCGAGCAGACGCGGGGTCGAGACGGCGACGTCGACCCCCCAGGTGTCATCGAAGAGCCATTCGTTCTTGGGGTGGTTGACGCGGGCGACGACGCGCGGGACGCCGTACTCGGTCTTGGCGAGGAGGGAGACCACGAGGTTGACCTTGTCGTCGCCGGTGGCGGCCACGACGACCTGGCACTGGGACAGACGCCTCGAGGTCGAGCGCGGCGATCTCGCAGGCGTCGGCCGAGCAGGGTGTCGGCTCCCTCGACGGATGCGGCCGGCCGGGCGGAGGCTGGCGTCACGGTCGATCAGGAGCACCTTTTGGTGCCCGTTGGTGACGAGCTCGCGGGCGATGGCGCGTCCGACCTTGCCGGCTCCTGCGATGGCGACGCGCATCAGGGCGTCCCCCGGGGGCGGACCGTTCTCGAAGACCTGCTCGGAGTGTGCTTCGCGGGCGTCGGTCGCGGGAAGAACAAGGCGTGGACGAGATCGCCGTCCTGGACGACCGACTCGTCACCCGAGCACGAAGGGGGCGACGCCGTAGGCGCGTGATGAAGGCGATCCTTGCCCCCGATGCCTCCTCGATCTCGCTCGAGCGCGCGTCCGATCCAGTCGCTGCCCCGTGTGTGCACCTCCGCGAGGACGGAAGCGGAGCCGCTGGGATCGGCGGTACTCGGACTGGGCGCCCATGGGGAGGATGTGGCGCATGATCTGCTCGGCGGTCCACGAGACGGTCGCGACCGTGGGAATGCCCAGTCGCTGGTAGACCTCGGCCCGACGGGGGTCGTAGATGCGGGCCACGACCTGCTCGACGCCGTAGGTCTCCCGTGCGACGCGGGCCGCGAGGATGTTGCTGTCTTGTTGCCGCTGCTGACCGCCGCGAAGGCGTGGGCGCGCTCGATGCCGGCCTGACTCGAGGGTCTCGCGATCGAAGCCGACGCCCTTGACGGTCTGGCCGCTGAAGACGGGGCCAAGCTTCCGGAAGGCGTCGGGGTCCTGGTCGACGACGGAGACGGAGTGACCCATCTCGTCGAGCCGATGGGCGCCAGGAGCGACCCCGACTCGGCCGCAGCCGAGGATGACGATGTGCACGGTCGAACGCTACACGCACGCGATGCGGCAGGCGGGGCCACACGTGGCGGCACCTCAGGTCCCTCCTGGGCGTAGGCTCACGACCGTGCCGACGTCGACGTGGTCAAGCGCGTCTTCCTGGGTCGCGCGCTCCGCAGTGAGCGACTCGGCGACACGCTCCTGCCCAAGCGGATCGCGCTCCCGGTGTTCGCCAGCGACGCGCTCTCGTCCAATGCGTACGCCACCCGGAGGAGATCCTCATCACCCTGGCGCTCGGCGGGGCGTCGCTCTACACGTTCGGGCCGTGGATCGCGCTCATGGTGGTGGTCATCTACTTCACGGTGGTGGCGTCCTACCCGGCAGAACGTGCACGCCTATCCGAGCGGGGGCGGCGACTACGAGGTCGTCTCCGTGAACCTCGGCCCGAACTGGGGCGTCTTCGTCGCCAGCGCGCTGCTTGATCGACTACGTCCTCACGGTGGCCGTGTCGATCTCGTCCGCGGTGGAGAACCTGGGCTCGACGATTCCCATCGTCGAGGAGCACTCGGTCTGGTTCGCCGTCGGGCTCATCGTGCTCATCACGCTGCTCAACCTCCGTGGGGTCAAGGAGTCGGCGCGTTCTTCGCGATCCCCGTCTACTTCTTCATCGCGTCGATCTTCATCATGGTGGGCTACGCGGCCGTGCAGCTGGCGATGGGCAACGACCTCCAGGCGGAGAGCGCCAACTGGCAGATCGTGGCGGAGGACACCTTCACCGGGAGCCGCGCTGATCTTCCTCGTGGCGCGAGCGTTCTCGAGCGGCACGACGGCGCTCACGGGCATCGAGGCCATCTCGAACGGCGTACCGGCGTTCAAGAAGCCGAAGTCCAAGAACGCCGCCACCACCCTGCTCCTGCTGGGGATCATTCCATGACGATGTTCGCCGGGATCACCTGGCTCGCACTGCGCACCAACGTGCACGTGACGCACAAGGACTCCGAGCTGATCGGCCTCCCCGAGGGCCAGGCGCAGAAGACGGTCATCGTCCAGATCGCCGGTGCCGTGTTCGAGGGGATGCCCTGGGCGGTGCTCGTCATCGCCCTCGCGACGGCCGTCATCCTGGCGCTGGCCGCCAACACGGCGTTCAACGGCTTCCCGGTGCTGGGCTCGGTCCTGGCACGCGGACGGCTACCTGCCGCGCCAGCTGCACACGCGCGGCGACCGGCTCGCGTTCAGCAACGGCATCCTCAGCCTCGCCGCCATGGCCGTGATCCTCGTGATCATCTACCAGGCGTCGGTGAGCGGGCTGATCAACCTGTACATCCTGGGCGTCTTCGTGTCGTTCAGCCTGAGCCAGCTGGGCATGGTGCGGCACTGGACGCGGCACCTGCGCACCGAGTCCGATGCCTCCGAGCGCCGTCGGATGGTCAGGTCGCGGGCGATCAACGCCTTCGGGCTGGTCATGACGACCTCCTCGGTCCTGGTCATCGTGCTCGTCACCAAGTTCACCAAGGGCGCCTGGATCGTCGTCATCGCGATGCCGCTCGATCTGGCTGCTCATGCACGGCGATCCACAAGCACTACGAGCGCGTTAGCCACGAGATGACGTCGGAGGACCGCGAGATGATGGTGCTGCCGGCGCGCGTGCATGCCGTGGTCCTCGTGTCGAAGCTGCACAAGCCGACGCTGCGCGCGCTCATGTACGCGCGGGCGACGCGACCCTCGACGCTGGAGGCAATGACTGTCGACGTGTCTGACCCGGGGGAGTCCGAGGCCCTGATCGATGAGTGGGAACGCCGCCAGATCCCCGTGACGCTCAAAGTGCTCGCGTGCCCATTCCGGGAGATCACCCGCCCGATCGTCGACTACGTCCGCAGCATCCGGCGGGACAACCCGCGGGACCTCGTGACGGTCTATGTGCCGGAGTACGTCGTCGGCCGCTGGTGGGAGCATCTGCTGCACAACCAGAGCGCATTGCGCCTGAAGAGCCGCCTGCTGTTCACGCCGGGCGTCATGGTGATCAGCGTGCCGTGGCAGTTGAAGTCCAGCGATCGTGTGCTGGAGAAACAGGAGGCGCAGGCCCCCGGCGCCCTGTACCGGGGTCTGCCCAGCCAGTCCCCGGTCGATAAGTGACCGAACTCCACCTGGATTCCGCAGCCGACTCCGGGCAGTGTGTGGGTCGCCTGGACGGCCAAGTGGTGTTCGTGCGCGGTGGTCTGCCCGGGGAGACCGTGTTGGTCGAACTGACGCAGCAGAAGCGCCGATTCGCCCGCGCCCGGCTGCTGCAGGTCGACGTCCCCAGCCCGCACAGGATCCCATCGGACTGCGCCTGGTTCCCGGCCTGTGGTGGTTGTGCCTGGCGTCACACGACGGCTGAGGAGCAACTGCGGATCAAGGCCGAGGTTCTGCAGTCCACGCTGCGCAAGATGGGGGCGTCGACATGCCGGTCTCCGTGCGCAGCCTGGGCCGGCGCAACGGCTGGCGGACTCGCGTGACGCTACAGGTGGATGAGCATGGCCGGCCCGGATTCCACGAGGTCGGCAGCCACGACGTCGTCGCCGTTGAGCACTGTCTGCAGGCGGCGTCGGCGCTGGCCCTCGAGGAGATCCTGGCTCAGCGCTGGCCCGACGTGGACCGCGTCGCGGTGAGTGTGAGCGAGGCCGGTCGGTCAGTGGTCGCCGGCTCGCGAACCTTTCGGCCCCGCAGAGCATCACGACACCGTGTTCGGCAGATCCTTCAGTCGTGCAGTCGACGGCTTCTGGCAGTCGCATGTCGATGCCCCGCAGACCTTGGCGGGAGCCGTGCGAGAACTCGCGGAACCCGTCGAGCGTGTCGTCGATCTCTATGCCGGGGTGGGTTTGTTCGGTCTGATCCTGCTCGATGCGATGCCGGGAGCGTCGGTGACCCTGGTGGAGGGTGATCGGGTGGCTGCCCGGCACGCCCGGCGCAACGCGGCCGGGGCTGCCCGAGTGCTGGCGGTCGACGTCCGGCGCTGGCGCCCCGAGGCCTGTGACCTGGTGGTCCTGGATCCGCCACGCGCCGGTGCCGGTGCGCAGGTGGTAGGCCACATCGTGGCCGCGGGACCCCGCACGGTGATCTACGTGTCTTGCGACGCCCCGACCCTGGCCCGCGATCTGAAGACGTTTGCGACCGCTGGATATCGACCGGACCACATCGAGGGCTTCGACCTGTTCCCCGCAACCGCGCACGTGGAGACGATCGTGCGGCTACGGCGTGCGACCTGAAGCGCACCGGCCAGAGCTTGCCTCGGGGACGTCCCTCACCGCGCGGTGGGCCGCACTAGGCTAGGAGGCAATCCGACGAGATGGGAGACGTGTGTGGCAAGCCTGGACAGTTTCGGTGCCAAGTCCCAATTGCAGGTGGGGGAGGAGTCCTTCGAATTCTTCCACCTCGAAGCGCTCGGAGAACTGAACCTCCCCTTCACCCACCGCGTGCTGCTGGAGAACCTGCTGCGTACCGAGGACGGCGCCAACGTGACCGCCGACCAGATCCGCACGCTGGCCGCGTGGGACGCATCCGCGGCACCGAGCCAGGAGATCCAGTTCACGCCTGCGCGGGTCATCATGCAGGACTTCACCGGCGTGCCGTGTGTCGTGGATCTGGCCACCATGCGCGAAGCCGTGACCGAGATGGGCGGTGACCCCGATCGGATCAACCCGCTGGCACCGGCCGAGCTGGTCATCGACCACAGCGTCATCGCCGACTACTTCGGCACGTCGCAGGCACTGCAACTCAACGTGGCTCTCGAGTACGAGCGCAACCGGGAGCGCTACCAGTTCCTGCGCTGGGGACAGAGCGCCTTCGACGAGTTCAAGGTCGTCCCGCCCGGCACCGGCATCGTGCACCAGGTGAACATCGAGCACCTCGCCCGTGTCGTGATGGTACGCAACGGGCAGGCCTACCCCGACACCTGCGTGGGCACCGACTCCCACACCACGATGGTCAACGGCCTCGGCGTCTTGGGCTGGGGTGTGGGCGGCATCGAAGCGGAAGCGGCCATGCTCGGCCAGCCCGTCAGCATGCTGATCCCGCGGGTCGTGGGCTTCAAGCTCTCCGGCCAGTTGCCCGCCGGCGCCACCGCCACGGATCTGGTCCTCACGATCACCGAGCAGCTGCGCCAGCACGGGGTGGTCGGCAAGTTCGTCGAGTTCTACGGCGACGGGGTGGCTGCGGTGCCGCTGGCCAACCGGGCCACGATCGGGAACATGAGCCCCGAGTACGGCTCGACCGTCGCGATCTTCCCCATCGACGAGGAGACCCTGGCCTACCTGCGCATGACCGGGCGCAGCGACCAGCAGATCGCCACGGTCGAGGCCTATGCCAAGGCCCAGGGCCTGTGGCACGACCCGAGCACCGAAGCCGTCTACAGCGAGTACCTGAGCCTGGACCTCGGTGAGGTGGTCCCCAGCCTGGCCGGTCCCAAGCGGCCGCAGGACAGGGTCGTCCTCGCCGAGGCCGCCCAGGCCTTCAGCGAGGCGCTGCCCACCTATACCGATGCTCCCGACACGACCGCAACACTTTCGCTGGAGGAGCAGGAGGTCACCATCGGACACGGCGCCGTCGTGATCGCTGCGATCACGTCTTGCACGAACACGTCGAACCCATCGGTCATGCTGGGCGCCGCGCTGCTGGCCAAGAAGGCCGTCGACGCCGGTCTGAGCCGCAAACCGTGGGTGAAGACCACCCTGGCTCCCGGGTCGCAGGTCGTGACCGACTACTACAACAAGTCCGGGCTCATGCCGTACCTGGAGAAGCTGGGCTTCGACGTGGTTGGCTACGGCTGCACGACATGTATCGGCAACTCCGGGCCGCTGCCCACCGCGCTGTCGGCCGCGATCCAGAGCGCCGATCTGGCGGCAGTCTCCGTACTGTCGGGCAACCGGAACTTTGAAGGCCGGATCAATCCCGATGTGAAGATGAACTATCTCGCGTCGCCGCCCCTGGTGGTGGCCTACGCCTTGCTCGGGCGGATGGACTTGGACATCACGACCGAGCCGTTGGGGGTGGGTGCCGACGGGCAGCCGGTGTACTTGCGCGACATCTGGCCCACCGACGCTGAGGTGCAGGACGTGATCCGGCAGGCGATCGATGAGGATATGTACGCCCGCCGGTACGCCGATGTGTTCGCCGGTGATGCGACCTGGCAGAACCTGCCGACGCCGACTGGTGCCACGTTCGCGTGGGACCCCGACTCGACCTACGTGCGCAAGCCACCGTACTTCGAGGGAATGGCCGCGGCCCCGGTGCCCGTCACAGATGTCCACGGTGCCCGCGTGCTCGCCAAACTTGGCGACTCTGTGACCACCGACCACATCTCGCCGGCTGGTGCGATCAAGGGGGATTCGCCTGCTGGCCGTTACCTGGCCGACCATGGCGTGGGAATGAAGGACTTCAACTCCTACGGATCGCGGCGCGGCAATCACGAGGTGATGATCCGGGGCACATTCGCGAACATCCGGCTGCGCAACCAGCTGGTCCCCGGGGTCGAAGGTGGATTCACCTATGACTTCACCACGGGTGCGCAGAACACCATCTACGACGCGGCTCAGAACTACGCCGCGCAGGGCACGCCACTGGTGATCCTGGCCGGTAAGGAGTACGGGTCCGGCTCATCACGGGACTGGGCGGCGAAGGGCACTTCCCTGCTCGGGGTCAAGGTCGTGATCGCCGAGTCCTATGAGCGCATCCACCGGTCCAACCTCATCGGCATGGGTGTCCTGCCCTTGCAGTTCCCCGACGGTGAGAACGCCGACAGCCTCGGGCTGACCGGCACGGAGACGTTCGACGTGGAAGGTGTGACGGCTCTCAACGATGGCCAGATCCCGGCAACGGTGAAGGTACGTGCCGGCGATGTCGAGTTCGATGCCGTGGTGCGCATCGACACCCCCGGTGAGGCCGACTACTACCGCAACGGTGGCATCCTGCAGTACGTCCTGCGGTCGCTGCTGCAGGCGTGACGGCTGCTCCTCCGGGCTGGCCGACGGACCTGCCTCCGGTCGACTACGAGGGGCAGGTCAGCGCGTGGCTGCTGGACCGGCTGCCGCCGGAGTACCGCACGTCGCCGGTGCGTCGGCATCCACTGGTCCTGGCCATGGCTGCCCATGAACACGCACGCGCCACCCTGGACGGCACGCGAGAGGTGTACCGCAACGTGCGCGCGCAGTTGCGCGACTATGTGGAGCAGGCCGAGATCGAGGCGTCGCTGGCCGCGCTCGAGGCACTGGCGGCCCAGTTCAGCCGTTCCTTGCGGGAGGTGGAACTGGTCGAGCAGGGCCTGCGCGGACACGTCTGGAAGCCGCGGTTGTGAAGCGTTCCCCAGCGGGCGCGGGAAGCAGCGGCCCGTACACTGAAGTGGTGTCTGTCCTGTCCCAGATCAACAGCCCGGATGACCTCCGGACACTTGATGGTGCTCAGCTGGACGCGTTGGCGGCAGAGATCCGGGAGTTCCTCGTAGCGAAGGTGTCCCGCACCGGGGGCCACCTCGGTCCGAACCTCGGCGTGGTCGAACTGACCATCGCGCTGCACCGGGTCTTCGACTCACCACGTGATGCGTTGCTGTGGGACACCGGCCATCAGGCGTACGTGCACAAGATCCTCACCGGACGCCGCGACGACTTCGACCATCTGCGCCAGCGCGGTGGGATGTCCGGGTACCCGAGCCGAGCGGAGAGCGACCACGACTGGGTCGAGAACTCCCATGCCAGTACGGCACTGTCCTACGCGGACGGCCTGGCCAAGGCCTGGCAAGCCCGCGGTGACCTGGGCAAGCGCCACGTCGTGCCCATCATCGGCGATGGCGCGTTGACCGGTGGGATGGCGTGGGAGGCTCTGAACAACATCGCTGGATCCGACCGCTCCATGGTGATCGTGGTCAACGACAACGAGCGCTCCTACGATCCGACGATCGGAGGCTTGGCCAATCATCTGGCCACGCTGCGCACGACCGGTGGGTACGAGAAGTTCCTCGACTGGGGTCGTCGTGTCTTCGATCGGACGCCGGTCGTGGGCCGTCCCGCGTTCGAGACCCTGCACGGCTTCAAGAAGGGCGTCAAGGACATGGTCGCCCCGCAGGGGATGTTCGAGGATCTGGGGTTGAAGTACATCGGCCCGGTCGCCGGCCATGACCTCGAGGCCGTCGAAATCGCCCTGCGTAAGGCCAAGCGGTATCCCGGGCCCGTCCTGGTTCATGTACTCACGCAGAAGGGCCGGGGTTACCCGCCCGCCGAACAGGACGAGGCCGACCGCTTCCACGGCGTGGGTGTCATCGATCCAGTGACCGGACGGCCCACCAAGGTGGCAGCGGCCTCCTGGACGTCGGTGTTCTCCGAGGAGATCTGCGCGATCGCCGCTGAGCGTCCGGACGTGGTGGCGATCACGGCGGCGATGCTCGGCCCCACTGGTCTGGCCCCGATGAAACAGCAGTTCCCGGATCGGGTCTACGACGTCGGGATCGCCGAACAGCATGCCGTGACATCGGCAGTCGGGATGTCGATGGGTGGGCTGCATCCCGTGGTGGCGTTGTACGCGACGTTCCTGAACCGGGCTTTCGATCAGGTCCTGATGGACGCCGCTTTGCACAAGGCCGGCGTGACGATCGTGCTCGACCGGGCGGGCGTCACTGGCGACGACGGCGCCAGCCACAACGGCATGTGGGATATGTCGATCCTGCAGGTCGTGCCCGGGCTGCGCTTGGCTGCTCCCCGCGATGGGGAACGGTTGCAGGAGGCGCTGCGCGAGGCGGTCTCGGTGGCGGATGGGCCGACCGTGGTGCGTTTTGCCAAGGGAGCTCTCCCGGCTCCCATCGCCGAGGTGCGCGCCTTCGGGGCCGTGGACATCCTGGCTGAACACGGACCAGCGGATGTCCTCATTATCGCCGTGGGTTCGATGGCCACGACGGGAATCGATGTGGCCCGCCGGTTGGCTGACCAGTCGATCGGGGCGACCGTGGTGGACCCGCGGTGGGTGAAACCCGTCCCCGACGAGATCGTGGCCCTGGCGCCTGCCTTCCGCCTGGTTGTCACGATCGAGGACAACGGCGTCGTCGGGGGAGTCGGGGCTGCCGTCTCACAGGCTCTGCGGGAGGCCGATTGTGACGTCCCGGTGCGCACGATCGGGATTCCACAACGCTTCCTCGACCACAGCAGTCGCGGGCAGGTGCTCGACGAGATCGGGCTCACCGCCCAGCAGATCGGTCATCACGTCATCGGGTGGATCGCCGCTGCCCAAACAGAGCCGGTGGCCGAGCCCGCAGAGTGAGCAAGTGGCTACGCTCAGTAGCATGCTGCGCGTCGCCCTGCTGACCACCGCCCTCGTTCTCTCCGCTGGCCCGGCGGTCGCGGGCCAGGACATCACCATCGAGATGCAGAACAACCTGCAACCCACCCAGCCGCTGTACCCCCGGCTCATGCTTCGCGGTACGGACAATCTGTGCTGGTACGACCAGGACTTCGCCGACGGCCGGCCGGCTCCGGCAGGAGGCGGATTCGCCTCCACCAAGAGCGAGGTGCGCAACACCTTCTTCAGCTTCTGCAACCCGACGTGGAACCCGCTCAAGGAGGCATTCGCGCGATGGATGCAGTTCGAGTTGGTGAGTCAGGCTGCGCCCGGGGCGCCTTGGAAGCCAGCCACCTGGGGCGAGGGGTACTCGTCGTTGCTCATGACGTACTTCAAGTTCCCCATGGATGTCCGCGGTTACCACTTCCAGATCGCAGGTCCGCGGCCAGACGCGGTCCTCGACACCGGAGGCCAGCGCGCCTGCGTCAGCATCGACCCGCCGGTCTTCAACTACAGTGACCTCTTCCGAATGAAGGTGACCGCGGCGAAGGATGGCTCATGCGGCACGTCAGCCTCCGGGGCCGCCACCAGGATCCCGACTCGCACGGTCCGCGTGCGGGTTGGCGACACCAGGCCGGTCGTCCTGGGCTCCGTGACCCGCGGCAAGGCGTCGTCGTGGCGCGCCGATCGGGTAGACTGTACGAACGATCACTTCACGACCAGCCGGACCCGGGTCGCTAACGGACCCGGGTCCTCCCGATGGCAGGTCGTCAACGTCACCGGCACCTCGCCCGGGCAGGATGTCTGTGTCGTGAACCTGACCGGCGCGGGGGGCCAAGAACTGATGAGTCAGCGGATCCGGGTGCGCGTGTGCGGGTTCGCTGCATCTGGGCGGTTGTTGGGGACGCGTTCGCGGGCATTCGCTGGACGCAACGGCTGGGCACTGCGCACGCCTGCCCGCGATGAGGACGGCGAGTGAGAAGCAGGTCCTAGGGCAGGCTAGGGCGATCCCGGCTTGCGACCCCAGCCGGCAGGAAGCGCTTGCCATTGACCTTCTCGCTGACACCTGAACGGTCCAGGTACGGCGTGATGCCGCCGAGATGGAAGGGCCAACCAGCGCCCAGAATCATGCACAGGTCGATGTCCTGGGCCTCAGCGACGACGCCTTCGTCCAGCATCAACTGCACCTCTTCGGCCAAGGCGTCGAGCGCGCGGGTGCGCACCTGCTCCTCGGTCATCGCCGCGTCACCCTGCGCGAACAGAGCGGCCACCTCTGGATCGACCTGTGGTGTGCCCGTGGAGTAGTCCCAAATCGCGCCCTTGCCGGCCTCCACGACCTTCTTCAGGTTGTCGGACACGTAGAACCGATCCGGGTAGGCCTCGTGCATCGTCTCGGACACGTGGAAGGCGACCGCCGGGCCCACCAGTTGCAACAAGGTGAACGGCGTCATCGGCAGACCAAGGGGGTCCATGGCGCGATCGGCGACCTCAAAGGGGGTGCCCTCGTCGACGCTGCGGGTGACCTCGCCCATGAAACGCGTGAGCAGTCTGTTCACGACGAACGCCGGGGCGTCCTTGACCAGCACACACGACTTCTTCAGCGACTTGCCGACGACGAATGCCGTGGCGAGCGTCGGGTCGTCGGTGGCCTCGGCGCGCACGATCTCCAGCAGAGGCATGATCGCCACCGGGTTGAAGAAGTGGAAACCGACCACCCGCTCCGGGTGCTGGAGTCCGCTGGCCATCTCCGTCACCGACAGCGAGGACGTGTTCGTGGCCAGGATGCAGTCGGGGCGAATGACGGCTTCACATTCGGCGAAGACCTGCTGCTTGACCTTCATGTCCTCGAACACTGCCTCGATCACGAAGTCGGCGTCCGCGAAGGCCTCCTTGGTCACCGACCCGGTGATCAGACCCTTGAGGCGATTCGCCTTGTCACCGTTGACGCGACCCTTGGCCGCCATCTGATCGATCTGCGCGTGCGCGTAGGCCAGCCCCTTGTCGACCCGGGCCTGATCGAGATCGGTCATGACCACTGGGACCTGCAGTCGCTGCGCGAACAACAGAGCCATCTGCGAGGCCATCAGACCCGCCCCGACGACCCCGACCTTGGTGACCGGTCGGGCCAGCTTCTTGTCCGGAGCGCCGACGGGGCGCTTGGCGCGCCGCTGCACGAGGTCGAAGGAGTACAGCCCTGCCCGCAGGTCATTACCCATGATCAGGTCAGCAAGCGCCTCGTCCTCTGCCGCGAACCCCTCTGCCCGGGTGGCGGTCTTAGCCAGCGCGATGAGGTCCAGCGCGCGGTAGGGAGCCGGGGTGGCCCCCTTCAGTCGGGCGTCCAGACCCGCGCGCACCTTCGCCACGGTCTCGTCCCAAGCCGCCCCCCGATCGATCTCGGCGCGCTCGACCACGATCTCGCCGGTCAGCACCTTCGCGGCCCACAGCAGCGACTCCTCGAGGAAGTCCGCAGGCTCGAGCATGACGTCGGCGATCCCTAGTTCCTGCCACCTGGGCCGGCTTGAGTTGCTTGTTCTGGGCCATCGGGTTGTCGATGACCACCTTGGCAGCCTTGGCCGGTCCGATGAGGTTGGGCAGCAAGTACGCCCCGCCCCAGCCGGGGATCAGACCCAGGAACACCTCGGGGAGGCTGAAGGCTGCCGCCCCGGACGAGATGGTCCGGTAGTGGCAATGCAGGCCGACCTCGACGCCGCCACCCATGGCCGCGCCGTTGATGAACGCGAAGGTGGGGACGCTGGACGACCCGAGCATGCCGAGTACTTCATGGCCGAGCCGGCCGATCGCCAACGCCTGGCCCCGGTCGGTCAGCCGCGGCACGCCGGTGAGGTCCGCGCCCACGGCGAAGATGAACGGCTTGCCCGTGACACAGATGGCCGCCAGACCCGGGATCTGCTGGGCCTGCGTCAGCGCTGCCTTGAGTTCGAGCAGGCCACCGGGGCCGAAGGTGTTCGGCTTGGTGTGATCGAAGCCGTTGTCCAGGGTGATGATCGCGGCGGTGCCGGCGCCGAGCGGAAGCTCCGCGGTGCGCAGTTTGGCGTGTGTCACGACCTCATCGGCGAACTGGATCGACTCGTCCAGGGCCGCGTCGGCATCGGACTGAGGGATCGGCTTGGAAATGCTGTCGGTCATGGCTCAGGCCTCCTGCGTGTAGTTGGGGTTCTCCCAGATGACAGTCCCGCCCATGCCCAGCCCGATACACATGCTGGTCAGGCCGTAGCGCACCTCGGGATGGTCGGCGAAGTCCTTCGCCAAGTACGTCATGAGCCGGATGCCGCTGGAGGCCAGCGGATGTCCGACCGCGATCGCCCCGCCCATCGGATTCACCCGCGCATCGTCGTCGGCGATCCCGTAGAAGTCCAACATGCTCAGGACCTGCACGGCGAACGCCTCGTTGATCTCGAACAGGCCGATGTCCTCGATGCTCAGGCCGGCCTTGCTCAGCGCCTTCTCCGTCGCGGGGACGGGTCCGTAACCCATCACCTCGGGCTCCACGCCCGCGAAGGCGAAGGAGACCAGTCGCATCTTCTTGTTCAAGCCCAGCGCATCAGCCACCTCTTCAGCGGCGAGGATCGCGCCAGTCGCGCCGTCGTTGAGTCCGGCCGCGTTGCCGGCGGTCACCCTGCCGTGGGGGCGGAAGGGCGTCTTCAGGCTGCCCAGTGATTCCATCGAGGTGCCGGGGCGGGGCGGCTCGTCAGCGGTGGCCAGGCCCCAGCCAAGATCGGCGGTCCGGATGGCCACGGGAACGAGGTCCGGCTGGATCTTGCCGTCCGCGTACGCCTTGGCCGTCTTCTCCTGGGACGCGACGGCGTAGGCGTCGGCGCGCTCCTTGGTCAGGTGCGGGAACCGGTCGTGCAGGTTCTCCGCGGTCTTGCCCATGAGCAGCGCCTCGGGGTCGACGATCCGCTCGGCAAGGAACCGAGGATTGGGGTCCACGCCCTCACCCATCGGATGCCGGCCCATGTGCTCGACGCCGGCAGCGATGGCCACGTCGTAGGCGCCCACGCCGATGCCGGCGGAGACGCTGGTGGCTGCCGTCATCGCGCCAGCACACATCCGGTCGATGGAGTAGCCCGGCACCGATTTCGGCAGGCCCGCGAGCATCGCCGCGCTGCGGCCGAGGGTCAGGCCCTGGTCGCCGATCTGGGTGGTGGCGGCAATCGCCACCTCATCGATCTGCTCCGGTGGCAGGTTCGGGTTGCGCCGTAGCAACTCGCGCATCACCCGTACGACCAGATCGTCGGCTCGGGTTTCGGCATAGAGGCCCTTGGGCCCGGACTTGCCGAACGGAGTTCGCACCCCATCGACGAATACGACGTTGCGACCTGCCTGTGCCATACGGACCTCCAGGGGATAAATGTTCTCTCCATGTTACTGGCGAGTAATAAATGGTCGGGTCCGGGGTGAGTATCGCCGGTTGTGGCGACCACGCCGGGCGAGTGCCGTGCCGCGGATAGTGAATGGGCACAAGGTGCGATTCGCCACGGCGTGTCTTAGCAACAACTGCCGAATTGCTGGCGGCAGGCCAGCCAGGGTGCGCCAGTCGATGCCCGCTCAGCCTCCGAACAGGTCGAGGGTGTGTTCGATCTGCCACGGTCGTGCGCCCGAGCTCGATGAGCCGGGCGCGGGGATCGAGCGGCGGCGCCCAGGCGAGGTCGGCCAGCACATCAGGGGTCAGCAGTGTCTGCGGCCACACCTGCAACTCGTCGGCGCGGGCTGCCAGCGCCTCCCGCAGGGCCGTCCACCGCTTGGCTGCCTCCGGGTCGCGGTTCTCCCACGCGCGCAAAGAGCGTTGCGGGGGGCCCTCTGGCCGGTCCGGTAGGGCGACCGGGTCGGCGGCCCCCCGTTCGATCACGCGCAGCCACTTGCCGGCCTGGGCCACAACGGGACGGGGGATGTCGGGCAAGGCGGCGAGTTGGCTCGCGGTGGTGGGCAGCGCCTTGGCCATCTCCACCAGGACGGGGTCGCGCGCGATCCGGTGCACCGCCACATCGCGTTGTGCTGGCGAGCTCGTCGCGGTGGAACCACAGGGCTCGCAGCGCACCGCGTTGCGCGTTGGTACGCAGTTTGCCGGCCCCATTCGTTCGCAGCCACCGCAGGTGCCGGTCCGGCGTGGGCCGTTGCCGCATCTGATGGGTGAACTCCTCGCGCGCCCACTGCGTCTTGCCGGCTTCGGCGAGCTTCTCGGCCAGTTCCTCCTCGAGGTCCGGTAGCAGGGACACGTCGAGTACGGCGTATTCGAGCCAACTGCGCCGCAAGGGCCGCCGCGACCAGTCCGCTTGGCCATGACCCTTGCGCATCGCGTACCCCAGTTGCGTCTCCACGAGCGAGGCCAGACCGACCCGCTCCAGACCGAGCAACTGCCCGGCGATCTCGGTGTCGAACAGATCGGGGGGCACTAGACCGATCTCAGCCAGGCAATCGAGGTCGTTGTGCGCGGCCTGCATCACCCACTGCTCGGCCCCCAGCATCTCGGCGAGCGGGCTGAAGTCGTCGATGCCGATCGGGTCGAGCAGCAGGACGGGGGCGTTGCGACGGTAGACCTGCACCAGGTAGGCCCGCTGGGAGTATCGGTAGCTGCCCGCCCGCTCGGCGTCCACACCTAACGGTCCCTCGCCATCGCGCAGGGCCCGCGCGGCTTGTTCGAGTTCCGCGGCCGTGTCCACCACGTCGGGCAGCGCGGCATCCCAGTGCAACTCGTGGCTCACAGGATTAACCTAGGCGCCACTGCCGCCAGGATCGTGGATTGTCAGGCGATGTATCCGTTACGGATCGATGTGGCGACCATCTCCGCGCGGTCACCGCAGCCCATCTTGCGGGCGATCCGCGCCAGGTGCGACTTCACGGTCAGTGAAGACAGACCCAGGTGCTCACCAACGGCACGGTTGGTCTGACCATCGGCCACCATCCGCAAGACCTCGAGCTCACGCTCACTGAGCAGGCCCGCGCTACGCGGTTGTGTCGACGGCCGGGCTCGGCTCGGGTTGCTGATGCACGATGACGCTGCGAACGCCGGCGCCCACGGTCGCGTGGATGGCCCGGGCATCAGCCTTGCCACTGAGCACGATGACCTTCTGCCAGCCGCGAGTGCGCAGCATCCGGATCAGGGGTACGGCCGGACCATCGGGCAGCGGGGTCACGATCACGCAGATGTCGGCTGGCGCGTGCCGGTCGGCGTATTCCCGAATGGCGGCAGCCGTGGTCAACATGGTGGTACGAGAACCGGTCAGTGCCGGGGATCCGGCCAGGCCACGCACCTTGTTCGCGGACCCGCACACCACTGCAGTCGTGGTGGTGCGCACGGACTCCCGCTGTGCCGTTTCAGGTACAACGACGTAACTAGTCACGGTGCGACTCCCTTCACTGGCTTTCATCAGGGGCATCGACACGCGTGGGCAGAAACTTGAACGCGCCACTTCCGCAGCGCTAAACATCACCTATTCGAGTGACTCCGGGGTAGTACGGTGGCAGGCCAGCGCACAGCTCCATCAGCGACAGCCACGCCTGAAAATGTCCGGGCACATCACGCACCGAACGCGGTGACCAAGAGGCACGGATCTGGACGGTGGCCTCGTGCCCGCGCGCCGAAAGGGCCTCGTAGGAGGTCGACCGCACCGCCGTCACCGTGCCACCGAGGGCGTCGAACGGCACCTCGGCCCCTGTGAGCGCCTCCTGCAGCCACGTCCACCCGACGTCGGTCAGCAGTTGGTCCTCGGCCATCTCCGCGTCGATGTCCGCTTCGACGTAGGCCACCACCCGGGTGTCGGACTCCCACGACGTCGGGCGGGACGGATCATGCAACAGCACGAACCGCCCGGTACCGATCTCAGGATCACCAATGTCGGCCGTGCAGGCGTAGGCGTGGGGCGCAAGCCGGGTTGGGGCTGGTGCCTCGCTGATCTCGATCTCCGGACGGACCTTTCGCTGATCCAGCGCGTTGACAGCCTCCGCGAACTCATCGGCTGCGCTCACGCCTCTCATCGTAGGTCGCGGCGGTGGGGGAAGGAGCCTGGAGCAAGGTGCGTGTCCCACGTCCGGCGCAGTGTGAGGAGCCCCGCACGCCACGAGGGTCGGGAGGTGTCGCTGCAGCCCCGACCAGGCCATGCCACGATCGGAAGGTGAGCCTGCCCGCTGAACATCCCTGGAACGCCTCGCTGACCTCTGACTCCCGCCTTGTGCGCACCATGCGGGGGGCAGCTGTCGATCGACCACCGGTGTGGTTCATGCGACAGGCGGGCCGGTCTTTGCCCGAGTACCGCCGCCTGCGCGAGGGCATCCCCATGCTGCAGGCATGCCTGACCCCGGATCTGGCCGCGGAGATCACCCTGCAACCGGTGCGTCGCCATGGCGTGGATGCCGCCATCTTCTTCAGCGACATCGTGGTGCCCGTCAAGTGCGCCGGGGTTGATGTCGAGATCAAGCCCGGTGTCGGACCGGTTGTGGCGCAACCCTTCACCCAGGCCTCCGATGTGGCGCGCCTGCCAGCGCCCGATCCGCAGATGTTCGAGGAGGTCGCGGCCGGGGTGCGGGCCACGGTGGGGGAGTTGGGCAGCACACCGTTGATCGGCTTCGCGGGTGCCCCGTTCACCGTTGCGTCCTACCTGATCGAAGGCGGACCCTCCCGCGACCTTCCCAAGACCAAGGCCATGATCCTGCGGGACCCTGATACCTTCGCCGCCATCGCCAGCCGCCTGGCTGATCTGGCGGCTGCCTTTCTGCGCACCCAGATCCTCAGCGGCGCCAGCGCCATCCAACTCTTCGACTCGTGGGCGGGCAGCCTGCCGGCCCGCCTCTACCGGGAGCATGTCCTGCCACACAGCCGCCACGTGTTCGAGCAAGTGGCGGATCTCGGTGTCCCCGGCATCCACTTCGCTGTGGGGGCCAACCATCTGGCCGCCGACATGGCACTGGCCGGTAATGACGTGCTGGGCGTCGACTTCCGGATCGATCTGGAGGATGTGGATGCGCGCCTGCGCGCTGCGATGCCGCTGCAGGGCAATCTCGACCCCGCCGTTCTGCTCAGCGACCGCGACACGGTCGAGGCGGAGGTACGCAGGGTGCTCGCCGGCGGCCAGGGACTGCTCGGACACATCTTCAACCTCGGCCACGGAGTCCTTCCGCAGACCGACCCCGACCTGATCACCTTTGCCGTGGAGAGCGTCCAGCGGTACGGGCAGGCCATACCGGGCGGGACATCGGCGTGACGTCCCCGCATGTGGTGGTGATCGGCGGCGGCATCAGTGGGTTGGCCGCCGCCTGGTACTTGAGCAAGGATGACCGCGCGACAGTCACGCTGCTGGAGGCCAGTGACGAGGTCGGTGGCAAGCTGCGGGTCCGCGATGTGGGCGGAGTCAGCGTCGACGTGGGCGCGGAGGCGATGCTGGCGACCCGTCCGGAGGCCGTGAACCTGTGCCGGGAACTGGGTATCGAAGTGGTGCCGGCAGCCACCACCAGTGCGGCGTTGTACTCCAGGGGACGACTGCGGCCCATTCCGAGCGGGCTGCTCACTGGTGTACCGACCGATCTGCGACGGCTGGCGGCCAGCGGCATCCTGTCGGTGCCGGGATTGTTGCGCATCCCGCTGGATCATCTGCTGCCGCGCACCGTCCTGCACGGTGACGTCTCCGTGGGGGACTACGTCAGCACCCGGCTGGGCGCGGAGGTCACGCAACGGCTGGTCGAACCGATGCTCGGAGGTGTCTACGCCGGGCTGTCGGAGGAACTGAGCCTGCAGACGACAGTGCCCGCCCTGTACCGTGCCGCCAGCCAGCGCAGGTCCGCTCTCGAAGCCGCGACGACGGTCCTGGCCGATGGCCGCAAGAGCACGGGACCGCGCAAAGGTCCACTGTTCGTTGGGATCGAAGGTGGTGTGGGGACGTTGCCCGGCCATCTGGTGCGGGCGCTGCCGGACACCGTCGATCTGCGGCTCAACAGTGCGGTCCAGCAGGTCCGGCGGCGGGCAGCGCGCTGGGATGTGGTGGCCGGGGACGGTCGGGGGCGCTACACGACCCACACCGCGGATGCTGTCCTGTTCGCTACACCCGCGAACGTGACGGGCCGCCTGCTGCAGGAGGTCAACGAGCCGGCCGCGCATGAACTCAGCGCCATCCCGTACGCCGACGTCGCGGTCATCACCTTCGGTTACCCCAGCAGTGTGACGCCGCACCTGGATGGCAGCGGATTCCTCGTTCCCCCGGTCGAGGGGTTCGCCGTGAAGGGCGTCACCTATTCGAGCAACAAGTGGGGTTGGGTCAGCGATCATGCCCGCAGTCACGCCCCCGGCGGGATGTTCATGATGCGGGCCTCTGTGGGACGGGCTCGCGATCCCCTGGTGCCCCAGTCCACCGATGAGGAGCTCGCGCGCCTGGCCGCCGATGATGTGGCGGCTCTGACGGGGCTGCCTCGCCGGCCGCTGGTGCAGCGGGTCACCCGCTGGGAGCAGGGTCTGCCGCAGTACAACGTCGGCCATCGCAGCCGGGTTGCCGAGGTGCGGGAGTGGCTGGGCAGCACACCTGGCATCGCGGTGTGCGGCGCTGCATATGAGGGCGTGGGGATCCCGGCCTGTATCGGGTCGGCGCAGGCAGGGGCGAGCACCCTTCTGCAGCAGTTCGCGCAGCGGCGAGAATGGTCCCATGGCTGAGTCCAAGGCGGCGGCCGCACGCCGCATCAACGACACGATCCGGTACATGCAGATCTCCGTGTTCGCCCTTGAGGGCACGCTCGGACCCATGCGCTCCGAACTGGCTGACGAGACCCAACGGGCCCTCAACGAGGTGAACGGGGATCTCGTGACGCGCGGCTGGTACGACGTGGGTGGACTGCGTGCCGACGCCGATGTGATGGTGTGGTGGCACAGCGACACCTCCGAGACGCTGCAGGAGGCGTATCACACGCTACGGTCCACCGGGTTTCGGACAGGCTTTGAAGCCGGTGTGGTCGGTACAGGCCCTGCACCGTCCGGCGGAGTTCAACAAGTCGCACATCCCGGCCTTCATGGCCGAGGAGGTCGCCCACGACTGGGTGTGCGTGTACCCGTTCGTGCGCTCCTACGAGTGGTACCTGCTCTCCGACGAGGAGCGCCGGGAGTTGCTCAAGGAGCACGGAATGATGGCTCGGGGTTATCCCGACGTGCGGGCCAACACCGTGGCGACCTTCGCGTTGTCCGACTATGAGTGGTTGCTGGCCTTCGAGGCCGAGGAGTTGCACCGCATCGTGGACTTGATGCGGCACCTTCGCGGCTCCCGCGCGCGCCTGCATGTCCGTGAGGAGATCCCGTTCTACACGGGCCGACGGTGGCCGCTGGCCGATCTGCTGGAGAAACTGCCCTAAGGGCCGGACAAGCAGTTGGGCAGTTGTTGTCGCGACACGCCGTGGGTAATCGCACCTCCTGGCCATTTGCTCAGGTCGTCGGCGGCGGACGCCCAGCGTCCGCCCTCTGACCGCCACCGGCGAACCAACCTCAGGCGGGATCCAACCGCAGCGACACCGAGTTGATGCAGTACCGCAGGTCGGTGGGCGTCGGGTAACCCTCACCGGCGAAGACATGCCCCAGGTGCGACCCGCAGGCCGCGCAGCGCACCTCCGTGCGCACCATCCCCATGGACCTGTCCTCGATCTCGACGATCCGGTCGGCAGCTAGTGGGGAGAAGAACGACGGCCAGCCGCACTGCGAGTGGAACTTCTCGTGCGAGCGGAACAACTCCGTCCCGCAGGCCCGGCACGAGTACACGCCGACGGTCTCGGTGTCTGTGTACTCGCCGGTGTACGGCCGTTCGGTGCCGGCCTCGCGCAGCACGCGGTACTCCTCGGCAGACAGAGTCTGTTGCCACTGCTCCTCGGACTTGGCCTTGGGGAAGGGGGTCGCGTCGGTCGCCGGCGTGGGATGCATGTCTCCAGGCTAGGTGCGCTTGCGGGATCGGGCCAGCCACGGGACGAGCCACCAGCGAACCTTCCCGCTCACCGAGGCGGCCCGCACCGCTTGCGTGACAACGTCGTCGGCCAGCTTCCAGGCGCCATTCGCCGTGTCGGACGACAGGTGCTCCGGGGCGTACAGGGCTGTCTCGGTCATCGTGGCCAGTCCTGCCAAGGGAGCCGGACTCGCCCGGTCGACGGCATACCCGGCTGCTGAGGCGGTGTCATCCAGCGGCTGCCCAACCCGCCTGCGGGCATTGCGCACGTACGCCCAGGCGCCGGCCACCTCGTCATCTGGTGTGCCGCTGCGATACTGCTGGCGGACTCGACCCCGCCGCCAAGCCACAAATGCCGGCCACGCCATGAGCAGCACGACGAACCCAAGGGGTAGCAGGAAGGAGAGCGGGCTGAAACTGGAATCCTGCTCGGCTTGATCGCTCGGACTCGGTGTGGGCGTTGGGGTCGGCTCAGGTTCCTGCGTCGGTTCCGGTGTCGGTTCGGGTTCGGTCTTGGGAGGCTTGAACTTGCGCAGTACTGGCACGCCGCGAGCGAGGTCCCGGGGACCCGGGGCGAAGGGGACCCAGCCCAACTTGGTGAACTGCACCTCTGGGTAGACGATCGCATCGGTGCTCTGCACCCGACGGCTGTCTCCCTTGCCCTCCAGCGCATACCCGACAACCATCCGGGTGGGGTATCCCTGCGACCGGGCCAGCATGGCGAACGCCGTGGCGAACTGTGCCTGGGTGCCGCGTCTACTGCCCAGGACGACATCCTCCAGCGAGGCGGTGTCCAAGTTGTTCTGAATCGTGTCGACCTGCTCCACGTAAGGCGAGGAACTCAGGGTGTCGGCCAACGCCTGCACCCTGCCGTACGGGGTGTCCGCATCGGCCATGGCTGCGGCTGCGAAGAATCTCATGGAGTCGCTGAAGCCCACGGGCAACTCCCGCAGGGTGCCGAATTCGGGCTGATCGACGGGCGCGATGGTGTCGAGCTGGCGCAGTGAACGCAGGGCAAGGGCCCGGAAGTCCACGGAGTACGCCTTGTCCGCGGCGATCTCATCGCCAGCCACGATCGTGCCGTCGGGATCAGCCCGCGCCGGCGTCCCCACGACATCGGTCGGCCGGTAGGTAGCCGGCAGCCACGGGCCGGGCAACGCGGTTCCGGTGTCGAAGCCGGTGGTCCCCTCGGCGGTGAACTTCGCCCGCGGGCCGTCGTAGGCGACGCCGTCCTCGATGAGATCGAAGGTGGTGAGGCTGCTCCAGGCGACACCGTCGAACTTTCCGTTGACCACCCAGTTGACGGCCTCGGGGATGTCCGGGCCCGTCACGGTGAACAGGTCCAACGGCTCCTCACGGCGGATCGTCTGCCACTTCGTGGCCAAGGAAACGGCGTCGTCACCGTCGAGATCAATCTCCGGACGGATGTTGTCCTTCTTGTGGGGATCGAATGCCTCGCCGACCGACCCGATCCCGGTCGCCGGTCCGAGGAACGACGCGGCCACGGCCACGACCAGCGCCCCCACCGCCACGGTGGTCACGCGCAACTTGCGACCCGGACGTGGGGTCGTCTCCACGCTGGCGAACTCGGCGCCATCCTCGATCTTGTTCTGCTGCTTCGCAGCGGGCATGAGCGCCAACGCCCCCACCAGAGTGACGAT
This sequence comes from Candidatus Nanopelagicales bacterium, assembly GCA_037046735.1. Classification (GTDB taxonomy): domain Bacteria; phylum Actinomycetota; class Actinomycetes; order S36-B12; family UBA10799; genus JADKAV01. The sequence goes on along the minus strand of JBAOHC010000008.1, from coordinate 11,717 downwards.
GAAGACCGCGGTGAACGGCAGGGCTGAGACCGGGGAGCCCTGCGACAGGGCCAGACCGCCAAGGAACACCAATACGGCCGGGACGAGGCTGCTGGCCGGGACGAAGGTGGTCACCAGCATGCATCCGACCAGGGCCCCGTATGCGGTGACCACGATGCCGGCGGTGATCGTTTCAGCGTTCACGGGAGCGGGCACGACTGCGGTCAGGATCAGGCCAAGACCGTTGACCAACCCATCGAAGACATTCGACACCTTGATCTGGCCCACGGCGTTGGGGATGGTCATGGCACCCAGCAAGACGATGCCGACGACGGTGGTCCCCAGCGCGACGACCGCCCCCAAACCGCGCTGCACGCGCTGCCCGCCGGCCGTACCGAGGGCGTACCCGACACAACACATGATGATGACCGGCCAGATCCGGCCGAGCACGGGCAGGATTCCGAACAGCCGCATGAAGATCGCCGAGGCCCCCAGGCTCATGAGGGCCACGGCGACGGTGCGACGCACCACCTCGACTCGGGTCATCGCTGCCGTCCGGCGTGCAGGGGATTGACCAGGTCATCGCAGGTCATGGCGTCGCGAAAGACCAGGCCGCGGCGGGGCCTGGTGGTGCTGGCTGGATTGCCGATCCGCACCACGGTGCCCTCACCGACCAGGCCCAGGGCCGCGATGGCACTGGGGAGCAGCCCCGTGTGTGTGCCCGTGACCAGGAAGAAGGACGTGCTACGGGTCGCCAGCAGCACCTGTCGGATGGCCGGCGGCGAAACCTTGAGGACGCGAGGATCGGTCAGGGCCAGGGCATCGAGCAGTTGCGTCAGATCATCGACCCGAACAATCTCGACGGCCGTCTCGTCGCCGGTACTGCGCAGGGTCACGGGCAGCCCGGCCTGCACGATGGCCGTGCCGATCGATGCGGCCGCATCCACTGCCTGTTCGAAGTCCTCGGGGCGGGCGTACGAGCGCGAGTCATTGTCCAGGATGACCAGCGCCCGGGGCAGCGGATTGTCGACGAGCTGCTTGACCATGAGCTTGCCGACGCGGGCGCTGGAGCGCCAGTGGATCTGCCGCAGCTCATCACCGATCACGTACTCCCGCAGGGTGCTGAACTGGTTGGAACCCAGCACGTCCCGGTCGGCGGTACCACCCTCCTGACCGATCCGGTTGCCGGCCAGCGTGATCTCCACCGGCAGCACGCGGGGGTGTACGAGCACCGTCATCGTGGCCGAGGATGTCGCCCGCCGGATGAACAGCCCCCACGGGTCACGGCGTTCCAGGGTCACCGGCCCGAGCTTGAGCTCACCCCGTTTCAATGGCACGAACCGGTAACTCACCGTCACCTCGCGACGCGGCGGCACAGGCGGGATGAGCACATCGACCGGCTGCCCGGCGATGCTGTCCAGGGCCTCTACGACTCCGGTGGGAGTGACCCGATTGTTGATGCTGGTGATCAAGGCGCGAGCCGTCTCCCCGCGGGTGAGCTGGCTCGGCTCCACGGCGCGCGTCAGGTTGCCGCCCGGACGGCGCCCCACCATGAACAGGGCCAGCACCACCAGCAGGATCGGCGCGACCGCTACCGCCACCATCGCCGGATAGCCGAGTAGGAATCCCAGACCCGCAAGAATGGGAACGCTGATCAGCAGGCCCTTGGCCCGCCCGGACATCTGCCGGACGGACTCGGGCTCGTCATCCTGCGCGGCTGCTACGACGGTGGGCTCGGTCTGGGTCGACATGTCAGCCTTGCGGGACCGGCACTCCGCGGGTGGCCTCCGCCAGGATCTGTTCCGAACTGGCCCCGCCCGCGATGGCCTCCGGTGCCAGCACCAGGCGGTGGGCCAAAACGGGCTGAATGAGGGCCTCGACATCTTCGGGGGTCACGTAGTGCCGGCTGCGCGAGGCCGCCCGGACCCGGGCGGTTGCCAGCAGCGCGAGCCCGCCACGGGGGCTGGAACCAAGCCGCACACCGCTGGCGTTGCGGGTCGCGTTGACCAGGCCGACGATGTAGGTGAGCACGCTGTCGGCGATGTGTACGCCACCGGCCGCCTTGATCATCCCCGTGACCTCTTCGGTATTCGAAACCGGACGCAGATCCTCCAGTCGGCGGCCCTCATGGGAGTTCTTGAGGATCTGGGTCTCGGCGACCGGGTCGGGATAGCCCACCGAGATCCGCATCATGAACCGGTCGAGCTGGGCCTCGGGTAACGGATATGTTCCGTCCATGTCCACGGGGTTTTGCGTGGCGAGAACCAGGAACGGGCGGGGTACCGGGTGGCTGCGGCCGTCCACCGTGACGGTGCGCTCGGCCATCACCTCCAGCATCGCCGACTGCGTCTTGGGGGAGGCGCGGTTGATCTCATCGGCAAGCACCACGTTGGCGAACACCGGACCCGGGTGGAACTCGAAGGTGTCCTTGCTCTGATGGAAGACCGTGACGCCGGTGACGTCCGAAGGCAATAGGTCGGGGGTGAACTGGATACGACTGCCGCTGAGTCCCAGAGATGCCGACAGGGAGCGCGCAAGGGAGGTCTTGCCGGTGCCGGGTACGTCCTCCATCAGCAGGTGTCCCTCGGCCAGCAGGGCCACAAGCGCGAGCCGTACGACGTCGTCCTTGCCTTGGATGAACCGCTCGACATTGCTCACCACAGCCTCAAACCGTTGCGCGAAGTACTGCGCTTGTTCGGGGGTCATCGCTGTCTCCTTCGGGGCAGGTCGCCAGCCTAACGGCCGCGCTGGTGGCAAGTCCTTACGTACTCCTGCGTGCGCCCTCCATGACCCTTCAACCTTCCCCCCGCCGGCCAACGCTGATCTAATGGGCCACTGTGGTGCAACTCGCAGGATTGACCCTCGATGACGTGGTGGCTGTGGCTCGCCGGGGTGAGCCCGTCGTGCTCGACGATGTCGTGACGCAACGGGTGGCCCGGGGCCACGAGATCGTGCGGGCCCTTGCGGACAGCGATCGCCCTGCCTACGGAGTGTCCACCGGCTTCGGAGCCTTGGCGACCGTGTCCATCCCCGTGGCGCGGCGCGCGGCCTTGCAGGTCAGTCTGATCCGCAGCCATGCCGCTGGCACCGGACCGCTCGTGCCCGCCGAGGTGGTGCGAGCCATGATGGCGTTACGGCTCACGAGTCTGGGGTCGGGGCTCACCGGGGTGCGCCCGGAGGTCGTGCAGACCCTAACGGCGATGCTGAACCACAATGTCGTGCCCGCAGTACACACCTACGGCTCGCTAGGCTGCAGCGGCGACCTGGCCCCCCTGTCACACGTCGCGCTGGCCGCCCTGGGGGAGGGTTGGGTCCTGGCCACATCAGGAGTGCGCCCAGCCGCGGAAGCGTTGGCAGCCGCCGGGATCCGTCCGCTAGTGCTGCAGGAGAAGGAGGGGCTGGCCCTCATCAATGGCACGGACGGAATGCTGGGGATGCTGACCCTGGCGCTGGCTGATCTCGACGACCTCATGAGGTTGTGTGATGTGGGGGCTGCCATGACCGTCGAAGCCCTCCTGGGTACCGATCGGGTGTTCGCAGAGGACCTCGTGGGGCTGCGGCCGCATCCTGGGCAGGCCACCTCGGCGCGTAACCTGCGGCGACTGCTGGCTGGTTCGGCGATCATGGCCAGCCATCGTGCGGACACCGAACACATCGTGCAGGACGCGTACTCGCTGCGGTGTGCGCCGCAGGTCGCCGGCGCCGCCCGCGACACGCTGGCGTTCGCTCGCGCTGTCGCCGAGCGCGAGATCAACGCTGTGATCGACAACCCGGTGGTGTTGCCCGACGGCCGGGTGGAATCCAACGGCAATTTCCACGGCGCGCCGGTGGGTTACGCGCTGGACTTCCTGGCCATCGTCGCCGCCGACGTCGCGTCCATCTCAGAGCGGCGCACCGACCGCCTGCTTGACCGCACCCGCTCCCATGGCCTGCCGCCGTTCCTGGCCCACGAAACCGGCGTGGACTCCGGCTACATGATCGCGCAGTACGCGGCCGCCGGTATCGTCTCGACGCTCAAGCGTCTGGCCACACCCGCCAGTGTCGACTCGATCCCGAGTTCGGCGATGCAGGAGGACCACGTGGCGATGGGCTGGTCGGCCGGCCTGAAGCTGCGAGAAGCGGTGGACGGTCTGCGCCGGGTCCTGGCCATCGAGATCCTGGTAGCAGCCCGGGCCCTGGACCTGCGCGCGCCGCTGTCTGCGGCACCGGCCACGGCTGCGGTGGTGGCGGCCGTGCGTGACGAGGTGCGCGGACCAGGCCCCGACGAGATCGTCTCCACGCAGATCGACAGCGTGGTGCGCCTGGCAGAACAGGGTCGGCTACTGGCGGCTGTCCATGACGTGATCGGACCCCTGGAATGAGGAGAAACCTGTGACGCATGAGTTGGGAACCCCCGTGACGGTTCGGGCGACACGAGGCACGACACGCACAGCGCTGGGTTGGCCGCAGGAGGCGGCGATGCGCATGCTCGCGAACAACCTCGACCCCGAGGTGGCCGAGAACCCCGACGAACTGGTCGTGTACGGGGGAACCGGCCGGGCGGCGCGCGACTGGCCGAGTTTCCACGCCCTCATGCGCACGCTGAGTTCGCTGCGCGACGACGAGACCATGCTGGTGCAATCGGGGCGTCCAGTGGGGGTCATGCAAACCCACGAATGGGCGCCGCGCGTTCTGATCGCCAATTCCAACCTGGTGGGGGACTGGGCGACCTGGCCGGAGTTCCGGCGCCTGGAGGCGCTGGGCCTGACGATGTACGGACAGATGACCGCTGGCTCATGGATCTACATCGGCACCCAAGGGATCCTGCAGGGAACCTATGAGACGTTCAGCGCGGTCGCCCACAAACGCTTCGGTGACACCCTCGCCGGCACGCTCACCCTCACCGGTGGCTGCGGGGGCATGGGGGGAGCGCAACCCCTCGCGGTTACTCTCAACGGCGGTGTGTGCCTGATCGTTGACGTGGATGCGTCCCGATTGGCCCGCCGCGTCAAGGACCGGTACCTCGATGAGTGGACCGACGACATCGAGGTGGCGCTCGCTTCCGCGCTGGCAGCCAAACGCGAGGGCCGGGCCTGGAGCGTCGGCCTGGTCGGTAACTGCGCCGTCGTCCTGCCCGAACTGCTGCGCCGCGGCGTAGAGGTGGACATCGTCACCGACCAGACCTCGGCGCATGACCCGCTGTCCTACCTGCCGGCCGATGTGCCCTTCGAGTTGTGGCATGAGCGCGCGCAGAAGGATCCTGAGGCCTTCACCGAAGCCGCCCGGGCCTCGATGGCCGCTCATGTGGAGGCGATGGTCGGTTTCATGGATGCCGGGGCCGAGGTGTTCGATTACGGCAACTCGATTCGCGGCGAGGCCGAACTGGCCGGGTACCAGCGGGCATTCGACTTCCCGGGCTTTGTGCCCGCCTACATCCGGCCGTTGTTCTGCGAGGGCAAAGGACCGTTCCGCTGGGCCGCCCTGTCCGGAGACGCCCGCGACATCGCCGTCACCGACCGAGCGGTCATGGATCTGTTCCCGGACAACGACGCCTTGGTCCGCTGGCTGCGTGCTGCCCAGGAGCGGGTGGCCTTCCAGGGCTTGCCGTCGCGGATCTGCTGGCTGGGGTACGGCGAGCGCGACCAGGCGGGCGTGCGCTTCAACGAACTGGTCGCCAGTGGCGAGGTGTCCGCCCCGATCGTGATCGGCCGCGACCACCTGGACTGCGGTTCGGTCGCCTCGCCCTACCGGGAGACCGAAGCCATGCTCGACGGCAGCGACGCCATCGCGGACTGGCCGTTGCTCAACGCGATGGTCAACGTGGCCTCGGGGGCGTCGTGGGTGTCGATCCACCACGGCGGTGGTGTCGGGATCGGCCGGTCCCTGCACGCCGGGCAGGTGTGCGTGGCAGACGGTTCGGAGCTGGCGGGCGAGAAGCTGCGCCGCGTGTTGACCAACGATCCGGGGATGGGGGTCATCCGCCACGTGGACGCAGGTTATCCGCAGGCGCAGGCGGTGGCCGCCCGCGACGGCGTCCGGATACCCATGACGGAAGGTTGAGATGACCAGCCTGCTGCTCACCGGCATCGGGGAACTGGTCACCAACGATCCCGCCCAGGGTGCCGGCCTCGGGTTGCGCACCGACGTGTCGCTCGTGATCGAGGACGGGCGCGTGGCGTGGATCGGCCCGCAGGCACCTGCCGCTGACGTGCGCGTCGACTGTGGCGGCGCGGCGGTCATCCCCGGCTTCGTCGACAGCCACGCCCATCTGATCTTCGCGGGAGACCGCTCGCGGGATTTCGCTGCCCGCATGGCCGGGATCCCCTACTCGGCGGGCGGGATCCAGACAACGGTTTCGGCCACCCGGGCGGCCACCGATGAGCAGTTGTTGGCCAACGCGCAGAGGCTGGTCCGCGAGTTGCACCGTTCCGGGAGCACGACCTGCGAGGTGAAATCGGGCTACGGACTGACCGTGCCGGACGAGGCACGCGCAGTGCGGCTGGCGGCCAGCGTCACCGACGAGGTGACCTTTCTCGGCGCGCATGTGGTGCCTGCCGAGTACGCCGACGACCGGCGCGGCTATGTGGACCTGGTCACCGGGGACATGTTGGCCGCGTGCGCTGGCCATGCCAGGTGGATCGATGTGTTCTGCGACAAGGGCGCATTCGATGCCGAGGAGAGCCGGGAGATCCTGCAGGCGGGGATCCGCCACGGGCTGCATCCGCGGATCCACGCCAATCAGCTCCAACCCGGCCCCGGGGTGGCCGTCGCGGTGGAGACCGGTGCAGCATCCGCCGATCACTGCACCTATCTCACGGACGCCGATGTCGGGCTGCTCGCCGACAGTGCGACGGTGGCCACCCTGCTCCCGGGCGCCGAGTTCTCCACCCGCTCGCCGTATCCCGATGCTCGACGGCTGCTGGCCGCCGGGGTCACCGTGGCGTTGGCCACGGACTGTAACCCGGGGACCAGTTACACCACGTCGATGCCGTTCTGTATCGCCCTCGCGGTGCGGGAGATGCGGATGACGGTGGAAGAGGCCGTCGTCGCGGCAACCGTGGGCGGGGCCACCGCTCTGCGCCGATCCGATGTCGGCCGCCTGGTCGTGGGGGGTCCAGCCGACCTGGTCCTGCTCGCGGCACCCTCGTACGTGCACCTCGCATATCGACCCGGCGTTGATCTCGTCGACCGTGTGTGGCGCCGAGGGGAGGAGATGATCGATGGCTGACCTGCCGACCGACCCGCGCTGGCCCCGCGCAGCAGCCTGGATCGCCGCCGGCACGGCGCGCTGGAGTGGCATCGGTGCCCCTGATCTCGGGCTCGTGGGCGTGGGCACTCATCGGAGCTCGATCTCAGCCACCAGCGCGCACCGGACTCCGGATGCGGTGCGCGGTGCGCTGGCCCGGTACTCCACCTGGAGTGAGTCGCACTCGGTGGAACTGCAGGACCTGTGGGCGGTCGATCTGGGCGACGTGGTGGAACCTGACGGTCCGGACGGTGAAGCGCGCACCGCGAATCTGGTCGGCGGATGGCAAGGACGCCTGCTGATCGCTCTCGGTGGCGACAACTCGTTGACCTATCCCGTGGCAGTCGGCAGTGACGCCGGGGGCCTGGTCACCCTCGACGCCCACCATGACCTGCGCGACGGGATCAGCAATGGTTCGCCCGTACGCCGACTGTTGGAGGCGGGGATGTCCGGATCGCACATCGTGCAGATCGGGCTGGCCGACTTCGCCAACTCCCGGGAGTACTCCAACCGGGCCCGCGATGCCGGTATCACCCTCATCACCCGCGAACAGGTTGCCGATCTCGGTATCCGAGTAGTGATGCAGCGGGCGCTCACGATCGCGAGTGCGCAAGGGATGCGGGTCCACGTGGATCTTGATGTCGACGTCTGCGACCGGGCCGTCGTGCCCGCCTGTCCGGCCGCTGCGCCAGGTGGTCTGAGCGCTTGGGAGCTGCGGCAGGCAGCGTACCTGGCTGGCGCCCACCCGAGCGTTGTGAGTGTGGACCTGGCTGAGGTCGACGCCGCCGCGGACAGTGCCGATCAGCGCACCGTGCGACTCGTGGCGCTTGCGGTACTCGAGGCCGCAGCAGGCCTGGCCGGCCGGCGGGCATGACCACGCCGCGCTGCCGCCCGCCCAGAGCGCAGCCAACACGGAGCGAAACGTCGATTGACGGTCGGTTTCCGTTGCAAAATGGCCCCCAGACAACGCCATCCGTAGCAGGTGAGCAGTCGTCGGATTGGAAATCGTTCCGAGGCTTTGCTACCGTTCGGAAAACCTACTGTCTTTGCAGGAGAACCGATGACTGACGCCTTCCCGCCCAATGATCCTGCCACCCGGCGCACGATCCCCGCTTCCTCGACGCCTCTCGACGAAGCCCGGGTCGCTGCCCTGATGGAGCGGGAGTGGCAGCGTTTCACCGAGGCCACTCCGGGCTCGGCAGCACATCATGCGCGGGCCAGCGTGCCCATGCCGCTGGGCGTGGCTTCCTCCTTCCAGCATTGGGACCCACACCCCATCGCCATCGAGTCCGCCAAGGGAGCATGGCTCAAGGATGTCGATGGTCGCGACGTTCTGGATCTGTCCATGGGCTTCGGGGCGATGCTGGTCGGCCACCTCAATCCGACGGTCGTCGAGTATGTGACCAAGGCCCTCGACACGGGCACGCTGTTCGTCACACCGTCGCCGAGCACCACAGACATCGCTGAGCGCTACCAGCGCCGGTTCCAGATCGAGCAGGTGCGCTTCGCCAACTCCGGCACCGAGGCCGACATGTATGCGGTGAAGGCAGCGCGCGCGTTCACCGGCAAGCGAGGCATCGTCAAGATCGAGGGCGGCTACCACGGCGGTTACGACGCGCTGTCTGTGTCCGTCAAGCCCGACATCGACGAGGCTGGGCCCGAGGGCGCGCCCGTTCCTGTCGTGCCCTTCGAGGTCGAGGCCGGCATCGTCCACGTGGTGGCTTACAACGATCTTGAGGGCCTGGAAGCCATCCTGAGCGCACACTCCGACGAGATCGCGGCTGTCGTCATGGAGCCGGTCCTGGAGAACATCGGCATCGTCGTTCCCGATGCGGGCTACCTCGCCGGGGTACGCGAGGCCTGCGACAAGCACGGCGCGCTGCTGGTCTTCGACGAGGTCAAGACGGGTCTCACCGCTGGCTACGGTGGCGCCTCTGAGCGCCTGGGCGTGAAGCCGGACCTGGTGACCTTGGCCAAGAGCATCGGCGGCGGGCTGCCGTTGGCCGCATTCGGTGGTCGCAAGGACATCATGGACACGATCACCAGTGGTCGTATGTGGCACTTCGGAACGTACAACGGCAACCCCTTGACGATGGCCGCCGCGGCTGCCGTCGACGACATCTGCACCAGGGAAGCCCTGCAGCACGCCGAGGACATCAACAACGGTGCCCTCGATGCGCTGGACGAGATCATCGTGCGCTTCGACCTGCCCGCGCAGACCGTCGGTTTCGGTGTCAAGGGCGCTGTCACGTGGGCGACCACGCCGGTGCGCAACTACCGGGACTACAAGCGCACCGATTTTGGTATCGCTGAGCTGAGTTGGTTGTGGGGCTTGAACCGGGGAATCCTGACGCCTCCCGGGCTGGATGAGCAGTGGCTGGTGTCGCTGGCTCACACCCAAGAGGACATGGGCCTCGTTCTGGCTGAGTTCGAGGAGATGGCCGAGGCGCTGCGCGCCTGAGGTCCGCGCTGGGCGGTGATCGGCCGGCCGCTGTGAATGCGACAGGATGCCAGGGTGGAGACGCTGAATCTGCCGGCTTTTGTGCTGACGGTACTGGTCATCGCCGCGACGCCCGGTCCGGCGATCGCACTGCTGCTGCGCCGTGCCGGACTGCATGGCTTCCGGGCAGCTGTGCCCACAGTCCTCGGGCTGGAGGTTGGTCTTTTTCTGTGGGCACTGGCTGTCGGCTTGGGTCTTGCCACGCTGGTCACCGCATCGCAGACGGCCTTCCTTGTGTGGCGCGTTGCGGGTGCACTGTTCCTGATCTACCTCGGTGTCCGTGCCATCCGCAGCGGTTGGCGACTGCGCGGTGGTGTCGAGGTCGACCCACTGCTCAGCCCTCCCAGCCCAGGGCACACGGCGTTCGGGCAGGGGGTGCTCGTGCAGTTGGCCAACCCCAAGGCGGCGGTGTTCCTCTTCGCGTTCTACCCGCAGTTCTTGCCCGCTGACGCCCTGACATTCCGCTCCGCGGCGGCGCTGGGGGTGATCCAAGTGATGATCGAACTGCCGTTGTACCTGGCGTTCGCGGCGCTGGTCGGCCGGGCCAGTGCCTGGTTCTCGCAGACCCGGCGTACGGCGGCGGCTGGAGTATCTGAGCGGCAGCGTGCTGGTGGCGTTGGGATTGCGGGTTGCCGTCAGCGACGTCTGAGCTTCAGAAGGCAGCGATCACGGCTGTGAGGATCGGGGCGATGATCAGCGCGGGCAGCATGTCGCCCACGGGCACGGCCTTGATGTTCAGCAGGCGCAGTCCCACGCCGAGCAGCAGGACGCCACCGGTCGCGGTGATGGCAGCGACCAGCGCGGGGGACAGCACCGAACCGAGGACCACCGCGAGCAGGGTCAGCAGACCCTGCCACACCCCGACGCTCAGGGCGGAGGCAGCTACCCCCCACCCCAGCGAGGCAGCGAACGCGATGGCGGCGAAGCCGTCGAGACTGGACTTCAGCGCCAGTTCGTCGATGCCTTGCCCCAGGCCATCCGAGAGGGCGCCCAGCACCGCCAGCGGGCCGATGCAGAAGATCAGGGACGAGTCGACGAACCCTTCGACGAACTGGGCGCGATCTTGCGACCCGTCCCCGGAGAGGCGGGCCTGCAGCCATCCGCCGAGTTGTTCCAGGCGCTTCTCGATCTGCAGTAGGGAACCCGTGATCCCGCCGATCAGCAAGGCCCCGAGGACAACGAGCAACGTGACCCCACTGCCCACCGCAGAGACGAACGTATCGTCGTGCAGGGCGACGACGTTGAGGCCACCGATCACCAGCGTCACCAGACCGAGGGCATCAGTGACGGTGTCGCGGGTGCGCTGGGGCAGCCGGTGGCCCAGGAGGACGCCAATCGTGGCGCCCACGAGGATGGCCGCCACGTTGATGGCGGTTCCCAGTCCGTACATCAGAGTTGAGCTTTGGCCAGTGACAGGCTGAAGATGCCCAGGACAGTCGCAGTGGCGGCGTCGAGCGCGCGCCGAACTCGACGACGCTGTAGCCAGGCGGCCGCCCGGGCGATCAGGGCAGCGATCACCATGAGATAGATCAAGGCCAGGACCGCGTGAGTCAGTGCGAGCGGGACGGCTGTCCACGTGAGGCCGTCACCCAGGAAGTGCGGCAATACGGCCAGATAGAAGACCAGCACCTTCGGGTTGGTGATGTTGGACAGGAAACCTTGCCGGAACCCGGTGGCAGTGCTCGTGGGCACGGTTTCGGTCGAGGCGTACTCGCCGCGCAGGGCACTGCGCGCCGCTTGTAACGCCAGGAACGCCAGATACGCCACACCAGCCCAGGAGATGGCCCGGAACAGCGGTTGGCTGGCGACGATGATCGCACCGAGTCCGATGACCGCGAGCACACCCTGTACCGCGCAGGCCACCGAAATGCCAAATGCGGTCGCCCACCCCTGACCCTTGCCGCCGGCCAGCGTGTTGCGCATCGTGATCACAAAGTCGGCGCCGGGCATGAGCACCACAACAAGGGCGACAGTGACAAACGTGAGGTACGAGGCGAGGGTCACGCACGGCAG
>JBAOHC010000020.1:0-285093 GCA_037046735.1 Candidatus Nanopelagicales bacterium | reverse complement strand
GAATCCGCACTTCCAGGCCGCACAGGCGACCAGCGCCGGGCGAGGGCGCGCTGAACTCGCCATGTTGTTCGTCCTCGGACTGCTCAGGGGCGGCTACGCGTGGCCGGGCTGGGCATCGTGGTGGTCGGGCAGATGATCTTCCTGGGAGTACACGCCGTGAGAACCTAGGTCGCTTCGGCAACCAAACCGGCCAGCACCGTCGCGTGCGCGGTCAGAAATGCCGGCTCGTCCAATCCTTTGCGGCGCATCCAACTCGTCACCTCCCGGTTGCACTTGCTCGCGTTGCACGAGCGGCAGGCGGGTACGACGTTAGTCACCGTGTACCGACCGCCGCGGGAGATGGGCAGGACGCAGTCGCGTTGCAGCGCAGTCTCTGAGGCGCCCGCAATACGCACAGCCACCCCAGGCCGCTACCAGCGTCGCCCACTGCGCGTCGTTGAGGTCGTTATCGGCTGCGGCCACCCGGCGGGCACGTCGTCTTGCGATCCGGGCGCGTCGGGTCCTCTTCACAGCCACGGACGAAACGCTATCGCGCACGGGCGTCGTTGCCGACCTGATCTGCCCGTCGGCGGCCAGTCCGACTAGCGCCCCAGTGCCGCCACCAGTTTGTCCGCTGAGATATTCCCACCGCACGACACCACGACGATGGTCTGCCCCGGGTGCTCAGGCGCGTAGCGCATGCCTGCCGCCAGCGCGACACCCGCGGCCCCTTCGATCAGCGTGTGTTCGGTGTCGATTGCCAGGCGCATTGCCTCGGCGATCTCCTGCTCGCTGACCAGGCTCTTCTGTTCACGGCACGTGCCTGACAGCGGGCGGTGTCGAAGTAGGCCAGGAAGGCTCGCGCCACTGTTTCAGGGTGCGTCCGAGGCGGGCGATCTCGGGGATCGGGCAGCTGGGGAAGCTGGCCAGGATCGTCTCGGCGAGCGCTCTGCCCTTGGTTGGGGTGTCGGCGTGATAGACGGCCCGGACGCGCTGGGCGCACTGCCAGGCGATGTGGACTTCGTCGTGGCGCTCATCGGCGGCGATCGCGTCGGCGAGCCGGTGCTGTTGCCGGTCGGTGAGGTTCTCGTGCCCGGCGCGGAGAATGTTGCGGATGCGGTAGAGCGGGTCGTCTTGCGGCCGCGGTGATGTCTTGCTGGACGCGGCGGCGGACCTCGTCGACGGCCTCGGTGGCCAGCTTCACGACATGGAACGCGTCCAGCACGGCGGTCGCGTCCTGGAGCTGGTCATCGATCGCGTTTTGTAGCCGTGGAACGGGTCCAGGGTGGTGACCCGGACCTGTGTGCGGAACGTGTCGCCGCGGGCTTTCAGCCAGTCGGCATAGACGGTGCCGGACCGGCCGGGCACCAGGTCGAGCAACCTGCCGTGCCCGTCCTTGTCACGGGTCAGATCGACCATGCCGGTCAGCTCTTGCGGCCCCGCGCTATCGGCTTGGTTACACGTGGTGCCAGATGTGTTCGTCAACGCCCAGGGTGGTGACGCCGGCGAAGCGGGACTCATCAGCCGCTGCAGCCGCCAGGAGCGGCTTGATCGATTCCCACACGGTCCGCCAAGAGGTGCCGAGTTGCCGGGCGATCCCGGACACCGAGCCATGCTCACGACGGATCTGCTGCACCGCCCACCGGCACGCCCTGACCGTCAGCATCGCGCGCGGTTTCGCGATGGTCTCGTCCTGCTCTGTGAAGGTGCCGATCGGGCAGGACGGCTCGGGACATTCCCAGGTCCGTTTCCGCCAGCAGGCGCATCGACTGGCCGACCGAAACACGGAGAATCGACCAGCCGCACCCCGCGCCGGCCGTGACTCGAAGCGACCACCCCACACGCCGGACACCCCACCACGATCGGCGCCGATTCCACACTCACCCTCACACCGCCACCGCCACGTTCCTGGACTGCGATCACATGCAAACCCTCAAGCCCCAGCAGCCGGTCACACCCAGAGCAGTAACACCGCTGTGAACCCCCTCCCACAGCCGAACACGTCGTAGAATCACACATCGTCGAGGCCCTTCCAGCCGGTCAGCTTGGTCGCTACCGATCATGCAGGGGCCTCGACCCATCCCCTCCTCAACTCCACCAGGCGTGTCGCCCTACCACCCCCACCGCAGGTACGAAGAGCCGCTGACCAACACCCACTCATCGACCAGGTCCCGGCACAGGGGGTATGTGATGGACCCCGGCTCGATGCTGCCCGCCGTGCCGTCGCTCAGGGTGGGGCTGGTCTCTATGTCGATGATGGCGCCAGCCTGAACGGAGGCGGCCATAGCCGCATCGTTGGCCGGTGATGCGCCCACGATGCGAACCGCGGGCCGTAGCGGCCGTGAGACCGAACCCACCCCCGAGATCAGCCCGCCGCCGCCGACGGAGGCCACCACGGCGTCGACGCGTCGATCGCCGGAGTTGCTCCAAGACCTCGAGAGCGATCGTGGCCTGCCCAGCGATCACATCCCGATCGTTGTACGGACTGATGAACGTAGCGCCCGCGCTCCGCGGCCAACCGGCGCGCCAGCCCCTCGGTCTCGGCCGCCTCCTGACCCATCGTCAAGATCTCGACGTTGCCGAAGCGGGCCAGGGCGGCGAGTTTCGCCGGGCAACCGTGCGGTACGCAGCGTTCCCGCAGGCGCGCAACGCGTAGGCGACCCCGAGGCCGTGATTGCCCGTCGGTGCACGCGACAGGGCGGGGTCATCGAGCAGGGACACCTTGGCCAATGCGCCCCGGGCCTTGAACGAGCCGGTGCGCTGGTGATGCTCGCACTTCACCAGAATCGTCGCCCCCGCCGCCTCGCCGGCTGCTGCGAACTCGACCAGCGGTGTCCACGGCAGGTGCTCCCAGATGGCGGGCGCGACGGCCTGAGCCGCCGTGGCGACCTCTGCTGGGTTCACGCGCGTTCCGCGAGGTACTGGCCGAACACGTCCAGGCCCTTGCGCAGGACCTCGGGGTTGTTCGCGTATCCGATGCGGAGGTAGCCCTCGACGCCCAAGGCGCTGCCCGGGGTGAGCATGACCCCGGTGGACTCCACCAGATCGACGCACAGCTCGCGCGAGGTCATCGGCAGGTCGTACTTGAGCAGGGCCGTGGTGCCGCTGCGAGGTTCCACCCAATGGATGTGGGGCTGAGTGTCCACCCAGTCGGACAGCATCGCGAGATTGGCGCGCGTGATGGCGCGGTTGCGGTCCAGAATGGCGTCGGCGTTCTCCAGGGCGATCGTGGCGAGCAGGTCATCGACCATGCCGACACTGATGGTGCTGTAGTCGCGCTGGATCGACAGCTGATGGATGAGCTGTTGCGAGGCCACGACCCAGCCCAGGCGTAACCCGGCCAGGGAGAAGGCCTTCGACATCGAGCCGGTGCTGATGCCCCGGTCGTAGAGGTCGGCCACCGAGACGGTGGTGCCCGGATCGTGCTGGTCGATGCCGCGGTAGACCTCGTCGCAGAGCAGCCACGCGCCGGCACCCTCGCAGATGGCGACGATCTGCTCCAGCATCGCGCGGTCCATCAGCGAGCCGGTGGGGTTGTTCGGGTTGTTGATCGCCACGAGTTTCGCGCCACCGCCCACGAGGCCGGCAGTTCGCCGAGGTCGGGCAGCCAGCCGTTCTCCTCGCGCAGGCGCAGGATCCGCACGTCGGCGCCGATGGACTCCGGGATCGAGTAGTGCTGCTGGTAGGTCGGCAGCACCGACACGACGCGATCACCGGGCTCGACCAGCGTGAGATGTACGAGATGGTTGGCGCCGATCGCGCCGTGGGTGATCACCACATTGCTGGCGGTCTGCTGCTCGTAGAGGGCGGCCACTGCCGCCCGCAGGCGGTCAGACCCTTCGATCGCGCCGTACGTCAGCTTCATGGGCAGCAGTTGCGCGTTGAGGTCGTCCAGGTCCGCGAGCTCGAGCAGCTGGGAGACCGTCAACGACTCGACGCACGTCTCGGCGAGGTTGAGGCTGCAGCGGGTCTCGTACTCGTTCATCCACTGTTCGACGCCGAACGGGGCGATCCTCATGACTGCTCCTCTGCTGCAGGGCGGCGAGCGCGACGGCGGCATCCTCGATGCCCAAGCCGACGCTACGGAAGAACACGACGCGGTCGCCGGTGGGTGCCGGGCTGGACCCGGACAACAGGCCGGCGAGGTCGCCGCGGATGTCCGCCTGGGCGTAGCCGTGATCCCGGGCCGCGATCCGCATCTCCCCGGCGGCCGCGAACGCTGCGGGGCGGTAGTCGGCGTACACGTCGAGGTCGGTCAGCGCCGCCGGGTCGATCTCATGGGCAAGTGGCGCGTTGGTCGAAATGGAGGTGACCAGCGTGCCGGGCGCGAGGGTGCTGACGTCGATCACCGGCTCTGCGGCGGAGGTGCACAGCAGCACAACGTCGGCGCCCTCGATGGCGGCCTGCGCTGACGAGCGCCAGTGCGCCGGCGCCGTCCCAGCGCGTGGCGTTCGGCGCCCACACCCGGATGTCGTCGAAGCCGCGCACCGCCTGCGCGTGGCGCAGATGAGCCCTGACCCACCTGGCCGAGGCCGATGACGGCCAGCCGCCTGGCGTCTGGTCGAGCCAGCAGGTCGACCGCCAGAGCGGTGGTGGCGGCCGTGCGCTCGGCGGTCAGCGCCTTGGAGTCGATGAGCAGCAGCGGCTCCCCGGTGCGCAGCGACAGCAGCAGTGTCCACGCCGTGACGATCGCGGATCCTTCGGCCTGCGGGAGGTAGGGCGACACCTTGACGGCGTACACGCCCTCGTCGGCGAGGACAGCCTGGTATGCGATGACGTCGCCTCCGCCGGGGATGTCGGTGACGACCTGCAGGGGCTGCACCGCGCGGCCCGCTGCCATCTGCTCGAAGGCGCGCCGCACCGCCGCTTGGGTCGCCTTTGCGGGCAACTGGTCAGGCTGGGAGGATACGATAGGAATGCTCATATTGAGAAATATAGTGCACATTGACTTGTGAAGGGAACTGCGGGTGTCGGACGCCGCGCGGAGCTACGACGGAGTTCATCGCCCGCGTCGGCGCGCAGGTCCGCCGGCGGCGCAAGGAGCGTGATCTGACCGTCCAGCAGCTTGCCGACGCCGCCGGGGTGAGCCGACGGATGCTCACCTCGATCGAGCAGGGTCAGGCGAACCCCAGCCTGGTCACCATCGACCGGATCGCGCGAGCGCTCGGCACCGACTTCGCGTCCCTGGCCACCGACAGCCGCGGTGAGCCGGTCTCGATCCATGCCCCCGGTGAGGCAGCCGGCGTCTGGTCCTCTGCGCTGGGCAGCCGGGCGACCCTGCAGGTGGCCACCTCCGGACGGCCGGCCGCGGAGTTGTGGGACTGGATCCTGCAGCCGGGCGATCGCTACGACGCACTACCCGACGCCGCCGGCTCGGAGGAGTTGTTCCTCGTGCTCAAGGGCACGCTCACGCTGGAAGTGGAGGGTGAGGCGCGGCAGGTGCCCGCGGGCGGCTCTGCGAGGTTGTCCAGCGACCGCGTGTACTCGTATGTCAATCGGGGGCGCGGGGTATGCCAGTTCGTACGAGTGGTGAGGCTGGCCAGTGGCAGTACTCAGTGATACTATCTAGTAGTACTCATTGAAACTAGGTACCGCCGGGAGGAGCCGTGGCTAAGCAGATCACGGAGATGCTCAAGGGCACGCTCGAGGGCGTCGTCCTGGCATTGCTGGCCCGCCGACCCGCCTACGGTTACGAGATCACGGCCTGGCTGCGGGATCAGGGTTTCACCGACATCGCCGAAGGCACGGTCTACGCGCTGCTCGTGCGGATCGAGCAGCGCGGGCTGGTCGACATTGAGAAGGTGCCGTCCGAGAAAGGTCCGCCGCGCAAGGTCTACACGCTCAACGCCGCCGGACGCGACCACCTCGCGCAGTTCTGGCTGACCTGGGACTTCGTGGCGGAACGCATCGAGAACCTCCGAACAGAAGGGAACTGACATGGCCTGGATCGAGAAGATCACCGGCTCGCTGGAGCAGAAGAAGGAGTATCGGCAGTACAAGGTGCGCGTGCGGGCGTCTCCCCGGAGAGCTACCGGCAGGCGGCCCAGGCCCTTGAGCGCTACTTCATGTACTGCGGCGGGATTTCGCAAGGGGACGTCCTCGTGAAGATGTGTGACGATCTCGCTACCCTGTTCGAGGAGGCCGCGGCCAATGACACGCCCATCCGTGACATCGTGGGCGACGACCCCGTGTCGTTCGCCGAGACCTTCCTGGCCAACTACACCGAGGGTGGCTGGCAGCGCAAGGAACGCGAGCGCCTGGTCGCGGCCATCGCCCGCGCTGCGCAGGGGCCTGACGTCAGGTCGTGATCTCGTGCCCGCGCTGCGCGCTTAGATCTCGCCGGGGGTGAGCAGTTGGGCACTTGTTGTTGTGACACGCCGTGCTGGATCGCACTTTGTGCCCAGTTGCTGGGGTTGGGGTGAAGAGGGCGGGTCGACGTCTTCCAGGGTTGAGCAATTGGGCACTTGTTGTTGTGACACGCCGTGGGAAATCGCAACAAATGCCGATTTGGCTCGCTGGCAGGCCTGACGTCAGGTCGTGATCTCGCGCCCGCGCTGCAACCCGAGGGTGGCGAGCAGGTCCTCATGTAGCTGCATCCATGCCGTGTGGCAGGAATCGACCTCTATCGAGTCCACCCAGCGGAACTCGCCGGCCTGGGCCCGGCGCAGGGCGCTGCGATACCGGTCCGCATACCCCCCGAGGCGCGCCAGCTGACTCTCCAGCACCGCGCAGACATCACTGAGGCCAGTCCCGATCGAGGCCAGGTGTTGCAGGATCCGATCGTCGTACCGGAAGTCCGTGTGATCGTTGGTGGTGAACCGGCCCCTGGGCAGGGGCCGCAATTGCCACGCGGTGAGGACCTCCTGGAACCGGGCGTTCAGAGGCAGAAACTGGCGGTGAGCCGAAGTGACCTGCGATCGACCCGGCACCGAGTCCAGTTCGACGGCCAGTCGCCGCTCGTTCTCCAGGCGCCCGGCCGGGGTCAGCGACCAGACCACATCATCTGCGAACTCAGTGCGGGTCACCCAACCCATGGCCTGGAAATCGAGCAGGATCTCCGCGGTCACCAGGTAGTCGAGGTGGAAGCGCCCGGCGATACGTGACGTGTCCGAGGCGCCGAGTATCCGCACCGCGTGCAAGCACAACAACTCGTCGCTGGAGGCCAGAGGCACCGTGTCAGCGTAACTGCGTCGCAGGCCGGGAACGCCTAGGCTGACACCAGGAGGGCTTCATGTGCACTGACCTTCGACTCATCCGGCTGTCCGACCGGCACGTCTCGGCGCGCACCCTGGACTTCGCCTTTGAAACCCAATCGCAGGTGGAGATCGTGCCCCGCGGGCAAGATTGGCAGGCTGCTGTCACCGACGGCGCACTGTCCTGGAGCAACCATCTGGGTTTCGTGGCGCTCAATGGTTTGGGCTTCCCGGACTACTTCGCGGACGGTCTGAATGAGGCCGGACTGTCGGTGGGAACCCTCTGGCTGCCAGAGACCCGTCTGCCCGCGACGGCGCCTGCCGGGGAGACTCCCGCCATCGACTTCCTCAGCGTTGCTGGGTGGCTGCTCGGAACCTGCGGCAGCGTCGCCGAGGTCAGAGCAGCCCTGGCCGGCGTGTGCGTGTGGAACCCGCCGCTGCGCGCGCTGTGGCCGGCGGATCGACCCATGCCCAAGGGCTTGGAAACGCTCGCCGACTGGGCCATCCCGGAACATCTCGCCATCCACGATGCGCACGGCCACGACCTCGTCGTGGAGTTCCTCGACGGTCAGATGCACCTGCACGACAACCCTGCGGGGGTGCTCACCAACTCCCCGACCTTCGACTGGCACCTGACCAATCTGCGCAACTACGTCGGCCTCACCAACGTCGAGGACCAGCCGTACACCTTGAGTGGCATCGCTGTGACGCCGACGGGTAACGGGACCGGTCTGCTGGGGATGCCTGGCGATGTGACCCCTCCCTCGCGCTTCGTCCGGGCGACCGTGATGACTCAGACTGTCACGGCCGCAACCGGCGCTCACGACGCGATCAACCAGGCGTTCCACTGCCTGGATCTCGTCAGCGTGCCCCGGCACCTGGCGGCATCGGGTGACTACACCCAGTGGTCCGTCGCCCGCGATCACGACAATCGCGTGCTGTACGTGCGCACCTACGACAGTTGGACCACCGATGCCCACGACCTGGCCGCCCTCGGTGTCGGCGCCGAGGGGGCACGCCGCACCCTGCGAATGCCGGCCGGCACTACTCCAAACGGGTGAACGCGGCACTTTCGTCTCGGTGGGATGCGACACGTTCGTCGAACATGTCCGGTTGCGGCCACGCGGGATGCAAGGATCGGGCCATGGCTCGCGTGGGGAGTGAATCCGGGCGCGACCTCCACCCGCCGGGATTGAGGGGAACCGTGGTGATCCGGCTGGTGTCGAAAGAGATGGCACGAGGTACGTATGCCACGTGTCGCCCAAGGGCGCTCGGGAGGCCGGGCGGAGGAGAAGGAGACGCAATGAGCAAGATTCGTAAGGTAGCTGCACTGGGCGCGACCGCTGCGATCGCTGGTGGCGCGCTGTTCGCTGGTGCGGGTGCCGCCAACGCCGCCAACGACCCCGGCTTCACCAAGGTCAAGGCGCCGAAGACGGTCCAGGCAGGGCAGACCTTCATCATCAAGTGTCAGCTGGACACTGCGATGAACAACTGGGCCGGGTCGGACGCAATCCTGCTGGAGAAGGGTGCCTCGATCAACGCCTCCCGCACGGTGTCGGCCAACGGCGACTGCAGCTTCCACGTCGTGCTGTTCGGCAAGGGCAACCAGAAGATCCGCGTCGTCGTCGAGCAGAACATGGGCGCGATCCAGTCCCGCTGGCTGAAGGTCAACGTTCAGTAGTACGAGTCGCCGCGGGTCCTCGCTGAACGCGGGGTCCGCGGCTTTCTCGTGTCTGGGTTCAGCTGAACGGGACGCGGTCATCCAAGCGGTTGCTGACTCGCCCGGCGGCGCGCCAGGCTCGTGCCGTCGTGTCCAGATCCTCGTCGGTGACCAGATTGGCCATGACCCGGAACGCCACCTTCATGAGTGTGGTGGAGCGCATGCCCACCGGCCCCAGCGTGGGCAGCAACCGCGGCACCGTCAGCAAACCGGCCAGCCGACGGGCGATGCTGAACGCCTGACCGTAGTGCTCGCGCAGCAGGGCCGGCCAGGCACCCGCCAGGTCAGACGTACCACCTGCCAGCAGCTCCGCACCGAGGCGACCGGTTTCCAGGCCGTAGTCGATCCCTTCGCCGTTCAGCGGGTTCACGCACCCGGCCGCGTCACCCACCAGCAGCCAGTTGGACCCCGCGACGCCGCTGACGGCGCCACCCATCGGCAGCAGCGCTGACTTCGCTGCCCGGATGTTGCCGTGCAGGCGCCAATCGTCGCGCTGCTGCTCGGCGTAGAGACCCATCAAGTTGCGCAGGTTCACGTCGGCGGGCCGATCGTCGGTGGCCAGCGTGCCGACGCCGATGTTCACCTCACCGTCGCCGAGCGGGAACACCCAGCCGTAACCGGAAAGGATCTGGCCGTCAGCGTCGCGCAGCTCCAGATGGGAGGTGATCCAGGGATCGTCGCTGCGCTCACTCTTGGCGTAGCTGCGCGCCGCTACTCCGTAGGCCGTCTGTTTGTGCCACTCCCGGCCGAGGTGACGGCCGAGTTGGGAGCGCGCGCCGTCAGCCACGACCAGTCGGCGGCACGCGACCTCGCTGGGGCCTGATGGGGTCCGGAACACGATGCCGGTGACCCGATCGCCGGATCGCCGTACCTCGATGGCCCGGTGTTCGTCCAGGGCCGTGGCGCCGGCCGAGAGGGCGACATCACGGATCGCATCGTCGAGGACCGTGCGCGGCACCGCCGAGCCGTAGGAGGGGAAGGCCCCTCCCGGCCACGGCAGGAAGAGAGTCTGGCCGAAGCCGCTGGTCCGAAGCCCCCAGTTGCGCACCCTGCCCTGCAGGAAGGACGTCATGCCGAGGCGATCCAGCTCGGCGATCGCGCGCGGCGTGAGCCCGTCCCCGCAGGCCTTGTCGCGCGGGAAGGCCGCGGCGTCGGCCAGCAGGACATCCATGCCCTGGCGTGCCGCCCAGGCAGCGGCCGAGGAGCCGGCCGGACCGGCGCCCACGACGAGCAGATCAGTACTGAGAACAGACATCGCCTTCATTGTCGCGGAACGTTGCACACTCGGCATGTGCGGCCCTGCGCCTACAGAGCAGGTGCAGGGCCCCACGTGCCGACGACCTCGAGGCTCACCGGGTCGATGTGCAGTAGGACTTCGAGGTCACCGATCAGATCGTCGCGGCGAACGCCGCCGCCCGCGATCGTCGCGGCCACCGCCACGGCCTGGCCGGTCAACTCCGCACACCCCACCACGTCATGGCGCAGCACGTGCGCCGCGTGATCGGACAGGTAGCCCACCTGCAGGCCACTGATCCACACCGCGATCGCATCGGGGTCGTGAGGATTGTCCGTCTCGGGGAGCAGCAGAGCCATGGTCTCGAGGTGCACGCGCTCGCAGGTGCGTCCGACCAGTGCCCAGAGATTCTCCTGGAAGTTGGATTCACCGACGACGTGCAATTCGACGTCACCGGCGTACAGGTGGGCGTGTCGTTCGTGGCCCATCCAGTCTGGCCGGCCGGCGCCGTGCGGCCAGGTTGCTGTGAACTCGTTGTGCGATTTGTGGCGCATAAGGCCCATCTTCATCACCGTCCAGACTCTGGGGTCGTTTTCGGCCACGGCCCCACCGAGGCCGTCATGCCCCCAATCTCACATCGGCAAACCTCGGGTTCGCCATGAGTCATGTCCCCCCGCCAGCACAATGGCCTCATGGCCGACGATCCCCTGACCGAACTCACGCGCCGCCGGGCCCTGGCCGAGGACGCTGCCCGTCCCGAGAAGGTGGCCCGCCGCCACGCACGGGGGGCTCGGACAGCCCGCGAGAACATCGCGGACCTGCTCGACGATGCGACGTTCGTGGAGTACGGAAGGCTGGCCAGCGCTGCGCAGGAACGTCGACTGGGTATCGACGAACTGCTGCAGACCAGCCCGGCCGACGGACTGGTCGGGGGCATCGGGAAGGTGGCGGGCCGCAGCGTCGCCGTCCTCTCCTACGACTACCTGGTCATGGCCGGCACGCAGGGAATCCGCGGTCACCACAAGTCGGACCGCCTGCTCGGTCTGGTGGAGCGGCTGCGGACACCCACAGTCTTCTTCGCCGAGGGCGGCGGCGGACGGCCCAGCGATACCGACTACCCGGTGGTCTCGGCACTGGATGTGCGCACGTTCACGTTGTGGGCGGGCCTGTCCGGTATCGTGCCGCGGATCGCGATCGTGGCGGGTCGCTGCTTCGCGGGGAACGCGGTCATCGCGGCGTCGTCGGACATCCTGATCACTACCCGGGATGCCACGCTGGGAGTGGCGGGGCCAGCGATGATCGCAGGTGCGGGTCTCGGGGACTACGCGCCGGAGGAGATCGGCCCCTCGTCGGTGATGGCCTCGAACGGCGTCATCGACGTCCTCGTCGACGATGAGGTCCAAGCGGTGGCCGTGACCCGCAGACTGCTGGGGCTCCTCGCGGGCTCGCCGAGATGGGAAGCCCCTGATCAGACGGTCCTGCGCACGGCCTTGCCCGAGCGGGAACGGACGCCGTATGACGTGCGCCCGATCATCGAGACGCTGGCAGATGTCGACTCGGTGGTGTTCCTGCGCTCTGGTTTCGCGCCCGAACTGGTCACCGCGCTGGCTGCCATCGAGGGTCGGGCCGTCGGTTTCATCGCCAATCAGACGGTGCACATGGCCGGATCCATCACTGCGGACGCGGGCGACAAGGCGGCCCGCTTCGTGCAGTTCTGCGACGCGTTCGGCATCCCCTTGGTGTCGCTGGTCGACACCGGGGGCATCATGGCCGGACCTGACGCCGAGCGCACCGCGATCCTGCGCCACGCCTCCCGGCTGCTGGTCGCGACGGCGCGGATGACGGTGCCCATGGTCGGGGTGGTGCTGCGCCGCGGCTACGGCCTGGGGGCTCAGGCGATGCTGGGGGGCAGTACCCGGGAGCCGGCCATGACCGTGGCCTGGCCCGGAGCACATATGGGGCCCATGGGTCTGGAAGGGGCAGTGCGCCTGGCGATGGGCAAGGAACTCGACGCCCTGCCGCCCGCCGAGCGTGAGCAACGAGTGCGGGAGCTCACGGCGGCGTACCGCACGCATGTGGATGCCTTGAATGTGGCCCGCGTCTTCGAGATCGACGACGTCATCGATCCGGCGTCGACCCGCGCGACGATCGCGTCGGTCCTTTCGTGGGTGCCGACCGTCGCGAGCGGTCGACCCGTGGACACCTGGTAGCCGTTGCTGACTGCCGGTCGCAGTGCTTGGCTGGGGTCATGACGCCCATGTTCCCGCTGGGTTCGGTGCTCTTCCCGCACATGCCCCTGGCCTTGCGGCTCTTCGAACCGCGCTACCTGCAGATGCTCGGGCAACTGCTCGAGAGTCCGGCGCCGGAGTTCGGGGTGGTGCTCATCGAGCGCGGCCATGAGGTCGGCGGCGGTGACCATCGGTTCGCGGTCGGCACGATGGCCGAGGTGCTCGAGGTGGACGCCCGCGAGGGTTTCGTCGCCCTGGTGGCCCGCGGCGGGCGCCGCTTTCAGGTCCGCGAATGGCTGCCCGAGGATCCGTACCCCCGAGCAGACGTGGAGTTCCTGCCGGATCTGGTCTGGGATGACACGCTGACACCCGCCCGCGAGGCGACCGAGGTCGAAGTCCGCAGGGCACTCGCGGCCAGCGCCGAGTTCGGCTCGGCGTGGCCTGCGGATGTGGAACTGTCAGCGGATCCCGTGCAGGCGTGCTGGCAACTCAGCGCGCTGACCCCCGTGGGAACCCTGGATCAGGTTGCCTTGCTGCAAGCCGCCAGCACGCAGGAGCTGCTGGCGAGGACGACCGCCGCGGCTCGGGATGCTCGGCAATCCATGCAGATGGGCTGGGGTGGTCTGTGAGGCCTCAGGCTTCGATCGTGAGCGTGATCGGGACCGCCTGCAGGGCTTGACTCACAGGACAGTTGACCTTGGCGTCTTGCGCCGCTGCGGCGAAGGCCTCGGCGCTCAAGCCGGGAACATCCCCACGGACCGTGAGCCGGATGCCGGTGATCCCGGTGCCCGGCTGGAAGTCGACTTCGGCGTGCGTCTCCAGGGAAACCGGCGGGGTGCCACCCTTGGCCAGGCCGTTCGACAGTGCCATCGAGTAGCAGGCGGAATGCGCAGCCGCGATCAATTCTTCGGGACTCGTCACGCCGTGGGGTTCCTCGGCGCGGGCGGGCCAGGACACATCGAAACTGCCGATGCTCGAGGAGTCCAGAGTGACCCTGCCCTCGCCCTCGAGGAGGTTGCCGTTCCAGTTCGTGTGTGCATGTCGTGTGGTGGCCATGAGTCCAGACCTATCGCGGAATTCGGCTCCTGTCCACGGCAGGTAAGGTCATCGATGTGCAAATGCCTTTGGGATGGTGGACGGACCTCGAAGTGGCTCGTCGGAGCGGTTCGCAGGTCGCCCAGCGCGAAGGGATCACCGTCGTGCGCACCCCGCAGAATCCGCAGTACTACTGGGGCAACTTTGTGCTGGTGGGTGCCGACGTGCCGGCTGCCGCAGCTCAGGCCGCGTTCCATCAAGCGTTTCCCGCGGCGGACTATGAAGCGATCGGGCTGCTCGGGGAGCCGCCGGCCGGACAGTGGGCGTCCGTGGAGGTCAATGAGGTGCGCAGCACTCGCAGCTGCCCCCAGGCAGTCCCGGTGGACGGCTACCGGCTGGCACCCCTGCGCGGCGACGACTGGCGGCAGGCCTGGCGCAACGAGGTGGCCGATATGCCCAGCTCATATACCGACTTCGCCTGGCGCCGGATCCAGGCGCGTGAACGCATGACCACAACCGGCGACGCGTGCTTCGTCGGTGCCTTCCTCGATGACCGGCTGGTGGCCGACCTCGGGATCGTGGTGTGCGGATCGATCGCCCGGTACCAGAGCGTGAGCACGGTTCCCGACCACAGGGGTCAGGGCCTGGCCTCCTGGCTGTTGGCCTGCGCGGGCAGGTGGGCGCAGCAGCGGGGCGTCGATCAGTGGGTGATCCTCTCCGAGCCGGACAGCGCCGCCTCCCGACTGTACGGGCGGCTTGGCCTCACGCTCGTGGAGCGCGCGTACCAGGTGGAGAAAGTGCCGGTGCAGTGATGCGGTTCAGCGCCGGCCTGCTGCCGGTGCGTGAGGGGCAGGGAACTTCGCTGGAGGTCTTCCTCGTGCACATGGCCGGACCGTATTGGGCGCACAAGGACGACGGTGCCTGGTCGGTTGCAAAAGGTGAGTATGACCCGGCCACGGAGGATCCGTGGGAGGTCGCCCAGCGTGAGTTCGACGAAGAAGTGGGGATTCCTGCGCCGCCCGGCGAGCGGTGGGACCTGGGGGAGACCCGGATGCCCAGCGGTAAGCGGGTGCTGACCTACGCCGTGGCAGACGCAGGCGGATCTGGCGTTCGTGTCCAGCAACCTGTTCGAGATGCAATGGCCCCCCGGGTCCGGGCAGTTGACGCAATTCCCGGAGACCGACGACGCGCAGTGGTTCACCATGGCTGACGCCGCCGTGAAGATCGTCAGTGGACAACGACCGATCTTGACCCGACTCCTACAAAGCCTTACCTGAATCCTGCAAGGACGAACGAGAAAAGGCGCGACATCGTTGCGTACCTTGGACTCATCGAGGTGCAGGTGGTGATCGACGACGATGGCAGGTGACAGCGGCTCCGGGGCTCCGGACCCGATGCTGGTCGACATCGAGACCTTCCACAATCCCTACGCGGTGCTGACCAGCATCCGTGACGAGGCGGGGGGCATCGTCGACTTCGCCTTCGTCGCCGTGAATGAGGCCGCCGTGGCCGACTACGAACTGTCCCGCGAGACGCTGTTGCAGTCGACCCTGCTCGGACTGTCCCCCCTGACCGGCGAAGCGGATCTGTTCCCCGACCTCGTGCACGTGGTGCAGACCGGTGAGCATCTGTTGAAACTCGACTACGAGTATCCCGCGGTCGAGCCCGGTGACACCCCCGCCTACTACGACATCAGTGTGGCCCGCCGGGGGGACGGCTTGGGCATCACCTGGTGGGACGTGACCCGCCGGTACGAGGAGGGTCGGGCCGTGGCGCACGCGGAACGCGAGATGCGCTCGATCGTGGAGTCCCTCTTGGACCCGTTGAACGTCTTCGAGGCTGTCCGGGACGCCACCGGGCGGATCATCGACGTGGTCTTCGTGCGTGTGAACGAAGCCAGCTGCCGGTATCTGCGCCTGAGCAGGGCTGCCCTGGAGAACCGACGGCTGCTGCAGACCACGTACGGCGAGGCGGTGGAGGTGATCTTCGCGTGGTGCCGCCATGTCCTGATCACCGGCGAGCCGGTCGTGCTGGATGCCGTCGCGTTGGTCCTGCCCAACGGCCACCGGCGCCAGTACGACATCCGGGCCGTCCCTTTGGGGGAAGCGGTCAGCATCACCTACCGCGACGTCACCGACCGCGTCACCGCCGCCCAGACGATCGCCGAAGCCAAGGAGCGCTACCGCCTGGTCGCCGAGAACGCGTCGGAGATGGTGTTCCAGAGCGGCACGAACGGGCAGATCGAATGGGCCAGTCCGTCGGTGCAGTGGGTGCTCGGGTGGGCGCCTGAACAACTGATCGGCCGGCGCTTCTCGGACTTCATCCACCCTGACGACTTCGCATCAGCAGTGGCGGCACAAGAGCAGGTGCTGACCGCCGGGATGCGTCAGGGCCGGGTGGAGGTGCGCCTCGTTGGCGCAGATGGGCAGTTCCGGTGGATGAGCGTGCTGGGCAAGGCCATCATCGACGACACGGGCAGACTGATCGGCGGCGTGGATGCCGTGCGCGACATCCAGGACAGCAAGGACGCCCAGGCCGCACTCATGGAGTCCGAGCAACGATTCCGCCGGGCGATGGACGACTCCGCCATCGGCATGGCCATCGTCTCCCCGTCCGGGCGCTACCTGCGGGTCAATGCGGCGATGACCGTGATCTTGGAGCGGACCGAGGAGCAACTGCTCAACTGCACATGGCAGGAGCTCACCCACCCGGACGACCTGGGCAATGATCAGGACCTGGCCGATGGGATCCTGCGTGGCGAGCGCGACAGCTACCGGCTCGACAAGCGATATGTCACCCCGGACGGGGCGGTCATCTGGGCCGACCTGGCCGTCAGTTGCGTGCGTAACGCCGACGGTGAGGTGATGTACTACCTGTCGCAGATCGTCGACATCACGGAATCCGTGACCGCTCGCGAGGCCTTGGCGACCAGCGAGGAACACTTCCGGCTGATCGCTGAGAACTCCCTCGACGTCGTCTTCCGGGCCAGCCGGTCGGGCCGCGTGCTGTGGATCTCGCCGTCCGTCAAGGAGGTGCTCGGATGGCGTCCCGCTGAGGTGCTCGGGGAGCCGGTGCTCAGTTTCATCTGGCCGCAGGACATCCCGGAGGTAGCCTCCGACCCCGCCAACACCGAGCGACTGGAGTTCGAGGGCCGGGTGCTCTGTGCCGACGGCTCCTACCAATGGGTCGACATCACCTCCCGGCCCGTGTTCAACGACGAGGAGAAGATGGTCGGCAGGGTCGGGCGTCTGCGCGACATCGCCGCGAAGAAGCAGGCCGAAGAGGCGCTGCGCCGCAGCGAACAGCGGTTCCGCACCGCGATGCAGAGTGCACCCACCGGTATGGCGGTAGTAGGCCGCCACCGGCAATTCCTGCAAGTCAATCCGGCGTTGAGTGATCTGCTGGGACGTTCCCAGGAGTGGCTGCTGCGCCACGGTCTGCGGGACGTCCTCGACCCTGTCGGCGACGGCATCGACCAGGCGTTGCGCGAAAAGCTCCTCGTGGGCCAGGCGCCGTCGGTCACCGGCGACCACGAGATGATCCACGCCTCCGGGCGGCGGGTGCTCGTCGAGCAATCCATCGGCCTGTTACGTGACTCTGTCGGACGGCCCTCAGGATTTGTGTCCCAGTTCGCCGACGTGACCGAGGCCCGGCGGGCCCGCGACCAGTTGAGTTTCCTGGCCACCCATGACTCCCTGACCGAACTGTTGAACCGCCGGGAACTCGTCGTGCGCGTCGCCGACATCCTGGCTCAGATGCCACGGACGGGGGAGAACACCGGCATCCTTTTCATCGACCTCGACGGCCTCAAGCCGATCAACGACACCTACGGGCATGCCATGGGCGACGAGGTGATCGTCACCGTGGCCCGGCGCATCCGGGACCAACTGCGCGGCGCAGATGTGGTGGCCCGGTTCGGTGGCGACGAGTTCGTCGTGGTCCTGCCTGCGGTCCACTCAATCGATGACGTGGAACGGATCGCGGGGCTCTTGCATGCCGCGGTGCGGGCGCCGATCCCCACCACAGCGGCCGCGATCGAGCCGTCGGTGAGCATCGGAGCCGTGGTCGTGCCACCGGGCTCGGATCCGGATCAGGCCATGCGGCACGCGGACCAGGCCCTGTACCAGGCGAAACGGCAGGGCAGGGACCAGACCGTGGTGTTCCGTGATGGTGGTGCGCGCAAAGATGCGGCGGGATAGATTTCCTCCTATGCGCCCATTGCGCCTCGCGCTCGCACCTGTGATCATGTCCACCGCGCTGTTGGCCGCCCCAGCGGTCGCCCACGCCGACACGGTGTGGCTGTGCCGACCCGGTGCCAGCCCCAATCCGTGTGAGGGGTCGCTGAAGACCACAGTGCGGACCTTTGGCAAACCCGCCAAGGTGGTGACGGGCAAAGCGGCCACGGACCCAGCGTTCGACTGCTTCTACGTCTATCCGACGGTCAGTGGGCAGCCGACGACCGTGTCCAATCTCGCGATCGACCCCGAAGAGATCTCCATCGCGCAGTATCAGGCCGCGCGCTTCAGCGAAGTGTGCAAGGTCTACGCGCCCATGTACCGCCAGATCACCCTGTCCGCGCTGCTCTCCGGTAGCGCGACCCAGCAGGACCGCGACAACGCCTTCGCCGACGTGCGGGCTGCCTTCGAGGAGTACCGCGCCGCCAACCCCGGGCGACCGTTCACCCTGATCGGGCACTCGCAGGGTTCTGGCATGCTCAAGCGCCTCATGAAGGAGGTCATCGAGCCGGACGCCCAACTGCGTTCGCAGATGGTGTCCGCGTTGATCACCGGCAGCACCGTGGCTGTTCCCGTAGGCCAAGCCGTCGGTGGCGATTTCGAGAACATCCCCGTGTGTACACGTGGGGGTCAGGTCAACTGCATCGTCACGTTCGCGACCTTTGGGTCCAAGGTTCCGGACAGCACCCTGTTCGGGCGCACCAGTCTCGGAGCCGGCTTCGAGGCGGCCTGCACCAACCCGGCCGATCTGACCGGCAACAAGCGTTCCAAGGCGGTGTCGTATGTGAGGGGGAAGCCCGCCCCCGGGGCAATGGGCTTCATCGCCTCGACCATTTACAGCGGCAAGGTCCCGACGGCGAAGACCGCATGGCTGCGGCCCAAAGACCGCTACAGCGTGCAGTGCGTGAAGAGCAATGGCGCCCATGTGCTGCGGGCCAAACCCATCGGGAAGTCCATGAAGCTCAAGCCGGCCCCCTCGCCGGGCTGGGGACTGCACCTGCTGGACATCAACCTGCCCCTGGGCAACCTGGTCGATGTCGTACGTGCCCAGCAGAAGGCGTACGCTGCCACTCCGTGAGGATACGTTCCCTGGTTCGTGCCGAGATCGAAACCGTCCTGCAGTGGGCGGCCGCCGAGGGGTGGAATCCCGGCGACGACGCCGAGGTGTTCTGGAACACCGACCCGGGCGCGTTCGTCGGGGTGGAGGTCGACGGGCAGTTGGTGGGATCCGGATCGATCGTGTCGTACGGCGGCCGGATGGGATTTGTGGGGTTGTTCATCGTCCGGCCGGAATTCCGCGGGCGCGGCTATGGCAAAGCCCTGTGGGATCACATGCTCACAGCGCTCCCCGAACGCCTCGACCCAGGCGCCCCCATGGCCCTGGACGGGGTCAAGGACATGGAGGACCGCTACCGGCTCACCGGGTTCCGCAGCTCCCACGACGACCGCCGGATGCGCCTGATCAGTACGGCGGCGCAACGTCCTGCGTCGGTGCGACGGATCACCGCGCCGGTCGGAAACATCGCGGAGTGGGACAGTCAGTGTTTCGGTGTGCCCCGGCCGACGTTCCTGACCGGTTGGCTGGCGCACCCGGACCATGTCGCGCTGGCATATGTGCGCGACACTCTGCAGGGTTACGCGGTGATGCGGCCGTGCCAGACGGGCTACCGGATCGGACCCCTGTTCGCCCACGACGTGCCAGCCGCCCAGGCGCTGCTGACCGGCCTGTTCGCGCATGTCCCGCCGGGCACCGAGCTCTTCCTCGACGTCCCCGACAGCAACGCCGCGGCGATGCGCTGGGCGCAGAGTCTCGGCGGCACTGAGGTGTTCACGTGCGCCCGGATGTACACCGGGACACCGCCCCGCACTGACTGGTCGCGGGTGTTCGGGGTGACGACACTCGAACTTGGGTGAGGTGGGTCACCTCTGCGGCGTGAGGCGAGTCACGCTTGATCCACATGTGAGACGGGCATGACAGGGGTGTCAGAGATTCCCCCCTCAGGAGTTGAAACCCCGTCATGCGTCACAGAACCCCGCTTGCCCTTGCCCTGGCCGCCCCCGTGCTGTTGACGGGCTTCGCCGCCGCTCCGGCCAGTGCGCTCGTCCCCTCCGAGACGACCGCGGCAGCCGCCTCGCCGAAGAAGGCGAAGCCGGCCAAGAAGTCGAAGTCCGCGAAGACGAAGGCCATGGGTTCAGTCGCCATGCGCACCAGGGGCACCACGTACAGCCCGACCCGGGCGGCCGACCGTCTCGAGAATTGGGCGCAGAAGGGCGTCAGCGGGTACCACAACGGCTGCCTACGGCTGGCCGACAACGCATACCAGCCCAAGGGTGGGCGCACGGGTACTGCGCTGTCGCAGTGGAAACGGGCCAAGAACCACGGCTACGCCCATCCGGGTGACCGCAAACCACCTGTCGGTGCTCAGATGTTCTGGAGGACCTCCAACCCGGCTGGGCACATCGCCACGTACGTCGGCAACGGCAAGGCCGTGACGAACATGCCCGGCGGCGCTGTGAAGAAGATCGACTGGACCCGGATGAATGACTGGGGACCCTACCTGGGCTGGGCCGAACCGTACTACGGCTAAGCCACCCATAGAGCTGGCGAAGGGCTCGGTGTTGAGGGGCACCGGGTCCTTCGCCGTGTCTGCTGCAGTCGTCAGAACCTATTGACGATCAGGTGATTCATTTCACGCTTGGCCGTGCAGTGGTGCGGGCATCACCACTCTGCGGGAGACCGAAACGACCACAGGAGTTGATCACCGTGAAGCGCAGCACCGTATCGCTGATCGCGGGTGCAGTCGCCGTGCCCTTGATGGCCACGAGTGTCGCTGCCGTGACCCCCGATGAACCCGTTCTGCCGCTGACGGCCCCCTCGGCCGCCGCAGCCACCGCCGCCCCCCGATTGCAGGTGGCCGGTGACACCGACTTCGCGTCTGCTGCGCAGTGGGCCAAGCAGGACCGCGTCCGGGCCGCCGAACGAGCGGCCAGAGCCAACGGCATCCGGACCTTCGGCACCACCTACACGTCCAAGGAGGCCGCGGCCCGACTGGTGTCGTGGGCCCGTTCCGGCGTCGGCGGCTATTCCAACCAGTGCCTGCGCCTGGCCGACGATGCATTCGGTGCGACGGGCGCCCGTACGTCCACGGCCCTGGCCCAGTGGAGTCGCGCGCAGGGCGCCGGTGTGGCTCACCCCGGCAGCAAGGACATCCCCGTCGGAGCTCAGATGTTCTGGCGGACCTCGCACCCGGCCGGCCACATCGCCGTGTACATCGGTGACGGCAAGGTCGTGACCAACGTGCCGGGCGGCGCCGTGGAGATCATGGACTGGCACGAGATCAACGAGTGGGGTCCCTACCTCGGCTGGGCAAACGCCTATTACGGCTGATCCACGGCATGCTTAGCGTGTGAGGGGTGCTCTGCGCGGATGGCTGCCCGGCCTGAACGGCCAGTTGCACCCGCTCGCGCGGCACAACCTGATCGCTGGCTTGACGGTCACCGCCTACTTGGTGCCGCAGGTCATGGCGTACGCCATCATCGCCGGCCTCTCGCCGGTGCAGGGCCTGTGGGCGGCACTGATCAGCTTGCCGCTGTACGCCCTGCTGGGCACCTCCCGGTGGCTCAGTTTCGGCCCCGAATCCAGCGTCGCGGTGTTGGCCGCGGCCGTGATTGCCCCGGTAGTGGCCACGGGCCGGGCGGACGCGGCGAACATCGCAGCTGCCCTGGCGGTGGCGGTCGGCATCGTCGGCTTGGTGGCGGCCACGCTGCGATTGTCCTTCGTCGCCGACCTGCTCTCCAAGCCCATCCTGGTTGGCTACATGGCTGGCATCGCGGTGCTCATGATCAACAGTCAATTGGATAAGGCCCTCGGTGCGTCGCCGGCCGAGTCGGACACTGTTTTCGAGCACCTCTGGGTGCTCACTCAGGCATCCATCCAGTGGTCCGCCCTGCTCGTGACGTCTCCGGTGCTGCTCACCATGGCCCTGCTGAGCCGCACTCGGGTCAAAGCCTTCGCCCCGCTGCTGGCCCTGGTTGTCGGGGTCGGCGCCGCCTGGCTGCTGTCCCAGCGGGGACATCCGGTGCGACTGCTCGGGGATGTGCCCGCCGGTCTGCCGATGCCGGCCCTGCCGCTGGTCCCGGCGGACATCTGGGGGTCGCTGTTCATCGCGGCGTTCGGGGTGCTGCTCGTCGCCTACGCCGACTCCACTCTGACGGGTCGGGCGTTCCGGCAGGTGGACGAACCGGCCCTCATCCCGCAGACCGAACTTCGCGCGCTGTCAATGGTGAATGTCGCCGCGGGCCTCTTCCGGGGGATGCCGGTGTCGACCAGCGGGTCGCGATCGGCTGTTGCCAGGGCGAGCGGGGCGACCGATCAGGGTTACTCCATCGCTGCCTGCGGATTCCTGGCCATCGTGCTGCTCGTGGCGGGGCCACTGCTGGAGGTGGTGCCACAGGCCGCTCTCGGTGCACTGGTGATCTATGCGGCGCTGATGTTGATCGATGTCGACGACTTCCGCCGGCTGTGGTCGTTCCGGCGTTCGGAGTTCTGGCTGGCGATCATCACCACGGCAGGTGTGCTGGTGGTCGGGGTCCTCTATGGCGTGTTGGTGGCGGTCGGCCTGTCGGTGCTGCTGCTCCTGTGGGAGGTCGCTCGTCCACATTCCGCGGTACTGGGTTTCGTGCCGGATCTGGCCGGCATGCACGACGTGGCGGACTTCCCCGACGCGCGAGAGGAACCGGGCCTGCTGATCTTCCGCTACGACTCCCCGCTGTTCTTCGCCAACGCCGAGAACTTCCTGGCAAACGCCCGGATCATGATCGGCCAGCGTGACGACGTGCAATGGTTCGCGTTGCAGTGCGAGGCCATCATCGAGATCGACAGCACCGGAGTGGATGCCCTGCTGACGCTGGCCGACGAACTGGAGCGCGAGGAGATCGTGTTCGCGCTGGTGCGGGCCAAGATGGATCTGCAGGGCCTCCTTGCCCGCACACCTGTGCTGGACCGGATCGGCGGGCATGTGTACCCGACGCTGCCAACGCTGGTGGAAGCGTACCGAGCGCGCTGAGGTCCCGGTGGTGCCTGGCTGGTCATTGTCGTCGGCGGGTGAGGGTGTAGCTGCCGTCGGGGTTGATCACGAGTTCGAGTCCGTTGTGGTGGCATCTGCAGACGAGGCCGTAGTTGTTGATGTCGGAGCGGCCGCCGTGTTTCCAGTGGGTGAGGTGGTGGCGTGGTGCGGTTGGCAGGAACTCTGCTGCCGTCGGCGATGCAGGTGGGGCCGTCGCGGGCTTCGAGTGCTGCGCTTTGGCTCTGCACGGGTCGCGACGCGGTGGGTTCTTGGCCCGACGTTGACCGGGTGCCAGCCGGTGGGGGTGTCGACGCCCAACACGGTGGTGAGGGTGGTGGCGCAGGTGAGTTTGTCGACGTCGGCGCGGGTCATCAGCGCCCCGGAGGGCCATTGCACGCCGAGGCCGGTGGACATCTGGTTGGCTCGGCGGTCAACCAGATGATGCAGTCACGCCGCAATCCGGAGGGGCTGTCGATGTCGGCGACAGCTTTGTCGGCGATCTCGGCCAGGGCATCGGCGCGGCGCATCTCGGCGGTTCGGGTCGTCTTCCGCGGCGGTGGGGTCGGCGTAGACGTCCAGGGCGGCGCGGATACGTTCCCCGGTCTCGGGGTCGAGCAGGCCGGTCAGGTGCCACCAGCCGTCCAACGATACGGACAGGTGCAGTTTGCGTTTGAGGGTGGCTTCGGTGGTCTTGTCGTCGGAGGCGTCGGGCTGGTACTGCTGGATGAGCAGATCCACACAGCCGCTGAGTTCGCGCACCGAGGACATGGCCGCGACCTTCACGACGTCCGCCTCGATCGTGGAGAAGTCAGCGCCGAGCATGCGGTGGACGCCAGCTCGTTCCCGGCGACGTGGTCCTCGCTGATCCGCCTACGCCGGTCAGCCCCGCCGCCGTGGCGGGCAGTTCATCGCGCAGCGCCCGGGCGGTGTTCACGACCGCGCCGGCGTGGGCCATGCCGGTCGTTTTGGTCAGCCAGTCCGCGGTGGACCGGAAACCCGGGCGCGGGCGGCGTGCGCGGCGTCGTAGGCGGCGACCGCTTCCATGCGTAGGGCGGCGGTGCGGGCCTCCGGGTCCACGATCACCGGCAGGTGGTCCTCGAGTTGGCCGGTGGTCCACTCGCCCGGCTGGTCGGCGGGCAGGGTCTCAAAGTGGCGATCAGCTCCCCCTGTCATACCCGCCCCCCATCCTGTTACCCCAATGATAGTACATATGATCGAATGATGCAACCCCTGTGGAGGGATGAGATTGATTGGTTTGTCGTGTTGCGGGCTCTGTGCAGACCGAGCGTTGGGTAGGCTCGGGAGCCTGCGGCCCGCTGTCCGGCACATGCGCTGGCCTGACCGCGCATGATCGCAAACGCCAGCAAGGGGCTCCGGCCTACCGAGCCATCAACCTCAGGTCGGCGGCCCTGGTTCGCCGTCTACACATCTGGTTGGCGCCCGACCAAGATCAACCAGATGTGGAGAGAAACGCCGCTTTCTGTCCGAAATGTCCTTTCCACGCCGTGTCGCTGGTTGACCCCGGAATCCCGACGGCGATTCCTACCGTGGACGACCGCGACATGATCGAGTGGACGCTACTGTGCCGCAAGCGGGAGGCGCACCGTGAATTCTGCTCCGGTCACGGTGACCGACCCGCCGTGCGCCGCCACCAGGGCCGCCACGATGCTCAGCCCCAGCCCGGTCCCGCCGCTGGCCCGGGACCGGTCGCCGGCGCTGCGGTAGAACCGGTCGAACACCCGCTCGGCGTCCTGGGCCGGCACTCCGGGACCCTGGTCGCGCACCACGATCACGGCATCTCCGCCCTGGGTGCCGACCGTGACGGTGACGGTCCCTTGGCCGTGCTGCAGCCCGTTGCCGATGAGGTTGTCGACGACCTGGCGCAGCCGCCCGGCATCGCCGAGCACCATCGGCGCTTCGCTGTCGGCGGCAACGTCCAACACCACCGGTCGGCCCGGGAACCCGCGCACCGCCTCCGAGCACACCCCCAGTAGGTCCACGCGGCGCGTGTCCAGAGGGCGTTCGGCGTCCAGACGGGCCAGCAGCAGCAGTTCGTCCACGAGCAGGCCCATCCGTTGCGACTGGCTCTCGATGTCCCCGAACGCCTGCGGCACTGCCTCCGCCGGGACGGCCCCCTGCCGGTACAACTCCGCCGTGCCGCGCACGCCGGTCAGCGGGGTACGCAACTCATGGCTGGCGTCGGCGATGAACTGCCGCATGCGGACCTCCGAGGCCCGGGCCTGCTCGAGGGCCTGTTCGCGCTGGTCGAAGGAGAGCTGCAGCCGGTCCAGCATCGCGTTGAGTGCCAGGCCGACATCGCCGGCCTCCGTGCCCGCCGCGGGCTGGGGTACCCGCTGGGTGAGGTCGCCGCCGCTGATCGCCAGAGCCGTGTCCTCCACAGCTTGCAACGGCCGCAGTGAGCGCCGCACAACCACCGTGCTCAGGGCGGCCACCACGGCCAGCACGAGGACCCCCACGCCGAGTTCCAGCCACACCAACTGCCGCACGGTGGCGTCAACAGCGGCCAAGGACTGGGCGACCATCACCGTGCCGGTGGGGGTGGGCCGAGCCACCACCCGCCAGCCGTCGGCAGTGAACGGCTGACCGTTGGTGGCGATCACCTCCGCGCGGGTCATCACGGGCAACGCCGGGGCGCTACGGCCCGCCGGCAGGTTGCTGAGCTGATCGACGACCGTCCCAGTGTTGTCGGCCACTTGGATGAACAGGTCGCTGGACAGCGGGGACTGTCCGCTGGGCTGCGGTGGCGGCGGGCTGGGGGAGTTCGCGGGCGAACGCAGCAGCGCCATGTCCACCTGATCCAGCAGGTAGCTGCGCATCGCGGTGGCGGCCAGCACCCCGGCCACGAGCAGCGCCAGGGCCACCAGCGCAGCGGTCAGGATGGGCAGTAGCCGGCGCAGGGCCATCAGAGCGGTTCCTTCAGGACGTAACCCACTCCGCGGACCGTATGCAGCAGACGCGGTTGCGTGGCGTCGACCTTGCGGCGCAGGTAGGACATGTAGGACTCCACGATGGCGGCCTCACCGTCGAAGGTGTAGTTCCAGACCCGGTCGAGGATGGTGGTCTTGCTCAAGACGATGTTCGGGTTCTCCATGAACAGTCGCAGGAGGTTGAATTCGGTGGGGGTGAGGTCGATGAGTTGACCGGCCCGGTGCACCTCATGGCGGTCGGGGTCGAGGGCGATGTCCGCCACCCGCAGGATGTGGTCGGCCGGCGCGCTGACATGGCCGGTGCGGCGCAGGAGCGCCCGGATGCGGGCCAGCACCTCGTCGAGGCTGAAGGGTTTGGTGACGTAGTCGTCGGCGCCGGAGTTCAGGCCGGTCACCTTGTCCTGCGTCGCATCCCGGGCGGTGAGGAACAGCACCGGGGCGCTCTGGCCCTCGGCACGCAGCCGGGTGACGACCTCGAAGCCGTCATAGCCGGGCATCATGACGTCCAGGATCAGCACATCGGGACTGGTGGACCGGGCCAGGCTCAGCGCCTCCCGGCCGTCGCTGGCGGCAGTCACCTCGAAACCGGCATGCCGGAGGCTGGCGCAGAGCAGATCGAGAATGGTGGGTTCATCGTCTGCGACGAGCAACCTGGCCTCCGGCATACCGTCCATCATGCCGACAGGTCGTACAGGGTCACGCCGTCAACGGTGGTGGAGTCGAAGTTCTGCTGCACCCAGGTGCTGATCGCTGAACCGCCGCCCCCGCCGGGGCCACCCATATCGCTGACGATGAAGTAATGAATCCTGCCCTCGGCGACGTACTGCTGGAACTGCTCCAGCGTCGGCGACGGATCGCTGCCGTTGAACCCGCCGATCGCCATGACCGGGTATCCGGTGGCCAGTTGGTACCCGGCGGCGGTCTGGCTGCCGATCCCCGCGGCGATCCAGGTGAAGTCCGCGCATCCTGGCTCAGCACGCTGACGAGTTCGCTGCTCACGTCGGGGCTGTTCAGCAAGCCACCCGGACCGCCCGCCTGACCGGCGGGACCACGCGTCCCGCCCCCCGGGCCGGTGCTGGCACCCAGGCTCGGACCGGCAGTGGGCAGCGATCCGCTGGTGACGCGCGAGGCCGTCTCGAGGCTGAAGGACAGCGGTCCGAGCAGGCTGACTGCGACCAGGGCGCCCACCAAGGCCTTGCGGACCGTCATCGGGGTCAGGTCGCCCAGGCCTAGGACCACCGCTGCCACGACCCCGACGACACCCACGATCCAGCCCAGCCAGTCGTAGTTGGCGGTCATCAGCAACAGCGCGGCGTACACCGCGGAGCCGCCCAGCAGCACGCCCAGGCCGACGAACCCGCCACGGCGGTACAGCACGACCGTGGCCATGGCCACCAGCGCGGCGATGGCAGGGGCCAGCGCCACGGAGTAGTACTCGTGGATGATGCCCTGGCTGAACGAGAACGTCGCCCAGGTGACCACCAGCCAGCCGCCCCACAAGACGGTGGCCACGCGGTGCATGCGCTCGCGGCTCAGGAACCACACGACGAGGATCGAGGCGAAGGCGGCCGGCAGCAGCCAGGCGATCTGCCCCGCCCAGCCCGCATCGAACATGCGGTGCCAGCTCGGTGTCCCCCAGCCCATGCCGCCGCCGACGCTGCCGGCCTCGTCGCCGGTGATCCGGCCCAGGCCGTTGTAGCCCAGGATCAGTTCCAGCGCCGAGTTGGTCTGCGACCCGCCGATGTAGGGCCGGGAGGAGGCCGGCCACCGCTCGACGGTCAGCAGCCACCAGCCGCCGGAGACGATCAGGGCGACCGCTGCGGTGAAGCAGCATCGAGATCCGCCGCCGGGAGTAGATCAGCACCGCCAGGATGAAGCCGGGCAGGACCAGGAAGGCCTGCAGGCTCTTGGTGAGGAATGCGAAGCCCACGGCGACGGCCGCGATCAGGATCCACCGCAGCTTCTCATGTTCCAGCGCGCGGGCCACGGCGTACGTGCCGGCCACCAGCAGCAGGACGAGCAGGGCATCAGGGTTGTTGAACCGGAACATCAGGGTGGCCGCGGGTGTGGTGGCCAGGATCGCGCCGGCGAACAGGCCGGCCGGTTGCCGAAGTAGCGGGCCACGAAGGCGTAGAGCAGGTACACCGAAGCCACGCCCATGAGGGCCTGCGGCACCAGAATGCTCCAGGAGTTCAGCCCGAACATCCGCACCGACAGGGCCATCACCCAGATCGCCGCCGGCGGCTTGTCGACCGTGATGGAGTTGGCCGCGTCGGAGGAGCCGAAGAAGAACGCCTCCCAGTTCTGCGAGCCGGCCTGGGCCGCTGCGGAGTAGAACGAGTTGGCCCATCCGGACAGCCCCCAGAGGTACAGGGCGGCCGTGCCGAGTAGGAGCACTGCGAGAGCCGGCCGGGTCCAGTCGCGGGCGCGGGGGCGCCGGTGGGGTGGGAGGCCTGCACGGGTCGATCGAGTACGGCGGTCATCGGGAACCTCCGAAGATCCAGGTGCGGAACAGGACGAACCGCACGAGTGTGGCGAACAGGTTGGCCGCCGTCAGGGCCACCAGTTCGGCGGTGCGGCCGGTGCTGGCCGGCAGCAGCGCGGCGACAGTGGTCGTGATGATCAAGCGCGATGCCCAGGACCGCGTAGCCCTTGGCCTGGTGGGTGAGCCAGCCATCCCGACCGGTGATGCCGAAGGTGAACCGGCGGTTGACGGCGGTGTTGGCCGCGGTCGCCAGCAGCAGCGCGAGGACGTTCGCCGCGATCGGGTCGAGCGCCATCCGCGCCAGCAGGTACAGCACCGCGTACAGGGCGGTGGACGCGATCCCGACGGCGATGAAGCGCAGGACCTGGCCGGAGCCGGTCTGAGCGACGTCGCTGAAGCGGATCGCCCCGTTGGCGATGTCGCGGCCCAGCCGGGTGATCCCGCGGATGTCGGCCATCGCCGTCGCCATGATGTCCACGCTGGAGTCCGGGTCGTCCACCCAGTCGACGGGCACCTCGTGGATGCGCAGGCCGTTGCGTTCGGCCACGACCAGCAGTTCGGTGTCGAAGAACCACTCCTGGTCCTGGACATGCTCGAGCAGGACGGGAATGTGGTCGGCGCGCACGGCTTTGAAGCCGCACTGCGCATCGCTGAACCGCGACCGCAGCGTCCATCGCAGCAGCCGGTTGTAGCTGCGGGAGATGAACTCGCGCTTGTGGCCGCGGGTGACCCGCGAGGACGTGCTCAGGCGGGTGCCGATCGCGACGTCGGAATGGCCGGACAGCAGGGGCGCGACCAGCACGGGCAGGGCGGCCAAGTCGGTGGACAGATCGACGTCCATGTAGGCCACCACGCGGGCGTTGGCCAATGACCAGGCCAACCGCAGTGCCCGGCCGCGGCCCTTCTGGTCCAGGCGCAGGTACGTCACGTCGGGCAGTTCGTCGGCCAGCTGGACCGCCACAACGGGAGTCGAGTCCACGCTGGCGTTGTCAGCGATCACGATGCGGGACCGCCACGGCATGGTTCGGCAGTAGGCGTGCAGTGCCAGGATGCTGGCTCGCAGCGCCCGCTCCTCGTTGTACACCGGGACGACGATCTCCACATCCACGAGGCCGGTGCCAGCCGCCGGGCCGTGCTGGTCGCGCAGTTCCACGGTGGTCATCACGTGTCCTGCGCTGACGTGCTGTCGCTGGTGGCGGTGCCGGCTGCGGCATCCGTGATCTGCTTGGCCTGGTCCGCGTGATCTCACCATTGCTGACAGCCATGGCCAGGATCTGGTCCAGGGCGCCGCTGGGTATCGACGCGAGGAATGCCGCCAGCGCGTCGGCGTTCACGCTGCCGTCGCTGTTGAACAGCATGGCCGCCAGAGTCCTGGCCCATCGGAGCGCCCGCGCCGGGCCTTGTTCCCATCGATCCGGGAGGACCGAACTGACTCGTGCTCGGCCCGCCCGGCTGGCCGGGCCCGCTCGCCGCGTGGCGCCCTGCCCATTCAGAGCCCCAGGCTCCGAGCCCGACCGCCAGCAGGGAGGCGGCGACGGTGCTTGCCCCGAGAATCCGGGACTTCCTGCGCTCGGCCCGGTACATCGACTCCCAGGGTTTGCCGGGATCGGGGGCGGACAGGGGGTACTCGGGTTGGGGGAGGTGCTCTTGTGTGGTCATGTCAACACAGTCGTCGCCCAACCTGGGACCGCCATGGGACGTACCTGGGAATTCGGTGAGAAGTCGCAGCAGCGGTCACCCAGGCATGAGTGTCAGCGCACGTGGCACAGTCTGCCCATGGACACCACGTGTGACGTCGTCGTCATCGGAATGGGCCCGGGTGGGGAGTACCTCGCCGGCCAACTCGCGCAGGCCGGCCTGGAGGTGGTCGGGATCGAAGCGAACCTCGTCGGCGGTGAGTGCCCCTACTGGGGCTGTGTCCCCACCAAGATGATGATCCGGGCGGACAAGGCGCTGGCCGAGGGCCGACGAATCCCGGAGTTGGCCGGCAGCAGTGAGGTCCACGCCGACTGGGCTCCGGTGGCCCGCCGGATCCGCGACGAGGCCACCGACAACTGGAACGACCAGGTGGCCGTGGACCGCTTCGTCGGCCAGGGCGGGCGGTTCGTGCGGGGCCACGCCACGCTGCGCGACGCCTCGACCGTCGTCGTCGGTGACGACACCTACTCGGCCCGCCGGGCCATCGTGGTGGCCGCGGGGGAGCGGGCGGCCATCCCGCCGATCGCCGGCTTGGCGCAGACCCCGTTCTGGACCAATCGGGAGGCGGTCGAGACCACCGAGGTGCCGGAGTCGCTGCTGATCCTGGGCGGTGGGGCGATCGGGGTGGAGCTGGCCCAGGTGTTCGCCCGGTTCGGGTCGCGCGTGACGATCGTGGAGGGCGCGCAGCGCATCGTTGCCGCCGAGGAGCCCGAAGCCGCGCAGATCCTGACCAAGGTGCTGCAGGCCGAGGGGATCGAGGTGCGGACGGGCGAGTTCGCGTCCGCGGTGCGCCATGACGGGCAGCAGTTCGCCGTCACAGTCGGCGGCACGGAGCTCACCGGCGAGCGACTCCTGGTGGCGACCGGGCGTCGCTCCAACGCCGATGAGGTGGGCCTGGCGGCTCTCGGG
The DNA here is from genome assembly GCA_037046735.1 of Candidatus Nanopelagicales bacterium. Lineage (GTDB taxonomy): Bacteria > Actinomycetota > Actinomycetes > S36-B12 > UBA10799 > JADKAV01. Next base: position 254,363 of record JBAOHC010000020.1, on the reverse strand, counting down.
GTGGAGCTGAACCATGGGTACCCACCGGTGGACGAACACATGCAAATCGTTCCCGGCGTCTACGCGATCGGTGACATCGCCGGCAAGGGCGCGTTCACTCACATGGCGATGTATCAGGCGGCGGTCTGCGAGCGGGCCATCCTGGGGCAGGACGGCCCGGGTGTCGACTACTCTGCCGTCTCGCGGGTCACGTTCACCGACCCGGAACTCGGTTCGGTGGGCATGACCGAGCAGCAGGCTCGGGAGGCCGGTCTGAGCGTGGCCACCGGATCTGTGAGCGTGCCCAGCACATCGCGCGGATGGATCGACAAGGTCGGCAACGAAGGCATCATCAAGGTCGTCGCCGATGCTGACCGCCGCGTACTGGTCGGAGCCACGAGTATGGGTCCCACCGGCGGTGAGGTGCTGTCCTACCTGGCGCTGGCGGTGCGGGCGCAGGTGCCGATCGCCACGATGAAGAACATGATCTACGCCTATCCGACCATCTGGCGGGGCATCGAGAACGCGATCCACGACACGGGTCTGTGAGCCTGCCCGGACCCGGAACGGGGTGTCTGGGACCCGGCGCGCGGGGACTACTTTGAAGGCATGAATCCGACCCGCAGACTGGTGGTGCTCACCTGCCTGCGCTGGTTCCCCACCGGTCTGGTGGTGCCCGTCCTGGTCCTGCTGTTGACCGGACGCGGGCTCACGCTGGCCCAGGTCGGACAAGTGATGGCCGCGTACAGCGTGGTGACATTGCTGCTCGAACTGCCGACTGGCGGGCTGGCGGACAGTTGGGGCAGGCGCCCGGTCATCGTGGGCAGTTCCGTGCTGCAGGCGGCCAGTGTGGCCGCTTTCGCGCTGGCCGGCACCTTCCCCTTGATCGTCGCCGCGGCCATGACTATGGGGGCCGCCCGGGCACTGTCGTCTGGGCCCGTGGAGGCCTGGTTCGTCGATGCCGTGCACGGGCTTGGGCACACCGAGATCGAACCGGGTCTGGCGCGTGGGCAGATGGCGGAGGCGTTGGCACTCGGAGCGGGCGCAGTCATCGGTGGGGTGCTTCCCAGCGTCGTGGGCCTGCCCTCGACCGGGTCGGGGGTCATAGCCTTCTCGATCCCGTTCCTCATCGCGGCGGCCATGGGGGTCGTCCACGCGGTGGCGGCATGGCTGCTCCTGACCGGTGATCAGGCCTCCGGGGGGTCGGTCACTCAGACCGTCGGACGCGCGGCGGGTTTGGCTGTGCGGGTGCCGGGGATACGCCGGCTGATGATCGTGGCGGTCTGCCTGGGAATCGTGCTCAGCGGCGTGGAACTGGTGTCCCCTGATCGGGTCGCGCAGCTGGTGGGCTCGGCGACCACGGCATCGGCGGTGTTCGGTGTGCTGACGGCCACCGCCTTCGTCGTCTCCGCCTTCGGAGCCGGTATCAGCACGCGCTTGCCTGGTCGGCGAGCGCTTGTGGGCGCCCTGGCCTATCTGGGCATCGGCGTGCTGGTCATGGGGCTCGCATTGCCGTGGATCGGAGCCGCCGCGTTGATCTACCTGCTGGTCTACGTGGGGGTCGGGGTGCAGGGCCCGGTGGCCGCCAGCCTGCTGCACGCGCGGATCGACTCCCCGGTGCGCAGCACGATGATGTCGCTCGAAAGCCTGTCCCTGCAGGCCGGTGGAGCAGTGGCAAGCCTCGTCGTCGGCTGGTTGGTGACCCACGTCAACCTGGTCAGCGGACTCGCTGTGATGGCTGCCGCTGGGGGTCTGGCGGGAGTCACCCTCTTGCGTGACATGCGTCACAGTGGGTGAGGAACAGTCGACGGGATGTGATCAATATCACCGAAACGGATGACCTTCCTGTGTCGATCTCTGTCTTTAGTGGAAATGTGAAGCGTGTTCTGGTGACCGGCTGTTGTCTAGCGGTCTTGGTTGCCAGTCCGGCGGCCGCGCAGGGCAAGGACGAAACCGGCCTGGGAACCGGGGTCGGGGTGAGCTGGTCCAAGGAGCGGGCCGCGCGGATCTCGCGCGCTGCGGCGTTCGACCCGGTGGGCACCACCCGCTCCCCGCGGGAGGCGGTTGCCTACCTGCTGCGCCTGGCAGAGCAGAAGACCGGTGGCTACTGGGGACAATGCCTCAAACTCGCCGACGATGCCTACATGCCCAAGGGGCCGCGCCTCGGGGACGCCTTTGCCCAGTGGCACCGCGCGAAGGACGCCGGCGTGGCCTATCCGAAGGACGAATACCCGCCGCTGGGAGCGCAGATGTTCTGGGACCCCGGCCATGCCGCCGGCCACGTCGCCACTTACGTCGGTGACGGCAAGGCGGTCACCAACATGCCGGACGGGACGGTCAAGGCCATCGAATGGCGGCGGATGAATCACTGGGGCCCCTATCTCGGCTGGGCGGATCCGTACTACAAGTAGAGCCATGCGCCTTGGTCTGCTGCTGATCCCCACCGACCCATGGCATCGCGCTGTCGCGCGGGCGCGGGAGATCGAGGACATGGGCTTCGACCATCTGTGGACCTACGACCACCTGTCCTGGCGCCGGTTTCGTGACCAGCCATGGTTCGGGGCCACCACCTGGCTGGCCGGCATCGCCGCGTCGACCTCGCGGATCCGGCTCGGCACGATGGTCACCTCACCCAACTTCCGAGACCCGGTCGTCCTCGCCAAGGAGGCCATGACCCTGGACCACATCAGTGCCGGCCGGCTCACCCTGGGCGTGGGCGCAGGTGGCATCGGTTTTGATGCGACCGTGCTGGGCCAGCCGGTCCTGTCGCCGGCGCAGCGGGTGGACCGGCTGACCGACTTCCTACAGGTGCTGGATGGGCTGCTCACCCAACCGACGTTCAGCGCCCAGAACGCGCACTACAGCGTCGTGGAGGCTCGGATGCTGCCGGGTTGTGTCCAGCAGCCGCGGCTACCGCTGGCGATCGCAGCGGGCGGGCCGCGCACCATGCGCCTGGCAGCCACATATGGGGACGCCTGGGTGACGGACGCCCACCAGGGTTCTCCGGGCGAACTCGAAGCCGCCATGACGGCGCAACTTCGCATGCTGGATAGGGCCTGCGATCTCACCGGCCGGCAGGTCGACACCCGGATCATGCTCGTGGCCAACTCCTTCGGGCGGCCGCTGGCCGGCCTCGACGACTTCACCCGCTTCTACGACTGGTGCGAGGCGCTCGGATTCACCGATCTTGTGCTGCATGACCCGCGTCCCGACGACCCCATCTGGGATGACGATCCGCGGGTGGTCGAGCAGATCGCTGCGCGCTACCTGGCGTAGATGTGGACACCCAGGAAAGCGTCCACAGATCCACGCCATGGCGGTCGCTGCCACCGGCGACGTGGGTATGCCTGAATCATGCCTTTGAGTGCGCTGGTCGATGGACAGTTGCTGTGTGCCCCTCTGCTCGACGAGCAGCAGTGGTCGTGCGGTCAAGGGTCAGACGGTGGTGTTGCAGCCCTGCGGCCACAAGGGATTCGGGCGCGTCAGCCGGCTGGGAACTCAGCATTTTGTGCACGAGCGCGACAGCGGCTGTGAGCACAGCGAGTCCGCCGAACACATGCACCTCAAAGCGGTGATCGCGCGGGCGGCCGCCGACAGCGGCTGGCAGGCGGGTACCGAGGTCGCGGGCCAGGGATTCATCGCCGATGTCCTGGCCACCCGGGAGCAGCAGCAGATCGCCTTTGAGGTGCAGCGGTCCAAACAGGTCCTGCGTCTGTACCAGGAGCGGCAGGAACGTTATCGACAGGCGGGCGTCCGCGCGGTGTGGCTGGCCCGCAGCGTGCCATCCGGGTACGTCTGCACGCCGCAGGTGCCCCTGTTCGTAGTAGACCGGCTGGGACGGACAACCGCAGGCGGTGGCCGCCGGCCGCCGGGTGGCCGTCCCCGACCTCGTCGATGCCCTACTCGCCGGCAAGGTGCATTGGCGTGGGGAGGTCGGCGCCGCGCAGCAGACCACCGACATCGTGCGATTGCTCTGTCCAGTCTGTGGCACACGTCGCGACGTTGCCGTTGCGCGCTGGCTGCAGGGCCGGTGCTCCTGCGGTCTGCCGGTGGCCCAGCAGCAGGCGAACCCGCGATGGTGGGAGCAGGCCAAGTGTTGCGGCTACTGGGGTCCGGCAGTGACGCTCGGTCGCACCAGCCGGACGCGCCCGACCGAAGCTACCCTTCCGATCGGTCACTGGTGTCTGGATCCGCTGGACCCAGCGCCCGCGATCAGCGCTTGAGGATGCCCTCGGTAATCATCCGCGTGCGGGTCACCGTGTCCACCGCGCCGGTGGCCGGAAGGTCACGGTCGCGCTGGTAGGCCGCGACCGCCGTCATCGTCTGCGGACCGAAGAAGCCATTGGCCCCTGGCACCTTCAGCGCCTGCTGTACGCGCAGGACGTCCGGGCCTTTGCTGCCGCGCCACAGCAGCGGTCCCGGTCGCTTCGTCGTCAAGGTCAGCTGCTGTGGGTTGGGGCATGGAGCGCGGTGTTTCACGCCACGGTTGTAGAGCACGGCCGGCTCGTTCTGGAACGCTCGGCAGGGGCCATAGTCCTCCGGCGACGCGGTCCCGTCCCAGAAACTGGTCCGGCCGAAGGCCCCGGCCCAGGAGAAGGAGAAATGCACGTGGTCGGTGTGCGGGTCCGACGGCGAGAGTTTGCGCCATCCCTCGCGGGCCCGGTACGCGCCCCAGATGCGGTGGTTGTAGCCGATGTACATGATCCCCAGACGTCGGGCCCAGTACGCCTGCTCACCATCCGGCCCGTCGGCCATCAACCAATTGATGAGGTCGGTCGCGGCGGCGAACTCATCGGGATCCTTCGCATTGGCCCGCCAGTCCCAGGCCCGGCCATCCAGGTGCTCGCTGACCCCGTCGTCGGTGCAGTTGCGCAGGGAGCCCCAGTCCTGGGTTGCGGGATAGGCGGCCAGCACCAGGTCGCGAAAGGCATCGACGCCCTTGCGCCACTTGGGGTCGCAGCTGGTCTGTGGGACATAACGGGCGAAGTCGTCGACAGGGCCCTTGAGCGCGGCAGCGTGCTGGGTCAGCCCGGTGGCGGCGCCGCCGGGCACGGGAGGCTTACCGGGCTCCGCGATGCTGGGCAGCGTGGACAGCAGGGGAGCGGCGGCCAAACAACATGCAGCTGCGGCAATTACGAGTTTCATCACGCCCCCCTTCGACGGATCGTTCGTCGCACCTTACCGATGACCCATCGGACTGCGCCAATCGAGCGTTGAGTCACCGCATGCCGGACGTCGACGTGCGGCATGAACTGCGCGTGAATTTGGCAGCCCCGGGGGTGATTTCGTTTCCGTTGCATGGCATTCTGGAAGAGGCTAATCGCGCAGCCAAACGGCGCTCGACCCCGCGCCGTCCACAGTCGATCGCGCGGAGACGGAGTGCACAGATGACGATTGCAGGACTCGAAAACCCCCCGACCAAGAACAAGAAGCTTCTTGAGTGGGTTGAAGAGGTCGCAAACCTGACCAAGCCGGATCGAGTGGAGTGGTGCGACGGCTCCGATGCCGAGTGGGAGCGGTTGACCCAGGCACTCGTGGACAGCGGGACCTTCACCCGGCTGAACCCCGAGTTGCGGCCCAACTCCTTCCTGGCCCGCTCGGACCCCTCCGATGTCGCGCGCGTCGAGGATCGCACGTACATTTGCGCCCAGCGCGAGATCGACGCCGGCCCGACCAACAACTGGATGGACCCCACCGAGATGCGCGGCATCCTCAAGGGTCTGTTCGACGGCTGCATGCGCGGGCGGACCATGTACGTGGTGCCGTTCTCGATGGGTCCGCTGGGATCGCGGATCTCGCAGCTCGGCGTGGAGCTCACCGATTCCCCCTACGTCGTCGTGAATATGAAGATCATGACCCGCATGGGGCAGGCGGCCCTGGATCTGATCGGTGAGGACGGCGATTTCGTCCCGGCGCTGCACTCCGTCGGGTACCCGCTGGTCGACGCCGACGGCAGTGCCCGCGACGACGTGGCCTGGCCCTGCAACGACACCAAGTACATCGTTCACTTCCCCGAGTCCCGCGAGATCTGGTCCTACGGGTCCGGTTACGGCGGCAACGCGCTGCTGGGCAAGAAGTGCTTCGCGCTGCGGATCGCCTCGGCGATGGCCCGTGACGAGGGCTGGATGGCCGAGCACATGCTGGTGCTGAAACTCACCGCTCCCGACGGTGACGTCAAGTACATCACCGCGGCCTTCCCCAGTGCCTGTGGCAAGACGAACCTGGCGATGCTCGAGCCCAGCGTCCCCGGCTGGAAGGTGGAGACGGTCGGCGACGACATTGCGTGGATGCGCTTCGGTGACGACGGCCGGCTGTATGCAATCAACCCCGAGGCTGGCTTCTTCGGCGTAGCCCCGGGCACCGGCATGAAGACCAACGCGAACGCGGTGAAGACCCTCTGGGGCAACTGCATCTACACCAACGTGGCGCTGACCGACGATGGTGACATCTGGTGGGAGGGCCTCACCGACGAGGCTCCGGCACACCTGATCGACTGGAAGGGCCGAGACTGGACCCCGGACAGTGATGAGCCGAGCAGCCACCCGAATGCCCGGTTCACTGCTCCTGCCGAGCAGTGCCCGTCGATCGCCGACAACTGGGAGGATCCCGCCGGAGTGCCGATCTCGGCGATCCTGTTCGGGGGCCGTCGCGCCACCAATGTCCCGGTCGTCAACGAGGCCCGGGACTGGGCGCAGGGCGTGTTCATCGGTGCGACGGTCTCTTCCGAGATGACCGCTGCTGCCGTGGGCGGGATGGGTCAGCTGCGGCGCGACCCGTTCGCCATGCTTCCCTTCTGCGGCTACAACATGGCCGACTACTGGGGTCACTGGCTCAAGATCGGTGAGAAGGCCGATCCGGAGAAGCTGCCGAAGATCTACCAGGTCAACTGGTTCCGCAAGGATGAGAACGGCAAGTTCATCTGGCCGGGCTTCGGTGAGAACTCCCGCGTGCTGGCCTGGATCGTGGAACGGGTCGAGGGCCGGATCGGTGCCGAGGAGACCGCCATCGGCGCCAAGCCGCTGGCTGGCGACCTGTACGTCGATGGGCTGGACATCACCGACGAGCAACTCGCAGAGCTGTTCGCCGTCGACCCCGCCTCGTGGCTTGCTGAGTGCGACCTGACCGAGGAGTACTTCCAGAAGTTCGGTGACCGGGTGCCGCAGGCGCTGTGGGACGAGTTGGCCTCGCTGCGCGAGCGCCTTGCGGCCGCCCAGGCCTGACGTCGACGAGAGGGGCGGGTCCGAAGCCGGGCCCGCCCCTTTGCGTTGACCAGGTAGCCCCCGATTCCCCGGGTTGCCCGTCGCATTCGTGATCATGCGATCGCAAGCCTGCTCGTGCCTGCCCTACCCCCGAGGGATCAATGAGGCAGCCACCCGGACCACTGCAGCACCCACGAGCGCACAGATCCCAGCGACCAGCCACATCAGCGACCAGTCGATACCCGCAATGACACCCAAGGTCAACGGTCCGATCAACAATCCCGCCGACACTCCGGTCTGCGCGACGCCGCTGGCGGCCGCTGTCGACGTGGGGAAGCGCCGTGCCACCGACAGGTGTTGCAGCCCTGGCCATCCCCAGCCGAACGCGTTGGCCACGACCAGGCCGACGACGAAGAGGGGTTGCGGACCCGCTGCCATCAGCAACCATCCCACAGCGCCCAGCACGCACAGAATGCTGACCCCGATCAGCGCGTCGAAGTCCCAGCGGTCTGCGCTCACGCCCGCCGCCAGCCGCACACTCAGACCGGCGAGGCCGCCAGCGGCCACCAGGTAGCCGGCCGTGGCTTCGCTGAGCCCCGCCTGGACCCCGCCCGCAGCACCGAGCGCACCGATGGACGTCGCGGCGATCACAGCGGCCACCATCCCCACGGCTAGGACCCACAGCCGGCCGGTCAGTTCGGTCGGGACGCGTCGCTCACTGCGGGCCGCGGTGGCCGGCCGGTCCCGGGGTACGAGCAGGACCGCCGCCACCGCCGCGAGCGCGGCCATCATGTAGGCGTAGCGCCAACCCAAGGTCAATGCAATGAGCGGAACCGCCAAACCGCCCAGGGTCGTCGCCAACGGAATCCCGGACTGTTTGATGGCGAAGCCCAGGCCGTACCTTTCGGGCCGGACGTGGGCGGCCACGAGCGCGTTGCCGGCGGGCTGGCCGATGGCGTTTCCGAGGCCGCCCACCAGCAGGCCAAGGCCCAGTACGGGCGCTGAGGGGCTGGTGGCGCAGACCAGCAGCGCCGTGGTGGAGGCCGTGGTGGCTGCCCACATGCTGCGTCGCACCCCCAGGCGGCGGACCTGCCGGCCCAGCGGAGCGCTGCCAAGGGTCGTGGACAGGGCGAACACCGAGGCCAGGGCACCGATGGTGGCCGGGTTGATGCCGAACTCGCGGCCGATCTGCACGCTCATCGCGCCAGTGAGGAACAGGGCGAGGACGCCCATCAGGTTGACGGCCACAGCAGCCAGTACCGCGCGGCGGGCAGGGGTCACGGTTTCAGGCTAGTCGGGAGCACCCGGGGGGCGAGTGCGACGTTGTTGCTGGGCGCGGGCACTCGAGCCGGGTCCGCGGGACCAGGCAGGCATTGTCGGGTCTTTTGCGGGTAGGCAAGGCCATGTTGTCGATCCGGTCGCGGGGACGACGTCCCATTGTCGGGCTCGCGGCTGCGGCGTTGGCAGCAGCGGCGCTCACCGGGTGTGCGCAGGACTCGGGTACGCCCACCCTCACCTGGTACATCAACCCCGACAACGGTGGGCAGGCGGAGTTCGCGCAGAAATGCGCGGCCGAGTCGGGCGGGGCATACCAGGTCAGCATCGAGACGCTGCCCAACGATGCCACCGCTCAGCGCGAACAACTGGTGCGGCGCCTGGCCGCCAAGGACTCGTCCATCGACCTGATGAGTCTGGACGTCATCTTCACCGCGGAGTTCGCCAATGCCGGGTTCCTGCTGCCGTATTCGCAGCAGGATGCCTCTGAGCTCACCAAGGGCATGCTCGACGCGCCCATCCAGACCGGGACCTGGAAGGACACCCTGTACGCGGTTCCCTTCAAGTCCAACGCCCAGTTGCTCTGGTACCGCAAGTCGTTGGCCAAGCAGGCAGGCGTCGACCCGACCAGCGAGACGTTCACCTGGGACGACATGCAGAAGGCGGCCGATGAGCAAGGCAAGACGATCTCCGAGCAGGGCGCCCGGTATGAGGGGTTCATGGTGTGGGTGAACGCCCTGGTGCTGTCCGGCGGTGGGGAGATCCTGAATGACCCGGAGGCCGGCCGGGATGCGGTGCCGGCGATGGACAGCAAGGCGGGCAAGAAGGCCGCCGAGATCGTGAGCACGCTGGCGAACTCCCGGGCCGCACCCAATGACCTTTCCGTGGCGCAAGAGGAACAGGCGCGCGCGGTGTTTCAGAGCGACAACGGGATGTTCATGCTGAACTGGCCGTATGTGCTGGCCGCGGCGCGTAGCGCGGTCGAGGAGGGAACCCTCGACCAGTCCGTGGTCGACGACATCGGCTTCGCGCGCTACCCCCGAGTGTTCCCGGACACCCCGAGCCGGCCCCCGCTCGGCGGTATCGACATCGCCATCGGCGCCTTCACCAAGTACCCGGAGCAGGTCACCGCGCTCGTCAAGTGCCTGAGTACGCCGGAGAACGGTACCCAGTACATGCTCGACGAGGGGGAGCCGTCGGTCTACGCGGCGAGTTACGACGACCCCGAGGTCCGCAAGGCCTATCCCAACGCCGACTTGATCCGGCAGTCGATCGATGAGGCCGGCCCCCGGCCGATCACCCCGTACTACGTCGACGTGGCCGGTTCCATCATCAACACCTGGCACCCACCGGGGGCGGTGAACGAGAACACTCCGGCCGTCACGGATGCGTTCATGTCCGATGTCCTGCAAGGGCGGCGGCTGCTATGAGCGCCCGACAGGTGAAGGAGTCGAAGTGAGCACAGTGACCACGCAGTCCGCTGGCCCCGAAGTGACCGTCTCCGAACGGATCAAGGGGGAGCGCCGGCTCGGGCTGTGGCTCAGTGCTCCGTCGTTGATCGTCATGGTCCTCGTGACCGCCTACCCCCTGGGGTACGCGTTGGTGCTGTCGTTGTACAACTACCGGCTGACCGACCCGGGCGGCCGGGAGTTCGTCGGACTCAACAACTACCTCGTGATCCTGAGCGACCCATTGTGGTGGAACGACTTCGTGACGACACTGGTCATCACCGTGGTCACCGTGGCGATCGAACTGGTGATCGGCTTCATCTTCGCCTACGTGATGCTGCGCATCATCCGGGGACGGGGACCTTTGCGCACGGCCATCCTGATCCCATACGGGATCGTCACCGTGGTGTCGGCCTTCATCTGGCGCTACGCGTTCGCCCTCGATTCCGGCTTCGTCAACCAGTGGCTCGGGCTCACCGACTTCAACTGGTTCGGCGATCGCTGGTCGGCCCTGTTCGTGATCTGTCTATCGGAGATCTGGAAGACCACCCCGTTCATCTCGCTGCTGCTGCTGGCAGGGCTCGTGCAAGTGCCCACCGAGATGCTGGAGGCCGCGAAGGTGGATGGGGCGACCGCCTGGCAGCGGCTCGCGCGGGTCACCCTGCCGAACATGAAAGCGGCCATCATGGTGGCGCTGCTGTTCAGGACGCTCGACGCCTGGCGGATCTTCGACAATCCCTACGTCATGACCCGTGGCGCCAACAACACCGAGACCATCTCGTTCCTGGCCTACCGGCAGAACGTGACGTTGGTGAACCTCGGCATGGGCTCGGCGGTGTCTGTGCTGTTGTTCTTGACGGTGGTGGCCATCGCTTGGGTGTTCATCAAGGGATTCAAGACCGACCTCTCCCAGGTGCGGGGTGACTCATGAAGACAAGCCGTTGGTGGACGGTCGCTGGCATCGTGATCGTGCTGTACAGCCTCTTCCCCCTGGTCTGGATGCTCAGCCTGTCCATGAAGCCGCCCTCGGACATCGTGTCCCGGCAGCCACAGTTCCTGCCCACCTCGTGGAGCTTCGACAACTTCCGGGAGGTCTTCAGTCAGAGCCTGTTCACCAGGGCACTCATCAACTCGATCGGCATCGCGCTGATCTCGACAGTGATCGCGGTGATCGTGGCGATGTTCGCCGCGTACGCGATCGCACGCCTGGACTTCCGCGGCAAACGGCTGCTGTTGTCGCTGGCACTAGGGATCGCCATGTTCCCGCAGGCCGCGCTGGTCGGTCCGCTGTTCAACATGTGGCGGGGCTTAGGCATCTATGACACCTGGCTCGGGCTGATCATCCCGTACCTCACCTTCGCGCTGCCGCTGTCGATCTGGACGATGTCGGCCTTCTTCCGCCAGATCCCGTGGGAGATGGAGCAGGCGGCCCAGGTGGACGGCGCCACTGCCTGGCAGGCGTTTCGCAAGGTGATCGTTCCGCTGGCCGCGCCCGGGGTGTTCACCACGGCGATCCTGACCTTCTTCTTCTGCTGGAACGACTTCCTGTTTGCGATCTCGCTGACCTCCACCGATGCGGCGCGCACGGTGCCCGCCGCCTTGGCCTTCTTCCAAGGTGCATCGCAGTTCGAGTCGCCGGTGCCGTACATCATGGCCGCCTCAGTGGTCGTTACCATCCCCGTCGTCATTCTGGTGCTGATCTTCCAGCGCCGGATCGTCGCAGGACTCACCTCCGGAGCAGTGAAGGGCTGACCATGGCTGAAATCACGATGAAGAACATCGTCAAGCGCGACGACGACGGTTTCCTGGCGGTCGACAACGTGAACCTGGACGTCGCCGACGGCGAGTTCATGATCCTGGTCGGTCCCTCTGGCTGTGGGAAGTCCACCTTGCTGCGCATGATCGTCGGGCTGGAGGACATCACCGGCGGGGACATGCTCATCGGCGGCACCCGGGTCAATGACAAGGCGCCGCGGGACCGCAAGCTGGCCATGGTCTTCCAGAACTATGCCCTCTACCCGCATCTGAGCGTCTTCGAGAACATCGCCTTCCCCTTGCGGCTGCACGGCAAGATGTCCGACGAGGAGATCCGCACGCGGGTGCAGGAAGCCGCGCAGACCCTCGAGCTCACCGAGCATCTGGACCGCAAGCCGTCGCAACTGTCCGGCGGCCAGCGCCAGCGTGTGGCGATGGGCCGGGCGATCGTGCGCAATGCTGACGCCTTCCTCTTCGACGAGCCGCTGTCGAATCTGGATGCGAAACTGCGCGGCCAGATGCGTGGCGAGATCCTGCGCCTGCAGCGCCGACTCGGCGTGACGACTGTGTACGTCACCCACGATCAGACCGAGGCGATGACTCTGGGCGACCGGGTGGCGGTGCTGCGCCGCGGGGTCCTGCAACAGGTCGCGAGCCCCCGCGAACTCTACGAACAGCCGGTGAACCTGTTCGTGGCCGGATTCATCGGATCGCCTCCCATGAACTTCGTGCCGGCCCAGCTCGAGAATGGTGCGCTGCGGCTGCCGTTCGCCGACGTACCGGTGCCGGACGGCTTGCAGGCCGCCTTCACCGATCGGGATGTGCTGATCGCCGGCATCCGGCCGGGCAGCTTCGAGGATGCCTCCCTCGTCGACCCCAGCAAGATCGACAAAGGGGTCACCTTCGACGTCACCGTGGACGTGATCGAATGGCTGGGCAACGAACAGTACGCATTCGTGCCGTATGAGGCCCCCGACGACATCACCGCCACCTTGAATGAACTGCAAGCCGATCTGGACAGTGAGCAGATGCGCCTACAGATGACCGTGTCATTGGACCCGCTGAGCCGCATCAGCGACGGGGAAACGGTGACGCTGTGGCTGGACACCAGCCGGATCCACCTTTTCGACCCCAAGACCGGCGAGAACCTGACCCGGGTCGCGACGGCAACGGTGAACTGACCTATGGATGGCGCGCAATGGTGGCGCTCGGCGGTGATCTACCAGGTCTATCTGCGTAGTTTCGCCGATGGCAACGGCGACGGGGTGGGGGACATCGCGGGCCTGCGCGACAGGTTGTCCTATCTGGCCGACCTGGGCATCGATGCGATCTGGATCAATCCCTGGTATCCCTCGCCGATGGCCGATGCGGGATACGACGTGATCGATCCCCGCGACATCGACCCGGTGTACGGGAACTTGGCCGCCGCACAGGCCCTCATCGAGGAGGCCCACGGGCACGGCCTGCGGGTCATCGTGGATGTCGTGCCGAACCACACGTCAGTCATGCGGCCCTGGTTCACCGCGGCGGTGGAGGGCGGCCCGGGGTGTCCAGAACGGCAGCGGTATCACTTCCGGGATGGTCGCGGTGAACATGGCGAGTTGCCGCCGAACAACTGGATGAGCGAGTTCGGGGGATCGACGTGGACTCGTGTCACCGAACCAGACGGACAACTGGGTCAGTGGTACCTGCACTTGTTCTCACCCGAGCAGCCGGACCTCAACTGGGACCATCCGGAAGTGAAGGCGGACTTCGACCAGACGTTGCGGTTCTGGCTCGACCGTGGGGTGGACGGGTTCCGCATCGACGTGGCGCACTACTTGGTCAAGGACGCCTCCTTGCCGGACCTGCAGGAGGATCCGTACTCCCATGGCGAGCACCCGCACTGGGATCGGGAGGCGCTGCACGACATCTTTCGGGGCTGGCGCCGGATCGTCGACTCCTACCAGCCGCCGCGGGTACTGGTCGCTGAAGCGTGGCTCGACAACGCGTACAGGCTCGCGCGATACCTGCGGCCGGGGGAGTTGCACACGGCCTTCAACTTCGACTTTCTGGCCTCGCCCTGGCTGCCTGAAGCCATGCGAACGATGATCGACGAGACCATCGCGGCTCACCAGTCCGTCGCAGCGGCGCCGACCTGGGTGCTGTCGAATCACGACGTCGCTCGGCACGTCTCCCGCTACGCGCGGCCGCAAATACCGGGGATCAGGCGTTTCCTCGATGACTTCCTCGACCGCCCGGCCGACCTTGAGCTGGGAACCCGGCGGGCACGTGCCGCGATCCTGCAAATGCTGGCTCTGCCCGGCTGCGCCTACGTGTACCAGGGTGAGGAACTGGGGTTGCCGGAGGTCGAGGACCTCGACGAGGCGGCGCTGCGTGACCCGATGTACCGGCGGTCGGGCATGACCAGCCGCGGCCGGGACGGGTGCCGCGTGCCGTTGCCGTGGGCAGGAGAGTACCCGCCGTACGAGTTCTCACCGCAACCCGTCGCGACCTGGCTGCCGCAGCCGTCCGACTGGGCTCAGTACTCCGTGGCGGCGCAGTCAGCCGACCCCAGTTCGATGCTTGCGTTGTACCGAACGGCGCTGCGCCTCCGTCGCGACCACGCGGCGCTCGGCGACGGCGACATGAGCTGGCTGCCGGCGCCACAGGACTGCCTGGCGTTCACGCGCGGCGGGAACTTCATGTGCATGGTGAACTACGCAGGCTCTCCTGTGCCGCTGCCTGGCCATACCTCCATCCTGCTGGCAAGTGTGGACTTCGATCCGGCTGCGGGGCTGCCCGCGGATGCTGCTGTCTGGTTGGAGGTCTGACCACCGGCGGTCGCGGTGCCCGTCCTGACGGACCACCGCACCTGCCTCGGCGATGAACTGCGAACCGGACAGCACGAAGGGCGGCGAGCCCGCCATTGCGAGACTCGCCGCCCTTCGCGGATCCGACATCAGTCACCGATGGTGGCGACCATCACCGCCTTGATGGTGTGCAGACGGTTCTCGGCCTGGTCGAAGGCGATGTTCGAGCTGGACTCGAAGACATCGTTGGTGACCTCAAGGCCGTTGTTGAGGCCGGTGGAGGCGGCGACCTCTTGGCCGACCTTCGTGTTGGTGTCATGGAAGGCGGGCAGGCAGTGCATGAACTTCGCATCGCGCTGGCCGGTCTTCTCCAGTGCTGCCCGGTTGACCTGGTAGGGCAGCAGCAGTTTGACTCGCTCGTCCCAGACCTCCTTGGGCTCACCCATGGACACCCACACGTCGGTGTGCAGGAACTCCGCACCGGGGATCGCCTCGTCGGGGTCCTCGGTGAGCATGACCTTGGCGCCGGACTGCTCGGCGCGCTCGTGAGCGGCGTCCTGTACCTCTTGGGAGGGCCACAGGTCGCGCGGCGAGCAGATGCGAACATCGGAGCCCATGATCGCGCCCATGATGAGCAGCGAGTTGCCCATGTTCGAGCGGGCATCGCCCATGTACGCGTAGGTGATCTCGTGGGCCGGCTTGTGGGCGTGTTCGATCATCGTCTGGAAGTCGGCCAGCATCTGCGTGGGGTGCCAGTCGTCGGTCAGGCCGTTCCAGACCGGCACGTCGGAGTACTTGGCCAGTTCCTCCACGTCGCTGTGTGCCGAGCCGCGGAATTCGATGCCGTCGTAGAAGCGCGACAGCACCCGGGCGGTGTCAGCGATGGACTCCTTGTGTCCCAACTGGGATCCACTGGGGTCCAGGTAGGTCACCCCGGCCCCCTGGTCGTACGCTCCGACCTCAAACGCGCAGCGGGTGCGGGTCGAGGTCTTCTGGAAGATCAGGGCGACGTTCTTGCCCTGCATCCGACGACGTTCGTTGCCGGTGTACTTCGCGCGCTTGAGGTCGCGCGAGAGGTCGAGCAGGAAATTCATCTCCTGGGTGGTGAAGTCGAGTTCCTTGAGGTAGTCACGATTACGAAGATTTACGGGCACTACGTCTCCTTGTGTGTGTGGATGAGGGTGGAACAGGGGGTGGGCGACCGGCTGATCCGGTCACCCACCCCAGGTCGATCAGGCCGGGCCGCGCACGATCGGGCAGGACATGCAGCGCGGTCCGCCCCGGCCACGGCCGAGTTCGGAACCGACGATGCTAACGATCTCGATGCCCTCCTGGCTCAGGAAGGTGTTCGTGGTGGTGTTGCGCTCGTACCCGAAGATCACCCCGGGTGCGACGGCCAGGAAGTTGTTGCCGTCGTCCCACTGCTCGCGCTGGGCTCCGAGTTCGTCGATCGGCGTCTTCAGCGCCCGCATCTTCGGCACGCCGACGGCATCGGCCACGACCGGCCACATGTCATCGTTCTCGGTCACAGTGAACTCACCACTGTCACCCACCGGCTCCAGCGTGTAGGAGCGCAGGTGATCCGGCAGGTACGGGTACACCGAGAAGGCGTCCTTGTCGATCATCGTCATCGCAGTGTCCAAGTGCATGAACGCCCGGGTCTTCGGCAGTTCGACAACGATCACCTTCGTGATCTTGCCCTGTCCGTACCGGAACCACTTGCGGGTCAGCACCTCGACACCCTGCGGGGTCGTGCGCTCACCCATACCGATCATCACGGCGCCGTTGCCGATCACCAGGATGTCCCCGCCCTCGACGGTAGCGGGCTCATGGTGCTCATCGTCGTTGCCGTAGTAGAAGTTCAGTCCGGCGTCCTTGAAGCGCGGGTGGAAGTTCCAGATCGTCTGGGAGTGCAGCGTCTCGCGCTTACGGGCCGGCTTGGCCATCGGGTTGACCGATAGGCCGTCGTAGACGAATGCGGTGTTGTCGCGTTGGAACAGGTGGTTGGGCAGCGGGGTGAGGATGAAGTCGTAGTCATCCAGGTAGCTCCACAGCAGGCTCTCGGAGTTCGGCAGGTGCAGATCCTTCTTCAGCACACCACCGATGAGAACTTCCGAGAGCAGTTCGGCGTCGGCCTGCCTGACCAACTCCGACAGCGGCTCGTCGAGCGCCGGGCCGACCTGGGTCGCATTGGTGAGACGTTCGTCGAGGAACTCGCGGGCCCCCGGCTGATCAAGTGCTTCCTTCAGCAGGGTCTGGAAGTGCAGGACCTCGACACCCTTGTCGCGCAGCCCCTGGCTGAAAGCGTCGTGCTCCTCGCGGGCCCGGGCGGCCCACATGACATCGTCGAAGAGCAGATCCTCGACGTTCGACGGTGTGAGGCGGGCCAGTTCGAGACCGGGGCGATGCACGATCACCGATTCCAGCTGACCCACCTCTGAGTCGACGTGATACTCAGACATAAAGCGTTCCCTTTCGCACAGGTGTCCCGCGCGGGATGCGGGCTTGCTCCGAGTCTGGTACGCCAACTGGCTTAATGCCAGGGGGCGCTCGACGCCGGCATTGCCCGGCTGACGCACAGATATCGAACACGGGCGAATGTGCTGATCATCGTGTTGATGCTGGTGTTCTCACTTGGTGGTACGACCTACGGGATGGCAGAGGAAACTCTGGGGTTCTACGCCCTGATCGTGCCCATCTTCGTGGCCCTGGGCTATGACCGATTGCTCGGCGCCGTAGTGATCCTGGTGGGGGCCGGGACGGGCACCATGGCATCGACGGTCAACCCGTTCGCGACCGGGGTAGCGTCCGACGGAGCGGGGATCGCCCTGGGCGACGGCATCGGTCTGCGCATCCTGATGTACATCGTGCTCACGGCAACCTCGATCGTGTTCGTCCTGCGCTACGCGAACAAGATAAAGAAGGATCCGAGCAAGCGTCTGGTGCCGCTCACGGCCGAGGATGAGGCGTTGAGCATGGAGTCCGAGCAACCGCCGGAGATGTCGGGCCAGCAGCGCCTGGTCATCTGGATCTTCATGCTGACCTTCGTGCTGATGATCTACTCCGTCATTCCGTGGTCCGACTTCTTCCCGGCCATGGAGCGGGTCACCTGGGGCTGGTACTTCCCCGAGTTGGCGGCCCTGTTCCTCGTGGCGGCGATCATCATCGGGCTGGTCGGCAGGCTGGGCGAGGAGGGGATGGTCAACTCGATCATCGCCGGCATGGGCGACTTCATCGGGGCGGCGTTCATCATCGCGTTCGCGCGCGGTGTGACAGTCATTATGAACAACTCGGGCATCACCGACACGGTCCTGCACGCGTTGGAGGGGCTGGTTACGGGCCTGTCGGGTGCGCTGTTCGCAGTCATGATGTTTGTGGTGAACATCCCGCTGGCGTTCCTGGTGCCCTCGTCTTCGGGGCACGCGACCCTGGCGATGCCTATCATGGCGCCGCTGGGAGACTTCGCCGGTGTGAGCCGGGCAATCGTCGTCACGGCATACCAGTCGGCATCGGGCTGGGTGAACCTCTTCACCCCGACCTCTGCCATCGTCATGGGTGGTCTGGCCATCGCCAAGGTGCGGTATGACCGTTACCTGAAGTGGGTGTGGCCGTTGCTGATCGTGCTGTTCGTGCTGACCTGTCTGCTGCTGGCGCTGGGAACCGCGGTGCCGGCCCTCGGCGGGTAGTTCTCCCGAGGCACATGACGGTGCCCCCATCCGCGAGCGCGGGTGGGGGCACCGTGCATTGGTGGGTGTGGGGCCGGGACGTAACGACTGCGATCGGCTTGGGCGTGCCGGCGTTGTTGTCCCTGGAACGCGTCGCCGAAGGACAACGGCTTCGCCGAAAAGGGGCCGGTGGCAGGCGTTCGCCAACGGTCGGTTGATCCCGCATTTGTTTACGAAGCCCCGATACTGTGACCCCCATGAGCCCGGCTGCGAAGAGCAACGTGTTGATGTTCCTGGCCGCGATGTGTGCGGTCGGCGCCGTGTGGCTGGGGATCAGCGCCTATGGCGAGGGGAGCCTGGTGCTGGGGGTGATGGCGATTCTGCTGGCGGTCGCCACCTTTGTGGCGTTCCGGGCCTACCGGGCGGTCCTGCGCGAGATGGACGCCAGCGGGGGGTGAACCTCGTGACAAGCAAACACCGCCCGGGCCCCCCATGGACCAGGACGGCGTTCGAGTGAAAAGTGTTAGGAGACGACGCCGAGGGCTGCCGGGGAGACGGCCTGCGAGATCTCGTCGGCGGCGGCCACTGCACCTTCGCCGCGCTGCCGGGGGAACTGGGCCAGCGTGATGCGCACGTACACGCGCTCGCGTTCTTCTTCTGTGAGACCGCCCCAGACACCGTACGGTTCGCGGGCGCGGATGGCGTAGTCAGCGCAGTCAATGCGCACGTCACATTTCGAGCAGACGGCTTTGGCAGCGCGATCCCGGCGCAAACGGGCAAGGCCACGTTCGTTCTGCGGGTGGAAGAACAACTCCGGATCAGCTTCGCGGCACGCGCCGACTTCTTGCCAGTCCCACGTTGCATCCGCGGGCACCTGTGACAGAGGCTGCTGTGGCATCTAATCCCTCTCCAATCGGCCGGCCCCCTAAGACCGGCGACGGCCGCTCACCGGGGTCGGTCAGCGGTGTCCCCTCCATGCAGTTCCGGGCGGCGGAGACATGCATGTCCAAACCGGAACCACGCCTTGCACGCTACTCAGCGTGAGCGTGCCAGGCATCATCCGTTCGGATGATATCTGTGGACTTCGTTCACAGGCATTATGCGCAGAGTAACCACCTTCCCGTCAATCAGCCGTACTCCTTATGGGGTGACCCGGGGCGGGTGAATACACACCGTCACGGTTGTGCTCCTGACCGAAACTCGTAGGTATAACTCCGGGATTAACGCTGCGTCATCATGGCGGCGCTATCTCTGTGATGTGCATCACGTAAACTCCTGCCATGGCTGATGGCACACCCCTGGAAAGCCCGGACCTGTCTGGCGACACCCTTGTCGAAGAGCAGACGCAGGCCGAGCCCGGAGATCACGAGCGCTTCGCGCATTACGTCAAGAAGGACAAGATCGTCGAGAGCGCGGTCCTGGGGGAGCCGGTCATCGCCCTGTGCGGCAAGGTGTGGGTTCCCAGTCGTGACCCGTCACGCTTCCCTGTCTGTCCGACCTGTGAGGCCATCTACAAGGGGCTAGCGCCCGGACCTCGAGACAACGACAGCGAATAGCGGGGGTTGAAACTCCGCGAACCGGATATATGCCCCACGAAGACTTCGGCGACACTCCGAACTCGCATGCACTACGAACCAGGCTCTCGGGGAGAAGGTGGGATGTATGACTGCGGAAACCTCCCAGACTCTGGACCGGGGGCTCACGTTGCTCACCCTGCTGGCCGATCATCCCGAGGGTCTGCGGGTCAGTGAGATCGCCAGCCAGCTGGGGATCGGCCGCACCGTCGTCTATCGGCTGGTGGTCACCTTGGAGAAGCACGCTCTGCTGCGGCGGGCGTCCGATGGCCGTTGCCATGTCGGGCTCGGCCTTGTCGGCTTGGCTCGGCAGGTACAGCCGCTGCTTCGGGAGGCTGCCCTGCCGCCGCTGCGCCGGCTGGCCGACACCACGACCTCGACCGCCCATCTGTCGATCACCGACGGCGCCGACGGGCTCGTCGTGGTGGCCGTGGCGGAACCCCCGCGCGCCGATGTGTTCGTCGGGGTACGCGTCGGTTCCCGCTCAGGTCTGGAAGACAGTGCGGCCGGCCAGGCGGTGCTGCTGGCGCGCCGCGGGGACAGTCGGCCGGTGGTCAGCCCACCGCGTGGGCCGGGTTCGGCGGCGTCGGCGGCAGCAGCACTTTCCGTGCCCGGCATCGAGGCGGTCGTCGGGTTGTACCTCCTGCAGGCGCCCGACGACAGCGTCCTTGGCGAGTTGCTCGCGGCCCGGGATGCGATCGCTTCCCGGCTGCGCTGACCTACTGGGCAGGCGGCTGGCCGGTCTTACTGTCCGGGCCCCAGCAGCCGTTGACCGTCGCCACGAGGCCGTCGACGGCCTGCCGGGTCGACAGCGGGCTGTAGCGCGACGGCCGGTCATTGACCAGCGCGGAGAAGACCTTCAGTTTGCCGTCCTGACCGTAGACGTACCCGGACAGTCCGATGGTGTCGAACAGCGTTCCGGTCTTGGCGAAGACCCGGCCCGCCGCGCAGCGACTCGGCCACGTCGTGAACCGCCCGGTGCTGGCGGACAGGGTTCCGCTGCGCCCACCCACCGGCAGGGCCTGGAGGAACGTCTCGAACTGCGGGAACTTGGTGGTCTGTAGGGCCAGACCCAGGGCTCCAGTGAGCAGTTTTGGTGTCAGACGGTCGTCACGGGACACCCCACTGCCGTCCTTGAGGCGCAGGCCCTTGGTGTCCAGGCCCAGCTCCGTCAGAGTCTGCGCAGCCGCGAGCCGGCCGCCTTTGAACGTACCCGGATACCCGCGCTGCACCGCCACCTGCCGGAACAGCATCTCGGCGATGTTGTTCTCGCTGACCTGCAGCATGTACTTGACCTGGGTCGCCACCGTGTCGCCTTGCACGCTGGCTGCAGCTGGCGCGTCGTCAGCGGCGTCCTGGTGTCCGATCACTTTGGCCGCCACGCCGGCCGAGCGCAAGGCCGCGGCGAAGACGTCGCCTGCCTCCAGTGCGCTGTCCCAGCGGTAAACGCCCAACCTGCCCAGTGGGCGCACCGGCCGGACGATGTACGGCTGGTAGGACGAGGTCCATCCGGGGCCGGTCTTGGGCGTGCCGTAGAGGGAGTCATCGACGAAGACCTGCACTGGTTGGCGCTTCTTGCGGCCGGGCTTGGGGTCGGGCAACAGGCCTTTGCTGCTGAGGTAGTCGGCGGTGTCGTTGGCCAGCGCCGCGAGGTCGTCGGTCCCCAGCGTGGTGTCGCCGCCTCCGCGCAGGATCACCTCACCCTTCTCGGGCACCACGGTGTCGGTCGTCATGCGGGTCGTCGGGCCCAGCACGTGCAGGGCGTTCAACGCGGTGACGATCTTCATGTTGGAAGCCGGGCGCATCGACGTCGTGCCTTGCCGGTCGTAGAGCACCTCCCCGGACTCGGGGTCGAGGACCTGGAATCCGAAATTGGAGCCGATCCGAGGGTTGCTGATCCGCAATGGGACCAAGAACGAGATGGCGGCGTTGGCCCTCGCGCTGCTGACCCGGGAGGCCGTCTTCTTCTTGGCGGCGGCCGCGGCCGCGGCATCGGCGCGCTGAGCCAGGGTGGTGCTGCTATCGGCTGCTACCGGGGTCGCGACCAGCAGGGCGGCCGCACAGGTGGCGCTGACGATGCCTAAACGATGCATGGTTCAAGACGTTAACCCGCCCCTAACATTTCGTGTCGCGGTGCCTGCAGGAAGCACCCGCAACCCGTTCATAACGACCGGAATACGGACGTGGTCAGGGGTTGCCATCTCCCATACACTGAGAAAGACGAGTTCACATCCCGCGCGGTTCGTGCCGATGGGATATCGACAACACAACTCCGCCTGGGGAGGCAACATGGGGCGCCGGATTACGGTGCTGGCCGCTGCGGCCGTGGCTGGATGTACAGCGATGGGTGCCATCGCGCCGGCCCACGCCGCCGACGAGCCGCGCCGTTTCATGTCCGGTTGGCTGCCGTACTGGTCCACGGAGACCTCAAGCGCAAGCTTCCTCACCAACTCCGACGTATTCAGCGACATCTCGCCGTTCTGGCACGATGCCCGCTGGGACGGCAACAAGGTCTACATCAAGGACCACCTGTCTGCCGTGCAGATGACTGCGGCCCTGGCCAAATTGCGCGGTCAGGGTGTGAAGATCCTGCCGTCGATCACCGATGGGTCCGGTCGCGGTCGGATGGCCGCAACTTTGGCATCGCCGGCCAAGCGCACCGCCCATGTGCAGGAAATCGTCGATCTGGTGCTGACCAACGGCTATGACGGCATCGATCTGGATTACGAGACCTTCGCCTTCACCGATGGCCAGTCGAGTTGGGCCGCGACCCGGCCGAACTGGGTGGCCTTCATCAAGGAACTCGGTGCAGCCCTCAAAGCGCAGGGCAAGTCGCTGGCCGTCACGGTGCCTCCCATGTACGACGCGGACTACGACTCGAGCAGCGGTTATTGGGTCTATGACTACGCGGGCATGGCCGCATCGATCGACCTCCTGCGGATCATGGCCTACGACTATTCGGTGGGCAGCCCCGGCCCGATCGCGCCACTGCCGTGGGTACAGAAGGTGGCCGCTTTCGCCCCGACTCAGATGGCCAAGGAGAAGGTGCAACTGGGGATTCCGGTCTACGGCCGGAATTGGTACGTGGCCACCACCGGGAAGTGCCCCGTCGGTCAGGACATCAACGACTCGAACTACTCCATGACCGCCGGCGGTGCGCTGTCGTCGCTGGCCAAGGACGGGGTATCACCCGATCAGATCAGCCGTGACGCCTCTTCGGGGGAACTGAGCGTCAGCTACGACATCGTCTACAAAGGTTTGAACGCCAAGGGTGAGATGACGCAGTGCACCGTGAATCGGCGCACCTACTTCGCCGATGCGAAGTCGGTCGCCGATCGGGTGCGGGTCGCGCGCTCGCAGGGGCTTGCCGGTGCAGCGCTGTGGACCATTGGCGGGGAGGCCGCAGATCAGTGGCCGGCGGTACGCGAGGCGGTCGGACAGGTCAAGGATCAGCCCGGGGCGCCCAAGACGGCCGCTGTGAAGATCGGCGCACCGAAGTTCGTCGTCAAGGGGCAGAAAGGCTCCTTCACCTCGCAGGTGACCGTCGACGGCAAAGCCAGCGGTGGTGGCTCGGCAGCCCTGCAGGTCAACCCCGTCGGTAAGGGCGGTTGGCAGACCGTTGCCACCAAGAAGGTGTCCAAGGCTGGTCGCACGGTGTTCAGTTACGCCCCCGCCAAGACGTCCAAGGTGCGCATCGATGTGCCCGCCTCTGGAGCCCGGCAGGCGGCTCGCAGCGCAGTTCTGCTCACGAAGGTGCGCGCCGCGGTCTCCGTGCAGTCAGCCGTCATCGCCTTCACCGGGCAGAAGCTGCGGCTGCAGGGTGAAGTCAGCCCCGCGCGCAAGGGTGTGACAGTCGTGCGGCAGCGGTTGGTCGATGGCCAGTGGCAGACGCTGGGACAAACCACCACCAAGCGCAATGGTGCCTACCGCTTCAGTGTCCTGCCGACGGTCAAGAACGGGAGCTACACCTACCGTGTCGTGTCGAAGCCTTTCGACGGATACGCCAAGGGGTACAGCTCCACGGTCAGTTTCCGCTCGCGCTGACCTCGACACGATGAGCGTCGCGCCAGCCGAGCTGGAGTCTCCTGCCACGGAGTTCGCCCCAGCCACCCCGTACATCTGTCTGGTGTGGAACGACCCCATCAACTTGATGAGCTACGTGACCTACGTCTTCATGCAGTACTTCGGGTACTCGCGGGAGAAGTCCGAGGCGCTCATGTGGGACGTCCACAACAAGGGCAGGGCAGTGGTCAACGCCGGCAGCCGCGAGGAGATGGAGCGCGATGCGACTGCCATGCACGAGTACGGCTTGTGGGCCACAGTGCAGAAGGACGACTAGATGAGCCGCCCGTTCAAGCGGAAGAAGGGTGCGGTCGTAGCCAAGCTCGACGGCAACGAGCGCAGGGTGCTGCTGCATCTGTGCGATGAGATCGTCGAACTGCTCAGTGACGACTCCACATCGGAGGCTCCGCAGTGGGCTCGCGATCTCGGTCTGGCCGGCGTCGGTGAGCAGCGCGAGACCCCGACGGACCCCGTCGTCGCCCGTCTGCTCCCTGATGCCTACGAGGATGCCGAGCAGGCCGGGGAGTTCCGCCGGCTCACTGAGGCGGGGCTGCGCGCGAAGAAGTTGTCCCACGTCGAGGTCGTGCGCCGCGACCTCGAGCAGGATCCGCCGGTTGTCATTACCGATGGCGTTCAGCAGTGGTTGGCTTTCCTGGCCGACTGCCGGCTGGTCCTGGGCACCCGGCTCGGGGTCACAGAGGACGACCTGATGTGGCCAGGTCTGAACCCCCAGAAGAACCTCTACCTTTACCTCGCATTCCTGCAGCAGTCGTTGGTCGACGTGCTGATAGGAGAGTGACGTTCACCTCGGGTCGGGCGTGAAACGAACCGCGGCGCGCTTGACTGTGCGCCCACTGCCAGATCGGCCCGGCCACTTCTGCGGGGTCATCGGCCGGTTTCGGATGCCTTGCGGGTGACAACATCGGAATTCTCGCCGTCTGGGCCGATGTGGACAGCAGCGAAGTCCAAGCCCGCAGTCCTGGCTCGACCGGGTGCACGGGACCGGCGCCCGCGGTCCCTTCCGATCCCCTGCGGCACAATTGACCCGTGCTGACCATCCGCCGCGACCTTGTCGACGCCATGATCGAACATGCCCGCCGGGACCACCCAGATGAGGCGTGCGGGGTGATCGCCGGGCCCGTGGGCAGTGACACGCCCACGCGATTCATCCCCATGGTCAACGCGGCCCGTTCCACGACGTTCTACGAGTTCGACTCCGGTGACCTGCTAAGGCTGTATCGGCAGATGGATGCCAACGACGAGGAGCCAGTGGTCGTCTACCACTCCCACACTGCGACGCCGGCGTACCCGAGCCGCACGGACATCAGCTACGCGAGCGAGCCCAACGCGCACTACGTCCTTGTGTCGACCCGCGACCCAGAGGCGACCGAGCTTCGCAGTTACCGCATCGTGGACGCAGAGGTGACCGAGGAGGAAGTCCAGATCGTGGAGTCCGTACCCTAGTGCCTATGGCAATCGAGGTTCAGATCCCCACAATCCTGCGCACCTACACCGACGGTGAGAAAACCGTTGGCGCCGAAGGTGCGACCCTGTCCGACCTGCTCGCCGATCTTGACGTCAAGTATCCGGGGCTGCGCGACCGAGTCGTCGATGATGCCGGCCTGCGGCGCTTCGTCAACGTGTATCTCAACGACGAGGACGTGCGCTTCCTCGACGGCTTGCAGACAGCCGTGTCCGACGGGGACTCGGTGACGATCCTGCCTGCGGTGGCGGGCGGCTGACTTGCGTTTCCCGCACCTTCTCGCCTCGGTCGGGCACACCCCGATCGTGGGTCTTCCGCATTTGAGCCCCACACCTGATGTGCGCCTGTGGGCAAAGTTGGAAGACCTCAATCCCACCGGCTCGGTCAAGGACCGGGCCGCGCTGGCGATGATCGAGCAGGCGCAGGCTGACGGGATCCTCACACCAGGAGCGACCATCCTGGAACCGACAAGCGGTAACACCGGCATCTCCTTGGCCATGGTGGCGCGCCAGCGCGGCTATCACCTCATCTGCGTCATGCCGGAGAACACCTCCGCCGAGCGCACGCAGTTGCTGCGCATGTGGGGTGCCGAGATCGTGTACTCGCCGGCGCAAGGGGGTAGCAACGAGGCGGTACGGGTGGCCAAGGACATGTCCAAACGCCACCCCGACTGGGTCATGCTCTATCAGTACGGCAATACCGCGAATGCCCGCGCACACTACGAGACGACCGGCCCGGAGATTCTCGCCGACCTGCCCGAGATCACGCACTTCGTCGCTGGTCTGGGCACCACGGGCACCTTGATGGGGGCGGGGCGGTACCTGCGTGAGCAAAAGCCCGAGGTGCAGATCATTGCCGCCGAGCCGCGTTACGGCGAACTGGTGTATGGCCTGCGCAACCTCGATGAAGGGTTTGTGCCGGAGTTGTACGACCCCTCCGTGCTCACCTCCCGGTACAGCGTCGGCCCGCACGATGCGCTGATGCGCACCCGGCAGTTGCTGCATGAGGAGGGGATCTTCGCGGGGATCTCCACCGGAGCGATCCTGCACGCGGCTCTGGGTCTGGCTGACCGGGCCGCGGGTTCAGGGGACTCGGCCGACATCTGCTTCATCGTCTGTGACGGGGGCTGGAAGTACCTCTCGACAGGGGCCTACGAAGGAACCCTGGAAGAGGCCGCCGGCGCCATCTCGGGTCAGTTGTGGGCGTGAGCGCCGACTCCCCACTGGGGATCTTCGACTCCGGGGTGGGTGGCCTGACGGTGGCGCGGGCGATCATCGACCAGTTGCCGCATGAGCCCGTGATCTACGTGGGAGACACCGCGCGCGGACCGTACGGACCGCTGCCGCTGGCTCAGGTCCGCGGCTATGCCCTCGACATCATGGACCACCTCGTCGACCACGGGGTGAAGATGCTGGTCATCGCCTGCAACTCCGCCAGTGCTGCGGTCCTGCGCGACGCCCGGGAGCGATACGAGGTGCCGGTGGTGGAGGTCATCCAGCCCGCCGTGCGCCGCGCGGCCCGCGTCACCGACAACGCCCGGGTGGCTGTGATCGGCACTCAGGCCACAGTCACCTCGGGTGCCTACGAGGACGCCTTCGCCGCAGCCCCCAGCATCGAACTGTTCATGCAGGCCTGTCCCCGCTTCGTCGAGTTCGTCGAGGCTGGGATCACCGGTGGCCCCGAGTTGCTCCGGGTGGCCCAGGAGTACCTGACCCCATTGCGGGAGGCACAGGTGGACACACTGGTGCTGGGTTGCACCCACTACCCGCTGCTCAGTGGTGTCATCCAATGGGTGATGGGCGACGACGTCGTGCTGGTCTCCAGCGCTGAAGAGACCGCGAAGGACGTCTACAAGGCGCTGGCCGCCCATGAACTGCTGCGTGATCCGTCCTTGGGTGAGCCGAATCACAGGTTCTTGGCCACTGGCGACCCGCATTCATTTGCGACCATGGGAAGGCGGTTCCTCGGTCCTGAGGTGCGCGACGTTCACTCAGCGGTCGAGGTGGTGTCATGAAGCTGACCATCGTGGGGTGTTCCGGTTCCTTCCCCGGTCCGGACAGCCCCGCCTCCTGCTATCTCGTCGAGCACGAGGGCACGAGGATTCTGCTGGACCTGGGCAATGGTTCGCTGGGTGCACTGCAGAAGTACACCGACATCTACGCGATCGACGCAGTGCTGCTCAGCCACCTGCATGTTGACCACTGCATTGACCTGTGCTCCTACTACGTGGCCCGCAAGTACAGCCCTGACGGGCCTGCCGCCCGTATCCCGGTGTTCGGCCCGAAAGGGACGTCCGATCGGATGGCGGACGCGTACGGGCTGCCCAAGAAGCCGGGTATGCACGACGAGTTCAACTTCGTTCGCCACGTGCACGACGCCACGTCCATCGGCCCGTTCGAGGTGCGCACCGCACGGATGGCTCACCCTGTGGAGACCTACGCGATGCGAGTCACGGCCGGTGGCCGCACGCTGGTCTTCTCAGCCGACACCGGCCCGAACCCGGCCCTCGTGGACCTGTCGCGCGGGGCGGACCTCGCGCTCTATGAGGCGTCCTTCGCCCAACGCCCGGACAATCCGACCGGGTTGCATCTCACGGGTGCCCAGGCCGCTGAGCACGCCAACGCGGCTGGCGTGGACCGACTCGTGTTGACCCACCTCGTCGCCTGGAATGACAACGAGCAGGTACGTGCCGACGCCGAGGCGGTTTACGACGGCGAGTTGCAGGTCGCGAAGCCCGGACTCAGTTTCGAGATTTAGCGCTGGACGCGGACCCGTCGCGGGTACCGAGGCGTCAGTACGCTGGGCACCATGTCCCGATCTGACGGCCGAGCTGCCGACCACCTGCGTCCCATCCGTTTCCACCGAGGGTGGCAGGACAACGGCGAGGGATCCTGCCTGGTCGAGTTCGGCCGGACCCGGGTTCTCTGCGTGGCGACGTTCGCGGCCGGGGTGCCCCGCTGGCGTCGGGACTCCGGGCAGGGATGGGTCACCGCGGAGTACGCCATGCTGCCCCGCTCCACCGACACCCGTGGCGCGCGGGAGAGCATCAAAGGGCGTCCCGGCGGCCGCACGCAGGAGATCTCGCGGCTGATCGGCCGGGCCCTGCGGGCCGCCATCGACGAGCGGGCGCTGGGGGAGAACACCATCCAGGTGGACTGTGACGTGCTGCAGGCCGACGGGGGGACCCGCACTGCGGCGATCACCGGGGCGTACCTGGCCGTTGCAGACGCCTGCACGTGGGCCCAGGAGCAGGGCCTGCTCAAGCAGTGGCCGCTGCACACCTCGGTGGCTGCCGTGAGTGTCGGTGTGGTGGACGGCGAGCCGCGACTGGACCTGCACTACGACGATGACGTCAACGCCGACACCGACATGAACGTAGTGATGACCGGCGACGGCCGCTTCGTCGAGGTGCAGGGCACCGCAGAGGGGGAGCCCTTCGACCGGGACACCCTCGATGCCCTGTTAGCGCTGGCCCAGCATGGTTGTGCGGATCTGACGGTGTTGCAGCATGCGGCGCTGGCCGCCCGCACCAAGGCGCCGGGCCACCTGGTCGACGGCGGCCCGGCCACGGTCGGGCAGGGTGCGCGTCCCGGAGGCGCCACGTGACCTTCGTGCTCGCAACGCGCAACCGCGCCAAACTCGCCGAGATCCAGGCGATCCTGGCCGACGCCGGGGTCACCGAGACCGTACTCACCCTCGACGATGTGGATGTCCCGGACACCCGGGAGACGGGTGTGACGTTCCGGGAGAACGCGCTGCTCAAGGCCCGGGCGGTGGCGGCGTTGGGTCACATCGCGCTGGCCGACGACAGTGGCCTGTCCGTCGATGTCCTCGGCGGCTCCCCGGGGGTGTTCAGCGCCCGCTGGTCCGGCGGGGGCGGCGACGCGGCGAACCTGAACCTGTTGTTGGCCCAACTCGCCGATGTCCCGGCCGACCACCGCCAGGCGCAGTTCGTGTGTGCCGCGGTGGCGGTGTGGCCCGATGGCCGGGAAGAGGTCGAGATCGGCTCAGTCAGCGGGACGCTCACGTACGCGCCGCGCGGCGTCAACGGTTTCGGCTACGACCCGATCTTCGAGGTGGCGACCGATGACGGGCCCCGCACCACGGCGGAGTTGAGCAGTGACCAGAAACACGCGATCAGCCATCGCGGCCGGGCATTCCGGGCCCTGGTCACCAAACACTTGGTGTCGTAGTACCGAGGTGCGCCCGGGCGCCCTGGGACGCTCATGGTGCGCTCGGGAATCGACAACATAGGGTTGCGATATGGTGCTCAATCCCGACTGGCAGGACACGTCCGTGCGCCCGCAGGACGATTTCTATCGGCACTGGTTCGGCCAGTGGCTCGACGACTTCGAGATCCCTGACGACAAGGCCGAGTTCGCCTCGTTCACGGCACTGCACGACGTCGCCCAAGAGCAACTCAAAGCCATCATCGAGGACCTCGCCGCCCAAGAGGCGGACCCGCACACGAACGCGGGGAAGATCGCAGCGGTCTTCAACGCTTTCATGGACACCGATGCGATCGACGCGGTCGGCCTGGAACCGATCCGCGACATCCTGGACATGGTCGAGCAGGTGGCCGACGCCAGTGAACTGCCCGAGTTGTGGGGCCGGCTGGAGCGACTGGGGATCGGGGCGCCGTTGGGCGGTGCGGTTCACCAGGACAACCGCGACTCGACCCAGTACGTGCTGGACATGTGGCAGAGCGGGCTCGGGATGCCAGACCGCGACTACTACCTCGGCGAGCAGTTCGCCGAGATCCGGCAGGCGTATCGAGCACACCTCGCCACGATGCTGCAGCGCACCGGTCTGGGAGACGACGCCGATGCACAACGCGTCTTCGACCTCGAGACGCGACTGGCACAGGCGCACTGGACCCCGGTGGCCAACCGCGACCCGATTCGCACGTACAACCAGTTCCCGCTGGCCGATCTTGTCGAACTAACCCCGGGTTACGACTGGCCCGGCTACCTGGCCCAGGTCGGGGTGCTGGAGCGGGTCCAGACGCTAAACATCGCGCAGCCCGACTACGCGCAGACGGTGGCGGAGTTGGTCAACGAGGTCTCGCTCGACGACTGGCGCGCGTACACGCGCTGGCGCATCCTGTCGTCCTTCACCAATCTGCTCAGCGAAGACACCGTGGCTGCTTCGTTCGAGTTCTACGGCAAGGTTCTGCGAGGGGTGCCCTCGATGCGCCCGCGCTGGAAGCGGGGCGTTGATCTGGTGGAAGGTCTGCTGGGTGAGGCCGTGGGTCAGGAGTACGTAGCGCGGCATTTCCCCCCGGAGAACAAGGCCCGCATGCTGGAACTGGTCGCGAACGTGACCAACGCATTCGAGAAGTCCATCGACGGCCTGCAGTGGATGACGGATGAGACGAAGCAGGAGGCCCACGCCAAACTCGCCAAGTTCACGCCCAAGATCGGCTACCCCGACCGATGGATGGACTATTCCGCGCTCACGGTCGTACCCGGTGAGCTGATCGCGACGGTGCGCAACGCCCGCGAGTTCCACCACGACTACGAGGTCAACAAACTCGGGGGTCCGGTGGATCGCGATGAGTGGCATATGAACGCCCAGACGGTCAACGCCTACTACAACCCGGAGATGAACGAGATCGTCTTCCCGGCGGGCATCCTGCAGGCTCCGTTCTTCACGATGACCGCCGACGACGCCCTCAACTACGGTGCCATCGGGGCTGTGATCGGCCATGAGATCTCCCACGGGTTCGACGACCAGGGGTCGCAGTTCGACGGTGACGGCAATCTGCGTAACTGGTGGAGCGACGCCGACCACGAGGCCTTCCGGGGGTTGACCCAAGCCTTGGTCGAGCAGTACGCGGGATACGAACCTGTCACGGGACACCCGATCAATGGGGAACTCACGCTCGGCGAGAACATCGCCGATGTCTCCGGGTTGGCCGTGGCGTTCCGGGCCTACCTGCTGTCGCTCGATGGCCAGGAGCCGCCCATCGTCGATGGGCTCACCGGGATCCAGCGGTTCTTCCTCGGTTTCGCGCAAGTGTGGCGCGCGAAGACCCGCCCCGAAGAGACGGTGCGCCGGATCACGATCGACCCGCACTCGCCGCCGGAGTTCCGGGTGTTCGGAACCCTCGTCAACACGGACGCCTTCTTCGACGCCTTCGAGGTGTCGCCTGGTGATGGGATGTGGCGCGAACCGGACCAACGGGTCCGGATCTGGTGAGTCCACAGAACCCGCAGGAGCCGTTCTACCGGCCTTGGGAGGACCCGGAGCGTGCCTACCAGGCTGACGAGCCGGTGCGGTCTCACACTGGACCGGCCGGCGAGGTGGAGAAGGTGGTGCTGGGCGCCGGGCGGTTCGTCGACCGCGCCCAGGCCCGCTTCGCCCCGATCGCCTTCGGGTACGCGGTGTTCAAGAAGTACGCCGACGACGAAGGAAGCCGGCTGGCGGCGCTGCTGGCGTACTACACGCTTGTTCAGCATCTTCCCGCTGGCGATCGGTGGGTATGCGGTACTTCGCACGATCGCGGAGAACAACCCGGACTACATCAACGCGCTGGTCAAACAGATCGTGCCGCCGGAGTTCCAGCAGCAGATCATCGACTCCTACGACACCTTGCCCGGTAGCGGCCCTGCCCTCGTGGTGGCCCTGCTGGGTCTGCTGCTGGCTGGCACGGGGGCGGCGTTCGCCGTCTACGCGATGGTGAACCAGGTGTTCTGCGTGCCGTATCGGTTCCGTTACGGCTTCGGTCCTCGCTACATCCGGGTGCTCTTGATGCTGCTGGTGCTCGGTATTGGTGTCATCATCATCGCCGGGACCTCGCTGTGGATCAGCCAGCACCTGCCTGGCCAGTGGCAGGGTTTCGTGCAGGGTCTGATCCGGTTCGGCGTCATCCTCGGATCCTTGTTCGTGGCGCCGCTGCTCTTGAGTCGCCGGCCGATCCGGCCGCGCGAGATCCTGGTCGGGGCGATGGTCGGGGCGGTCGTCATCTCGGCGATCCTGCAGCTGGCCGGGGTGATCGTGGGTCGCTTCCTCGCGAACTCCTCCGCGGTGTACGGCGCCATGACCACGGTCATCGCCTTCGTCTCTGTGCTGTTCCTGGCCTCCAACGCCATCGTCATGTCCTATGAGGTATCGGTGGTCTGGGCGTGGCGGCTATGGCCGCGCGGCGTCGACATCAACAATCTGTTCCCGGCCGATGAGCGGGCCTACGTCCTGTTGACCCTGATGGATGAACGCATGCCGAATCAGCGCAACGGCGTGTACTTCGACGCCACCGGTCACGACGACCCCCGCCGGCCCGACCTGGAAGCCCTGATGCGGCGGCCGGAAGGGATTCCGCGCACACCCTACGACGGTGCGTGAACCAGCGTCTTACCGTTGGACTGTGGACACCGAGTATGAGCAACTGCTGGCGCTGACCCGTGAGTTGTGCCACGACGTGCTGGCCCCCCGGGTGGCGCAGGCGGAGGAGGCTGGCGAGTTCCCCCGGGATGTGTTCCGGACTCTGGGCGACGCGGGCCTGCTGAGCCTGCCGTATCCAGAGCGCTGGGGCGGCGGTGCGGTGCCCTACGAGGTGTATCTGCGGGTGCTCGAGGAGTTGGGCGCCACCTGGTCCAGTGTCGCCGTGGGGGTCAGCGTGCATGTGCTGTCCTGCTTCGGTCTGGCGCAGTTCGGCACTGATGAGCAGCGGGATCGCTGGCTGCCAGACATGCTCAGCGGGCGACTGCTGGGTGCCTACTGTCTGTCGGAGTCACATGCCGGATCCGACCCCGCGGCGATGCTCACGAGCGCCCAGCGGGCCGGGGGCCAGTGGGTGCTGAATGGCACCAAGGCATGGGTCACGCACGGGGGGCAGGCGGATTTCTACCAGGTGATGGCCAAGACCGGTGCCACGGAGATCTCCTGCTTCCTGGTTCCAGGAGATGCGCCCGGACTGGGCTTCGATGCCCCCGAGCGCAAGATGGGGCTGATGGGATCGACGACCGCCTCGGTGCGCTTCGAGGACGTCCGGGTCGATGAGGACCGCCTGCTCGGTGTGCCCGGCCAAGGACTCAAGATCGCGCTGACCGGCCTGGACTCCGGGCGGCTGGGGATCGCGGCTGCCGCCACTGGTTTGGCGTCGCGGGCCCTGGCTGATGCCGTCACTTACGCCAAGGAGCGAGAGACGTTCGGACGGCCCATCATCGAGCATCAGGGGCTGGCCTTCCTGCTGGCCGATATGGACGCCGCTGTGGAGTCGGCCCGGCAGTTGACGCGCTCCGCCGCCCGCCGCCGCGATAATGGGCAGCGATTCACGCGAGAAGCCGCGATCGCGAAACTGGTGGCCACCGACAACGCGATGCGGGTCACCACCGATGCGGTGCAGGTGCTGGGGGGCGCCGGTTATACCCGCGACTTCCCGGTGGAACGGTACATGCGCGAGGCCAAGGTCATGCAGATCTTCGAGGGCACCAACCAGATTCAGCGGATGATCGTGGCCAGGGACCTGTGATGGAGATTCTGGATCGCGGGCTCACACCGGAGGAGGCCGCCGCAGTTGCCGGGTGGGCCTACCCGCCGCCGTACGACCTCTACGACGCCAGCGAGTCCTCTGAGCTCGCGGACTACCATCCCGTTGTCCGCGAGGGCGAGTTGGTGGGTTTCGTCTGTCTGGGTGAGCACGCCCGGGTGCCCGGGCAGTGGGAGGCCCATGACGCTGTGGATGTGGGCGCCGGGCTGCGTCCGGATCTGCTCAGCCAGGGGTTGGGTACTGAACTCATGCAGATGGTGACCGAGCGCTTCGCCGGGCGTCCACTGCGTGCTGCCGTGGCGGCGTTCAATGAGCGATCCCAGCGACTGTGCCAGTCCGCCGGATTTGAGGTCGTGCGGCGGTTCACCGGACCCGACGGCCGGTTATTCGTGGAGATGGTCCGGCCAGCGGGCTGATTGATCAGCCGAACTCCGAGACTGCTAGGCGATCGCAGGGCGACCAATCCGTGAAGGCCGAAGTGTCCTCGAGGCGCAACAGGGCACCCTCGATGTCATCGGGTTTGACCGATACCCCCAGATGTGTGAAGGGGGTGGCGAACATGCTCAGGGCGCCCACCACGCCCATGGTGAACAGCAGGCACGCACTGATCAGCACCAAGGCCGTGCGGGGTCGTTCGGGCAGGCTGATCATCATGAGTGCCGCGAACACGAAGACCCCCAGATCGATGACGATCCACACGATCAGTGGCAGGTTGAACACCGACGACAGGATGCGCTGTTGCCGCGCATTCTGAGCCTCCTGGAAGGCCGTCATCATCTGCGCTTGGGCCTCCTGCTGCGTCGAGGTGCTGGTGGGTAGGGCCGCGATGCTCTGGCGCACCAGGGCGGCCCACGCGGCGGTATTCTCGTCGCCGGTGAGGTCTCCACTCTCTGCCGATGACCACGAGTCGGTGGCCACCGATCGCATCAGGCAGATGGTGTCGCGACGGACATCGTCCGCCCCGGAGCGGTGGGAAGAAGTCGGCGCTCTCGAAGACGTCGGCAAGGGCCACCGCCTCATCCCGGGCGCTCTGCCGAACCTCCTCGTAGACCTGGACTGAGAAGAAGAGCATGAGCCCGAGCATGATGCCCAGCACGCCGCTGACGTAGGCGAGGGCGTCCGTGAACATCCCTGATCCGGACTGTTCGCCCTCCGCAGCGGGTTCCCGGTTCTGGAGGTGCCGGCGCAGCAGTATGCCAGCGCTGATCCCGAGCCCGGTGCTGGAGAGCAGCCCGAGCCAGTTGAGAACCACCAGTGTCACGCGGACATACTGGCACGGCGACCCGCATCGTCGGGCTGTCAACCGCGACCGTGACACACGTGCGGTCCGTGCGAGGTCATCACCGGCGATAGCCTGGGTGCTCGGGCACCTCAATTCCCCGGTCTGCGCAACCCTCGTCGTAGGCTCGCTGCGCTTCTCAGTGAACGGGTCCGGTGGCGCTGCCCGCGTGCGCGGGAAGTCCACGGTTACGGGTCGTCGGGGTGGCTGGTGTATCGCTTGCCGCGGGGGCTGGTCCAGATCATGGTGTTGTTGGGTCCGCGCTCGACGTGCCAGCCGCCGTGGGTTTTGACCCGGTGGTGTGTCCGGCACAAGGGCTGCAGATTGTCGACATCGGTGGGGCCGGCCGGGTAGGCCACGATGTGGTCGAGGTCGCAGGAGCGTGCTGTCCGGCGACAGCCGGGGAACCGGCAGTGCCGGTCCCTGACCTGCACGTACCGGCGCATTTTCACGGTCGGGGCGTAGCCGATCCGGAACTGCGGTGGGGTCAGCCGGATGATCGCCGAGGGTAGTTCCAGGCGGCGCAGCAGATCCTCGGCGTGGGCATCAGCGATCGGCCCGTACCCCTCGATCTGCGCCCCGTCATCGGTCATGATCACCGCGATCGGGATCTGCTCGGCCGCGCTCACCCCGGTCAACAACTCGATGAACGTGTCGGCCTGGCTGGCGTCGCGGGACCCGTCGATACGGGTAGACCGGGCCCGGATCGAGGCCATGCAGGCGGTGGCCTCTTCGGCGGTGAGGTACGCCGACAGGGTTGCCATCCCATCCGGCTCCGGTATCAGGCTCACACGGCGGCGTTTACGGGCGGCCTTCCGGCGCCGGTCGGCGGCATCCGGGTCGATCCGATCCACCTGCCGGGTCAACCACGGACGTAGTTGACCTCGGGTCCGGGTCGCCGCGTAGTCGATGGCCCGCTCGGCCAACCCCTGCCGGTCAGCCCGGGACAGGCCCAAAGTGGCGCGGGTGATCTCGCGGACCTTGCCCAGATCGATCCGGCCCTCGGCCAACGCCGCCAGCACCACCGGCAGGTCCTCCACCACGTCCACTGCGACATCGACCATCGAGGCCGCCGCCCCCGGCGTCCACACCATCGCGCACGCCACCTCCGGCGGCGTCGGGTCGACCACCACCCCATCCGGATCCGAGCCCAGCTCGGCCTCCACATACACCTGGTGCAAGGCCCGCAACTGCTGGGCGTGACAGAACCCGATCACCGCCTCAGCCGCTTTCGCGACCTCCAACGGATCCCCCCGCGACAGCATCACATCCCACGCATCCACCACCGAACTGTTCATGACCACACCGTACGAGGGGGGTACGACAAACTACTCTGACCAGGGATTACGCGGTGGATAACCCCTACCGGGTGTCCCGCTGGGTGACGCCTCCCAGTCACCTCCGGGATCAATCGCCTTCGACATGAAACGCAT
This sequence comes from Candidatus Nanopelagicales bacterium, assembly GCA_037046735.1. Taxonomy (GTDB): domain Bacteria; phylum Actinomycetota; class Actinomycetes; order S36-B12; family UBA10799; genus JADKAV01. The sequence continues at coordinate 217,928 of JBAOHC010000020.1, read as the reverse complement.
CCTTTCTACTCAGGAGATTGCGACACCAGATGCCGGGCGACTTGTGAGTGACGTTTGCGTTACCGCGTGTCTCCGTCGCTATGGAACGCAAAACCTCTTCTGCGGCGGTACCCCGGTGCCGGGCCGAACCTCGTGCCGCGCCGGGCCTTGATCAAGCGCTGGTACTCTCGCCGGCATGAGACGTCTGCTCCCAGTCGCTGTTCTCGCTGTCGCCGCGCTTTCGATTCCATTCGCTCCGGCGACGGCGAAGGGTGCCCCCACCGCCACCTACAACGGGAAAGCCACCTCAACCGACGGCACGACCAAGTACGGTGCCGCCAGTTTCACGATCAAGAACGGCAAGCTCGTGGCGTGGAGCGCCAACGAGGTCCCCCGCCAGTGCCAGGATCTGGAGCTGATGAACTACGGATTCACCGTCGCCCCCAACGTGCTCAAGGCTTACGGGCTGAAGACCCAGGACGTGAAGCTGAGTAAACAGGGTCGATTGAAGTTCACCTACACTCAGCCGAGTCACCGGGACACGATCACGGTCAACGTCAAGTTCACCTCCAAGACCGCATCGGGCAGTGTAATCAACCGAGCGGGCACGGGAGAGACTGAGACGCAGAACTGCTTCGGCTCGGCGAAGGTGACCCTCCGGAAGTGAGGTTGAGTGAGGTCCAACCTCACAAGGACCGGCGACCTCGCGCACTCGTCTCTCAAGCAAGCACTGATCAATCTTGTCCCGCCTGGACCCACGATCTGCGCGCCCTATCATCTGGCGCCAAGGCGCTGCCATGACCCAAGATGCTGGTCCGCCCATCTCACACGCCCAGCCACGCTTCGCTCAGAGCATTAATCAGCGCTTCCCTAGGCTCCGCGGTTCCAAATCAGCGCAGGTCTGCGGGGTTGCCGCCAAGCCTGAACCGCATGACCCCACGATCGCGGGCGCAGAGTCAGAGGTGGCTCGCCGTTGATCGGCCCGAAGAAGTCCCTACACGGAGGTTCTCAGTGGCTCGAGGGCTGCCAGGATGAGGTCGAGGCCGAACAGGAACTCCTGCGCCGGGTCGTAGCCTTCAGCGAAGAGCACGGCAGCGGACTCGTTGAGGTAGGGAAACATGTCAGCGGGAAGTTGGGGCAGGTAGACAGCCTCGGCCATGTCAGCGAACTCGTCGGCGGTGTCGAACGGCAGACTGGCCTCCTGCAGGGCAAACCCGTACACGTAGCAGTCGAGCAACCAGTTGGCGTGCGTCGCCATCACGACCGAGAATCCGGCTCTGCGCAGGCAGGCGGTGACAGCTTCGCGGTGGCGCAGGTTCGCCGGCCCCGGCGACGTACGCGACTCCATCAGGCCGATCGCCCACGGGTGGCTTGCGAGGACGTCTCGGGCGGACACCGAGCGCCGTCGCATCGCCGACGCCCAGTCCGTCTCCTCGGCTGGGAGCTCGATCTCGTGGAACACGACGTCGATCATGGCGTCCAGCAGTTCTTCCTTGCTCGCCACGTAGTGGTAGAGCGACATCGCGCCCGCGCCGAGCGCGTTGGCCAACCGGCGCATGCTCAGCCCCGCGACTCCCTCCCGGTCGGCCATCCGGACCGCCTCGAGCACCACCCGCTGCTTGCTCAGCCCTGCGTCAGACCCGACCTGAGGTTGTTCGGACACAGACATCTCCTGGCTCCCTCGAACAACGTGAAAAGCGTACAGCGTACGAGCCTAGTTCGATGCACGAACCAGATGCCACTGACCCGTCGAATCAGGCCGGTCGCGGGTCCAGATGGAACGGGTAGGCACGAGGCTCGCGCCGGCAGATCCTTCAGACGGGGGACGGTGAGTTGATGCCAGCCCATCAGTCCCCCACTCCCTGAGGGAATATGCGTGCGGGTGGGGAGACTTGAACTCCCACGTCCGAGGACACAGGAACCTAAATCCTGCGCGTCTGCCAATTCCGCCACACCCGCGGCTGGGTTCAGGGTACCCAGGTAGCCCCGTGCCGGAGCAGTCGGGCTGACGGCCTTACACGCCGAGTTCAGCGCGCAGCTTGGCCACGTGACCCTTCGCGCGCACGTTGTACATCGCCTTCTCGATCACTCCGTCTTTGATGACGAATGTGGATCGGATGACGCCCACCACCGTTTTGCCGTACATCTTCTTCTCCCCGTAGGCGCCGTAGGCCTCGAGGACCTGCTTGTCCGGGTCGCTGAGCAAGGGAAAGGTCAGACCGTCGCGCTCGCGGAACTTGGCGAGTTTCTCCGGTTTGTCGGGGCTCAGTCCGACTACGGCAATGCCCGCGGCCGCCAATGCGTCCAGGGAGTCTCGGAAGTCGCATGCCTGCGTCGTGCAGCCGGGGGTCATCGCCGCGGGGTAGACGTAGAGGACCAGGGTCTTGCCTGCGAAGTCGGCTAGTCCCACCGTGTTGTGGTGATCGTCGGTCAATGTGAAGTCGGGGGCGGCGTCGCCATCAGCAAGTCGTGTCATGAATGCACCTTATGACCCGCTTCTGCACCCAGCAACTATTGCGAACTGTTCGCAATAAGGGCATAGGATGGTTGGCATGCAGACCGTCGCCATGCACGTGCCTGACGGCTTCCTGAACATCCCGGTGAGTCTGGCGGCCTATGCCGCCGCCGCCGTCGTGCTCGGTGTGGCGGTCGTGAAGGCCCGCTCGGAACTCGACGATCGGACCGCGCCGTTGGCCGGTCTCACGGCTGTGTTCATCTTTGCCGCGCAGATGCTCAACTTCCCCGTAGCCGCAGGCACCAGCGGACATCTGCTGGGTGGCGCGCTGGCCGCCATTCTGGTCGGCCCCTGGGTGGCCATCCTGGTCGTCACCGTGGTCCTGACGGTGCAGGCTCTGCTCTTCGCCGACGGCGGGCTAACGGCCCTCGGCATCAACATCGTGAACATGGCCATCGTCACGGCGGTGGTCGGATGGCTGGTCTTCCGCCTCGGCGTGCGTTTCATCAAGACACCCAAAGGTGCAGCGGTGCTCGCCGGGGTGGCCGCGTTCTTGTCGGTCCCGGCCTCCGCGATGGCCTTTGTCGCCGAGTACTCGCTAGGAGGCACTGCTCCGGTATCCCTGGCGGCCGTGGCTACCGCGATGGGCGGAGTCCACATCCTGATCGGGATCGGTGAGGCTGTGATCACGGGACTGGTCGTGGCCGCCGTCCTGGCCAGTCGACCCGACATCGTGGCTGGCGTGCAGGACACCCCCTTTGCGCGGCCCGTGCCCAAGCCGCAACCGGTGAGCGCATGAAGCGGCTGCTGATCGGAGGAGCTCTGGTCGCGGTTGTTCTGGCCGCTGTCGTCTCGTTCTACGCCTCGAGCGCTCCTGACGGGCTCAACAAGGTCGCCGAGGATCACGGCATCGTCGAGCAGGACTCCGCCGCGGCCGGTTCCCCGCTGGCCGACTACAGCGTTAACGGCCTGAGCAACGATCGGCTGAGCAATGCCACTGCGGGCCTCGTGGGGCTGGCGGTGACGGCCGCCGCCGGATTCGGGCTCTTCTACATCGTCAAAGGTCGGCAGAACTGAGCCAGACCTCGCTGCTGCAACGCGGTTACGTCCCCGCCGCGTCAGCCGTCCACACCCTTTCCCCGCAGGCAAAAATCCTCGCGGTGACAGCTTTCGTGGTGATCGTCGTGCTCACGCCACGCGAGTGGATATCGGCATTCCTCGGTTATGCCGCGATCCTCGCGGTGGCCTTGGCGTTCGCGCGAGTGCCGCCGCGCCGGGTTGCGCGTGGGCTGGCGATCGAAGTGCCCTTCGTGCTGTTCGCGGTGCTCCTGCCGTTCGTGGGCCACGGCCCGGACAACTGGCTCGGGCTGTCCATCCCCGGCATGTGGGCGGCCTGGAACATCTTGGTCAAAGCCACGCTCGGTGTGGTGGCCGCGACGCTGCTGGCGTCCACGACCCTGCCCGTGGACATCGTCGCGGGCCTGCAAGCCCTGCGGATACCGTCCGCGTTCGTGGCCATCCTGACCTTCTTCGTGCGCTACGTCGACGTCGTCGCCGACCAATACCAGCGCATGCGGGTGGCGCAGCGCTCGCGGGGCTTCACAGCGTCCAGCCCGCGCTCGTGGCCGGTGTTGGCGCATGGTCTCGGTGCGCTGTTCGTCCGCTCTTTCGAGCGTGGCGAACGGGTGCACCTGGCTCTGGTCAGTCGTGGTTATGAGGGCCAGTTGCCGGTGCCTGAGTCGTCGGGGGCTGCTTGGCCGGCCGTGGTCCTACCGGCCGCTGCCGCCGTGATCGCGATGGTCCACGCCCTGTGGTGATCGACCTGGACGGCGTCGGGCACACGTATCCGGACGGCACGGTGGCGCTGCGGAACGTGACTCTCGGTGTGGCCAAGGGGGAGCGAGTGGCGCTGCTGGGGCCCAACGGCGCGGGCAAGACAACCCTTGCCCTGCATTTGAATGGCGTCCTGCCCGCCCAAGAGGGGGTGGTGCGCGTTGCCGGTGAACTGCTGGGTCCGCAGACAGTGCGTCAGGTCCGGCGTCAGGTCGGGCTGGTGTTTCAGGATCCGGATGACCAGTTGTTCATGCCCACGGTGGGTCAAGATGTCGCATTCGGACCCATGAACTTCAAGCTCGACGACGTGGCCGGCAGGGTGCAGCGGGCGCTGCGGGCAGTGGGGATGCAGGCAGCTGTCGACCGCCCCCCGCATCACCTGTCCTTCGGTCAGCGGCGGCGTGTGGCGATTGCCACGGTGCTGTCCATGGACCCGCAGATCCTCGTTCTGGATGAACCCACGTCCAACCTCGATCCAGCAAGTCGGCGCGAGTTGGCAGACATCCTCACAGCGGTGGACGTCACGATGTTGATGGTCACTCACGATCTGTTGTTCGCCTGGCAATTGTGTCCGCGCTCGGTCGTCCTGGCCGACGGAACGGTGCAGTACGACGGCCCAACGAGGGCATTGCTGGCCGACCCCGACCTTCTGCGCAGATTCCGGCTGGAACTTCCGTTCGGTGTCTCGCTGGCCCCTTAGCGCGGGCTAGAGTGAGGCCATGCCTGATGCCCCCGATGCGATTCTTCCCGCCAATTCCGCTGGCTTGGACAAAAAGAAGCCCGAGGTAGTCAAGGGCACCGCGCAGCCGGCACCGCGATCGATGGCCGACATCGAGTCGGACATGGATGCCACCCGTGCCCGCCTCACAGCGACGCTGGACGAACTGAAGGTGGCGGCCAGTCCGCGCAACATCGCTGATCGCCAGGTGCAGAAGGTGCGTGCTTTCTACATCGATGAGTACGGGGCCGTCCGTGTGGACCATGTCGCTGCCACCGTCGGTGTCGTCGTGGGGATGATCGTCGTGCGGCGGGTCTGGCGACGAATCACCCGTTGATGCTGCCGATCAAGCTGCTGCATGACCGGGTTCTCGTCAGCGAGGAACGCGACGGTGAGCGGCACTCCAGCGGTGGCATCCTGATCCCGGCCACTGCCTCAGTGGGAAAGCGACTCGCATGGGCAACTGTGGTCGCCGTGGGGCCGAACGTCCGGCACATGGACAACGGTGATCGCGTCCTCTTCGAGCCTGAGGATCGGGCGCTGGTGGAGATTCAAGGCAGCAGCTACGTGCTCCTGCGCGAGCGTGATGTTCATGCAGTTGCGAGCGAGCAGATCGGGCACGACGAGACGGGGTTATACCTGTAGAAGTGCTTGCGCCCACCGGGCGGCGTTCCAGGGTGTGGCTGATATGCTCATTTTCGTTGCGCCGCTAGCTCAATTGGCAGAGCAGCTGGCTCTTAACCAGCGGGTTCGGGGTTCGAGTCCCTGGCGGCGCACTCCCAGTAGTACAGGCCCTGGTCGGGCGATGTAGCCATCGACGACCAGGGTTCTTGTCTTTGGTCGCGACTCTTGTCAGACGTAGAAGTACGGCGGCATCCAGCCGTAGTAGGCCGAATCGCTGAATCCCTGGATCTGCAGGATCGACACCGCTGCGGAGGTGGTGGAGACCATCCGGCCATCGCCCAACGAGATCGCGATGTGGCCGTGACCGCGGCCGATGGCGCTGGACCACACCACGAGGGCGCCACGCGGCGGCATCCCGGATGTGTGGTGCAGCGCCGCAGGGGAACCAGTCCACACCAGGTAGGCGGACCCCGGTCCGGAACTGCGCCCATATGCCAAATCCACGAACCGCAGACAGAAACCAGCGTCGCGAACGACCCCCACCTGGCTCAGTGCCCACGCCACCGCTTGCTCCGCCGATCGCGGGTTGCTGTAGCCGCCGGGCAACATGGCATCGACCTGGGTCCCGACGCTGCCCACTTCACCGGTCCACCCAGCCGGCTGACCGGCGATCGCTGCCTGAGTGGCGGTGCCCGCCCCGGCGATGGCGAACAACGCTACGAGTCCTGCCAGCAGCTTCATGCCACCGCCTCGATGCGGTGGGCAGGGCATGGTCGGCGCAGAGGTGCAGGCGTGGCTCGCATGGTCCGACCCTGCCCCCGGTCGATGGGGCCGGTTTCGCTTATCCACATTTCCACCGCGGTAGCGTCCGGCTGTCAGCACCCCGTGTCAGGGTCGACCTGAGCACGAGGCGAGAGGACAGCGATTGTGACGACCTGGCAGTTCATCACCGTAACACTGGGGGACTTGGGTAACCCTTCGCCGACGGCCCCCGGTGAGGTGACCGCGCAATGGACCAAGGTGATGGGTTTGGCGAAGTGGGCAGCGTTTGCGGCAGGCGCCCTTGGTCTGCTGGTGGCCGGAGTCATGATGAGTATGGGCCGGCGCCACCGTTCCGGCACAGCGGCGGATGGTGCCGTCGGCGTTCCGTGGGTGATCGGTGGGCTGTCGACCGTGGCCCTTGCCGTGCCGATCGTCAACCTCTTCATGTGATGCCATCGAACGCTTTGGCGGAATCGTTTGTGACGCTGTTGGACTGGGCGCTGCGTTGGTGGCTGTCTGGTCGCGATCCGGGTCTGGCCCTGATTCGTGACAACGTGACGGAGTTGCGTCCCGTTATGCGGTGGGTGGGGGCAGTGGCATTGGCGCTGGCGATCGTGGCGGCGGGGGTATTGCTCATGGTCAGGCGGCGCGGCGCAGATCTGGCCGATCTGACCTTGGGCGTCGGGCGGTTCGTCGTCGCGTTGTCCGCGGGCTGGCTGGTGTTCGCCTCGGGATGGGCTCTCTGCGATGCACTCGGGAGCTGGATCCTAGGGGGTCGTCCGGACGCTGGGCCCTATGTGGACGCGGTGACGACTGCTCTCAGCGATGCTGAGCCCGCCATCGCGATGACCCTCAGCGTGCTGGGCATGGCGGCCGTGCTCGGCTTCGTCGCTGTGGTGCTGGCCCGCTTCGTCATCGCGGTACTACTGGTCGCGGGGATTCCAGCGGTGGCGGCGGCATCTGTCTTCAGAGGCGCTGGCAGCCTGCGCGTGGCCCTTGCCTGGCTGCTCGCGGTCCTCGCTTTCCGGCCCCTGTCCGCGATCATCTACCGCGTCAGCCACGATCTGGTCACCATGTCGCGGGAACCCATTGTGGTCCTGCTCGTCGTGACCATGACCTTCCTGCTCAGTGCCGCCATGCTGCCGGGGGTGGCCCGCCTGGCGGCGAACGGGCGCAGCGTATGAGTACCCCGGTGCGGGTCTATGGGGGCTGGCGGGAGCGACGCGGTTTCGGGATCGGCTCCCTGTCCGGAAGGCAGACGGCGTTCGGGCTGGTTGCCGTCCTGATGGTCCTGCTGTGTCTGATGATGGTTCCGCGGGCGTTGCCGCTGCTCGCAGTTCCTGTTGGGCTGGCACTGGCCGCGGTGTTCACGCGAGTACGGGGCGAGAGTCTGGTGTCGATCACGAGTCGGCACGCCCAGTGGCAGAGGGCAAAGAGCCGTGGTCGGACCACCTACAACGCGACGCAGACCCCGGAGTTGCCGGGTGTCCTGTCGCAGGTGAGCATGATCGCGGGCGACGGTTATGTCGTGCTGTACGACAAGCCTCGCAGGACCCTGACCGCCCTGGTCCCGGTCGAGCCGCAGGGAGTGACGTTCGCAACCGCTGACGAGATCACGGATTGGATGACGCGCTGGGGAGGGTGGCTCAGTCATCTGGGGTACGTGCCGAACGTGGCCCACGTGGTCGTGACCGTACACACGGCTCCTGGGCCGGCCGACGTCTTTGACGATGAGCCGGCGGACGGGCTGGCGGCCGACGTGATGCGCGACTTGCGGGCACTGTCGGTTTCGCGGTGCGTGGCCCGCACGGTGCTGTCGGTGACGGTTCACACCGGCGGCTCAGATGTGCCGGTGGCTGCGCAGAGGCTGCAGGAAGTGCTCGGCAGTCTCGAGAGCCTGAACACGTGCGGGGTGACCGTGCTCGACGCGATGTCCGACCATGACGTGACGCAGTGGGTCAGATCCTGCTACGACCCCAGCCTGGACCATGGGACCTACGGGCAGTGGCTTGATGCCCGGCCGACCGCGGCTGTGGAGCAGTGGGACAACTACCGCCACGACAGTGGGGTCTCGGCGGCGTTCATGTGGGACGAGTGCCCCGGGGACGGGGTGTCCGCCCAGTCGCTGAATCGGCTATTGGGACCCGCAGACTACGTCAAACGCGTGAGCATGGTGTTCGAGCCCATCTCGGCGCATGTTGCCGCACGCGAAGTCGACCGCCAGGCGGAGGCTGCGTCTTTCCGCAGCGAGTACCGCCGTCGGCTCGGTCGTGATGAGACGGCCAGGGAACGCCTCGACATCCAGAAGGCCCGACAGACCGCCCACGAGCAGGCCTCCGGATCGGGATTGGTTGATGTCGGACTGTATGCGGTGGTGACGGCGCACGGTGAGCAGGATCTGGAGTCCTGTGCTGCCGACCTGCACAATAGGGCGGGCGAGGCGCGGATTCGCCTGCGTCGGGCCTACGGAGCGCAGGCACAGAGCTTCGCGGCGACGCTGGGCTTGGGCTATCTACCCCGGCACGGATGGTGAGCGATGCGCAGTCGCACATTCACAGCCGGGACAGACACGGCGGCGGCCCTGTTTCCCTTTGTCGCCGGAGCCGGGGCACCCACCGAAGGGGTGCCGGTCGGGGAGCATCTGATCTGGCGGGAGACCGTCCACCTCGATCCGTTCGCGTGGCTGGCCAACGGATTGACAACCAATACCGGTATGTTCCAGCTCGGCCAGCCTGGCACAGGCAAGTCCGCATTCGCCAAACGTCAGATCGTGGGCATGGTCGCCCGCGGGGTGCGGCCGGTCATTCTTGGAGATGTGAAGGGGGAGTACGCCGAGTTGGTAAGCCGACTCGGCGGGCAAGTGATCAAGGTCGGTCGGGGGCTCGACCGGATCAATCCCCTGGATGCCTCATCATTGGACGGCGGTACGGACATCGACGTCCGCGCGCAGCGGCTGTCGTTGTTGCTGGCGCTGTGCTCGCAGGTGCGGCGCAACAGGCCGGTGAACAACGGTGAGGAAGTCGTGCTCGCTGCCGCGATTGACCAGGCGACGAAGGAGGTGGCTGAACCTACCATCCCCGGCGTCCTACACATACTGCGAAGTCCGCAGCCCGCACTGCTGCAGGCTGCCCAGGTTCGTACTGCCGACCAGTACGACGAGGTGACACGCGAATTGCGGTGGACGCTGGGACTGCTGGTGCAGGGGTCACTGGCGGGCGTCTTCGATGCCCCCAGCACCCGGCACTTCGATCGCAACGCGTCGGCCATCTCTATCGACCTGTCGGGCGTCCACGACGAGGCTTTGTTGGGCGCGGCCATGGTGTCGGCCTGGGCCTGGGGGCAGGCGGCGGTGGCCGCCGCCGCTCGTGTGGACCCCGCCGCGCGCTGGTTGATCGTGATGGATGAGTTGTGGCGGGCGCTGCGCGGTGCGCCCGGCCTGGTGGATCACGTCGATGCACTCACGCGCCTCAATCGCAGCAAAGGCGTGGCCAGCCTCATGGTGACCCACTCGTTGAACGACCTGCAGGCGCTGCCGGATCCGGCGGACGTGGCCAAGGCCATGGGTTTCATCGACCGCAGCGCCGTCGTGGTGCTTTCGGGGTTGCCTCGTCGTGAGCTTGACGTCGTGGGCCGCGTCGTGGCCCTGTCCGAAGCAGAGCAGTCCCTGGTGGCCGGGTGGGCGTCGGCGGATCGTTGGCAGGCCGGCCGGCGGCACCCAGGTCGTGGCAAGTACCTGATCAAGACCGGGCACCGGCCGGGGCTGCCAGTGGCTATGCGGCTCACGGACACCGAGGCGCGTCTGTATGACACTGACCCGAGTACCGGTGGTGTCCGGTGAGAGACCCTCCAGCAGGTGTCCTCAGGCGCGGCGGGCGACCCGGCTCTTCGGGGAGTACCGGTAGCTTGCGGTGCGAGTGAACGGCAGCAATCGCTTCGAGCCGCGGGCCTTCTGCACCAAACGCACCCGCAGGGCGGCAGTCGAGGTGATCACCAGAGTCGGCGTCCCCTTGCGCTTCACGACCCGACAGGCACCCTGCTGGCGCAGCTTCTGATCGGTCCCGGCGCGCTTGCAAAGCGCCTGCGTGCGCAGGAGTCGCCCCTGGGCAGTGCGCACTGGGCGCAGGGGCTGTTCGCGACGCAGCCGAGTGGGCAGCCGGCGTTTCACGGTCTGGCTGCGCCGGGACAACTTCGTCGTCTCGGTGTCGGCTCGCCGCTCCACCTCAGCCTCGCTGCGGGCACCGGCTCGGATACACCCGGGCGTCATCGTCGGGCTGTTCCACAAACGCTCCCAGTTGTCCACGAACGGGGCGTTCACCGCCGGGCTGGAGAACTGCACGAACGTCTCGTCGTTCTTCTCGAGGGCGTTGTCCGTGAAGTTGTGGCTGCCCGTCCAGGTGATGGCCTGGTCGTTGAGGCCGCCGTAGTTGCCGTTGATGGTGAAGTACTTGGCGTGAATCGTGACCCGGTCGCGTTTGGAACTCGGCGAGATCTTGACCAGGGTCTTCGGCTCCAGGCTCTGGCAGAACTCCTGGGTGATCGTGTCTTGGCGGGCCAGCACAGCGACCGTGCAGCCGGCCTGCGCGAGTCCCACCAACGCATTGCGCACCTTCTTGCGGGAGAAGAAGGGCGCCATGACCCGTACAGTGGTCGGCTGGGCGGCGCAGTTGACGGTCTTCAGCCACGCCGAAACCGTGTCCTTGTCGTCGGTGCGGGGGAAGAAGTGTGCAGTCACCGCCCCAGCCGCGACCGGCGGCCGGTAGGCGTCGTAGTTGTCATCGGTGACCCGGCGTTCTATGAACAGATCATCGAAGTAGCCCAGGAACTGCTCGTACAGAGTCTGGTTGCCGTAGATGATCACGGCCGCGTTGTAAGCGCTGTCGCCACTGCCATCGGGGCGCAAGTTGCTGGTGCTTTGGAACACGACGTGCACAGCGTTGCCGGTCCGGGAGAAGGTGGCGAACTTGTTGTGATTGATGCTGTCCGGCTCATCGGTGATACACGATCTGTTGCACTGCGCCGTGGCCGAGGTGCCCAAAGTCTCGGCCAGCCGGGCGTAGGCATCATCGATGGCGGCGTTCTTCTTGGGCCCCTGCCCATCCCCGCTGTCGAGAACCACCCGCACCCGCACGCCGCGACTGTAGGCACGCAGCAACGCGTCGATGACGGGATGACCGGCCTGGGCCACGAAGTACGAAACCTCAATGCTCTCGCCCTGCGGAGTTTCGTCGATCAGGTCGACCAAGCGGTTGGAGATAGTGAGATCAGGGGTGCCAGGAACGGGGTAGTTGAAGACGGTCTCCTCGCCGGTGCGCATCTGCTCCTGGGTCGGAAGCGGTGTCGGCGCGGGGCTTGCAGAGACTGACGTCGATGGCAATGGGCTTGGACTGGCGGTGGGATCCACCGGGGGTGGGCCCGCCTGTGCCGATACCGAGGAAAGCACGCCGAACAGGGCGGCACTGACCGCCAACACAGTTGCCATCCGTCGCATCCTGGCAAGTTTCTCACACGCGTACCGAGCGGCCCGGCGGCCTTCCGGCGAATCGTGGCGCAGAGCACACGAAACCCGGCCACCGCAGTCGCTCCGAGCGAGGGACTCGCAGTGACTGCGGTGGCCGGGTGGGGCAGTGCGAAATCAGGCGCTAGTGGCCGACGTGTCGGTCGGGGCGGAGTCCATGCCGCCGCGGTGTCCGAAGCCGTGCTCCTCGACGCTGGTGACGTTGAAGTCCTTGTCCATTTTGACTTCGACCTCGGTGCCGTCGGCTTTGCGGACGTGGGCTTCGTAGGTGCCGTCGGCGTCGGTCTCGACGCGTAGGACGGTGCCGTTCGGGAACTTGGCTTGGGCGGCGGCGGTGGCTTTGTCGGCGTCGGCGCCGGTGAGGGGGGTTTCGTTCATGCCGGGTCCGCCGGGGCCTTTGTGTCCGGTGAATTCCTCGACGCTGGTGACGTTGAAGTCCTTGTCCATTTTGACTTCGACCTCGGTGCCGTCGGCTTTGCGGACGTGGGCTTCGTAGGTGCCGTCGGCGTCGGTCTCGACGCGTAGGACGGTGCCGTCGGGGATCTCGGCCTGGGCGGCGGCGGTGGCTTTGTCGGCGTCGGCGCCGGTGAGGGGGGTTTCGTTCATGCCGGGTCCGCCGGGGCCTTTGTGTCCGGTGAATTCCTCGACGCTGGTGACGTTGAAGTCCTTGTCCATTTTGACTTCGACCTCGGTGCCGTCGGCTTTGCGGACGTGGGCTTCGTAGGTGCCGTCGGCGTCGGTCTCGACGCGTAGGACGGTGCCGTCGGGGATCTCGGCCTGGGCAGCGGCGGTGGCTTTGTCGGCGTCGGCGCCGGTGAGGGGGGTTTCGTTCATGCCCCGCATCGGCATGTGCTGGCTCTGGCTGGTGCTATTCGGACTCGGCGTCGTGTTCTCAGCACTGGCAAAGGTGATCGCACCCATCGACAGGGCGCCCACGCCAGCGCCGATCCCGACGGCCGTCCACAGTTTCTTGTTCATTGTTCTCCTCCTGCGAGCTTGTGTGATTACACGATGTGCCCGTGGGTCAAGAGCAGATCTGCAGGACGGTAAGAGCAGGGTGTGAGGCTAGCGGCGGTAGGAGTACCTGGCCGACCGGGCGAACGGCTCCAGGGTTGCTGAACCGGGCGCTGTCTGGCGCAGACGAACGCGTAGCACCCGTTTCTTCGCCACGGTCAGAACGACGGTCGGAGTCGTCTTCGGTCGTTTCACCGTGCAGGCCGCACGGGCCTTGAACTTCTGGCGGGTGCCCTTGACCCGGCAGGTCGCAGTGGTCATCAGTGGCTGCCCCTGCACCGTGCGAACCGCTTTGATGGCGCTGCGTTTGGTCAAGCGACGAGGCAGTCCCCGCTTGACGCTCTGCTGCTCCTTGATCAGTGGAGTCGTCTCCTGGTTTGCGTCCTGCTCGATCTGCTCGTTGCTCACACCGTTGGCGCGGTCGCAGCCCGTGGTCAGCGACGGATCGTCCCAGATCCTGGCGAAGTTGCCCGCGAAGGCGTCATGCACCGGGGTGTCCTCGATCATCAGGAACGTCTCATCGTTACGCCGTAATGCGTTTCCGGTCAGGTTCTCACTGCCCATCCACACGATGCGCCGATCGGCTCCTTCGAAGCCACCCGCGATGGTGATGTACTTTCCGTGGATGCCGACAGCGCGCTGTGAAGGCTTGTCGGCGATCCGCACCTGGACAGGCGCCACAAGGGAATCGCAGAAGGCTCGCGTGATGCTGTCAGTGCGTGCGATCACGCGCACAGAGCACCCGGCCGCTGCCATCTCATTGAGTCGGTTGCGCACCTTCACACGGTTGAAGAAGGACGCCATCACGTCGATGCGGGTAGGCGTGAGCGAGCAGTCCACACCCATCAGCGTCTGCGAGACCGAGTCGATGCCGTCGGTGCGCGGGAAGTAGTAGGGCCGCCAGATGCCCACCGCCGTGGGCGGCTGGACGGCGTTGTAGTCATTGCCGGGCACGGTTACCTGCGCGCTGAGGTTCCCGAAGTACGTCATGAAACTGGCATACAGCTCAGGGCTGCCGGCACTGACGGTAGCGGCGTTCCAGGCTGCGTCGCCAGAGCCGTCACTGCGGATGTTGGAGGTGGAAGAGAAGACCACGTCACGCAGATCCCCGGATGCCGACATCAGTACGTACTTGTTGTGATTGATGCTGCCGGCGATCTTTGAGATGCAGGCATTGACGCACTGCACCACGTAGGAGGGCTGTGAGCGGTCCGTGCCCAGCACCGCCGAGAACCTCGCGATGGTCTCGGCCAGAGCCTGGGCGATGACAGATCCCTGGTTCTGACCGGAATCGATCACAAGCCGAACGGCCACCCCGCGGGCGCGAGCGGCCAAGAGCGCATCGACCACGGCGTGATTCGGGGCGACGACGAATAACGCCGCAGAGATCTGGCCGGACTCGGGCACCCTGTCGATGAGGTTTACCAACTCGTCGTTGATCCGCGGATCGGGATCCCCCACGCGCGGGTCGTTGAAGACCGGGTACACGGTAGGCGCGCCAGGGGCCGGCGTTGTCGGAGAAGGGCTGGGCGAGGCGGATTCGGATGGTGACGCTGAGGAGGTCGCCTCCGGTTGGCCCCCCAGCGCGGTCGCAGGCAGCACCCCGGCGCCGATCAGCAGCGCGATGAGAAAGACCGTGAGGAATCGCATTAGTGCCATGCTCGCATGGCACTCCAACAGGTGTGGCTAATCCTGCAGCGTGTACAGATGCTTCATCAGGTTGGTGAACATCTGCGCGAATTCGGGACTCATCGGCTGCTTGCGGATGATCTGGCGGTGGATGAGCGTTCCCATGGCCACGTCGTAGATGAAATCCACCGGCGGTTCGTTGCTGGCTTCGCCATGTTCCTGCGCGGACGCCACCGATTCTTCGATGTTGGTCCGGATCGACGCCAGCACGGTCTTGGTGAAGCGATCGTGGATCTCCGGATCGGCTGCTGCTGCAGCGGCCACAGCAAGGTAGGCAGCCTGGGAGCCGGGGGCCCCCATGTAGACCTGAAAGTCGCGGATTCCCTGGGCCGTCCGGTCTTCGATGGTGTCAGTGGGTGGCGGCGGCTCCGCGACGAGGTCGGCGATGGCCCCCACCGCGAGGTCCAGCTTGGTGGGATACCGGCGGTAGATCGTCGTCTTGGCCACTCCCGCCCGGGCAGCGGTGCCCTCAACTGTCAGATTGCCAAGCCCACCTTCGGCAAGGAGTTCTCGGGCAGCGGCCAGAATCGCCGTGTCGGCCCTTGTGCTGCGGGGTCGGCCGGGCCGGACCGTTTGCTCAGACATCGGGGGAATGCTACTCCTTGGCGAGGCGCTGGTGCGCGCAAAACAATGGTTGATCCGAAAACCACCTCTTCAGGGAGTATGACTCCTCTGCGGCTGACCCGCCGTGGGAACCGGGGATCGCGTCCGGTTCGAAATCAGGTCCGTACACAATGGAAACATGACGACGCAGCCGAATCCGAACTTCCTGCGCGGTGCCATCGACTTGGGCGCGCTGGCCGCGGCCAGGGAGGCCCAGCAGCAAGCAGTCGCGCGCAAGAACGACCCCGCCGCCGCACAGGTGGTCATCGATGTGACCGAGACGAGCTTCGAGACCGATGTCATCGCCGCCTCGAACGTGGTGCCGGTCGTCGTGGACCTGTGGGCGACGTGGTGCGGACCCTGCAAACAACTCAGTCCCATCCTGGAGAAACTGGCCATCGAATACGGCGGCCGCTGGCTGCTGGCCAAGGTGGATGTGGATGCTGAGCAACAGATCGCTGCGGCCTTCCGGGTGCAGTCGATCCCGACCATCGTCGCGGTCATCAAAGGCCAGGTCCTGCCGCTGTTCCAGGGTGCCCTGCCGGAGGCGCAGGTACGCCAGTACATCGAGGAGCTGCTGCGGGTGGCCGAACAGGCTGGGCTCAACGGCTCAGTAGGTGCTCCCACCGATGTTGCGCCTCCCGAGGAACCGGCCGAGGATCCCCGCTGGGATGACGCCGCGGACGCCATCGAGGCCGGCGACTACGACTCTGCCACTGCCCTCTATGAACAGTTGCGCGCCGTCGACGCGGAGCAGGCCGATGCGGCGCTGGCCCAGGTTGCCCTGGTGCGCAGGATCGACGGGGTGGACTCGGTCGCCGCGGTGACGGCCGCTGATGCCGCTCCTACCGACCTGGACCTGGCCCGGGTTGCCGCCGACGTCGAGGTGGCACAGGGCTTGCCGGAGGCGGCTTTCGAGCGGCTGCTGGTCGTGGTGCGCGCCGCGCAGGACAAGGCTGCCGCGCGTGATGCCCTGGTCGAGCTGTTCGGGCTGGTGGGGGAGTTGGACCCGGCGGTGAAGAGCGCCCGGACCCAACTGGCCAACGCTCTGTTCTGAACGGCCTCAGCCGAGAACGGTCTTCAGGCGTTCCTCGCGTAGGGCAGTCACCTCGGACTCCTCGATGAACGGCAGTTCGCGTCCGACCGCCCATCCGAGCAGGAGGTCGGACAGTTGGGGGTTGCGTGCCAGACAGGGCCCGTGCAGATAAGTGCCGACGATGTGTCCGCTGACGGCGCCCTCGGATCCGTCGCCGTTGCCGATGCCGGCCCGCACCGCCCCCAGCGCGTGCACATCAGGGCCGAGATGAGTGGCTCCCGCGTGGTTCTCATATCCCGTGAGGGTCTGCGTCAGCGGGGTCTTGGCCGTGGCCGCGAGCTCTCCGACGGCGCGTCTTGGGCAGACGATCCGTGCGAACGTCGAGGATCCCGACGCCCGGCGTAGCGGCACTGGTCGCGTCGGGAAAGTACTCGCCGAGGAGTTGGTAACCGGCGCAGATGGCCAACACTGCGGCACCCCGCTCGGCGGCTCTGGCCAGTGACCCGTCGTTGCGAAGCGCGGTGGCGGCGGCGGTCTGCGCGCTGTCCTCGCCGCCGCCGAGCACGTACAGGTCCCCGGAGTCGGGGAGCGGCTGACCGGGGTCGACCGTGACCACCTCGACCGCGATGTCGTGCAGACGAGCGCGATGCTGCAGCGCCAAAACGTTGCCGCCGTCCCCGTAGGTGCCTAGCAGGGTCGGATAGATGCTGACCAGCGTCAGGCTCATCGCTGCTCCTCGGCGGTCGTGCGTAGGTGGTGGAAAGCGGTGTAGGTGGCGGCACAGTCGACCACGTCAAGGTCGCGCATCCCTGCTGGCAGCTCAGCATCTGCCGCGTACGGGTTCTCGATCACCACATGGTCGACCTCTGCGTGCAGCAGTCGCACCGCAAGGTCGCGACGGCGGTCACCGGTGGCTACCACAGTTCGTCCGCGCAGCCGTTCGAAGGGGACGTCCCACAGCCAACTCGGATCGCGGCCGTCGGCGGCGTTGGAGTTGATGGTCACGATCACGGGCGTCGGCGCCGGGGGCATCACGCCGATCAGCTCGGTCCAGCCGGCGGGGTTCTTGGCCAGCAGCAGCCTGATCCACAGGGCGCCAACCTTCACAACCGCGTACCGACCGGAAACGGAGTCGACACCGGCCATCCTTCGCGCCGATTCCGCCGGGTCCAGGCCCAGCGCGACGGTGGCCACCAGCGCCAGCGCGCCGTTCGCACCGTTGAACCGACCGGGCAGGCTCAACCGCAAGTCGTAGGTGGCGTCGCCCGGGCCGTGTACGACGGCGTGATCCTCGCACCATTCCATCGTCCATTGCGGTGTCGGCCGGGAGAACCCACAGTTCGGGCACCCCCAGTGATCGCCGTCGCGGGTCAGCAGTGCCCCGCAGTCCAGGCACACGGCCGAGTCGGCGGTCCATACCTGACCGGCCGCGACCCAGATGACCTGGGGGGCGTTACGCGCCGACCACACGATCGAAGGGTCGTCGGCGTTGGCGATGACGATGGTGTCCTGGGCCTCGGTGAGCATGCTTCGCCAGCGGCGAGCGACCATGGCCACCTCGTTCATGCGATCAAGTTGGTCGCGGCTCAGATTGCCGAGCAGCAGAACCCGCGGGCGGGTCGCGGCGAAGATCTGCGGAAGGTAGGCCTCGTCCACCTCGAGCACCGCGGTGGCAGCCGGATCGCCGGTCGCCAGCGTGACGACCACACCGCTGGTCATGTTGGCTCCGGTGTGCTGGCTGATCACCGGTCCTGCCTGTTCCACTGCGGTGGCCAGCAGGCGGGTGGTCGAGGTCTTGCCGTTGGTGGCGCTCACCAGGGCGGCGACGCGGTCATGGGCGAGGTCGCGGATGGCGTTCGGCGCAAGGCGCAGAATGACCCGGCCACCGATCACCATGCCCTCGCCTTTGCCCATGCGACGGGACAGCGAGGAGGTCATGAGGCCCAGACGGGCAGCGGCACGGGTGCGGGCGGGCACGGTCACGCAATGAACTGTACCTGTGAGACGCCGGCGGGCCGTCGTGAGATGAATCACCGTTTACGGGTCATCGCAGAAAGTTACGGTACCGTAGGTTTCATGGTCATTACCCTGGAACCGCCAAAGCCGAAGTTGCGCGGATGGCTGCACTTCGGCGCGGGGCCGTTGGCTCTGGTCCTGGGACTGATCCTCATGACCGTCACCCCGACGACCGCCGAGCGGGCAGCGGTTGCTGTGTACGTGGCGACGACGGTCCTGCTCTTCGGAGTCAGCGCCGCGTATCACCTGGGGGCTGGCACTCCCCGCGTGAACACCTTCCTGAATCGCCTCGATCACGCCAACATCTACCTGTTCATCGCCGGCAGCTACACACCCTTCGCCGTCGCCCTGGGTGGCACCCTGCAGTGGGTGATCCTCGGGCTGGTCTGGACGATCGCGGCCATCGGGCTGATCACGCGGGTCGCGTGGTGGAGCGCCCCGCGTTGGCTGGCGGTGGGCTCTTACATCGCGCTCGGCTGGGTGGCGGTGTTCTTCCTGCCTCAGATGTGGAGTTCCTTGGGAGCGACGGCGGTCCTGCTGACGGCGTTGGGCGGTTTGTTGTATACCGCCGGGGGCGTGGTCTACGCGCGCAAGTGGCCCGACTTCCATCGGGGCTGGTTCGGCTTCCACGAACTGTTCCATGCGCTGACCATCGCCGCCTACCTCGTGCAATACGCCGCCATCGCAATGGTTGTCACCTGACGGTTGAGACCGTCCACGCCCGCCACCTGATTCGTTTGTGGTGCAGGGTTGGGGAATGGACGAGGTGGCAGCGCGACTTGCGCACGTGCGCCTGCCTGCACCCAGGCCGCACCAGCAGGGAGCGCTTGCGGCCTTCGCAGCGCATAGGGATCGCGAACGTTTCCACTTCGTGATGCCGCCGGGCTCGGGCAAGACCCTGCTCGGCAGCCTCATCGGCCAGCAGGTGGGACGTCCGATCCTGGTGCTGGTGCCGAACACCGCCATCCAGGGGCAGTGGCTGGCGTTGTGGGAAGCCGCGGGTGCCCAGGTCGGATCGGACCGGGACCTGGCCGCCGACGTCACAGTGCTCACCTACCAGGCGCTGGCCACCTTCGACGATGAGGCGCAGGGCGCTGCGAGTGCACGCTTGCATCCCAACGCGCGGGCCACCATCGACCGCCTGCGGGCGCGGCAGTTCACGTTGATCCTTGATGAGGCGCACCATCTGGCAGCGGTCTGGGGTCAGGTGTTGGTCGACGTGTTGGACGAGGCGTCAGCCGTCACGGTAGCCCTGACTGCCACGCCGCGGCAGGCCCTCAACGCTGCCGAAGCCGCCCAGGTGGAAGAGTTGTTCGGGCCGGTCCTCTACGCCGTCAGCACGCCCGCCCTGGTGCGCGACGCTGTGCTGGCGCCCTACCGCGAATTGCCCTGGTTCGTCACCCCGACGCCTGGGGAGCAGGAATACCTGACCCGATCCGCGCAACGCTGGCAGGAACTGCTCACGGCAGTCATGGAGCCTGAGTTCGGGCCGACAGGTCTACTGCCCTACGTCGATGTGGCCTGGGTGCGCCACGACCAGGTGAGCTGGTCCTACATCGAGAAACACCATGGCGACCTGGCCAGGGCCGTCCTGCGGATGTGCCACAACGGACTCTGCTCGCTGCCC
The DNA here is from genome assembly GCA_037046735.1 of Candidatus Nanopelagicales bacterium. Classification (GTDB taxonomy): domain Bacteria; phylum Actinomycetota; class Actinomycetes; order S36-B12; family UBA10799; genus JADKAV01. The sequence goes on along the minus strand of JBAOHC010000020.1, from coordinate 198,057 downwards.
CATGGGGCGCGGGTGCGCGACGAGCACCGCGTGCCGATGCAGGTCGAGGACTGGGTTGCGGTGCTGTCGGACTACGGCCGCAGGGTCTTGGCCGAGCCGGAGCAGCCTGGCTGGGAACGGCTGCGGGCAGGCCTGCGCTCGGTGGGATGGACGTTGACGATCCGGGGGGCGCGCAAGGGGCAGTCGGCGCTGGACCGGGTGCTCTCGCGAACGGCAGCCAAGGCTGTGGCCGCAGGATTCCTCGTGGGGCAGGAAGCGTTGATCCGCGGTGATGACCTTCGTGCGATCGTGCTCACCGATTTTGAGAACGCCCAGGCGGCGCCACCTGCTGACATCCGCTCGGTGTTGGCGGCCACGGCCGGATCGGCCTGGGAGGCGCTGGCCGGGGTGCAGGCGGCCAATACGGAGTTGCGGGTGGTGCTCATGACCGGCGCCGCTGTGGGCGGGTTGCCGCAGGTGCTGGCGTCGCTGGCCGCACCGGGATTGGAGGTCGAGGAGCGGGCAGACGGATGGGCGCAGCTGGTGGGCACCTGGGGCCCGCGGGAATGGGTGCCACACGTGACCGCGGCGTTCCAATCCGGAGATGTGGATGTTCTCGTCGGCACCCGAGGCCTGCTCGGCGAAGGCTGGGATGCCCCTGCCGCCAACGTGCTGATCGACCTCACTGCGGCCACCACCTCCACGGCGGTGGTGCAGGTCCGGGGCCGTGCCATTCGCCGAGATCCAGTGCGCCCGGACAAGGTGGCCCATATCTGGTCGGTGACCGCGGTGGCTGACGAGCACCCCCGTGGAGATCTGGACTACCGGCGGTTGGTCGCCAAACACCGGGGCTACCTCGCCCCTGATGTCGGCGGTGCCGTGGTGGCGGGGGTGGAGCACCTCGACGCGCGGTGCGGGCCCTACGCACCGCCGCAGCCACCGGTGCGCGATGCGATCAACGCCAGCGCCCTGGACACCGCCGCTCACCTAGCGGATACCCGGGCTGCGTGGCAGGTGGGGCAGCCGTATCGGGACGTCGTCGAGACTGCCGTGCGGGTCCGTGCTCCGCGGGCCTTGGGTGTGCCGGAGGTCGCCGTGCGCAGATGGGCTGGGCTGCCGGTCTCGGCGAGTGTCGCGGCGTCCGCGGTGGCGGCCACAGTCGCCCTCGCCGATCAGTCCCCTACGCCGACCGTGGCGATCGCCGCATTGGGTGGTGCAGGTCTGGGTTGGCTGGGTTCGCTCGGATGGCAGCAGTGGCGGGTCCGCCGCACGCAGGCCAGGATGGGCGTGGACGGGATGCTGCTGGCGTTCGGCTGCACGGTCGCGGAGAGCCTGCAGCCCGGCGGTGCCGACTCGGTCGATGTCATGCCCGACGCTGAAGGGCAATGGCGGCTGGTGTGGCACGGACCAGACCGGCAGGGGGTGTTCGCAGAGGCCGTCGAGCAACTGCTGTCACCAGTGGACTTTCCGCGCTACCTGGTGTCGCGACGGCTAGGGGCGCGTCGGGCAGTCATGTGGCACGCGGTACCCGATGTGTTCGGTGCGAACAAGGCGGCCGCGCAGGCCTTTCTCACCCAGTGGCAGCGGTACGTCAGCCGCGGGCAGGTGTTGTACACCGGGTCCGCGGAGGGGGCCGGTGTGGCCGAGGCCGTGCGGGGGGCGAATCCCCTGGACGTGTCGAGCGCGTTGTATGCCGAATGGGTGTGATGGCGGTTGTTCGATCGACGCCGTCGAGAGGTCCGAGGAGGTCGTGACGGCCGCAGGCGCACGCGGCCGTCGTGCTCGCCGATTCTGAAGTTGTTGCCCTTATCCATGCCGGATCCGGCCAACAAGGTCGGAAAAGTGGCGTTCGGCGCCAGATCCTGCGTCGGTTGATCAAACGTTGAGAAGTCCGGGTTGTCGCGGTGTTGACCGCCCTACTACTGCTCAGGCACGAACCACACGGCACCCAGCGGCGGCACAGACACCTCCGCGCTGAAGGGCCGGCCGTGCCACTGCATCTCATCGGCGTGGATCCGGCCCATGTTCCCGACTCCAGATCCGCCGTATTCAAAGGCATCGGTGTTGACCACCTCGCGCCAGGCCCCGTCGGTCGGCAGGCCGATCCGGTAGCCGATGTGGGGGACGGCGCTGAAATTGACGATGCAGACCAGCAACTCACCGCCCTGACCGCGGCGCAGCCAGGAGAACGTGTTGCCGGAGGCGTCATTGGCGTCGATCCACTCGAAGCCGTGGGGGTCGATGTCCATGCTCCACAGAGCAGGGTTGTCCCGGTACTCGGAGTTGAGGTCGCTGACCAGGCGCGACAGGCCGTCATGATCGGGCTGTTCGGTGAGCCACCAATCCAGGCTGCGGCCTTCGGACCATTCCGCATACTGCCCGAACTCCGAGCCCATGAAGAGCAGTTGTTTGCCCGGGTGCGCCCACATGTACGCGAAGAAGGCCCGCAGGTTGGCGCGCTGCTGCCAGTGATCCCCGGGCATCTTCGCGATCAGGGAGCCCTTGCCGTGCACGACCTCGTCGTGGGAGATGGGCAGCACGTAGTTCTCACTCCAGGCATAGACCAGGGCAAACGTCATCTCGTTGTGGTGGTACTGGCGGTGGATCGGGTCGTGCGAGACGTAGTCGAGGGAGTCGTGCATCCAGCCCATGTTCCACTTCAGGCCGAAGCCGAGGCCGCCCAGGTGCGTGGCCCGGGTGACACCCGGCCAGGCGGTGCTCTCCTCGGCCACGGTGAAGGCGCCCTCGCAGCGTTTGTAGACCGTGGCGTTCATCTCCTGCAGGAACTGCACCGCGTCGAGGTTCTCCCGGCCGCCGTAGGCGTTGGGCGACCACTCTCCTTCATTGCGGGAGTAGTCCAGGTACAGCATCGACGCGACCGCATCCACGCGCAGGCCGTCGATGTGGAACTGTTCGCACCAGTACACCGCGTTCGCGACCAGGAAGTTGCGGACCTCCGGGCGCCCGAAGTCGAAGACGTAGGTGCCCCAGTCCGGGTGTTCGCCGCGACGGGGGTCGGCGTGTTCGTACAACGGCGTCCCGTCGAAGCGGGCGAGTGCGAACTCATCCTTGGGGAAGTGGGCGGGCACCCAGTCGACGATGACGCCGACCCCGGCCTGGTGCAGGCGGTCGACCAGGTGACGGAAGTCATCGGGGTTGCCGAAGCGGGCAGTCGGAGCGTAATAGGCGCTCACCTGGTACCCCCAGGACCCGCCGAACGGGTGCTCCATGACCGGCAGGAACTCGACGTGGGTGAAGCCATGGCCGACGACGTAGTCCGTGAGTTGCTCGGCCAGTTGCCGGTAGGTCAGTCCCTGCCGCCACGACCCCAGATGCACTTCGTAGACGCTCATCGGGCTGGCGTGGGCCGGTCGCTGCTTGCGCGTCTGCAGCCAGTCGGTATCAGCCCAGTCATACGTGGAGTCGAACACCACGCTCGCGGTCGCGGGCGGGATCTCGGTGGCCTGCGCCATGGGATCCGCCTTGAGCCGGCGCACCCCGTCGCGGCCGATGATCTCGTACTTGTAGCGGGTACCGGCCCCGATCTCGGGGACGAACACCTCCCACACCCCGCACGAGCCCAGCGAACGCATGGGGGTGGCCGTGCCGTTCCAGAAATTGAAGTCGCCGACCACGCGCACCCCCTGAGCGTTCGGTGCCCACACCGCGAAGGCGACCCCACGGACGGGGCCGTTGAGGGTCTCGTAGACATGCACATGGGCACCGAGGACGTTCCACAACTCCTCATGGCGGCCCTCGCTGATCAGGTGCTGATCGATCTCGCCGAGCGTGGGCAGGAACCGGTAGGGGTCGTCGGCGGGCAACTTGTCCCCGCCGTAGGCGACGGCCAGTCGGTAGTCCGGGATGTCGGTGCCGGGCAGCTCAACGACCCACACGCCGGAGTGCTCATGATCCATCGGGTGGTTGGTGCCCCCGACGACGACGTCGACCTCGGTCGCGTCAGGGCGCAGCACGCGGATGGTCACCGCGTCGCCATCGGTGTGCGGCCCCAGCACCGCATGGGGCTGGCTGTGGGTGCCGTCCACCAGGGAGGCGAGTTCAGCGGTGTCAACAGTGATCATCAGATAACTCCCGGCCGGACGTGCATGATGTGGGCGCTTTGCAGGTGTGGATCGAGGCGGACGAAGTTCGAGGCCGCCCAGGAGAAACTCTGCCCGCTGATCAGGTCCTGAGCCACGAACCGGTCATGCCAGTCCATTCCGAGCGCCGGCATGTCCAGGTGCAGCGTGGCTTCGCGGGCACCGAAGGGGTCGAGGGTGACGACGACGATGATCGTGTCCTCCCCGTCGCGTTTGCTGAACGCGATCATCCGGTCGGAGTCGATCTGATGGAACACGATGTGGCGCAGCTGCTGCAGCGCGGGATGGTCGCGGCGGATGGTGTTGAGCAGGCTGATGTACGGCGTCAGCGTCGTTCCGCGCTCCTCGGCGGCCGCCCAGTCACGTGGCCGGTACTGGTACTTCTCGGAGTCGAGGTACTCCTCGCTGCCCGGCTTCACCGCGACGTGTTCGAAGAGTTCGTATCCGCTGTAGACACCCCAAGTAGGGCTCATGGTCGCCGCCAGCGTGGCCCGGATGCTGAACGCGGCCGGACCCCCGTACTGCAGATAGGCGTGCAGGATGTCGGGGGTGTTGACGAAGAAGTTCGGGCGCATGTACGGCGCGGACTGCGTGGACAGCTCGCGCAGATAGGCCTCGAGTTCCCACTTCTCATTGCGCCACGTGAAGTACGTGTAGGACTGGTCGAATCCCACTTCGGCCAGTGCTCGCATCATGGGCGGCCGCGTGAACGCCTCAGCCAGGAAGAGCACATCCGGATCCGTGCGCTTGATCTCGTTGATGACGTGGTCCCAGAATCGCACGGGTTTGGTGTGCGGGTTGTCCACACGGAAGATCCGCACATCGTGATCCATCCAGTAGCGGATGATCCGCAGGACCTCGGCCGTCAGGCCCTCCGGGTCACCGTCGAACCACATCGGATAGATGTCCTGGTACTTCTTGGGCGGGTTCTCCGCATAGGCGATGCTGCCGTCGGCACGGACGGTGAACCACGGTTTGCCCGCTGTGGCCCAGGGATGGTCGGGGGCGACCTGCAGCGCGAGGTCGATGGCGACCTCCATCCCGAGAGCCCGGGTCGAACCGACGAAGGTGTCGAAGTCGTCAATGGTGCCCAGGTCGGGATGGATCGTGTCATGGCCGCCGTCGGCTGAGCCGATCGCCCAGGGTGAGCCCGGGTCGCCCGCGGCCGGAGTCAGAGTGTTGTTCGGTCCCTTGCGGTTGATCGTGCCGACCGGGTGGATCGGCGGCAGATACACCACGTCGAAGCCCATCTCCGCGATGGCCGGCAGGCGTTTGGCGGCTTCCTGGAAGGTGCCCGAGCGCAGGGGGTCCAGCGACGATCCCTCACTGCGGGGGAAGAGTTCATACCAGGACCCGAATAGCGCCCGGCGGCGATCGACGTACACCGGCCACGGGCCGCACGGGGTCTCGAGGTCACGGATCGGGTGGGCGGCCAGCATGGCCCACAACTCGTCGTCCAGGCCGGCGGCCAGCCTGGCCGCCGGCGACACCCGGGTATCGCGCAGCCCTGCGATCGCCTTGCTGATCAAGGTCTGGTCAGGCACGTCGGCGCGGCTGAGGATGCGCGCGCCCTCCTCAAGTTCGAGGTCGACGTCGACGCCGGCGGGGATCTTCAGTTCCGCGCGGTGCCGCCAGGTCCCCAGGATGTCGCTGTAGGCGTGGATGCTGAACGTCCACGCACCTTCGGTGTTCGGCCGGAAGGTGCCATCCCAACCGTCGGTGCCGTTGTCCCGAGCGACCATCGGAGTGCGCACACTGCGGCCCTGGGCGTCCGTCGCCACCAGGTCGACGCCGAGTTTGTCGTGGCCCTCGCGGAACGCCACGCAGTACACCATGAGGAGTTCTCCCACGGCGGCCTTCACGGGACGTCGACCGGCCTCCACGCTCGGATAGACATCCAGCACGGTGAATCTACCGGTCAGCACCTGCGGGGGTGTGAGGTTGTTCGACGGCAGTGTCTGCCAGTACTTCTCGGCTGCAACGCTCGGGGCGCCGGAGCCCTGGCTGGAGATGTCAGGCACACCTGAAACGGTAGTCGGTCCCCGTCGGACATGCGCGATCCGCCGGGGCGGACCTGCCGCCGTTATGCGGCGCCGCTCGCCCGATTGCCGCACCTCGCTTTGATGACCGCCTTCGCAGCATTACGATCAAGGGACCCGACGCTGGAGGCCGACGATGATCACAAAAACCCTGGTGTCCACCGCTGCCGTCGCGGCGTTGGCACTCACATCCATCGCCCCCGCGATGTCTGCCCCTGCGACCGGCGGGTCGACGTTGACCGCAGCCTCCCCGGTGCGGGGATGGTTGACGGCTCCAGTGACGATCGTGGCCGGTGACACGTGGTCACGCTCTGTGCGAGTTCAGGGTGGGAAGCGGGAGGTGAAACTGCAGGTCAAGCAGGGCGGCCCGTTCCGCACGGTGAAGACGTACCGGTCCAAGAGCAACGGCAAGTTGACGGTCTCCAGGACGTTCCGAACTGCCGGGGTGGCATCCATCCGCCTTGTCGTCGTGGGTGAGGGGGCGGACAAGGACATCAAGACCAAGGCAGTTCCGCTGTCGATCGTGGCCAAGCAGTACGCGGGATCACTCGGAGGAGATCACACCTCGGGCACCCGCTGGAGTGGTCAAATCACGTACTTCTACCAGGATCGGGATCCGGTCACGAATCAGCCGTGGAATGACGGCCAGGTGCATTACACCCCGATCGAGGGCTCGGTCTCCTGGCAGTACGACCCCTCGGTGCTCAACGGCCCCAATCGGCGAGCCTGCTCGGCCACGCCGAGCGCTGGCGTGTTCGCGATGGACGCCCTGGACGGGCACATGACTGTGTCGAAGGAGCTCGACCCGAGGTATAAGGCCTACCGCTACGACCTGGATCTGTCCGTTCCGACCGGAACCTCACCGTCAGTGCAGTTGACCTGCGAGTACCTCGAGCCCGATCCCGACCTCGGCGATGTCTGGGTCAGCAAGACCCGGCCCACCACCTTGCAGTTCGCGGGTGAGAGCAACATCCTGTTGACGAACGGGCTCAGCGTCGCGGCGACGGGGGAGGCCGGCCGCTACACGAAGACGTGGTCCGCCTCGTTGTCCGGGGACATCAATCGCCCTGCGGAGGCTGTGACCAACCGCTGGTACTGGGACCTGGCCACCGGCTGAGGAGCCCGTGCCCGACGCCGTCGCAGAGCGCGCCGACGTGTTCCCCGTGCAGCCGGTGGGCGCTGGCCGTGGCAGCGATGAAGGGCGATGTGCCGTAAGTGGCTATACCGCCCGTTTCTGACGTCGCCTGAAGTTCTCCCTATCGCTCCATGTCCCGAAAACGAGCGTTTGCGGTGCATGATCGCCAACGGCATTGGGCAGGTCATCCAAACCCTGGATCGTGCGTACGGAATAGCGTACGTTTGCTGTGGAGGTGTTGCAGATGACTTCTGTAAGCGCGACGTCGGCCAGGGCGAACCTGTACCGGCTCATCGACCAGGTCAACGAGGACTCTGAGCCGCTGACCATCACCGGACAGCGTGGCAACGCCGTTCTGATCGGCGAGGATGATTGGCGGGCCATCCAGGAGACTCTGTTCCTCTCAGGCTTGCCGGGTTTCACCGAGTCGATCCGAGATGCGCGCGTCGAAGGCATCGAGGCGGGCTCCGAAACCCTCGCATGGTGATGCCGTGGCGGCTGGTCTATTCCGAGGCGGCTCAGAAAGATGCCCGCAAACTTGCATCCGCCGGACTGAAGGGCAAGGCGCAGCGACTGCTGGATGTCCTCGCGGAAGATCCGTTCGCGAACCCGCCGCGTTACGAGAAGCTGGTTGGCGATCTCGCCGGCTGCTACTCGCGGCGGATCAACATCCAGCACCGTCTGGTTCACGAGGTTCTCGCTGAAGAACGCGTCGTTCACGTCCTGCGCATGTGGACCCATTACGAGTGACCTGTCCGCGCAAAGGCTCGGGGCGAGTCGTCGGACCAACTCGTACTCCTCATGGCAGCTCAGTCCGTCCAAAAACCGAAGGTATTTGAGAGGGATTGATCAATGCCAATGTGTCGGTCGGCGAAGGTCGGCTCTTGGGCCGACGACAGTTGAGGGCAACTGGTTGCCGGAGATGCGGCCGTGGCCCAGAACGAAGCTCGCGTCGGCGGCCTTTCGGAGTGCATCCCTGGTCCGCTTGGGCGGGAAGACGACCACGATGCGACGGTCCTGTTTCAGGCGCCTGGCTGACTGGATGGCCGTACGAAGTCCCGTCGCCACTGATGAGCAAGGCGGTGTCGAAGTCGTTGCCCTCCCGCCCCTTCCACGAGGCGAACGGCGAGGCTGACGTCGGTTCATTCTGCGCCTCGCGACCCCGTGCCTTGGCTACTTCTCGTGGCGGGACGAGACCGCAGCCAGTGTCTACACCGGCCAGTGGCTCAAGGCCCTCTTGTCGGGACGGGATCGGTCCACTTGAGATGAATCCCCGGCCGGGGCATCCGCGTCCACGGTCGGCGTGATGTCCAAGAACGCTCTGGCCGTGACAGTGTTCGGCCGTTCGAGGGCCAGGCCGAGGAAGTGCTCGTCGCCGCTTACCACGACGTCCTCCCCTGCAGAAACGGTTGCGTTCAGGATCGGTGTTGATGGCCGGGTCCGCGTCCCGAATGGGCCAACTGCGCGGCTGTCGGCGAGCACTTGTCGAGGATGGACAGAGTCCAGACAACTAGCCATACTTATAGCCATGAGTGTCGCTGAGCAGATGTCCCTTGCCGAGGTGAAGGACCGCCTATCGCAGGTTGTCGAGGACGTGGAAACCGAACATGCGCGCGTGACCATCACCAAGCACGGCCGCCCCGCGGCTGTTCTCATCAGCGCCGACGACCTGCAGTCCCTGGAGGAGACGCTGGCGGTGCTTAGTGACGCCGCGGTTATGGACCAGATTCGGGCCTCACGCGAGGAACTCAGCGGCGGCACCACGGCACAGACACTGTCAAAGGAGCAGATGATGGGCCGAATCCGGCCTTGAGTTATGAGATCCGATGGTCCGCGGCCGCACAGAAGACCTTGGAGCGCCTCCCCGAGAAGGTGGCCACCGCCTGCGTCGAGTTCGTGTACGGCGGATTGACACAGAACCCCTGGCGCGTGGGCAAGGCGCTGCGATTCGACCTCGAGGGTCTGCACAGTGCCCGTCGCGGAGACTACCGGGTGGTGTACCTGATCGAGGACAATCGGGCCTGCATCACCGTGGTCGCGGTGCAGCACCGGGCGGACGTTTACCGTTCACAATAGAGATTCATCGCAAGTGGGCTCCCGCTCTCGTCTCCAACTACGAATCTCGCGCAAGCTGACACGAACGCCGCAGAGGACCGCTCCTGAAGCACCTCGCGTATTCCGCAGAACCGGGGGACGGCGTCCCATAAACGAAGGTTTGTGAGACGGATTGATCTTCATTCGAGGCAATGTCAGGCCACTGCCTCGAAATGGATCAATCGCTGGTCGTCCGGCAAGTCCCTCGACGGCTACCGGAGGCACCTCAAACAGAACAAATGCCGGGCCTGGACCTAGCGGCATGCTCGTAAACGCCATGAGGTGCGCATAGCCTGTGCCAATGGCCGGTGCCACCGATCCGGATCCTGGCGGTGTGGCCCAGGACCGCAGTTCCACCTTGGCCGCGTTGGGCGCAGGTTTGCTCTCGGCGGCCATTGGCGCTTGGACCGCGTACCTTCTCCTCATAATCGAAGGCGGGTCGGGCATCAAGGCCTTGGGCTGGGGCGGCGTTGATGGGGTGCTTTGGCTGAGTCTGACGATGGGTGCGCTAGGCCTCATCATGGTCATAGCGTTCAGAAGGGCGCGCATCCCATGGGCTGGTCTGTCTGTGGGGGGTTTCGGCGCAGGGCTCTTCTTGCTGTCAGCGTACGTCTACCTCTCCGTGGGTAACCTCGTAGACGTTGGAGCCTTCCCGGAAATGAATGTATCCAACGGCGAACTCAGTCTGCCGCTTGCGGGCTTGTTGTTGATGGCCTTCGGATGCGTGCTCGGTCTCTTCAGTTGGGGGCGGCATCGACGGTCGTAGGTCATTCACCCGTCCCTGCGCTCGTCGAGCCGCAGTGAGAAATCTTGACTTGGCGAGGTGAGCGTGGCGTTGCTGCCGTCGTCAAGCGGCCTGACCCAGTACCGCGAGAAGCCCTCAGCGTCGCGCACAACGCCGTGGTTGTGACGTCGGCGGGTAGGAGAGAGCGGCCCAAGCGCCGCAGTAAGCGTCCAGAGAACCAACCTCCGGACCGAGTCCCACAAGCGAGCGTTTGCGGTGCATCGGGGGTGTCCCTATGGAGCTTGTCAAGCCGCGGCACACGTTTTCGCTTGGTAGTGGGTGCCGACAGCCAGGAAGGCCACCATGAGGCGGAGCTGAAGTCATGGGGTTTCGGGCAGGACCTCGGCGACGACGATGGAGTAGCAGGGCACTTTGACGCCCGCCGACGGATCGGCGCCTGCCAAGGTGACGTCCTCGCTAGCTAGCACCACGCGGGCCGGCATCGGGAAGTCCATCTCAACGGGATCGGGCCCCGTGTTCAGGCACAGCAGCACCGACGGTTCGCCCTTGAACATGGCCTGGACCACGCGCACTCCGGGATCGTTCCACTGCTCGGAGGTGAGGACCGTGCCGTCCTCGTTGAACCAGTGCAGATCCTCTGGTGACGGGTGCGTCAGCGGTCGCAGCACGGAGTAGTGCGCGCGGATCTTCAGCAATAGTTTGGTCCATTCGATCAGGCCGCTGTCGGGGTTGCTCCAGTCCTGCCACGAGAGTTCGTTGTCCTGGCAGTAGACGTTGTTGTTGCCCTGCTGCGACCGGCCGGCCTCGTCACCGTAAAGGATCATGGGGGTGCCCGCGCTGAGGATCAGTGTCGCCAGCAGGGATCGCTGCCGGGCACGGCGATTGGCCAACACGTCAGTGTCGTCGGTCGGCCCTTCGACGCCGCCGTTCCAACTCCGGTTGTCGTCGCTGCCGTCGTTGTTGTCCTCACCGTTGGCTTCGTTGTGCTTGTCGTTGTAGGACACGAGGTCGTGCAAAGTGAAGCCGTCGTGAGCGGTGATGAAGTTGATCGAGGCATACGGCCGCCGGCCATTGTGCGCGAAGCGATCGGCGGAACCGGTGAGCCGGGCGCCGAGTTCGGACAGCGAGCCGATCGATCGCCACGTGTCCCGCACGGTGCCACGGAAGACGTCGTTCCACTCGGCCCACGGGCCGGGGAAATTGCCCGCCTGGTAGCCGCCGATCCCAATGTCCCAGGGCTCTGCGATCAGTTTCACTTGCGACAACACGGGGTCTGCGGCCATCGCCGAGAGCACCGGCGCCCAGGTCGTGACCATCGCCGAGGTGCGGGCCAGGGTGGAGGCCAGGTCGAACCGGAAGCCGTCCACGTGCAGGTCGGTGACCCAGTAGCGCAATGACGACAGGATCAGTTCGACCATGCGCGGGGACTCGGCCCGGATCGCGTTGCCGCAGCCGGTCGGGTTGTCGTAGAGCCCACCCTCGAGCATCCAGTAGGTGTCGGCGTTGGCCGCGCCCTTCCAGGCCAGCGTCGGGCCCAGGTGATCGCCTTCTGCGGTGTGGTTGTAGACCACATCCACGAGGACCTCGAGGCCCGCCTCGTGCAAGGCGTCGACCATGTCGCGGAACTCGGCGATCTGTTCACCGCGCTCCCCGTGGGCGGCGTAGCCCGCGTGCGGCGCGAAGTAGCCGATCGGGTTGTAGCCCCAATAGTTCGTCAGCCCGCGGCCGAGCAGCATCGGTTCGGGCACGAAGTGCTGCACGGGCAGCAACTCCACGCTGGTGATGCCCAGATCCTTCAAATATCCCACCACTGCGGGATGGGCAAAGCCGGCGTATGTACCGCGCAGCTCCTCTGGAACCTCGGGATGCAGTTTCGTGAATCCCATGACATGCGTTTCGTAGATGACGGTGCGGTCCCAGGGAATACGCGGGGGGTTGTTCGAGGTCGGTGCCAGCGGCGGTACGTAGACGCTGTGCGGAACGAACGGGGCGCTGTCCACATCGTCCATCTGGTCGGGATCGTCCATGATGTAGGAGTGAATGGCGTCGTTGACCTGCAGTTCGCCGGTCATGGCCAGGGCGTAGGGGTCGAGCAGGAGTTTGGCGGGGTTGAGGCGCAGGCCGAACTGCGGCTCCCACGGACCGGTCACCCGGAAGCCGTAGGTGGTACCCGATGACGGCTCGTCGAGCTCGGCGGTCCAGTGCCCGTAGGGACCCGGACGCAGGTCGAACCGGTCGCCGGATTCAAGCAGTTCCAGTTCGACATGTTCGGCGGCAGGGGCGAAGTAGTTGACCGTCGCTTTGCCCGGGTTGGCAGGATCCGGACGCAGTCCCATGGGAGGCAGACCATCAGGTGTGCGCATTGTCCTCCTGTCGTGCGGCAACCCCTCCGTGGCGGAGAGGTCCCTCTGGGAGGTTAGCCTGCCGTACATACCCGAAGGAGGCACAAGTGTCGGATTCCGCCGAGAGCGTCGTCACACTCGAGGTCGATAACGGCGTGGGTGTGATCACCCTGCGCAGGCCGCCCATGAACGCCTTGGACGCGGCTGTCCAGGCCGGATTCGCCGCTTTCGCGCGGGAGGTGGACCAACGCCGCGACGTCAGCGCGGTTGTCATCCACGGCGGGCCGAAGGTGTTCGCCGCGGGTGCGGATGTCAAGGAGATGTCCGCCTGGGACTACCGCACGATGATCGAACGCTCCGCCGCGCTGCAGGCCGCTTTCACCGCTGTCACCGAGATCGGCAAGCCCACCATCGCGGCCATCACGGGGTACGCCCTCGGTGGTGGCTTGGAACTGGCACTGGCGTGCGATTTCCGCGTCTGCGCCGACAACGCCAAACTCGGCCTGCCCGAGATCCAACTGGGCATCATCCCCGGCGCGGGCGGAACCCAGCGGCTGCCCCGCCTGATCGGGCAGGCGCGCGCCAAGGAGCTGATCTTCTCCGGACGCCACATGCGCAGCGACGAGGCAGAACGCATCGGCCTGGTGGACAGGGTCGTGCCCGCAGACGAGGTGCTCGCGGCGGCCATGGACTGGGCGCGCAGTTACGTAGGGGGTCCGGCGCTGGCACTGCGGGCGGCCAAGATCGCGGTGGACCGGGGGCTTGAAACAGACCTGCGGACCGGCCTGGAGATCGAGCGCGGGCAGTTCGTCGGTCTGTTCGCAACCCAGGATCGGGAGACCGGCATGACGACATTCCTGCAGTCGGGTCCCGGCCAGGCGCAGTTCGAGGGACGATGACAGCGATGAACCCACCCACCTCCGAGCAGATCCAGCAGGCCTGGAACGACCCGAAGCTGGCCAACGTCCTGTACCACGACTGGGAGGCCCAGACCTACGACGACAAGTGGTCGATCTCCTTCGACGAGCGCTGCATCACCTACGCCCGGGACCGCTTCGTCAACGTCGCCGGCGATCAGGGCTTGCCCTACGACAGCGCCCTGGAACTGGGCTGCGGCACCGGATTCTTCCTGCTCAACCTGAAACTGGCCGGCGTCCTGGACGACGGCCATGTCACCGACCTGTCGCCGGGCATGGTCGAGGTCGCAAAGAACAACGGGCGTTCGCTGGGCTTCGAACTCGAGGGCCGAGTGGCCGACGCCGAGACCCTGCCCTACGACGATGACACGTTCGACCTCGTGATCGGCCATGCCGTGCTGCACCACATCCCGGATCTCGACCAGGCGATGCGGGAGGTGCTGCGGGTGCTCAAACCCGGCGGTCGCTTCGTGTTCGCCGGTGAGCCCACTGCCAAGGGTGACTTCGTCGCCCGCAAGCTGTCCCAGTGGACCTGGTCGGCGGCCAGGCGCATCTCCCACCTGCCCGGTATGCGGGGCAGGTATGCCCAGGCCGACGCGGTACTGGACGAGTCATCGCGCGTCGCGTTTCTCGAGGCGGTCGTGGACATCCACACCTTCGACCCGGCGGAACTGCGGCACCTGTGTGTGCGCGCAGGCGCCATCGAGGTCACGACCGTGACCGAGGAGCTCACCGCGTCGTGGTTCGGCTGGCCGATCCGCACGGTCGAGGCGGCGGTCAAGCCGGGCTCGCTGGGTAAGAAGTGGGCGTACTTCGCCTATGGCACATGGCTGGGCCTGTCCACGCTGGACGCCAAGGTCATGAGCCACATCGTGCCTGACCAGTACTTCTACAACGTGAGCGTCACCGGGCTCAAGGCGTGACCCGGGATCCGCGCAACGCCCGCTTCCTCACCTGGGCCTCGCTGAAGTGGATCGTGCGCAACCGGGCCTGGTCCTGGTGGTACCTGGTGCGCTACTGGCGCTTCCTCTGGTTCAAGCTGCGCAACCCGCACATCATCACCGAGGGCTTCGTCTTCATCGGCCGCCGCGTGGAGCTGTACGCCCGCCGCGGCTACGGGCAACTCATCCTGGGCAGATGGGTGCACGTCGGTGAGGAGAACCGGTTACGCGTGCACGAAGGCACCTTGCGGGTGGGCGACAAGACGGTATTCGGTCGCGACAACACGATCAACACGTATCTGGACATCGAGATCGGCGGGTCCAGCATCATCGCCGACTGGGTGTACATCTGCGACTTCGACCATGTCTTCGATGATGTGAACCTGCCGATCAAGGATCAGGGCATCGTGAAGAGTCCAGTGCGGATCGGACCGGACTGCTGGCTGGGGGCGAAGGTGACCGTGACCCGCGGCACGTTCGTGGGCGCGGGGTGTGTGTTGGCCGCCAACTCCGTGGTGCGCGGCCATGTGCCGGCAGGATCCGTGGTCGGCGGCGTACCGGCCCGGGTGCTCAAGGACCGGCAGGCCGAGTACGACAAGGCCGCCGCGCGGCGTGCCGCGTTGGCCGACATTGCCCGCAAGACCAGAGTGGCCGTCGACGAACACTTGGACGCCTGAGTCGCGCCTTCCGCCCAGCAACTGGGCACAGGGTGGAAATCCGCCCGGCGTGTCGCAACAACAAATGCCCAATCGACGCGTGAGCCGGTCCCCGATCACGAGGCCCGGTCACGGCAGATACCCACGGCAAGGTCTCGACCCGCAGGACCCGCCAGCCGCTAATCTGTACGGGTGGATGGGCATGTCGATGTCGAGACGATGGAACTTGCGCTGCCGGAGATGGCTCGCACGGTCGCCACCCAGCCGTCGGAGCGCCACTGCATCGTCGTGGTGCCGAGCATGACGTTCGACCAGGAACTCTTGCAGAACGTGCTCGGCATTGAGCACTACGAGGAGCGGCTGCTCGCGATGCTGCTGCAACTGTGCTCGCCGCACATGCAGGTCGTGTTCTGCTCCAGCGCATCCATCTCCGAAGACATTGTGGAGTATTACCTGAACCTCATCCCGGGGGTGCCGATCACCCACTCCCGGCCCCGCCTCACGATGATCACCTGCGACGACCACACGCCGCGACCGCTGACCCAGAAGCTGCTGGAACGCCCTGGCCGATTGCGGGAGATCCGCGATGTCATCGCCACGTGCCGGACGGCGGGCATCGTCTGCATGAACACAACATCGTGGGAGGCTGAACTGAGTGCGGCACTCGACGTGCCGCTACTCGGAAACCCTCCGGAGTTGGATGCCTTGGGCAGTAAATCGGGCAGTCGTGAGGTGTTTCAGGAGGCCGGCGTCGATCTGCCGGCCGGCTACGAGCGGCTGCCGGACATGGCGGCCGTCGTGACGGCTCTGGCCGCACTGAAGGCCGAACATCCGGCATTGGCCACAGCGGTCGTGAAGCTCGAGGAGGGATTCTCGGGGGAGGGCAACGCGACGTACGACTACGCGTACGGCAGCGACGAGCAGTCCATTCGCGCGGCCCTGCCCCACCACCTGCACTTCCAGGCTCAGGCCGAGACCTACGACTCGTTCGCGTCGCGATTCGCAGCCATGGGCGGCATCGTCGAGGAGTTCGTCGACGGGGTGTCGGCGTCACCATCGGCCCAGGGGTACATCAGCCCGCACGGGTTCGTGCAGGCCCTGTCCACCCACGACCAGTTGCTCGGCGGGGGCGGGCAGGTGTTCCAGGGTTCGATGTTCCCCGCGGCCGACCGATACCGCAGCCGCGTGCAGGCGGCCATGTTGGAGGTCGGGGAGGTCCTGCGTCGCCACGGTGCCAGAGGCCGGTTCGCGGTGGACTTCGTGGACGCGGGGGACCGCTTGGCCGCCATCGAGATCAACCTGCGCAAGGGTGGCACGACCCATCCAATGATGGCCATGGCCGTGATGACGCAAGGTCGCTACGAACCGGAGACGGGGACCTTCCTGACGGGTACCGGTCGGTCCAAGTGCTACTACTCCACCGACAATCTGCGTTCGCAGGCGTACCGCGCGTTGTCCGTCACGCAACTGATCGACGCGGCGGTGACCCACGGGCTGACCTTCAACCCCGTGACCGAGCGGGGGTGTGTGTTCTTCATGTTGGGGGCGCTGTCCGAGTTCGGTAAGGTCAGCGTCACCTGTATCGCGGACACCCTCGATGAGGCCATCAGCGACTATGACCGCCTGGTCACGGTCATGGATCAGATCGGATCGGAGTAGCTATGTGCGGGTGTTTTGTTGTGGCTCTGGGGGCCTTCTTCCCCCGCGTAGCGCTGGCGCTGATCTGGCTGTTCGGAGATGCTGTGCAGCGCGCGTTCGATGACAACTGGGTCGCGCCGCTACTGGGGCTGCTGCTTCTGCCGTACACCACGCTGACCTACGTGTTGATCTGGTGGTTCTGGGGGCCGGTGACCGGCTTCGCATGGTTCTTCGTCGTGCTCGCGTTCTTCGTCGACCTCGGCTCGTACGCCGGTGGCGCGCGGGCGCGCAGCGGCCAGCCGGCCTAGCGATTCACCAGATCCGCCGGCTGAACAGCCGGTGCTGTCGGGGCGGCGCCGAGGTGGGGTGGGCCCGGCGGTACACCGCCACCGTGCGTTCGGCGATGCTGCGCCACGTGTAGTCGTCCAGCGCGGCGTGAGCGACCCGCGCCCGGCGCGCGGTGTCGTCCGGCGCGGCCAGTGCCGCCATGATCTGGCCGGCCAGTGCTGCCGGGTCGTCAGGCGGGCAGCGCCGGCCCCGCTCGCTGGTGACGAACTCCGCCAAACCGCCGCTGTCGCCGACGATCAACGGGGTGCCCATGGCGGCCGCCTCCAGCGCCACGATGCCGAAGGGTTCGTAGGAGCTGGGGGCCAGGAGCAGATCAGCACTGGAGTACACCGCGCGCAGCGTGCCCTCGTCGACATGTCCGAGCAGTTCCACCCGGCTCTGTAGGCCGAGCCGCTGCACCAGGGCTGCCACAGCCGCTGCCTGGCCGCCCGTCCCAACGATCCGCAGCCTCGCGTGCGGGTGTTCTCGCAGGACCGCGGGCATGGCGTCCACCGCGACGAAGACACCCTTCTCCCACTCCAGACGGCCCACGAACAACAGCCGCGGGGAGCCGGTGGCCAACTCGGCCGGGATCTGTGTGGTGCGCTGGTAGGCCGTCACGTCGATGCCGTTGGGAATCACGACCGAGTCCGCCCGGCGATGCCCGCGGTGCACCTCATCGGCCATGGCTGATGAGCAGACGATCACCTGATCGGCTTCGTCGACCAGCCACTGCTCCACGAGGTGGACGCCACCGCTGACTGCGTCGGGCAGCCATCCGCGGTGCCGACCGGCCTCCGTGGCGTGAATCGTGGCCACCAACGGCGCCCCGGTGAAGAGGCAGGCGTGACGAGCGCCGCGGCCCACCATCCAGTCGTGGGCGTGAATCACATCAGCGGACTCACGGGCGGCCGCCACCCCCATCGCATGGTCGAGTGCTCCCACCCAGGTGTGCAGGCGCGGCAGGCTGTAGACGAACTCGTCGCTGGGAACCCGCACCACCCGGACGCCGTTGCTGAGCGCGTCGCCCTGGCCCTGGGTGACGACCACGACGTCATGTCCGAGCGCCGCCTGCGCCGCGCTCAGTGCGCCGACATGGCGGCCCAAGCCGCCGTAGACAAGCGGCGGGTACTCCCACGCCAGATGCAGGATGCGCATCTAGAGCAGGCGGGCGTCGAGGTGGGGGAAAGGCCGCTCACCGCGCGGGACGTCGGCCCCGGTCTCGATGGCGTCCGCGATCCGGGCGAACGCGCCATGGTGTTCAGCATGGCGTGCCCGTGCGTAGTCGGCGGCGCTGTCCTTGCTGATCATGAAGGCCCAGTCGCTCTGCAGGGCCAGCAGCGCCTGCGTGGCCAGTTCTGTCTGGCGCGGATCCCGGGTGTGGTCGCTGAGTTTGAGCCATCGCCGCTGCAGATCGTCGTTGTCGTAGACGATGTCGGCGACCTGTGGACCCTCCCACACGCGGAAGTCCTTGCCGCTGCCCCAGGATCCGGCTTCGGGATGGATGGACCCGGCCACGCTGTCGTGCGCCCCGCGCAGCGTTGTGACCTCCACCCCGGCCGCCGGCAGCAGCGTCAGCACCTGCTCCAGCCACGCTGGACCCTCGTACCACCAGTGCCCGAAGAGTTCCGTGTCGTAGGCGGCCACGACCAGCGGATCCGGACGATACCTCTGCAACTCCACCAGGCGCCTGCGCACCACCTCGACGAAGTCGGCGGCATCGCGGCGAACGGCCATCGCCGCCAGTTCCGGCTGGTACGGGGCCTTCTGCGTCCCGTGCACGGTGCTGGCTGTCACGCGCCGGGTTCGGAAGCCGTCGGCGTCGACGACGTGGAAGTCGCGGTACTCGTGGTGCCCCGGGTATCCCCGGCGCGGGGACCACACCCGGTAGGTGACGGACAGATCGCGGCCGAACGCCACTACGGGGGAGTCGCCAACCGTCCACGCGCTGTGCGTGTCCCGGCCGACATGCAGCATGGTCGGGCCGTCCAGCAGGAAGTGCCCGATACCTTGGTCGGCGTAGATCCGTTCGAGGCCGGGCCGGTACCCGCATTCCGGCGCCCACATGCCGTCCACCGCACCGAATCGCTGCCGGTGGTCGTCGAGGCCGGTCCGCAGGCTGAAGTGCGCCACCCGCTCGTCGAGCAGCGGCTGGAAGGGGTGCGCCGCGGGGCCCGCCAGCAGTTCGATCACGCCGGCGTCAGCCAGCCGGCGCAGAGCCGCAGAGAAGCCGGCCCGGTGGTACTGCAGACGTTCTTGGGCGTGGGTGGCCGCGGCGGCCTCCCGGTGGGCTGCCGAACGGTCGCGCAGGTCACTGGTGCGCCACTGCCAGTCGCCGATCCAGGTGCCGGCGTTGCGGATGGTGCCCGGGTCATCCAGTTGCGCGGCCAGCACCGGCGTGATGCCCAACGTGAGGACCTCGGTGTGCCCGGCGTCGGCCAGGCGTTCGAGGGCTTCGATCACCGGGATGTAACTGGTCGCGATGCCCTGGTACAGCCACTCTTCACCGACCGGCCAGGCGCCGTGTCCCTTCAACCACGGCAGGTGGCTGTGCAACACCATGGCGAAGCGGCCGATCACCGGGCCACCACCACCAGGTCGAGGCTGTCCTCGAGGTCAGCGGGCGAGATGGTGAAGTCGTCACACGCGGTCCGGGCCACGAAGGCCTCGAGTTCCGCGGGCCAGTTGTCGGTGAGGGCGGCATGGATCTGCTCGGCGATCAGCGTCGGCCGTTGCGACAGGCGCGGACCGTGGTCCACCCCGAACATGTGGATCTGCCCGAAGCCGGCGCCGCGCAGCAGATCGTGCAATTGCTCGGCGTCGAACTCCTCGACGTGGAACGGGTTCGTCGGCTTCTGACCCCGACCTAGACCTGGTGAGAACGTGAGGCGGTTGGGGGTGCTCAGGCAGGTCCAGTCCGCGATCCGGCGGACCTCACGCAGGAAGCCGCGCAGGTCCCACAGGTGTTCGATCACCTGCAGGCTGATCACGGCGTCCACGTGATGCACGGGCAGCGCCGCCAGGTTGGCCATGACGTGCGGCAGCCGGTAGGTGGCGTGGCTGTGGCGGATGGCCACCTCGTCATAGTCGACGGCGATCACGGTGGCACCGGCGGCCTGCAGGATCTGCGCGCCATAGCCCTCGCCGGAGCCGGCCTCCAACACCACCTGCCCGCGAACCTGCTCGGCCAGCCATCGGTACACCACC
Organism: Candidatus Nanopelagicales bacterium; assembly: GCA_037046735.1. Taxonomy (GTDB): domain Bacteria; phylum Actinomycetota; class Actinomycetes; order S36-B12; family UBA10799; genus JADKAV01. Next base: position 177,937 of record JBAOHC010000020.1, on the reverse strand, counting down.
TCATGGCGGGCGAACCAGTACTGCTCGCGCGGGATCCCGGGAACGGTGCGCTCCCCGGTCAGCGGCAGGCCTGTGGACACAGTCCCAGGGTAGGTGACGCCTCGGAACGGACATTCGACCCTCACGGCCGGTCATGACGCTCAGGTGACAGGGGTCACGTTGGGCGCCTTTGCTACTGGCGAGTAACATTGCAGAAAGTGCCGCGCGCGCTGCGTGGTGTCTCGCATTCAAGGAGGTCGTTGACCGCATGAAGATCGTCGTCTGCGTCAAGCAGGTCCCCGACACATGGTCGGAGAAGAAGCTGGACCCCGCCTCGAAAACCCTGGACCGGGATTCGGTGGATGGCGTCATGAACGAACTCGATGAGTACGCTGTCGAGGAGGCACTGAAGATCGCTGAAGCCACCGGCGGTGAGGTCACCGTGCTGTCGATGGGTCCGTCGCAGTCCAACGAGACGATCCGCAAGGCCCTGAGCATGGGCGCCAACGCCGGTATCCACATCCAGGATGACGGCCTGGCCGGGTCCGACGCGATCGCCACCTCGCTCGCCATTGCCAAGGTCATCGAGGGCCGGGGCGTGGACCTCATCCTCTTCGGATCGGAGTCGACCGACGCCCGCATGAGTGTGATCCCAGCTATGGTCGCCGAGCGACTGGGCCTGCCCCAGTTGACGTTCGCGAACAAGGTGAACGCACCCGGGGATGGCACCGTGACGGCGCACCGCCTCACCGACTACGGCTACGACGTGGTCGAGGCCAGCACCCCGGCCGTTGTCTCCGTGGTGGAGAAGATCAACGAACCCCGCTACCCCTCGTTCAAGGGCATCATGGCCGCCAAGAAGAAGCCCGTGGAGGTCATCACGATCACCGACGCCGGCATCGAGCCTGCTGCGGTCGGCCTGGGTGCTGCGTGGAGCGAGGTTGCGGACTTCGCCGCCGCCCCGCCGCGGGCCGCAGGCACCGTCGTCACTGATGACGGCGATGGTGGCGTGAAGATCGCCGAGTACCTGTCCACGCAGAAGTTCATCTAGGGAGAACACGAAACAATGGCTGAAATTCTCGTTCTTATTGACCACGTGGACGGCTCGGTCAAGAAGGTGAGCCTGGAACTGCTCACCCTGGCCGGTTCACTGGGTGAACCCGCGGCGGTCTACGTGGGTGCCGGCGCTGACGCGGCCCTGCCGACCCTGGCCGAGTACGGTGCCACCACCGTGTACGTCGCGGAAGCGGCTGACCTGGTTGATCACGTTGTGGCACCGAAGGCGGAACTGCTGGCGCAGCTCGTCGCCGAGAAGTCCCCGGCGGCGGTGCTCATCCCCTCCACGGCTGAAGGCAAGGAGATCGCCGGACGCCTGGCGGTCAAGACCAACAGCGGCGTGATCACCGATGCCGTGGGCGTCTCGGCTGACTTCGTGGCCACGCAGAGCATCTTCGGTGGATCGACCATCGTGCAGTCGCGCGTCACCACAGGCACGCCGATCATCACCGTGCGTCCCAACTCCACGCCTCCGCAGGCCGCGCCGGCCGCTGGCACGCGGCAGGACGTGTCCGTCGCTCTGTCCCCGGCGGCCACCGCCGCGAAGATCACCGAGCGGGTCACCGAGGAGAAGGGTGCGCGCCCCGAGCTCGCCGAGGCCGCCATCGTGGTGTCGGGTGGTCGTGGTGTCGGAGGTGCCGAAGGCTTCGATGTGATTGAGAAGTTGGCGGATTCACTGGGTGCCGCGGTCGGAGCATCCCGGGCCGCCACCGACGCTGGTTGGTACCCCCACCAGTACCAGGTGGGCCAGACCGGTAAGACGGTCTCCCCGCAGCTGTACATCGCCAACGGCATCTCGGGGGCGATCCAGCACCGCGCCGGGATGCAGACCTCGAAGACGATCATCGTCGTCAACAAGGATCCGGAGGCGCCGATCTTCGAACTGGCCGATTACGGCGTGGTGGGCGACCTCTTCAACGTCGTGCCGCAGCTCACCGAGGAGATCGGCAAGCGCAAGGGTTAATCCGTGTCACCACGAGGCCCCCACCGTCGCATGGACGGTTGGGGGCCTCGTGTCGTTGCACGCCAGCCACCCTGATGGGTGACTGGCGTGTCTCGCCGTGGCGCTGGACCCATAACCGTCTATCGTTACTCCCTGAAGTTGTTGACGAGTTCGGAGGACTCACGTGACCCGCAGCCAGCGCCCAGGGCCCAATCTCTACGATCCGGAGAAGTTCGCCCGGGAGTTCACCGAGGAACTGCGGTTCGGTCAGGGTGTCGACTTCAGCCGGGCCACGGACACCGATCTGTACATGTCCTTGGCGCGCACGGTGCGGCAGGCCCTCATCTCGCGCTGGATCAACACGCTGGACACCCAGATCAGCCGTGGCTCCAAGGCGGTCGTCTACCTGTCGGCGGAATACCTGCTGGGCCGCCAGCTCGACAATGCACTGCTGGCCACCAACCTGCAGGCGACGGCGCGCCACGCGCTGGCGTCGTTGGACCTCGAGCTGGACGAGCTGCGCGAGTTCGAGGTGGAGCCGGGGCTCGGCAACGGGGGGCTAGGGCGACTGGCCGCCTGCTTCCTGGACTCGCTGGCCACGATGCAGATCCCGGCCGTGGGGTACGGCATCCGTTACGAGTACGGGATCTTCCAGCAGCTCTTCGATGCCGAGGGCCGGCAGGAGGAGGTGCCGGACGCGTGGCTGCGCAACGGCAACCCCTGGGAGTTCCCCCATCCAGAGATGGCAGTGGACATCGGTTTCGGTGGGACGGTCACCAACAACGGTACCGACAAGGCGGTCTGGGAGCCGGCGATCAAGGTGCTGGCGGTGCCCTACAACTACATGGTGCCCGGCTACCGATCGGATGCGGTCAACACGCTGCGCCTGTGGCGGGCGCAGGCCCCGCAGCGGCTCAACCTCGAGGAGTTCAACGCGGGCGACTTCCAGGCGGCGGTGTCGGCTCAGACCGATGCGGAGGCGATCTCGAAGATCCTCTACCCCGAGGATTCGACGCAGGCCGGCAAGCGGCTTCGGCTGCAGCAGCAGTACTTCTTCGTGGCGGCATCGATTCACGACTTCATCCACAATGTCCTGCCGTCCGACTTCGACCTGCGCAGACTTCACGAGCGGGTCATCTTCCAGCTCAATGACACCCACCCCGTCATCGCCATTCCCGAGTTGATGCGCGTGCTCATGGACGAGAACGGCATGCCCTGGGAGCAGGCCTGGAACGTCACCCGACGGTGCTTCGCCTATACCTGTCACACTCTGCTGCCGGAGGCGCTGGAGGTGTGGCCGGTGGACCTGATCGAGGAGATGCTGCCCCGTCACATGCAGATCATCTACCGGATCAACTCGCTGTTCCTGGCTGAGGTCGCCGAGCAGTTCCCCGGCAACGACTGGCGGGTGCGCCGCATGTCGATCATTGAGGAGCATCCGGTGCGCAGCGTGCGGATGGCCTACCTCGCCACAGTCGGCAGCAGCAAGGTCAACGGGGTCGCTGAGCTGCACAGCAAGCTGCTGCGTGAGCGGGTGCTGCCGGACTTCGCGGAACTGTACCCAGACCGCTTCACCAACGTCACGAACGGCGTGACACCACGGCGTTTCCTCAAGCTCGCCAACCCGGAACTCTCGGCGCTGATCACCTACAAGATCGGCCCGGACTGGGTGACGGATCTGGAGAAGTTGCGTGAGCTCGACAACTTCGCCGAGGACGACGAGTTCCTGGGCATCATCGGCCGGATCAAACGTGAGAACAAGTTGCGCCTCGCGGACACGCTCAAGAAGCGATTCGGGACCGAGGGTCTGATCCTGGACGTGGACACGATGTTCGACGCGATGGTCAAGCGGCTGCACGAGTACAAGCGGCAGATGCTGAAATTGCTGCACATCGTGGTGCTGCACCAGCGCATCCTTGACGGCCAGCAGATCACCCCGCGCACGATGCTGTTCGGCGCGAAGGCCGCTCCGGGTTACACGATGGCCAAGGAGATCATCGGACTGATCAACTCCGTGGCCCGCACCATCGACGAGGACGAGCGCTCACGCGGCCTGCTCAAGATCGTGTTCCCGCCGAACTACAACGTCACTCTGGCGGAGACGCTGATCCCGGCCGCTGACCTGTCCGAGCAGATCTCGCTGGCGGGTAAAGAGGCTTCTGGCACGGGCAACATGAAGTTCGCCCTCAATGGGGCGCTGACGATCGGGACCCTGGACGGGGCAAACGTGGAGATCCGCGAGTTGGTCGGCGGGGACAACTTCTTCCTGTTCGGGATGACCGAGGAGCAGGCCCATGCCACCCGGGAATCCGGGTACGCACCGTGGCAGTACTACGAGAACGACCCAGTCCTGCGGCGGGCCCTGGACGCGATCAGCCACGGCGACTACTCCGGCGGCCACGCATTCACTTACGGCCATGTGGTGGACTCGCTGCTGCGTGACGACCCCTACATGGTGCTGGCCGACTTCGGCTCCTACATCACCGCCCAGGATGAGGTCGACGCAGTGTGGGCAGACCAACGCAGGTGGGCCCAGATGGTGGTGCACAACATCGCGCGCAGCGGCTTCTTCTCCTCCGATCGCTCGATTCAGGACTACCTTGACCGGATCTGGCACGTGCCCGCAGTACCAGTGACTCGCTGACCCCACTCAGCGGGCGCTCGCGGGTGGATCCGGCGACGACGGCGCCACTTACCATGGGAGGTGTGCATTACCTCGACTATGCCGCGACGGCACCATTGCGCCCTGAGGCGCTGGCGGCCATGCAGCGGCAGTGGAGTCAGGTCGGCAACCCATCGAGCCTGCACACCGCTGGGCGGGCTGCCCGTAGGGTCGTCGAGGAGAGCCGCGAGCAGATCGCCGCGCTGATCGCCGCAAAGCCGGCCGACATCGTGTTCACCTCGGGCGGGACCGAGGCGGACAACTTGGGGCTCAAGGGCATCGCGATGGCCAGCAGTAAGCGCCGACTGCTCGTCGGCGCGGCGGAACACCATGCGGTTCTGGATCCTGCGGCCGCGCTGGCCGGGCAGGGGTTCCAAGTGGACTACCTTCCGGTCGACGCGCTGGGCCGCATCGACGTTGACTACCTCGCCGACGCACTGTCCGACGACGTCGCCCTCGTGGCAGTCATGTGGGCCAACAACGAGGTCGGCACCATCCAGCCCATCGACGAGGTGGCGCGACTGTGTCGGCGCCATCACGTGCCTCTGCACAGCGATGCCGTGCAGGTGCTGGGTCAGCTGGACCTCGATGTCAGCGGCGTGACCTCAGTGGCGATCAGCGCCCACAAGGTCGGCGGTCCGGTCGGGGTGGGTGCCTTGGTCCTGGACCGTAATCAAGCGGTGTCTCCTCTGTTGCACGGGGGAGGTCAAGAGCGTGACGTGCGCTCAGGGACCGTGGATGCGGCCGGCATCGCTGGCTTCGCAGCCGCCCTGGCCGCGCCCAAGGTGGACGTCAGGCCGCTGCGCGATGACCTGATCCGGCAGGTGATGGTGACAGTGCCCGACGCTGTGCTCAACGGGGACCCGGTCGAGCGCCTTCCCAATAATGCCCACTTCTCCTTTCCAGGCTGTCCAGGCGACGCCCTGCTCATGCTGCTCGATGCCCAAGGCGTGGCGGTCTCCACGGGGTCGGCGTGTACGGCGGGAATCCCACAGCCCAGCCATGTCCTCATGGCTATGGGTGCCGATGAGGATCTGGCCGGCTCCTCCCTGCGGTTCTCGCTGGGCTGGGCATCGTCACAGTCGGACGTGGATGCGCTGGCCGCCGCTCTGCCGCAGGCGGTCGAGCGCGCGCGCCGGGCCGGTGGCCGGAGGCGATCATGAGGGTTGTCGCTGCACTGTCGGGCGGCGTCGACTCGGCAGTTGCCGCCGCTCGCCTGGTGGCCGCCGGGCATGAGGTGACCGGGGTGCATCTGGCGCTTGCGGAGAAGCGGTATGCCGGCGGGGGGCGGGGCTGTTGCACCCTCGAGGACGTCCACGACGCCCGGCGGGCCGCTGACGTGCTGGGTATCCCCTTCTACGTCTGGGACTTCGCGGCGGAGTTCCAGGAGACCGTCCTGGACGACTTCCTCGCGGAGTACCAGGCCGGCCGCACCCCCAACCCGTGCGTCTCGTGCAACCAGCACATCAAGTTCGCGGCCGTCCTGGATCGGGCGCAGGCGCTGGGTTTTGACGCGGTGGGTACCGGACACTACGCCCGGATCATCGACGGGCAGCTGCACCGCGGCGTCGACCCGCTCAAGGATCAGTCCTACGTACTCGGCGTGCTGGACGCCGCCCAGGTGGCGGCGTCGATGTTCCCGCTGGGCGACAGTCACAAGTCACAGGTCCGGCAGGAGGCCGCGGACCGTGGACTCCTGGTGGCCGACAAGCCGGACAGCCACGACATCTGCTTCATTCCCGACGGAGACACCCGAGGTTTTCTGCGATCCCGGCTCGGCGGCCAGGACGGCCCGATCGTCGATGCGGAATCCGGGGAAACCCTCGGTCGGCATCCCGGTGCCGTGGGCTTCACGATCGGTCAGCGCCGCGGTCTGAACCTGCGCCAGCCCGCCGAGGACGGTCAGCCGCGTTACATCGTTGACGTGGATGTGCCCTCAAACACCGTGTTCGTCGGGCCTCCGGTGCGCCTGCGGGTCACCGGCTTCGACGTGGACCGGCAACGGTGGACCGGTCAGCCTGTCGTGTGCGGCGACGTCGAGGTGCAGATCCGCGCCCACGGGGAGCCGGTGGCGGCGCACCTCGATGGGGTCACCGTGAACCTGCCCGGCCAGTTGTCGGGTGTGGCGCCGGGGCAGATAGCGGTCTTCTACGACGACACCCGGGTCCTCGGTTCCGGCCGGATCGTGCGGACTGTCTGACACGTCTGCCTCGCGCGTTTCGGCCTTCAGCAGTTCTGCGTGGCTCGTGGGTTGGGAGGTTTGCGGTGCTTTGGGTGTGGGTGTCCACTCTGCAGCACCGGGACGAGGCGGGGTGCGGCCGCGGAAGCCGTACGGCCGGCACCTGCATCGCGACCTTTTCCGACGACGTTGCCCACCGACGCCGCGTACCAGGACAACAACTCAGGAAAAGGGGCAGCCCTGGGCCCTGGCAACCATTTGCCGTGCGGCCGGCACCTGCACCGCGACCTTTTCCGACGACGTTGCCCACGGACGCCGCGTGCCAGGACAACAACTCAGGAAAGGTGGGACCCCTGGGCCCTGGCAACCATTTGCCGTGCGGCCGGCACCTGCACCGCGACCTTTTCCGACGACGTTGCCCACCGACGCCGGGTACCAGGACACAACTCAGGAAAAGGGGCAGCCCCAGGTGCCGGCAACCGTGAGCCGTGCGGCCGGCACCTGCACCGCGACCTTTTCCGACGACGTTGCCCACCAACGCCGCGTACCAGGACAACAACTCAGGAAAAGTGGGACCCCTCGGGCCCTGGCAGCTGTGAGCGGTACGGCCGGCACCTGCATCGCGGCCTTTTCCGACGACGTTGCCCGCCGACGCCGCGTACCAGGACAACAACTCAGGAAAAGTGGGACCCCTCGGGCCCTGGCAGCTGTGAGCGGTACGGCCGGCACCTGCATCGCGGCCTTTTCCGACGACGTTGCCCACCAACGCCGCGGGCGGCTCGTCCAGGATCTGCTGGCGGATGTTGAGCACTCGGCGCCCCGGTACGCCGGTCGGAGACCCCTCGAACGCACCCAACGCCCATGCCTGCAAAAGGTCTCCAACCCAGCACTTCCATCCCTCCACAGGGGTTGCTTTCCTCGATCACATGTACTACAGTTGAGGTAACGGAACAGGGGAGTGAGCATGACAGTCGGGGAACTGATCGCCACCTTGCAAACCCTGCCCACCGACGAACCCGTGGAGTGGACCACCGGCCAACTCGAGGACCACCTCCCAGTCATCGTCGCTCTGGAGGCCCGCACCGCCGCCCTGCGCCTGGAAGCGCTCGCCGCCTACGACGCCACCCAGGCCGCCCGCAGCCAGGGATTCCGGTCCACCGCCGACTGGCTGACCAAAACCACCGGCATCTCCCACGCCGGCGCGATCGTGAAAACCGCCCGGGCCCTGCGCGATCAACTACCCGCCACCGCCCACGCGCTAGCCACCGGGCAGATCACCGAAGACCACGTAGCCGCGATCCGCCGGGCCCACCGCATGTTCGGCGACGACTTCACCACCGTCGAGGCAGCCGTGGTGAATGTCGCCGTCACGTCCTGCGTCAAAGATTTGAGCGGCTTCATCGACCGGATCATCCAGCAGTACCAGCCCGACGCATCGGATGCCGCCACCACCACCGCCACCCTCAAACGCAGACTCCACCTGTCGGCGTCCCTGGACGGCTGGTGGCACCTCACCGGCCTGCTCGACCCCGAAACCGGCCAGCGCCTGCAAGCGGCCCTGGACGTCTACGCCGACCCCACCGGGCCCACCGACACCCGAACACCCGAGATGCGCCGCGCCGACGCTATGGCCGAAATCGCCGACAAAGCCCTCACCGGCATCAACCGGCCCACCGGGCGCGGCCAGATCATCATCCGGCTCACCGCCGAACAGATGACCACCGGGCTGGGCGTGCAATGGCCCGCCGGCGCCCTGATGACCCGCGCCGACGTCGACAAACTCACCTGCAGCACCACCGTGACCACCGTCCTCGGCATCGACACCCCCACCGGCTGGCAACCCGTCAACGTCGGCACCACCCAAAGATTCGCGACCCGCGCCCAACGCGCGGCCCTGGAAACCCGCGACGGCCCCACCTGCATCGCCGAAGGCTGCACCGTCCCCACCAACCGCACCATCGCCCACCACCTCACCCACTGGAACCGAGGCGGACGCTCCGACATCAACAACTACGCCCTCGTCTGCGGCTGCCACCACAACGACGCCCACCACAACCGCCTCCAGCTGGTCATCAAACCCGACGGCAGCTACACCCTCACCCGCCGACGAAACTGACAGCCATCCCGACCTCGGCTTGCCCAAACCCGAGCATCAGAGCTTCGAGCTAAACCCCGACCTGCGAAGGCCGGGCCATTCGGCATGCCCAAGAACCGTCCCATCAGCTTCATCGGCTGCGGGACAGAATCTTGCCGACATCGATCGGCATGGGGGTGCGAAGGTCGAACGCCTGACTGACCATCCGGATCGTGGACGCCATCAGGATGGTCAGAACCTGCGCCCCGAGCAGGTTGCCGGTAAGCCAGAAAACACTCACGAAGGTGAGGGCTCCCATCAGGGCCGCCGCGGCAAGCCAGGTGCCGGGACGCAACAGCCCGACCTTCTCGCCGCAGAACAAGTCGCGCAGCACCCCGCCGCCGGTCGCCGTGATCACGGCAACCAGAATCGCCGAGCCGAAACTCAGGCCATTGGCCAGGGCTTTGGTGGCGCCCACCAGCACCCACACCCCGATGAACAGGCCGTCAATGACCTCCAGAAGGATCGTTGCCCGGCTGGCGAGGTTGGCGAACCACCAGCCGAACGTCGCTCCGAGAAGGGCGTAGATCAGGAAGGACGGCGAGGTCAGGAAGACGGGGGGTCCGGAGACCAGCAGGATGTCGCGGATGACACCGCCCCCGAGGGCCGCACAGAAGCTCACCACGAGGATGCCCATGACGTCGAGGTTGCGCCGATGAGCGTGCAGTGCCCCTGAGATCCCACCCACCCCGATGGCGAGGGCGTCCAGCGAACTGGGCAGGGCGAAGGTGACTGCCGGGTCACTCATGGGGCTGCCCCCTTGCGGCGGTCCCAGAACGACCACACACGATCCGAGAGATCTGCCGCGGGGCGGGTCTCAAGATCTAGTCGCACGGCCACCAGCCTGCCGGCGAAGACCACAGCGATGACCACGATCTGGGAGATCAGCGGCTCGGAGATCATCGACTCGAGCAGCACGTACAGAATCGAACCGCTCAAGGCGATGACCCCGAGGAAGACCCCCGGTCTCAGTAGCTGTGGTGCGTCGCCGCCCAGGATGTCGCGCAGCAGCGAACCCGCGGTCGCCACGATCGTGCCAACCACAATGGCGGAGAGGGTCCCGAGGCCCGCCCGCAGCGCGCTGTCGGCGCCGACGCTGGCCAAGAGGCCCATGGCCAGTGCCTCCATGGCGAGCAGGACCCGGTCGAATCGGGCGATGTAGCCGGCGAAGAAGAAGCCGAGCACGGCGGCGACCACCGCCATCCAGATGAACGTGCTGTCGCGCAAGACGATGGGTCCCCGCGCCAGCAGGATGTCCCGGATGAGCAGCCCACCCAGGCCTGTGGTCACGGACAGCGTCAAGACGCCGATGACGTCGAAGCCGCGGCGTGCCGCGTAGGTGGCGCCGGCCAGCCCGCTGATGACCACCGCGAGATAGATCGTCCAGTTGGGCAGGCCGGTCGCTCCCGTGTAGACCTCGACCATGACGACCACGGTAGTCCGGGCCGTGACAGCATGACCGTGTGCCGCTACCCCTGACCCGACCTGCCACTGTCACCGGAATCGGCTCTGTGCCTGGTACGGAGGTCCGCGACTGGCCGGCGCGCATCAGCGACCAGCTTCCCGACCTGCCACACGTGCCGGAGTTGCCGCAGCGGGGGCCCGGGGCCGACATGGTCGGGCGCACCTTGGGCCTGCTCAGCGCCACCGCTGCGGATTTCTGCGCGGCGACCACCGTGACGGGCTGGGAGCTGACAGCAGCCACCCGCGATATGCGCCGAGCCCGTTCCCTGCTCGCGGAGGACCTCGACGCGGTGGAGCTGGCCTGGACCGGCTACTCGGGTCTGGCCAAGCAGCAGGTTGCGGGGCCCTACACCCTGGCCGCCGCGGTGGAATACCGCGGGCGACGGCTGCTCGCAGATCCTGGACTCGTGCGCGATCTGGTCACGGCCTGGGAGGCGATGGTGGCCGAACACCGGCAGTCGCTGTCGAGCCGGGTCGCCGCAACCTGGCTGATCCAGGCAGACGAACCGCTCCTGCCCGCGGTCGTGGCCGGCACCGTGCGCACCATCAGCGGGTTCTCCGTCTACCCCTCGCTGAGCGTGAGCGTGCCGCAGGGGGCAGACCTGTTGCACTGCTGTGCACCCGGGCTGCCCTGGGATCGACTGCAGGGGCTCGCCGGGTTACTGATCGACTCATCGCTGTCCACGCTGGCCGACGACGTCCCCCTGGCTGAGTTGTCAACACGGGGGACCACTTTGGGTTTCGGTGTGTCACCGGGTGCGGGTAGCGTCCGAAAGGTGCTCGACTTCTACGACAGAACTGGCCTGACACCCCAGCCAATGCTGATCACCCCACCCTGCGGCATGGTCGCCGACTATGTTCCGTGGCAGCGGATTGCCGAGGATCTCACCGAGAGGGTTTCCTGATGCCCGGACCGTCGCCGTCCGATCGTCAGCGGTGGGAGGAGTTGGCAGCACGCATCGAACAGGCCCGGTTCGAGTATTACCAGCACGACGCCCCAACCCTGTCCGACGCCGAATACGACCAGCTCTTCGTCGAACTGCAAGCGTTGGAGCAGCAGTACCCGGAACTGCAGCGCGCCGATTCCCCCACGCAGACCGTCGGTGGTGCGCGCTCGGAGATGTTCGAGCCGGTTGAGCACCTGCAGCGGATGATGAGCCTGGACAATGCGTTCGGGCTCTCGGAGTTCAATGCCTGGGCTGCGCGCATCGAGAAGGATCTGGGCTACGTCCCGCAGATGTTGTGTGAGTTGAAGATCGACGGTTTGGCCGTCGACCTGGTCTACCGTCAGGGGCGATTGGTTACCCTGGCCACGCGCGGTGACGGCCGGGTGGGGGAGGACGTCACCTACAACGCGCGGTACATTCCGGGAATCCCGCAGACGCTGACCGGTGCCCCCGACCTGGTGGAGGTGCGCGGTGAGGTCTACTTCCCGGTGGCGCAGTTCAATGAGCTGAACGCGCAGATGCTCGAGTTGGGGCGCTCGCCTTTTGCCAACCCCCGCAATGCCGGCGCCGGCACCCTGCGCCAGCGGGTTGATCGCCGGCAGGCGGAGATCGCCGCCCGCCAGCAGGACGGCCGCAAGGTCAGCGACAAGGCGGTGGCAGATGTCCAACGTGGCTTGGACGCCCTCGGCCGGCTGCGCCTGATCGTGCACGGACTGGGACAGTTGTCGGGGCCCCGACCGGCGCGGCTGTCCGAGGCCTATGCAGCGATGGCGCGCTGGGGGCTACCGACGTCACCGCGGATCGAGGTGGCGCCTGGCTTGGCCGATGTTGAGGCGTACGTCGCCCGGTACGAGGCCAAGCGGCACTCCCTGGAGCACGAGATCGACGGTGTGGTGGTGAAGGTCGATGAGTTGGCGATTCAGGCTCGGCTAGGTGCGACCTCCCGGGCCCCGCGCTGGGCTATCGCCGTGAAGTATCCGCCGGAAGTGGTGCGCACACGGCTGCGCGACATCATGGTCAACGTCGGCCGCACGGGTCGGGTGACCCCCTTCGCGGTCATGGAACCGGTCCGGGTGTCCGGGACGACGGTCTCGATGGCCACGCTGCACAATGCCAGCGAGGTCGAGCGCAAGGGTGTCCTGATCGGGGACATGGTGTTCCTGCGCAAGGCCGGCGAGATCATCCCGGAGGTCATCGGCCCGGTGGTCGAGGACCGCGATGGCAGCGAGCGGGCCTTCGTCATGCCGACCCACTGCCCCGCCTGTGGCACCCCGCTGGGCCCCGCCAAAGAAGGCGATGTGGACATCCGCTGCCCCAATGCACGATCCTGTCCGTCGCAGTTGCGAGAGCGGCTCAACCACGTGGGATCGCGGGGTGCGTTGGACATCGAGGGCCTCGGCTGGAAATCCGCCATCGCCCTGCTCGAGGGGCAGCTGGTCACCGATGAGGGGGACCTGTTCGACCTCGACGGCGAGGCGTTGCAACGCTCGTCATTCTTCACTCGCTCCGGGCAGGAGTTGACGGAGAACGCCAAGGTCTTGTTGACACAACTGCAGATGGCCAAGACCAGACCGCTGTGGCGGGTCCTCGTGGCCCTGTCAATCAGGCACGTAGGCCCGACCGCCGCGCAGGCACTGTCCCGCGAGTTCGGTTCGATGACGGCCATCCGGGAGGCCGGGGTCGACCAGCTCAGCGGGGTGGACGGCGTGGGCCCGACCATCGCCGAAGCGTTGCACGAGTGGTTCGCCGTGGACTGGCATGCCGCCGTGGTGGACAAGTGGGCGGCTGCCGGAGTACGGATGGCCGACGAGCGGCCCGCAGGACCGGGGCCGCTGACCGGAAAGACCCTTGTGATCACAGGCACCCTGTCCGGATGGAGCCGTGACCAGCTCACCGCCCGCCTGCAGGAGCTCGGCGCCAAGGTGACGGGTTCGGTGTCCAAGAAGACCGACTACCTGATCGCGGGGGAGAACGCCGGCAGCAAGCTCGTGAAGGCTGAGTCGCTGGGAGTGACGATCCTGTCCGAGGAGCGCCTTGGCGAACTGGGGGTTGAGCTGTAGGCCCCCATCCAGGCAGAAGTACCCAGCGCCCTGATCAGTGGGCCACTTGCGCATCCGTAGACTGAAGCCCATGCCCGCACTCTCCCGCGACGATGTTGCGCACCTCGCGCGGCTGGCCCGCATGGAACTGACCGACGATGAACTCGATCACTACGCCGAACAGCTTGACGTGATCCTCGGCGCCGTCCGGCGCGTCAGCGAGGTCGCCGCCAACGACGTCGAACCGATGTCGCACCCCGTGGCCATCAGCAACGTGTTCCGCGCTGACGTGCAATCGCCCGGCCTGAGCCAGCAGGACGCCCTGGCGGCGGCACCGGCTGTCGAGGACCACCGCTTCCGGGTGCCCCGGATCCTGGATGAGGAGTAGGCGATGAGCTTTCATTACACCAGCGCGGTCGACCTGGCCGACGGCATCGCCACGGGGGAGTACTCCGCCCGCGAGGTCACGACAGCCTTCCTGGACCGCATCGCAGAGACCGACGGAGAGCTCAACGCCTTCCTGCTGGTCGACACCGCCGGTGCCCTGGCAACAGCCGACGCGATTGATGCCGCACGCGCCGACGGTGAGGCGCTCGGGCCCCTGGCCGGTGTCCCGGTGGCGGTCAAGGATGTGCTGGCGACCCGCGGTCTGACCACGACGTGCGGTTCGCGGATGCTCGAGGACTGGGTGCCTACCTACGACGCCACCGTCACTGCCCGTCTGCGCGAGGCCGGGGCAGTAATCGTCGGCAAGACCAACATGGACGAGTTCGCGATGGGCTCCTCCACCGAGAACAGCGCCTTTGGCCCGACCCGTAACCCATGGGACACCCAGCGGATACCGGGAGGATCCAGCGGCGGTTCCGCAGTGGCCGTTGCCGCCCGTCAGACGCCGTTGAGTCTGGGCACCGACACTGGTGGCTCCATTCGGCAACCGGCCGCCATGTGCGGGGTCGTGGGAGTCAAACCCACGTACGGCGGGGTGTCACGGTATGGCCTGGTCGCGCTGGCCTCGTCGTTGGATCAGGTCGGGCCATTTGCCACAACGGTGACCGATGCCGCGCTGCTGCACTCAGTGATCGGGGGACATGACCCCCGCGACTCCACCAGCATCGATGCCGCGGTTCCACCGGTACTTCGGGCCGCTCGCCACGCGGACATCCGTGGGGTGCGCGTGGGTGTGGTCAAGCAACTGACCGGCGACGGGTTCCAGCCCGCTGTCCGGGGGCTGTTCCAGCAGGCACTCGACGCCTTGGCGGCCGCGGGGGCCGAGATCGTCGAGGTCGACTGCCCGCACTTCGAGTACGCACTGGCCGCCTACTACCTGATCCTGCCGAGCGAGTGTTCGTCCAACCTGGCGAAGTTCGACTCCGTCCGGTACGGATTGCGCGTCGGTGATGACGGCTCGCGGTCGGTGGAGCAAGTCATGTCGATGACGCGCGAGGCGGGATTCGGCCCGGAGGTGAAGCGCCGGATCATGCTCGGAACGTATGCGCTGTCCAGCGGCTACTACGACGCCTACTACGGACAGGCACAGAAGGTCCGCACGCTGATCGCGCGCGACTTCGCGGATGCGTTCCACGACGCCGACGTGCTGGCCACCCCCACGGCGCCCACCACCGCCTTCCCGTTGGGAGAGAAGGTGGACGACCCGCTGAGCATGTACCTGCAGGACATCGCCACGATCCCCGCCAACCTGGCAGGGGTGCCGGCGATGTCGGTCCCGATCGGCCAGGACGAGTCGGGGCTGCCGGTCGGACTGCAGTTCATGGCCCCAGCCATGAAGGACGAACGGCTGTACAACGCCGGTGCCGCCTTGGAGGCGTTGATCGGATGGGAGTCCCGGCCATGAGTTACGAACAAGCTGTCGCCGATTTTGATCCGGTTCTGGGTCTCGAGGTGCACGTCGAGCTCAACACCGAGACGAAGATGTTCTGCGGCTGCCCGACGACGTTCGGTGGCCAGCCCAACTCGCAGGTGTGTCCGGTGTGTCTGGGCATGCCGGGTTCCTTGCCGGTGGTCAATGCGGTGGCCGTCGAGTCCGCGATTCGGATCGGCTTGGCGCTGAACTGCAGCATCGCACCCTGGTCCCGGTTCGCGCGTAAGAACTACTTCTACCCCGACATGCCGAAGAACTACCAGATCAGCCAGTACGACGAGCCGATCTGCGTCGACGGCTACCTCGACGTTGAGGTGGACGGGCAGACCTATCGCATCGACATCGAACGCGCCCACATGGAGGAGGACACGGGCAAGTCTCTGCACATGGGTGGCGCCACCGGCCGGATCCACGGCGCGGACTACTCCCTGGTGGACTACAACCGTGCCGGGATTCCGCTGATCGAGATCGTGACGAAACCGATCACCGATACCGGCGCCAAGGCCCCTGAGGTGGCCCGGGCCTACGTGACGGCTCTGCGCGATATTCTGCGTGGGCTCAACGTGTCTGATGTGCGTATGGAGCAGGGTTCGTTGCGCTGCGACGCCAACGTCTCCCTGCGTCCGGATCGGGAGGCGCCGTTCGGCACGCGCACTGAGACCAAGAACGTCAACTCCCTGCGATCGGTCGAGCGGGCCCTACGATTCGAGATCGAGCGGCAGGCGCAGGTCCTGCGGGCGGGTGGCACGATCGTCCAGGAGACCCGGCACTGGCATGAGGACACGGCAAAGACGACGGCGGGACGCACAAAGGAGGAGGCTGAGGACTACCGCTACTTCCCCGAGCCGGACCTGGCGCCCGTGGCCGCCTCCGAAGAGTGGGTGGAGCAGCTGCGCAGCAGCCTGCCGGAGCCTCCTGCGCAGCAGCGTGCTCGCCTGCAGCAGGCGTGGGGATTCACCGACCTCGAGATGCGCGACGTGATCAACGCTGACGCCTTGGACCTGATTGAGCAGACGGTCGCCCTCGGTGCCTCGTCCGCAGGGGCCAAAAAGTGGTGGCTGGGGGAGCTCGCCCGGCGTAGCAACGACTCGGGCGTGCCCCTCGCGCAGCTGGGCATCGACCCGAAGGGGGTGGCCCGCATCGAGTCACTGATCGCCGAAGGCGCGCTGAACGACAAGATGGGCCGACAGGTGATCGACGGGGTACTGGCTGGCGAAGGGTCGCCGGACGAGGTGGTGGCCGTCCGCGGGCTCGTGCTCGTGTCCGACGATGGGGCGCTGATCGTTGCGGTCGACGCGGCGATCGCCCAGAACTCCGATGTCGCGGACAAGGTGCGGTCGGGCAAGGTCGCAGCAGTCGGAGCTTTGGTGGGTGCAGTGATGAAGGCGACCCGCGGGCAGGCCGACGCTGGCCGGGTCCGGGAACTGCTGCTGGAAAGACTCGGCGTGCAGTAGTGCCGGCGATCGTCGACTCGATCCTGAGGCTGCCACTGTTCGCGGTCATCCTTGGTGCCGGCACAGTGGTCAGTGCAGTGCTCGCCGCGCCGTTGGCACGGCGCTGGCGAGAACCCTGGATCGTGGTGTTCGGGCTGGGCGTGGGCCTGTCGTTGGTGCTGGGTGCGACATTGTCACCGTCTCCGGGGTCGGTCAGCGGTGCGTGTCTGCAGGAGATGACCCGGCCGCTGGGCCCGCGCGGAATGCTGGTTCTGAGCAGTGATCGGGCCCTGAACACCTGGCTGCTGGTTCCGCTCGGATTCTGTGCTGGCTACCTGGGCGTGCGGCGCTGGTGGCTTCTCCTGCTGGCCTTCCTGGTGCCGGTCGCGGTGGAGGCGACACAACGGTTCCTGCCCGAACTGGGGCGCCGATGCCAGTTCCAGGACCTGATCGACAACACGTGGGGCCTGGTGATCGGTGCCGTTGCCGGCGTGATTCTGGGGTTCATCGTGCCCTTGTTGGGTCGGCTCGTGCGTCGCTGACCGGTTTTGTCAGACCCTCGGTTCACGATGGAGGCACACGAGGGAATGAGAGCCGCCCATGCGAATCCTGCACACGTCTGACTGGCACCTGGGCCGCACACTGCACAAGGTCGCACTAGCCGATGTGCAGGCAGCGGTGATGATTCAGATCGGCCAGATCGCCCGGGAACAACACGTGGACCTGATCGTCGTCTCCGGGGATGTCTTCGATCACGCGGTGCCTTCTGCGGCAGCTCTGCAATTGTTGGAGACGACGCTGGTGGACCTCCTCGAGGTCGCCCCCGTCGTCATGACGGCGGGTAACCATGACTCACTGCCCCGCCTGGGATACGGGTCGCGACTGATGTCGGCGCGGCTCACTTTGAGTACCCGGGTCGAGGACGTGGGTTCTGCGGTGGTGTTCGAGGACGCCCACGGCCCGGTGCGGGTGTACCCGATTCCCTACCTGCACCCGGAATCGGCCAGGGAGGTGCTCGCTGCCGACGAGCAGCCGCTGCCGGCCACGCACCATGCTGTGCTGACGGCGGCGATGGACCGGATTCGGGCCGACCTGGCCGAGCACCAGGGGGCCCGCAGCGTGGTGCTTGCCCACGCGTGGGTGGCCGGTGGCGTCGGCAGCGATTCTGAACGCGATGTGAGCGTGGGAGGACTCGGCACTGTGGGCTCTGAGGTGTTCCAGGGGGTCGACTACGTCGCGCTGGGCCATCTGCACGGTCGGCAGGAGCCCCGCGGCGTTGGGCAGACGCGACTGCGTTACTGCGGTTCCCCGCTGCGGTACTCGTTCAGCGAAGCACAGCAGACCAAGAGTGTGTCCATCGTCGATCTGGGGCCGCAGGGTGTGACCACGATCACTGATGTGCCGCTGACCCAACCCCGGCAGATGGCCAACCTGAGGGGGCTCATGGCCGAATTGCTCGACCATGAGTTGTTCGTCGACGACCTGGAGTCGTGGGTCAGCATCACGGTGACCGATGACCGGCGACCCACCGCGATGTGGCAGCGTCTGCAGCAGAGGTTCCCCTACGCCTTGCAGATCCGTCACGACCCGGCCTGCGGGTTCGTCGCCGTACCAGATGGGCAGGTCAGTCGTGAGCAGAAGCCACTCGAGGTGGCGGCCGAATTTGTCCAGTACGTGACGAACGGTGACATCGAAGAGGCAGAGACAGCAGCCTTCGACGCTGCTGTCCAGGCGCTGCGTGGCAGGGACTCGGCATGAAGCTCATCACCTTGGAGTTCGCCGGCATCGGCTCATTCGCCGATCAGATGGTGATCGACTTCGAGCGCCTCGGGTCCGCAGGGCTGTTTCTCGTGGAAGGGCCAACGGGGTCCGGGAAGTCAACCATTCTCGACGCCGTGGTCTTCGCGCTTTATGGTTCCGTGGCCGGTGCGGAATCGGATATCGGGCGCCTGGACTCCCACGTGCGAGACCGTAGCCAGGCACCGTACGTGGAGTTGGTCTTCGAGTGCGGCGGTGGCCGGTACCGCATCCGGCGCACCCCGCGCCACCAGCGCGATAAGAAGCGCGGATCGGGGACGACCGATGACAACGGGTCAGTCACCTTGATGCAGGTCCGGCCCGAGAGCCAGGAGATCTCGCATCGGGCGCGGGAAGTCGGGGATTGGGTCGTGGAACACATCGGCCTGACCCGCTCCCAGTTCGCCTCCACGATCGTCTTGGCGCAAGGGGAGTTCGCGACGTTCCTCGACGCGGACACGGCCAGCCGCGCTCAGATCCTGGAGAAGGTGTTCGGCACGGAGTTCTACAAGGACCTCGAGGAGCAACTCGCGGCCATGCGCAAGGCGGCGCTGCTGGAACGCAAGGCGGCCCAGGCCAGCGTGCAGGAGCACGCCGACAGATGTCTGGGTGTTCTGGGCCTGCCCCCTTGCGAGCAGCCGTTGGCCAGCATCGATGAGGAGATCGCCAGAGTGCGCGGCGACCTCGCCGCCACTCGCAGCAGGGCCGAGCACGCCGACGGGGAGGTCGTGCTGGCGGAGGCCGCCTTGGCCAGCGCGGAGGCGTTGGTGGCTGCGCAGGAACGCAAGCGGGAGTTTCTTCGCCGGCAACGTGAGTTGGATGCTGCTGCCGACGACGTACAGCAGATGCGCTCTGCGTTGTCGGCGCACGACCGTGCCCGCCCTGTCCAGCCCGCTGCGGGCGCCTGGGAGTCAGCTGCGGAGCGTGCTGCCGAGGCTGCGAAGGGCTACGAGCAAGCGAGCGCCGCCCTGACCGCGCTGGATGTCCAGGACGTCAGTGCCGAGGCGCTCACCGCGTGCGAACGGGCGATCGGGGAGTTGGCCGGTGCCGCCGAGGCTGAGCAGCGCCTGCCGGCCTTGCAGGCTCGCATCCCGCGATTGCAGCAGATGTTCACAGCTGCCAGTGAACGGTGCTCGACGGTGGCTTCGAAGCGGGCCGGGATCAATACCCAGATGGAGCGGGCGCGCGCACAAATCGTCGCTTCCGACGAGCCACAAGATGTGCTGGCGGGGCTCACGTTGCAGTCTGCGGCGGTGGATTCCGCGCTGCTCGTGTGGGATGAGGTCGATCGGCTGCAGGCCGACCTGGTCCTGGCTCAAGCGGATTCGGCGACGGCCACACGTGACCAGACGCGCGCGCTCGTCACCCTGGAACAGGCTCGCCGAGAGCACTCGGCCAATCACGCAGCAGCTCTGGCCGCAACCCTGCGCGAGGGGCAGCCATGCCTCGTCTGTGGGGCCGTGGAACACCCGTCGCCCGCTGCCCCGGGGACCGGGGCCGCGCCGGATCTCGAGCTACTCGAGGCAACAGAGGAACAGGCCAGGGCTCGGTTGACTGCAGCTACCCACCGGGTGCAGCGGATTCAAGCCGGCATCGAGGCCCGGCTGTCTGGGATCGACGCCGACCTGGCCACGTTGCGCCAGCGTCGCGAGGAGATAGACAGGGAGCTCGAAGGCTGCCGGTCGCGTGTGGCAGCAGTGCAGGCGGCCCGGGAAACCCTGGATCGTCTTCAGGAGGAGTCGGCGGAACTGGCACAGGCCGGGGCTGCCGCGGAGCTGGACCGCCAGCAGGCCGGCAATGACCTACAGGCGGTGCGTCAGCAGTGCGACGAGCTGATTGAGCAGATCGGCCGGGCACGCATGTCCTTCCCATCGGTCGCCGATCGAGTGGTCGCTCTGCAACGGCAGGCCACGGCCATCCGCGACCTGCTTGCTGCCACCTCTGCATTGACCCACGCCCGGGCCTCGCAGGAGGAAGCCGCCCTCACCCTGGCCGCCCTTCTTGATCAGGTCGGCTTGCCGGATTTGCCGACTGCCCAGGCAGCAATCCTCCCGGAGGCGCGTGAGCAGCAGCTGCGCGCCGTCGTTGAGGAACACCAGCGGCTCATGGTGGAAACCTTGGCCGGACTCGCGCAGGTGCGGGAGGTCGACCCCGACGCCGTCGTCGACCTGTCCTCGTTGGTCGATGACCTGGCCGCGAAGACGCTTCAGCGCACGGAGGTCAGTGAGGCCATGGGAAGCCTTGCGTACCGCCTCGAGCAGGCACTGCCTCTGCGGACTGCGCTCGTCGACGCGCTGGATGCCCTTGAGAGCCGTCGGCAGGACACCGCAGGTGTCATTCGGATGGCTGATCTGGCCACCGCCAACCGCAGCGAGGTCGTGCACCGGGTTCGGTTGT
Source organism: Candidatus Nanopelagicales bacterium (assembly GCA_037046735.1). Taxonomy (GTDB): domain Bacteria; phylum Actinomycetota; class Actinomycetes; order S36-B12; family UBA10799; genus JADKAV01. The sequence continues at coordinate 157,028 of JBAOHC010000020.1, read as the reverse complement.
CGTCCTTCGTCCTCATGCGCAGGTTCCAGTCCGTGGTCGATGCTGCCAACGACCGGCTCGACGCCATCTCTGAGGGGCGGTACCAGTTGGTCGTGGAACACGGTGGGCTGGACAATCGCGGTCTGGCGGGTCTTGATCTGCTGGTTGCCGATCAGCGCACGGAGCAGACCCGGTCGACGAGATCACTGAGCGGGGGCGAGCGGTTCTATGTGGCGCTGGCACTGGCGCTGGGACTGGCCGACGTCGTGCGCAGCGAGTCCGGCGGAATCGAACTCGGCACACTGTTCATCGATGAAGGGTTCGGATCCCTCGATGAGCGAACCCTCGATGAGGTGATGGACATGCTGGAACAGGTGCGTGCGGGGCAGGACCGGGTCATTGGTCTGGTGAGTCATGTCGACCTTCTCAAACAGCGCATCGATCCCCGGATCAGTGTGCGCCGCGACAGCCAGCGGCCGGGTGTCAGCCGGTTGGAGGTACAGGTGTGACCGATCCCGGCCCATTGGATGAGGTGCTGCTCGATCTGGTGCGTCTCATCCCGCCGGGGAGTCTGGCAACCTATGGCGACATGGCTGCTCTGGCTGACGAGCTCGGATTCCCGTGCACCGCTCGCCGGGCCGCCCGGACGTTGCGTCGGTTCGGGTCCGGTGTGCCGTGGTGGCGGGTGGTGCAATCATCCGGAACTGTCGCGCAGTCGGTTCTGGCCCAGGCCGCGCCGCTGCTCTCGGCCGAGGGGATCACCGTGGTGGGCAGGCGCGTGCCACTTGGCCAGCGGCGCTGGCGCCCTACCCCCGACGACCTCATACCTGTGGCCAGCCGTCGTCCGGCGGGTTGACTCGCCAAACGGGCGATCCTGAAGGGTGCGCCTATTTCGTTCAGATGTGCTGGTCCGGCAGGGGCGATCCTGAACGAAACAGGCGGATCTCCCGGTGCGCGCACCGGCAGCGCCATGTGAAGGTGGAGATGTGGTGGATGTCAGTGCAGAGCGGTTCGAGCAGCTCGTCGAGGCCGCTGTGAACGTGATTCCGGCGAGCCTGGCCCAGCACATCGAGAATGTGGCCATCGTGGTCGAGGACGACCCACCCCCTGAGGATCCTCATCTGCTTGGCCTGTACGAAGGCATCCCTTTGACCGAGCGCGACTCCTGGTACGTGGCAGCCCTGCCCGACCGGATCCGGATCTTCCGAAACCCGATCCTGGACATGTGTGCGACCCAAGCCGACGTCGTGCGGGAGGTCTACATCACGGTTGTACATGAGATCGCACATCATTTTGGAATCGATGATGACACTTTGCATACTTTGGGGGTCGGATAGTTTCCATTCACGCATATCAGGTTTATAGTTTGAGTATGACTGATGCGATGCGCGCAATGTTGGAAGAAGTGGCCGCCGGCAATTTGACGCCCGAGGAGGCGAGTCAGCGGATCGCGGAGTTGTCATCGGAGTCTGTCGATGTGGCCGTTTCCGATGAGCCGGTCCGGCGGATTCAGGTGAAGGCCGGGGCAGTCCGGCTGACAATCGTGGCTGACCCCGCTGTCCACGAGGCGGTCGCCCAGGGCCCGCACACGATGCGTCGGGAGGGCGACAGTCTGCTCATCGACACCAACACCACCTCCGGTGAGGGTGACTTCAGTGTCGAGCCGCCGCGCTCGGCGTTCATGATGTGGGTCGGGCAGATGGTCAACAGAGTTGGGGCGAGCGTTGAGATCCGCGTCAACCCGAACCTGCCACTGCAGGTGCTGCTGGTCGGCGGGGCGCTGGATCTGCAGGGTGTGACCGCGGGCGCCAGTGTGGGCGTGGAAGCCGGGTCAGCGCAGCTGAGTGGCGCGGGGCCCCTGCTGCTGGACGTGGCCAGCGGCAGCGGCAAGGTCGATTGGGTGTTCACCGGACAGTCCAAGATCCGCGCAGACATGGGGTCGGTCAGTGTCACGGTACGTCCGGAGTCCAACGTCATGGTCACCGCGGACACTTCGTTGGGGCAGGCCATCATCAAGTCGCACACGGGCAACGTGAAGGCTCCCCAGGATGGCACGACGCCGGCCGTCGCAGTGGGCGCAGGGGCGGGCGCTCTGACCGTGAGTTCCCGCATGGGTTCTGCGCAGGTCACCATCGCATGAATCACCTGCACGCTGCCCCCTCGACATGTCCGGTCTGCACCCAAGAGCTGATCACCACGCGGCTCACGTGCCCGGGTTGTCACACGGAGATCTCCGGCTCGTTCTCGGCGTGCCGTTACTGCCAACTCACCGGCGACGATCAGCTGCTCCTCGAGGTGTTCTTACGCAGTCGCGGCAATCTTCGTGACGTGCAGGCACACCTCGGCGTGTCCTACCCGACTGCGCGGCAGCGGTTCAACGATCTTCTGACGAGGCTGGGTCTGGATGAGCCGGTCGCCGACCCCCGCGAGGTCATGAACGATCTTGCGGCGGGCCGGATCAGCGTCGAGGAAGCGCAGTCGATCCTGGAGCAGCAGCGGCAGTAGGCACTACTCGCCGGCCTCGCCTTCACGTTTGGCCCGGTCGGCCGCCTCCTGCGCGCGCATCTCATCGAGTGTGGGGGCACCGCCCCCGAAGCGGGCCGGCCACCACCATGCTCCGGGTTCTGGCTTGGGTTCGTAGGCCTGGATCATCTGCTCGTAAAGGGCTTGCATACGCGAGCGCAGTTCGGCGGTTGCCTCGGCGGGGTCATCGGCAGGGGTGACCATCATCGGTTCGCCGAGCCGCAGGGCCACAAGCGTGCCCCGGGCCATCTCCCGGGGATGTCCCTTGGTCCACAGCCGCTGGCCGCCGAACGTGATCATGGGGATGATGGGCACCCCAGCCTCGGCCGCCATCCGCACGGCACCGGTTTTGAAGTCCTTCACCTCGAAGGACTGGCTGATGGTGGCCTCCGGGAACACGCCCACGATCTCACCCTTGCGCAACCATTCAATGGCCTGATCCAGTGACGCCGCTCCTGCCGCGCGATCCACGGGGATGTGGTGCATGGAGCGCATCAGTGGCCCGGAGATCCGATTGTCGAACGTGGACTTCTTGGCCATGAACCGCACGAGGCGCTTGGAGGGCCGAGCACCGTAGCCGCAGAAGATGAAGTCCAGATACGACACATGGTTGCTGGCCAGCACCGCCCCACCCTTGAGCGGAACATGCTGTCCACCGGCCAACGTGAAGTGGATGTTGAAGAGCCGGAAGAACGTGTGCGCGGTCAGAACGATCGGGGGATAGGTGATGTCCAGCACAACGCCAATTTAGTTCACTTCTGGTCCGCGGTGTCCTTGGAGAGCCCAAACAGGTGTTCTTGGATCCACGATCGAATCGGCTCCTGGCGGCGCGCCCAGCGCTGCGACCGGTCTGCTGCTCGCTGCGCCTTGCGCGGCTTCTTCGCGTAGCGGTAGTGCGCCCACGGCGAGCCCGGCTTGGCCAGACGGAACATCGCGACCCACGCGATGAACGGGACGGCGATCGAGAAGGCGGCCAGCCACAGCTTGCCTTTGAGAATCGTGACGAACAACGGGATGAAGGCCAGCACGATGAACATGAGGACCCCCAACGCATTGACCCAGAAATCGGTGTCCGGATCCGGTGGAGTCTGGTTGGGTGCGGCCACGAGCATCGCGCAGAACAAGACGACGGCCGCCAGGGTCACCGCATCTGCCGACAGCCGTCCCTCCTGCGTCCAGTACACGTCCTGCATGTGCAGGATCATGGCGAACTCGTCGAGGACCAGGGCGGCCCCGATGCCGAACGTGAGGCCGGCGATCTGCCGCCAGATCCCGTGTTCACCTGAACCGAGGGCGAGCACCCCGCCGAGCAGCAGCACGATCAGGCCGGGAACCACGTGATGGATGTGCACCTCGCCGGCGGACACATTTCCGAATGGACCTTTCCCAGACCGGATCAGCCGGGTGATGGTGCGGGTGACGAGAAACGTCAGCAGGAACGCCAGGAGAGCCAGGAACATGGGTTGTCGACCCGGCTCGATGATCTCTCGCGCGTACCAATGCAGCACAACTTCAGCCTAAGCGCGCCAGCGGCGCCAGAGCCGACGAGGAGGGCGAAACGTGACGCATTGATCGAGTTTGTCCACCTTTGTGCTCTACATTGTTCCGAGTGAGCACCGAAGGGCGTTGTCGCTGATGGCCGAGGGGAAAGTTGCACTGGCCCGCGACACACGAACGCCCGGTAAGACGCTGGGCAAACTGGCCGACCACAAGAATTGGTCGGTGCGTGCTGACGTGGCAGCCAACCCCCGTACGCCGGCTAAAGCCCTGGCCAAGTTGGCCAACGACAAGCGGTGGGAGGTGCGCACCGAGGTCGCGCTGAATCTCAACGCGACCGACAAGGTGCTCGATCTGCTGGCCAGCGACGAGCATGTGGCGGTGCGGACCGCGGTCGCCCTTAATCCGAACGCCCCAACATCGGCTCTGCGCCGTTTGTCCAAGGACAAGAACACGACCGTCCGACTGCGTGTCGCTGAGAACCGCAGTGCCCCCAGTGGCGTCGTGCGCAGGCTTGCCGCTGATGAGGAGCGGGCAGTGCGGCGGTCGGCCGGGGCGAACCATCAGACGCCCAAGAAAGTCAAGTCCTAGCGAAGGATTTTGGGTGCCCCCGGCAGGATTCGAACCTGCGCGCATGGCTCCGGAGGCCACTGCTCTATCCCCTGAGCTACGGGGGCTTTTGGGGTGATGCCAGCCTACCAATGCCAACCCCGTGTCTGTCTGGGCAGTACCTTGTCTGGTGTGCGGTGGTCTCTTGCGGCGTGCGCGCTGGTGTTGGTGGGGTGTCAGCAGTTGACTCCTCCCACTCATCCGACCGCGCTGCCGGGCCCCGTCCCGGTGGGCGCGCCCGAGGGGCCGATCACGATCGCCGGTGAACAGTGGTTGCCCTGCACGCGCAAGCAGCTAAGGGCCTATCCGCCGGTCCTCGACCGGTTGGCCACCACGTACTACGCGGGTCCCTGGTGCGTGGGCGCCGAATCCGGAAACCGGTTCATGTGGGTGTACGCAGAACCACTGTTCGACGGCGAAGATCCGCAGCGCATCCGTGGTTACGTGAACACCGATGCGGGTCTGCTGGTCCGCGGCCTGCGCACCACCGGGTACCAAATGGTGACGGCATCCCCTAAGGACATCGACGTCCGATACACCGCACGGCGGCCCTCCTCGCCGAACGTCGTGGTGATCGAGGTCTTGGGGGAGAGCCCGCCACCTCAGGGGCAGGCTTACGAGGGCGTCGATCCTTTGCGGGTGGTCGTGGAGGTCCGCAAGGCGGGACCAGACGATACCCCCGCGCCGACCCCCTAATCTGGAGGGTATGACACCCGCCGATCTGGTCGCCGCCATCACCGCTGCCCTCGCCGCCATTCCGGAGACCAGCGATCTGCAGGTCGACGTGCGCGTGGAACGACCCAAGAATCGCGACCACGGGGACTGGGCCACCAACGTCGCCCTGGCCTCGGCCAAGCGTGCGGGACTGCCGCCCCGGGAATTGGCCGCAAAGGTGGTGGCCATTCTGCAGACACATGAGGGCATCGAGGCCTTGGAGATCGCCGGACCTGGTTTCATCAACATCTCGTTGGCCGCGCAGGCACAAGGCCAGATCGCACAGAGCATCGTCACCGCGGGCAGCACGTACGGTCAGATCGAGGCGCTCACTGGGACGAACATCAACCTCGAGTTCATCTCAGCCAACCCCACCGGCCCGTTGCACCTTGGGCACACCCGGTGGGCTGCAGTCGGGGATGCCATGGCGCGGGTGCTGGCTGCGGCGGGTGCGGTCGTCGACCGTGAGTTCTACATCAACGACCGTGGTGTGCAGATGGACAAGTTCGGCATGTCGCTGGAGGCGCGCGCTCGCGGTGCCGAGCCGCCCGAGGGCGGCTACCAGGGCGAGTACATCGTGGAGCTGGCCCAGCGGATCGTGGCTGCGGAGCCGGGCATCCTGGACCTTCCAGAGGACGAGCGCTGGGTGGCTTTCCGGGAGGCGGGCTACGCACTGCAACTGCAGCAGCAGAAGGATGTGCTGGACCACTTCCGCACGCACTTCGACGTCTGGTACTCCGAGCGCACGCTGCACTCCTCGGGCGCTGTGGACCGCGGCATGGTGAAACTGCGGTCCCAAGGACACGTCTACGAGGCCGACGGAGCCGTGTGGCTGCGGACCACCGACTTTGACGACGACAAGGACCGGGTGCTGATCAAGGCCGACGGCGAACTCACGTACTTCGCCTCGGATACCGCCTACTACGTGGACAAGCGCGCCCGCGGCTTCGACATCTGCGTCTACCTGCTGGGCGCCGATCACCACGGGTACGTCAACCGCCTGCGGGCCGTGGCCGCCTGCGCCGGCGACGACCCGAACTTCAATATCGAGATCCTGATCGGGCAGCTCGTGAAGATGTACAAGGGTGGGGAGGAGGTGCGGCTGTCCAAGCGCAGCGGCGCCATGATCACCCTTGAGGACTTGGTCGATGAGGTCGGCGTGGATGCCGCCCGCTACACGCTGATCCGCTACCCGGCGGACTCCCCGTTGATGATGGACCTCGATCTGCTGGTCCAACGCACCAACGACAACCCGGTTTTCTACGTGCAGTACGCCCATGCCCGGATCTCCTCAGTGCTGCGCAACGCCGCCGATCTCGGGATCGATTGGCGCCAAGCCGAGTTCGATCCGGGATTGCTGACACATGAGCGCGAGGGTGCTCTGCTCGGGGTACTGGCGGAGTTCCCCCGCATCATCGCCACGGCCGCGGAGTTGCGCGAACCCCACCGCGTCTGCCGTTATCTCGAAGAGGTGGCGACCGCGTACCACAAGTTCTACGACTCGTGTCGCGTGCTGCCGCGCGGTGAGGAGCAGGTGGAACCGCTGCACATCGCCAGGCTGTGGTTGTGCGCAGCGACGCGGCAGGTCATCGCCAACGGCTTGGACCTCTGCGGCGTCAGTGCCCCCGACCGGATGTGAGCCGCGCAGCGCTGACGCCAGCCCCCATGCGCGACGCGGGCACCCCATACCCTTGATCCCATGCCTGCACATCCGGCTGGACCCCGGCACGAGGACATCAGCCATCCCCTCGCGCACAGCGACCCGCCCGTCGACCTCAACGCCCTCGACGCAACGGTCTGGCCGACGCACGCTGAACGGGTGGATGGCGTGCTCACCCTGGCAGGTATTCCCGTCACTGAGGCGATGGCGCAGTTCGGCAGCCCCTTGTTCATGCTCGACGAGCAGCACTTCCGCCACGCCGCCCGCAGTTACGCCCAGGCCTACGCCGACGCCGACGTGTACTACGCCGCGAAAGCCTTCATGGCGGGCCGAATCGCGCAGTGGGCCGATGAAGAGGGCCTGCGCATCGATGTCTGCACCTACGGCGAGATGGAGATCGCGCTGCGGGCAGGTGTCGACCCGGCCCGCATGCTGTTCCACGGAAACAACAAGAGCGAAGCCGAGTTGCGCCGGGCATTGCAGGTCGGGATCGGGCGCATCGTCATCGACTCGTTCGCCGAGATCGAGCGGCTGCGGGACTTGGCCGTCGAAATGGGCGTCACCCCCAAGACGTTGATCAGAGTGACTGTCGGGGTCGAGGCGCACACTCACGAGTTCATCGCCACTGCCCATGAGGACCAGAAGTTCGGGCTTGCCCTGGCCGGGGGAGTGGCTGCTCGGGCCGCCACGCTGGTCGCCGAGGACCCGCATCTCGAGCTCGTCGGGCTGCACAGCCACATCGGGTCGCAGATCTTCGACGCGGCTGGCTTCGAGGTCGCAGCTCATCGCATGGCCGGGCTGGTCGCCGAACTGGTCACTGCCGGCCACGCCATCGGTGAACTGAACCTGGGTGGGGGGATGGGTATCGCCTACACCAGCGCCGACGACCCTCCGCGGGTCGCGGACATGGCCAAACAGATTCAGGCGATCGTGGCCCGGGAATGTGAACTGGCGGGTGTCCCCATGCCGCGGCTCGCGGTCGAACCCGGCCGGGCGATCGTAGGCGGCGCCGGCATCACCGTTTACCAGGTGGGCACGGTCAAGACCGTGGATCTCGGCGGTCGCAGTCGCCTGTACGTGTCGGTGGACGGTGGGATGAGTGACAACATCCGCACCGCCCTGTACGACGCGGAGTACACCGTCGTGCTGGCCAATCGCCGGTCGGACGCATCACCGGTGCTGACGCGCGTTGTGGGCAAACACTGTGAGAGTGGCGACGTGGTCGTCCGGGACGCCTGGTTACCCGCCGACATCGAGGCAGGTGACGTGCTGGCTGTGGCCGCGACCGGTGCCTACTGCCGCAGCATGGCCAGCAACTACAACTACCTGCCGAAGCCCGCAGTCATCGCAGTGAGTGACTGCGCTTGCAGTGTGGTGCTGCGCGCCGAGACGCTCGACGACATGTTCGCCATGGACCCTGTGCTCTAGTGCCGGGTGGTCGAAGGGTTCGGGGGAACCTTTGCCGTAGGTGCTGGCACCTGCCGTGACAGACTGGGGGCGTGTCTGACGTTGTGCGCGTAGCCCTGCTCGGTGGTGGAACTGTCGGTTCCCAGGTGGCCCGGTTGCTGACCGATTCCGCCGAGGATCTGCGCCAGCGGGCCGGCGCGACCCTCGAATTGGTCGCCGTCGCCGTGCGCGACACGGCGAAGCCCCGCCCGGGCATCGATCCCGCGCTGTTGACCGACGACCCGATGAGTGTGGTCACCCGCGACGATGTGGACATCGTCGTGGAGGTCATGGGCGGTCTGGATCCCACCCGGGAGTTGTTGGAGACGGCGTTGGCCAACGGTGCCAGCGTCATCAGCGCTAACAAGGCCCTCCTCAGTGAGCACAGCGCCTCCCTGCACCAGATCGCGCACGACCATGGTGTCGACCTGTTCTATGAGGCGGCCGTCGCTGGAGCGATCCCACTGCTTCGGCCACTGCGGGAATCACTGGCCGGCGACCGGGTCAGCCGTGTGCTCGGGATCGTCAACGGCACCACGAACTACATCCTCACGAAGATGGACGAGGAGGGCGCCGACTACGCGGACGTGCTCGCGGAGGCCCAACGCCTCGGCTACGCCGAGGCGGACCCCACTGCCGACGTGGGCGGACATGATGCCGCCGCGAAAGCGGCGATCCTGGCCACTCTCGCCTTCCACTCCAGCGTCACCCTGTCCGACGTGTACTGCGAGGGGATCACGTCGGTCACCCTGCGCGATGTCGAGGCTGCCCGCGATCTGGGTTATGTGATCAAACTGCTGGCCGTGGCCGAACGTACGGCCGACGGCCACGGTGTGGTGACTCGGGTGCACCCGGCCCTGGTGCCGCGTGCTCACCCCCTGGCCAGCGTCCGGGACGCGTTCAACGCTGTCTTCGTGGAAGCCGAATCAGCCGGGCAGATGATGTTCTACGGCAGAGGGGCGGGTGGCGAACCGACCGCCAGCGCGGTACTGGGCGACCTCGTCACGGCCGCGCGCAACCGGCAGGCGGGTGCCGCCGGCCAGGCGCAGTCCGTGTACGCCGGGCTCACACCCCGGCCGATCGGGGAAGCCACCACGCGTTACATCATCAATCTGGACGTGGCTGACCGGCCGGGTGTGCTGGCCGCGATCGCCACCTGCTTCGGCCATCACGACGTGTCCATCCAGACGGTCCGGCAGGACACCACTGACGAGGCGGGCCGGGCGGTGTTGCTGATCGGCACGCATGCGGCTCTCGATGCCGATCTGAGCGCCACCGTGGACGCTCTGCGGGATCTCGACGCCGTCAACCAAGTGGTGTCAGTGATGCGCGTGGAGGGCGTCGAATGACCGCCCACGTCTGGCGCGGGGTCATCGAGGAGTACCGCGACCACCTCCCGGTGACGGATCAGACGCCCGTGATCACTCTGCGGGAGGGCGGCACCCCCTTGGTGCGCGCCAACCGCTTGTCGCAGACGACCGGCTGTGAGGTCTACCTGAAGGTCGAGGGTGCCAATCCGACCGGGTCTTTCAAGGACCGGGGCATGACTATGGCCATCTCCACCGCGGCCCAAGAAGGCGCCAAGGCGGTCATTTGTGCCTCCACCGGTAACACCAGCGCCAGCGCGGCCGCCTATGCCGTGCGCGCCGATATGGTGTGCGCGGTCTTGGTCCCAGCGGGCAAGATCGCGATGGGCAAACTTGCGCAGGCGCTTGTGCACGGTGCCCGCCTGCTGCAGATCGACGGCAACTTCGACGATTGCCTGACGCTGGCCCGTCAGCTGTCGCAGGAGTACCCCGTCGCGCTGGTCAACAGTGTGAACCCGGTGCGCATCGAGGGGCAGAAGACGGCCAGTTTCGAAATCGTGGACCAACTCGGTGCCGCCCCGGACATCCACTGTCTGCCCGTGGGCAATGCCGGCAACATCACGGCGTACTGGAAGGGCTACCGCGAGTACGAGGTCGCCCCCCGCATGTGGGGGTTCCAGGCGGCGGGAGCAGCTCCCATCGTGCGCGGGGCGCCGGTGCGCCGGCCGCAGACCATCGCGACCGCCATCCGGATCGGCAACCCGGCGTCGTGGGACTTCGCCGAGGCGGCCCGCGACGAGTCGGGTGGGGTCATCGAGATGGTGACCGACCGGCAGATTCTGCGCGCCTACAAGCTGCTCGCCGCGGGGGAGGGCGTATTCGTGGAGCCAGCATCGGCAGCCGGGGTCGCCGGACTGCTGGCCAAACATGCCGCTGGCGAACTGGATGCCGGCCAGACGATCGTGTGCACCGTCACCGGCAACGGGCTCAAAGACCCGCAGTGGGCGATCGCCGGTGCGCCGCAGCCGGTCCGCATCGCGATTGACGCGCAGGCGGCTGCCGCGGAACTGGGGCTGCTCTGATGACGGTGGTCGTTCGAGCCCCCGCCACGTCGGCCAATCTTGGCCCTGGCTTCGACAGCCTCGGCCTCGCTCTGGAGTGGCGGGACCGAGTGACGTTCGAGCTCGCTGACGAGGACCGGGTGACCGTCTCAGGAGAGGGTGCTGGGGAGGTGCCCACCGGCCCCGAACACTTGGTGCTGGCGAGCTTCCGCCGGGCCTTCGAACACGTCCGGCAGACTGCCCCAAAAGTGGCTCTGACCTGCGAGAACGTCATTCCGCACGGGCGTGGTCTGGGGAGTTCATCGGCCGCCATTGTGACTGGTCTGGCGGGTGCCCGGGCGCTCGGAGCCGACCTTGACGACGCCACTCTGCTCGACCTGGCGACCCGCATTGAGGGGCATCCGGACAATGTGGCTCCTGCCCTGCTCGGGGGTCTGACGGTGGCATGGACCGAGTCGTCGGGGATGGCAGTGCGGTTGCAGCCCACTGTGTCAAGGGTGAACGTGGTCATCCCGCATCAGCGGCTATCCACCGAGACCGCTCGCGGCCTGCTACCGACCAGCGTTCCCTACGCGGATGCCGTACACGCGATCGGACGAGCCGCCCTGGCGGTAGCGGCGTTCACCGGCTACCCACAGCATCTGCTGGCGGCAACCGAGGACCGCCTGCATCAGGACTACCGCAAACCCGCCTACCCGCAGTCGTGGGATCTCGTCCAGGACCTGCGGGCGTGTGGGGTGCCGGCAGCGATCTCCGGGGCGGGTCCCAGCGTCATCGCTTTCGGGCCCGCGGTTGCCCCTGACGGCTGGCGAGTCATGGAGTTACCGGTCGCCCTGCAGGGAGTGCTGGTCACCGGGTCGTAACCGGGCGACTTCAGACGGTCCGCGGCACCTTGCCCGTTGCTTTGAGCATCCGGCACATGAACCGGTGGCCGCCGTCGGACGTGGCCCCGAACATCAGGGGACAGCCCCCATCGATGACCAGTACCCCCGCTTCCCGGCCGATCCGGGTGGCCTCATCGCTGACGCTGCCCGCGCCGAAGGCCCGGTGCATCCACGCGCATGGGATGCCCAACTCGACGATCTCGCGCATGGTGGCAGGGGCGTGCTCCGCGCGGGTGCCGATCACGACCGCCTCAACCCCACCTGGAATCGAACGTAGATCCGGATAACTGGGATCGCCGACGATCTCCGTCACGTTCGGATTGACGGCGAAGACCGTGTAGCCACGATCCTTCAGCCGTTCGTACACGACGTTGGCTCCGTGTTGATCAGCACTGCGTGACACCCCGGTGACCGCGATGCGCTTGTGTGTCAGGAATTGCTCTGCTGCTTCTGCAACCTTCATTGTCGCCTCCATATTCACGGTACTGCTGTGGCCGACACGACGGGTATGGTTCCGCCTCGAGGCTTCGCAGTGTTACAGTTGGCGCAGCCAGGGCATTCAACTCGTGGCGATCAACCGGGGGGCCGTCAAGCCACGCGTGCCCCACCCGTTCTTCTCTCACTTGAATCCCACTTGGCACAACCTGTCCGAAGTGGGCGGTGTCTTTATCGCCGTTCACCTGTTGGGCGAATCCACGTGAACTCGCCCCGCGTCCATGAAAGGGCGTGTCACTTGACTGACACCACAATCGAGCAGCCGACCGCCAAACGTCGCCCGGGCCTCACCGGGATGCTGCTTGCAGATCTGCGCAAAATGGCGGCTGACCAGGGAATCTCTGGAGCTTCGTCCATGCGCAAGAGCGAACTCATCGCCGCCCTGCAGGGTGCTGCGAAGAGCGAGCAACCTCCCGCCGAGAAGCACTCTGAGGCCAGCGCGCCTGAGCAGTCTGAGGTGCAACAGCCAGCAGCGGCGGCCCAGCCGCAAGCGGAGGGCGAGCCCCAGAAAGCTGGGCGCGAGGAGAGCCGGGAGGGCGGGCGCAACCGCAACCGGAACCGCGAGCAGAACCAGAACCGCGAGCAGAACCCGCGAGCAGAACCAGAACCGCGAGCAGAACCAGAACCGCGAGCAGAACCAGAACCGCGAGGGCGATGGCGCCGATCAGCAGAACCGGGATGGCGGGGACCGCAGTCGTGAGCAGCAGGCCCGCGATGGTGAGGGCAACCGCGATCGCAACAACAACGCCAACAACCGGCGCCGCCGCGGCCGGGATCGCAACCGCGAACGCCGCCGCGACGATGTCGAGCCCGAGGTGACCGAGGATGAGGTGCTCGTGCCCGTGGCCGGCATCCTCGATGTGCTGGATAACTACGCCTTCCTGCGCACGACCGGTTACCTGCCTGGGCCGACCGACGCCTACCTCAGCCTTGGTCTGGTCAAGAAGTACGCGCTGCGCAAGGGTGACCACGTGGTCGGAGCGATCCGCCCGAACCGCGAGGCCGACAACAGCCGTCAGAAGTACAACCCACTGGTTCGCATCGACAAGATCAATGGCTTGGATCCGGATAAGTCCCGGGAACGCAAGGAGTTTGGCAAGCTCACTCCGCTGTACCCCCAGCACCGACTGCGCCTCGAGGGCGATGCCTCCAACCTCACCGCGCGCATCATCGACCTCGTCGCCCCGATCGGGAAGGGACAGCGTGGGTTGATCGTGTCCCCGCCCAAGGCCGGCAAGACCATGGTGCTGCAGCGGATCGCGAACTCCATCACCGCGAACAACCCCGAGGTTCACCTGATGGTGGTGCTCGTGGATGAGCGGCCCGAAGAGGTCACGGACATGAAGCGCTCGGTCAAGGGTGAGGTCATCGCCTCCACCTTCGACCGTCCCGCCGACGACCACACGACCGTGGCCGAACTGGCGATCGAGCGGGCGAAGCGGCTCGTCGAGATGGGTCAGGACGTCGTGATTCTGCTCGACTCGATGACCCGTTTGGGGCGCGCATACAACCTTTCAGCCCCGGCCTCAGGACGTATCCTTTCCGGTGGGGTGGACTCGGCGGCGTTGTACCCGCCCAAGAAGTTCTTCGGTGCTGCGCGCAACATCGAGGAGGGTGGCTCGTTGACGATCATCGCCACCGCGCTGGTGGAGACCGGATCCCGCATGGACGAGGTGATCTTCGAGGAGTTCAAGGGCACCGGCAACATGGAGCTCAAACTGGACCGGCGCCTGGCCGACAAGCGGGTGTTCCCGGCTGTCGATGTGGATGCGTCCGGCACCCGCAAGGAAGAGCTGCTGATGACCAAGGAGGAGTTGGCCATCGTCTGGAAACTGCGCCGGGTCCTGCATGCCTTGGACACCCAGCAGGGCATCGAGTTGCTGATCAGCAAGTTGCGGGAGACCAGCAGCAACTACGAGTTCCTGCGGCAGGTGCAGCAGACCACGCCGGCCGGCCTCGAGGCCGAGGCGCCCAGCGGCGAGAGGTTCTGAGCTTCCGGCTGAGGGAGTCAGCAGTTACGCTGCTCCAATGATCTTGCGGCGTAACTGGCTGTTGCCCCTTCTCGCGGTGTTGGCTGCCATGCTCGTGGTCGTTGGTGCCGCTCCAGCGCCCGCGTCGGATTCTTTTCCGATCCGCAAGTTCACCATCAAGCCGCTGGCCGTCAGCGTGGGGACGCAGTGGACGGCTACGGCGACCGTGGGACGGCAGAAGGGACTACGCGTCTTTCTGCAGCGAAGCAAGTTCGAGGACTGGAAGTTCGCCACCGTCCAGCGGGTGCGAACGACCCGGGGAGGCAAGGTCTCGTTCACGGTGCCGTCGCCGCAGTTGGGCCGGTGGTACTGGCGGTTGTACGTACCCGCGCAACGGGGCAACTACCAGGAGGTCAGCTTCTCGCGGCGGGTCGACGTTGCGGACAGTTTCCCGAAGCGACTCACAGGGACCTACACCATGGCCCAGGTGCCCACGGGCGACTCCCGCCTCGATGCCTCAGGGGCCCTGACCTTCGTCTACGACGGCGAACTGACCGACGACAAGAACGTCGTCTACGCGGTGGAGTTCCTGGGCATCACCTGGCAGGTTTCGGGAACCGGGACCTGCCCTTACGAGGGGGGCGCAACCTTGACCGACCCCCTCCTGGCCCACGGGCGGCTCACCATCCCGCGCGCCAAGGTGGGGCAGAGCTGGGTATGGACCGCACGGATCGGTCTGGAGTTCTCGTTCCCGTCACCCTTCATCGCCACGAGAACGTGCGACGCCCGGACCGGGGACTGGGGTGAGATGTTCGGATACGTCCAGGGCATGGGTCTGCTCAACCTGGGAGACGCTTCGCAGCCAGGCGGTCTTCAGCAGGTCACGACGGACCTGAGCCGCATCACCGGCTCCCATCAGTACTCCGACGGTGGCGACAACCGGGCGACCCGCTATTCCTGGAATCTGGATCTCACCGGTGTGGAACTGGCACCTCGCTGAACCGCTGGAATACCGGCCGCGGGCACACAGTTACACTGAGTACCTAGCCCCGGTTCACGCTGTGCGTTTTCGGCGACCCGGGACACCTTAAGGAGACTCAATGAAGCCCGACATCCATCCGGATTACGTCGACACCACGGTGACCTGTTCCTGTGGCAACACGTTCACCACACGCAGCACCGCCAAGAGCGGCACCATCCACGCAGATGTGTGCAACAAGTGCCACCCCTTCTACACCGGCAAGCAGAAGATCCTCGACACCGGCGGCCGGGTTGCCAAGTTCGAGAAGCGCTTCGGCAAGCAAGCCAGCAAGTAAGTGTTCGAACGGGTCACCGCCCTGGTCGACGAGCTGCACCGCCTCGAGACCGACCTTGCCGATCCTGCCCTGCACGCCGATCCCGCGCGTGCCCGGCAGGTCGGCAAGCGGCACGCGCAGCTGCGACCGCTGGTGGAGACCTACCAGCGCTGGCTCACGCTCGGCGAGGACGAGCAGGCTGCTCGCGAGCTTGCCCAGGACGATGCCTCGTTCGCGGACGAGGCCGAGGCCCTGGCGGGTGAACGGGAGCGGGTCGCCGAGCAACTCAGTGAATTGCTGGTGCCCCGGGATCCCCTCGACGACTCCGACGCCATCCTCGAGATCAAGGCTGGCGAAGGCGGCGACGAGTCGGCGTTGTTCGCCGGTGACCTGATGCGGATGTATGAGCGCTACGCGGCAATTCGTGGCTGGCGTTTCGAGGTCATCCACCTTGAGGAGACCAACCTTGGTGGAATCAAGGACGCCAGCATCTCGGTCAAGGCCAAGGGGCAGTCCCAGCCCGACCAGTCGCCGTACGCCCGGCTGAAGTTCGAAGCTGGCGTGCATCGTGTGCAACGGGTGCCCGTCACCGAGTCGCAGGGCCGCATCCACACCTCCGCTGCCGGCGTACTGGTCTTCCCCGAGACCGAGGACGTCGAAGTGACGATCGACCCCAACGACCTGCGCATCGACGTGTACCGGTCCTCGGGGCCCGGCGGTCAGAGTGTGAACACCACCGACTCCGCTGTGCGCATCACACACCTGCCCACTGGTGTCGTCGTGAGCTGCCAGAACGAGAAGTCCCAGCTGCAGAACAAGGAGCAGGCCATGCGCATCCTGCGCGCGCGCCTGATCGCCCTGGAAGAGGAGAAGAAGGCCGCGCAGGCCTCTGCCAGCCGCAAGTCGCAGGTGCGCACAGTCGACCGCTCCGAGCGCATCCGCACCTACAACTTCCCCGAGAACCGCATCTCCGACCATCGCACCGGCTTCAAGGCCTACAACCTCGACCACGTGCTCGCCGGCGACCTCGATCCGGTCATCGGATCCTGTCTGGAAGCGGACCTGCGAGACCGGCTGGAGTCGGCGGACTCAGTGTGAGCAGGCGCCGGGACGTGCGGGCGCGACTGGCAACGGCCGGCGTGCCATCGCCCGACGCCGATGCCAGCGCTCTGATCGCGTTCGTCGCAGGACAGCAGGGTTTTGACCCGGCACTCACTGCCGAGCAGGCTGCCCGGCTTGAGGAGTTGGTCGTCCTGCGTTGCCAGCGTGTGCCGTTGCAGCACCTGACGGGGGTGGCCGGATTCCGATACCTCGACATCGCGGTCGGCCCCGGTGTCTTCGTGCCGCGCCCGGAGACCGAGGTCCTGGTCGACCTGGCGCTGACCGCACCCTTCGAGACGGCCATCGACCTCTGTACCGGTTCCGGCGCGGTCGCTCTTGCGCTGGCCACCGAAACTGGGGCGCGGGTCGTCGGCGTCGAGAAGGATCCAGTGGCGTTGTCCTGGGCCCGGCGCAATGTGGGGGACCGGGTCGAATTGCTGGAGGCTGACGTTTGCCTACCCCTGCCGCTGCCCCCGGTGGATCTGGTGGTGAGCAATCCTCCATACATCCCCGACGCGATGGTGCCCAGGGATCCGGAGGTCGCCCTGCATGATCCGCAGATGGCACTCTTCGGTGGTCCGGACGGCATGGATATCGTCCGGGCCGTCGTGCAGCGAGCCCGAGAGTTGCTGGTGGCAGGTGGACGGGTGCTGATCGAGCATGGCGAATTGCAGGGGGAGCAGGTCCGGATGCTCCTTGCCGACTTCTCTGACGTGGCCACCCATCCCGACCTGACCGGCCGGGACCGCGTCACTGGCGCTCGATGGCCTGCTGGATCTGCTCGGAGCTGATCGGACCCTCCCGCACCACCTCGATCCCGCTGCGCAGGTCCACGACAGTGCTGGCCGGGCCGCCGCGCAGTGTGCCCGCGTCGAGGCCGATCGAGATCTGCTCCTGGTCCGCGCTGGCCAACTCGACCGGCATGGGAGTGCCAGCCCCGGTCGCGGCGATCGGTCCCACGGCCGCCACCAGCTCCAGCATCCATGGGTGCAGCGGCATCCGAACGGCTACCGCGTCGGTCGTTCCGGTGTTCCACGCCAGCGACAGTTGGGGTTTGCCGATGAGGGTGAGAGGTCCGGGCCAGAATGCCCGGGCCAGGACCTCGGCGTCGCGCGGCACCCGGCCCCAGAGCGCGTGCAGCGTGGTCCGGCGGTCGATGAAGACCGGGATCGAGGTGCCTGGCGTGATCCCGCGGGCCGTGCGCATTCGCTCGACACCTGCGATGGAAAACGCGTCGGCGAGGGTCGCATAGTGCATGTCCGCTGGAGCCACGACCAGTCGTCCCGAACGCAGGGCGGTGACGGCGGCCCGCGTGCCCGCCGCCCGCAATTGCGGATCGTCGCCGGGGTAGGTGCGCATCACGCAGGCAATTCTGTCAGTGCCTGCGCGACCGACACACCGGGCAGCGGTGGCCGCGAGCGGCGCGGCCTTCGGCGCTGCGGGGTCCCGGTGGCGCCACCCTTACACTGATCCTCATGACCAATGTGCCGTTCTGGGGTCCCGACTTCGCCCAGCTCACCGCCGAGGACCCGGAGATCGCCGGCATCCTGCTCAGTGAGCTCGATCGCGCCCGCGGGGGCTTGCAGCTCATCGCCAGCGAGAACTTCACCAGCCCGGCAGTGCTGGCAGCGCTCGGATCCACCTTGAGCAACAAGTATGCCGAGGGGTACCCCGGGCGGCGCTACTACGGAGGGTGTGCGGAGGTCGACAAGGCCGAGATGATCGGGATCGAGCGGGCCAAGGCCCTGTTCGGAGCCGATCACGCCAACCTGCAGCCGCATTCCGGCGCTTCGGCGAACATCGCCGTGTACGGCGCCTTCGTGAAGCCCGGCGAGAAGATTCTGGCGATGAGTCTGCCGCATGGTGGCCACCTGACTCATGGCACCAAGGTCTCCTTCTCCGGCAAGTGGTTCGACGCCGTGCACTACGGGGTTGACGAACAAACTGAGGACATCGACTACGACCAGGTGCGAGACCTGGCCCGCCAGCATCAACCCAAGATGATCATCTGTGGTGGCTCAGCGATTCCTCGGCTGATCGACTTCGCCGCCTTCCGGGAGATCGCCGACGAGGTGGGGGCCGTCCTCATGGTGGACGCGGCGCACTTCATCGGATTGGTGGCAGGCAAAGCCATCCCCAGCCCGGTGCCCTACGCCGACGTCGTCACCTTCACCACCCACAAGGTGCTGAGAGGGCCCCGGGGAGGCATGATCCTGAGCACCGCCGAACACGCCGCGGCCATCGACAAGGCGGTGTTCCCGATGATGCAGGGCGGTCCGCTGATGCATGCCGTCGCGGCCAAGGCCGTTGCCCTCAAGGAAGCGTCGACGCCGCAGTACCAGAAGTACGCCCGGGAAGTGATCGATAACGCGCAGGCGCTCACCGCAGGCTTGGAGGCCGAAGGCATGCGGGCTGTCACGGGGGGCACCGATACCCACCTGGCCCTGCTGGACCTGCGTCCCGTCGGGGTGACTGGCGCCGAGGCAGAGCAGCGTTGCGACGCCGCCGGGATCGTGCTCAACAAGAACGCCATCCCCTTCGACCCGCAGCCCCCCAGTGTGGCCAGCGGCATCCGCGTTGGATCGCCCAGCGTGACGACCCAGGGGATGGGTGTCACGCAGATGAAGGAGATCGCCACTCTGATCGCACGGGCGGTCACCGACCCGAACGCGACCGCCGAGGTCCGCACGGCAGTCGACGCCCTCGTCACGGAGTTCCCGGCCTACCCGGTCGGTTAGGTAACCCCGGCGGTGCGCGAGTACTTGCTCTGCTTCCTCGTGGCAGCAGCTGTGACGTACTTGTTGACGCCGCCCGTGCGGCTGCTCGCGATCCGGGCCAAAGCGATGGCCGAGGTACGGGATCGCGATATCCACTCCCAGCCCACACCGCGGTGGGGCGGGCTGGCCATGTACGGCGGGTTGTTGGCCGGGCTACTGGTGGCCAGCCAGTTGCCGGGGATGAGTGTCGTGTTCGACACCAGTCGGCAGCCGCTGGCCATCCTGGTGGGCTCGACCCTGATCGTCGCGCTCGGGCTGCTCGACGACAGGTTCGGCCTCGATGCCCCCACGAAGTTCGTCGGTCAGGTGCTCGCGGCGGGCTCGATGGCTTTTCTGGGGATCCAAATGGTCTGGCTACCCATCGGCGGTACGTTTGTCCTCGACCCGTTGACCAGCGTCCTGCTGACGGTGCTGTTCGTCGTGCTGACGATCAACGCTGTGAACTTCGTCGACGGTCTCGACGGTCTCGCTGCCGGCATCGTGGGGATCGCCGCCTTGGCCTTCTTCGCGTACGCCTTCCTGCTCAGTGTCGAGTTCGGCTTCGACCGCGCGACGCTGGCCGCGCTGCTGTGTGCCCTGCTGGCGGGCATCTGTGTCGGGTTCCTGCCGCACAACATCAACCCTGCCCGGCTGTTCATGGGCGACACCGGGTCGATGTTGATCGGGCTGCTGCTGGCGGCCAGCGCGATCACCCTGTCCGGCCGGGTGGACCCCAGCGCGGTGCGGGCTGAGCTGCTGTTCCCGGCGATCCTGCCCCTGTTGCTGCCGTTGGCCGTCATTGCGGTGCCGCTGATCGACGTATCGCTGGCCGTGATCCGGCGGACCAGGCGGGGGCGCAGTCCCTTCGCTCCGGACAAGGAACATCTGCACCATCGGCTGATCGAACTCGGACATTCGCAGCGGCGCGCCGTGGGTCTCATGTACGCGTGGACGGCGTTGATCGCCTTTTCGGCAGTATCCGTGGCCCTGGTGCCGCTGGTGGTCTCAGCAGTGTTCTTCCTTGCAGGCCTCGCCGGCCTGATCCTGCTCGTGTCACGGCCAGCGCGGGCATCCGCGGGCAGCGGCGGCACCCGGTCCGGATAGTCCCGACCGCCGCTATGAATCTGACTCGCCCATTGCGATGAAGCGCGCCCGGACGAAGCGGGGGCGTGGCCTACAGGGCCGGTGTCGCAGCGCGCTGCCCGTGGCCCCCGCACCCTGCGGCTTACACAGCGGTTACAGTGAAAAGGACATGAAATCTGATTCGTCCAACGCCGCCACTGCCTCGCTGCGAAAGCCTGTTCTCGGCACGCTGACCGTGGGCATCATCGGCACGGTGATCGGTACAGCGGTGGCCGGCACGCCGGGACTGATCGCAGGGGTCATGGCCACGGTCGTGGTCCTCGGCTTCTTCGGCCTGGGCCAGCTCGCGATCCAGAAGGTTTTGGCCAACAATCCCGCCCTGGGTCTCAACGCCGCCCTCGGCGTGTACCTCGGACAAGTCATCGTCCTGTTCTTGATGCTGGCTCTGCTCAAGGACGCCACCTTCTTCGACCCCAAGGTCTTCGCGGGCGTGGTCGCCGTCTGCGCGATCGTGTGGACGGGCCTGATCGTGGTGGCCCTGAGCAGCCGGCCCACCGCATACGTCGAGCCCGAGTCCACCCTGTCGCTCAGCGATGATCCGGACGTCATCGAACGACTCAAGAAGCCAGGCTCGTGATGCCAGAGGGTCGTGCATCGATGCACAAGCCTGGGCTGGTAGGTTGAGCGCGAACATGAAATCTCTGAAGCCGGCACCACTCGACCGGGAAACTCCCAATGTCGCGTGGACAGTGATGAATAACCTGATCGCAGGGATTCTGATCTACGGCGGCCTCGGGTACCTGATCGGGTTGTACTTCGATAACGCATCGGTGGGGCTGGCGATCGGGGCAGTGTTCGGACTCGCGGCAAGCACGGTGCTCGTGTTCTACCGCTTGCGGCAGTTGGACGGCGGCTCGAAACCACAGCAGGAGGCGTAGTGATCGGCGCACGGGTACCTATGGCTGAGATTGAGCCCGGTTGCCACTTCCAGAGTGGCTGCGGATTCCCTGCCCCCGACGCCTCGATCTTCGAGATCGAACCGTACTTCGGCCAGATCACCAAGCCCGTCGTGCTGCTCTTGCTCGGATCCGTGCTGATCATGGCCTTCTTCCTCGCCGCCTTCGGTAAGCCGAAGTTGATCCCCGGCAAACTGCAGAGTGTGGGGGAGATGGGCTACCTGTTCATCCGCGACGGCATCAGCCGCGAGGTGATCGGCAAGGACGGCGACCGGTTCGTCCCGCTGCTGTTCACGATCTTCTTCTTCGTCTGGATAGGTAACCTCTGGGGCATCATCCCCGGTGCCCAGTTCCCAGTGAACTCGCGCTTCGCCTTCCCCGTGGGCCTGGCGATCATGGTCTGGTGCATCTACATGTATCTGGGCGTGCGCCACCAGGGCCCCATCAAGTTCTTCACGAACATGATGTTCCCGCCCGGGATGCCCAAGCCGATCTACGTCATCCTGGCGCCGATCGAGCTGATCTCCAACGTGATCGTGCGCCCGGTCACCCTGGCCATCCGGTTGTTCGCCAACATGTTCGCCGGTCACCTGCTGCTGACCGTCTTCACTGTGGCGGCCTTCTACCTGGCCAGCCCCAACATCATCGGCATCCTCGGATCGGCCACGTCCTTCGTGATGACCGTCATCATGACCGCCTTCGAAGCCCTGATCCAGGCCTTGCAGGCCTACATCTTCACCCTGCTCACGGCGGTGTACATCGCCGGATCACTGCACGCCGAACACTGACCAAACGACACACAACCAACAAAGACGTACCCCCACCAACAGGGGGTCGGAAGAGGAGAAGGAACCGACATGCTGGACCTACTTGCCGAAGTATCGATCAGCGGCTCCCTGGGAAGTATCGGTTACGGCCTGGCTGCCATCGGCCCTGGCATCGGTATCGGAATCATCTTCGGTAACGGTGTGCAGGCGATCGCCCGCCAGCCAGAGGCCTACGGCGTGATCCGGCAGAACATGCTGCTCGGTTTCGCCCTTGCTGAGGCGCTGGCGCTGCTGGGCTTCGTTGCCCCGTTCGTCTTCGGCGCGTAAGCGAGGACGACCCACATGACCTGGATGCTTGCTGCCGAAGAAGGCGGAGGCAACGTCCTACGCATTCCGTGGTTCGAGTTCTGGATCGGCCTTGCGGCCTTCGCCATCGTCTTCGGAGTGCTGGCGAAGTTCGCCCTGCCCAAGATCCAACAGACTCTCGAAGAGCGCACGGACGCGATCGAGGGCGGGATCAAGCGTGCTGAAGAGGCGCAGGCGCAGGCCCAACGCACCCTGGAGCAGTACCAGGAGCAGATGGCCGCTGCCCGTGCCGAAGTGGCGGAGATCCGCCAGCAGGCCGAGGCCGAGCGTGCGACCGTGATGGACGAGGCCCGCAAGGCCGCCGAGTCGCAGGCCGCGCAGATCGCAGCCAACGCCACCGCCCAGATCGAGGCCGAAAAGGCAAAGGCTCTTGCCGACTTGCGCAAGCAGATGGGTGGTGTCGCCACTGATCTCGCCGGACGCATCGTCGGAGAGTCGATGAGCGACGACGCCCGCGCTCGCGCTGTTGTGGACCGCTTCATCGCGGACCTCGAGCAGGCGACGCCGAACGGCGGGCAGAACTGATGATCGGGGCCAGTCGCACGTCACTTGCGGCACTGCGGGAGTCGGTCAATGCCCGGTTCGACGGTGCTGACGCCGCTGCCCTGGCCACCGATGGTCAGTCCCTGCTCTCCTTCGCAGGTCTACTCGGCCGTGAACGCACCCTGCGGCAGACCCTGGCCGACCCGGCGATGAACGCCGGGGCCAAACGGGACCTGCTGCAGCGACTGTTGTCCAGCCGAGTGTCGCCGTTCGCCCTCGACCTCATCGCTGAGACCGTGGCCGCCCGGTGGTCGAACGATCGGGACATGACCGATGCCATGGACGAGGCGGGCCAGAGCCTGCTGTTGATGTCCGCGGAGAAGGAAGGCCACCTGGACGGGGTGGAGGAGGAGATCTTCCGCTTCGGGCGGGTCATCGACTCCAACCCCGACCTGCAGATGGCTCTGACGAATCCGGCCATCAGCGAACCTGAGAAGTTCGCGATCACCGCCCAATTGTTGACGGGCAAGGTCGACCCGCTCACGCTGAGCCTGCTGCAGAACGTCACCACCGAACTCCA
Source organism: Candidatus Nanopelagicales bacterium (assembly GCA_037046735.1). Taxonomy (GTDB): domain Bacteria; phylum Actinomycetota; class Actinomycetes; order S36-B12; family UBA10799; genus JADKAV01. The sequence continues at coordinate 133,496 of JBAOHC010000020.1, read as the reverse complement.
TGGGCGGCCGGTCCAGACCGCGATCTCAGACCTCAGTGCCCTCGCCGCGCAACGCCGTGGCCGGGTGGTCGCAGAGGTCCGCACCGCTGTTCCCCTTACCGATGATCAGTCGGTTCGACTGGCTGCGGCCCTGGGCCGCGTGCACCATCGCGATGTCCAACTCAACGTGACTGTCGATCCCAGCATCGTGGGTGGCCTGGAAGTCCGGGTCGGCGACGAAGTGATCGACGGAACCCTGTCCACCCGCATCGAGGCGGCTCGGCGCCGGCTCACCCACTGACGAAGAACTAGTACGAGAGGCACCAATCATGACCGAACTGTCGATCTCGCCGGAGGAGATCCGTGCCGCGATCGAGGCCAACGTCTCCTCGTTCGCCCCTGAGAACGCCCGCGAAGAGGTTGGTCGCGTTGTTGAGACCGGTGACGGGATCGCACGCGTCGAGGGCCTGCACTCGGCGATGGCCAACGAGTTGCTCGAGTTCGAGGGTGGATTGCTTGGTGTGGCCCTGAACCTCGACGTGCGCGAGATCGGTGTCGTTCTCCTCGGCGACGGCAGCCTCATCGAAGAAGGTCAGACGGTGCGCCGGACCGGACGTGTGCTCTCGGTGCCCGTGGGTGACGGCTTCCTGGGCAGGGTCGTGGACCCCCTGGGTATGCCGATCGACGGTCTCGGGGAGATCGTCAACGAGACCAACCGCGCGCTGGAACTGCAGGCGCCCACCGTTGTGCAACGCCAGCCGGTGAAGGAGGCGATGCTCACCGGGCTCAAAGCTGTGGACGCCATGACCGCCATCGGCCGTGGTCAGCGGCAGTTGATCATCGGTGACCGCCAGACCGGCAAGACCGCGATCGCGCTGGACACCATCCTGAACCAGAAGGCCAACTGGGAGTCCGGCGATCCCGCCAAGCAGGTCAAGTGCGTCTACGTGGCTATCGGCCAGAAGGGCTCCACGATCGCGGCAGTGCGCGGTGCTCTCGAGGAGTACGGGGCGCTGGCGTACACGACGATCGTGGCAGCTCCCGCCTCAGACTCCGCCGGTTTCAAGTACCTTGCCCCCTACACCGGCTCGGCCATCGGCCAGCACTGGATGTACAACGGTCAGCACGTGTTGATCGTGTTCGATGACCTGAGCAAGCAGGCCGAGGCCTACCGCGCCGTGTCGCTGCTACTGCGCCGCCCGCCGGGTCGCGAGGCCTACCCGGGTGACGTCTTCTACTTGCACTCGCGGCTGCTGGAGCGCTGCGCGAAGCTGTCCAACGAGATGGGTGGCGGCTCGATGACCGGACTGCCGATCATCGAGACGAAGGCCAACGACGTCTCCGCCTACATCCCCACCAACGTCATCTCGATCACCGACGGCCAGTGCTTCCTGGAGTCCGACCTGTTCAACTCCGGTGTCCGCCCGGCCATCAACGTGGGTATCTCCGTCTCCCGCGTGGGTGGTTCGGCGCAGCCCAAGGCCATGCGCAAGGTGGCAGGTAGCCTGCGCCTGAACCTGGCCCAGTTCCGTGAGCTGGAGGCGTTCGCCGCGTTCGGCTCGGACTTGGACAAGGCATCGAAGCAGCAGTTGGAGCGCGGCTCACGCCTGGTCGAATTGCTCAAGCAGCCGCAGTACGCACCCTTCCCGATGGAGAAGGCTGTGGTGTCCGTGTGGGCCGGCACGACCGGGCAGCTCGATGATGTCCCGCTGGAGGACATCCGGCGCTTCGAGGGTGAGTTCCTCGCATACGTCGACTCCACCAACGGCGGCATCTTCGCCAGCATCCGTGACACCAACGAGCTCTCCGATGAGACCGTCGGTGCTCTCGAGAAGGTGGTCGGGGAGTTCAAGCGGACCTTCATGACCAGTGAGGGACACCTGCTCGTCAAGGATGTCCCGGTCGAGGCCCTGCCAGAAGAGGACATCCACCAGGCGAAGGTGACGCGGACGGTGCGCGGCTGACCCATGGGTGCTCAACTTCGCGTCTTCCGCCGCCGGATCAAATCGGTCCAGGCGACCAAGAAGATCACCAAGGCAATGGAACTGATCGCGTCGTCGCGCATCATCAAGGCGCAGGCGGCGGTGCAGGCCACCGAGCCGTACGCCCGTGAACTGCTGCGCGCCGTAGGCCTCGCGGCCTCGCATACCCGCGGCGACCATCCCTTGACGGCGAAGGCCCGGCTGCAGAAACGTGCGGCCGTGCTGCTGATCACCGCAGACCGAGGTCTGGCCGGGGCCTACTCGGTCAACGCGATCCGCGAGGGTGAGCGCCTGGCCGAGTTGTTGCACGCCGAGCGCAGCATGGAGGTCGTGCCGTTCATCGTGGGTCGTAAGGGATTGGCGTTCTACAACTTCCGTGAGCGTGATGTGGCGGACTCCTGGACCGGGTTCACCGATTCACCCACGTATGAGGACGCCAAGCCCATCGCCAAGGCGCTGCTGGATCGCTTCCTCATGAAGACCGAGGACGGCGGTGTGGACGAGATCAACATCATCTACACGCGGTACTTCAATCGTGGCCGACAGGAAGTGCGCGTCGGTCGCATTCTGCCGCTCGAGGTCGTCGAGGAAGTGATCGACACTTCGGAGTCCCACATCACCGGCGGCGACAACGCCGGTGGCACGCCGGTCTGGCCGCTGTACGACTTCGAGCCAAGTGCTGAGGAAGCCCTCGACGCGCTGCTGCCGAAGTACCTGGAGTACCTCGTCTACGCGGCGCTGCTCGAGTCGTCGGCCAGTGAGCACGCTGCCCGGCAACGCGCGATGTCCTCGGCGACCGACAACGCCGACGACCTGATGAAGTCCCTTACCCGTCAAGCCAACCAGGCCCGCCAGGCCGAGATCACCCAGGAAATCAGCGAGATCGTCGGTGGTGCCGACGCGCTGGCCTCCGCAACTTCAGGGAGCTGAATACCATGACCGCGACACAAGACACGACCACCTCGACCGGCCGCGTCGCCCGCGTCACCGGCCCGGTCGTCGACGTCGAGTTCCCGGCCGAGCAGATGCCGGAACTGTTCAACGCCTTGCGGGTGCATGTGCGCTTCGACGCTGGCGAGGGCCACGTCGACGACCGTGTGCTGACCCTCGAGGTCGCCCAGCACATCGGCGACAACATGGTGCGCGCCATCTCGATGCAGCCGACCGACGGTCTGACCCGTGGGGCGGAGGTGTTCAACACCGGCGAGGCCATCACCGTTCCGGTGGGGGACACCACGCTGGGTCACGTGTGGAACACCTTGGGCAAACCCTTGGACGTGGAAGAGTCGTCGCTGAACATCACCGAGCGCCGCCCGATCCACGCACTGGCACCCACGTTCGACCAGTTGGAGTCCAAGACCGAGGTCTTCTGGACTGGCATCAAGGTCATCGACCTGCTCACCCCGTACGTCAAGGGTGGCAAGATCGGCCTCTTCGGAGGTGCCGGTGTGGGCAAGACCGTGCTGATCCAGGAGATGATCTACCGCGTCTCTGAGAACTTCTCCGGTGTGTCGGTGTTCGCCGGTGTGGGCGAGCGCACCCGGGAAGGGAATGACCTGTTCCTGGAGATGACAGAGTCCGGCGTCATCAACAAGACGGCCCTGGTGTTCGGCCAGATGGACGAGCCGCCCGGCACCCGCCTGCGCGTGGCGCTGACCGCACTGACCATGGCGGAGTACTTCCGCGATGTGCAGAAGCAGGACGTGCTGCTGTTCATCGACAACATCTTCCGCTTCACCCAGGCCGGTTCGGAGGTTTCGACGCTGCTCGGGCGCATGCCGTCGGCGGTGGGCTACCAGCCCACCCTGGCCGACGAGATGGGTCAGCTGCAGGAGCGGATCACCTCGACGCGGGGCCACTCGATCACCTCGCTGCAGGCGATCTATGTGCCTGCTGACGACCTGACCGACCCGGCGCCTGCCACGACGTTCGCCCACCTGGACGCCACGACGACATTGAGCCGCCCGATCTCCGAGCTGGGCATCTACCCGGCGGTGGATCCGCTGGACTCCACCTCGCGGATTCTGGATCCCCGCTACATCGGTGACGACCACTACGCGGTGGCGGCCCGTGTCAAGGAGATCTTGCAGCGGTACAAGGACCTGCAGGACATCATCGCGATCCTCGGTATCGACGAACTCAGCGAAGAGGACAAGATCCTCGTCAATCGGGCACGTCGCATTCAGCGATTCCTGAGCCAGAACATGTTCGTCGCCGAGGCCTTCACCGGTCAGCCGGGGTCGTTCGTTCCGGTGGAGGAGACCATCGCGAGCTTCAAGGCGCTGACGGACGGCGAGTACGACCACATTCCTGAGCAGGCATTCTTCATGTGCGGCGGTATCGAGGACGTGGAGCGCAAGGCTGCGGAGTTGGCGAAGTAACCATGGCCACCCTGTCCGTGAACATGGTCTCCACCCGGCGCCACGTCTGGGACGGCGAGGCGTCGCTGGTGGTGATGCGCACGCTGAGTGGCGAGATCGGCATCATGCCGGGGCACTCACCCCTGCTGGCGATGCTGTCCGATGGTCCGTTGCTGATCCGGCCGGTCGATGGCGAGGACATCCGCGCCTACGTGCATGAGGGCTTCGTGACCGTAGATGGCGACAAGGTCATTGTGCTCGCTGAATGGTTGGAGTTGGCCAGCGAGATAGATGTGCGGCAGGCAGAGAACGACCTGCAGGCTGCGCGGGCTTCCGGCACGGAGGCGGAGGTTCGCAAGGCCGAACGTCGTCTGCAGGTGGCGGTAGGCCCGCACCACTAGGGAGTTGCGGGCGTTTGGGACCGGGCGACTGGTTTGCCCCGCAACAACGCCGCAGTCGGGCAGAGGTGCTCGCCGAGTGTGAGGTTGTTGCTGGCCCACCCCCGCAACAACGCCGCACTCGGTCCGCGGTGCCCGCCGAGTGTGAGGTTGTTGCTGGCCGACCCCCACAACAACGCCGCACTCGGTCCGCGGTGCCCGCCGAGTGTGAGGTTGTTGCTGGCCCACCCCCGCAACAACGCCGCACTCGGCGAGGTTGAGGTCCTCACCGCGGGCAGGAAGCAGCGACGTGGGTCCATCGGGTCGTGCCCCGAGCAGGTCTATCAGGGGTGGCGAAACCCCCTTACCGCTCCCCGCCGGGCACCCACAGCACGTCTCCACCCGGGTTGCACACCCGCGCCAGGATGAACAGTAGGTCCGACAGTCGGTTGAGGTAGTGGGCGGTCATCTCGCTCATGGAGTCGCCATGGATTGCCAGCGCGGCCCAGGTCGCCCGCTCGGCGCGCCGGGTGACGGTGCGGGCGACGTGCAACAGAGCAGAGGCGGGCGTCCCACCAGGCAGGATGAACGACCGCAGGTTCGGCAGACCTGTGTTGAACTGATCGCAGTCCGCTTCCAGCCTGTCGATGTACTCCTGGGTCACCCGCAATTGCGGCCCGTCCCCGCCTGTGGGCGTGCACAGATCGGCCCCCACGTCGAAGAGCTCGTTCTGGACCCGGGTCAGCGTTTCGGCCACAGCGTTCGGCGGGGCGCCGAGAGCCAGCACCACGCCGAGTGCACTGTTCGCCTCATCCACATCGGCGTAGGCCGCGAGGCGCACGTCGGTCTTCATGGTGCGGGAGAAGTCACCCAGTGACGTTGATCCGTCATCGCCGGTACGGGTGTAGATCCGCGTCAGGTTCACCACACTCCTGAGCCTAAGGCAGAATCAGGGACATGCTTGATGTGCCCCGGATCAGTTTCACCTCCCGCGTCGCGACGATGGCCTCGATGGCCAGCATCGGGATGTCCTACCAGCCCGGCCTGCTGCCTCGCAGTACGGGCGAGCAGGCCATCCTCACTGGCCTGACCAGCGCTGTCAACTACGGTTTGGTGGCCGTGACGGGCTCAGCTGTGGAGGCCGTGGCTGCTGGCGTCGTCGGGGAGGAGCGGCTGGCCCGGCCCGGTGTCGCGGCCATCGCCCACGCCACGGCCCATGCCACCGCGGCCCTCGCCGGCGTGGGCGTCTGGCGCCTGCTGCCCCGCCAAGAAGGGGAGCCGATCAAACGTGCCACGCTGCGCAGCGCCGCCTGGATCACGGCCTTGACGGGATTCACAGGACTCGCCGCCTCAAGCGTTTTGGGAGCGGCCGAGATCGCGCAGGCCCGCACCGGGCGCAACTACCGCAACCTCATCGGCCCCGCGACCTTGGCGGTGGCCACCGCAGCGGCCGTCGGCTTGACCGCCCGCAACCGCCGAGCCGGATCGCGCGACCTGCTGGCGCCTCCGCATGACCCGCTGCCGCTGTCCGATCAGGCGGTCCTGTTCGAAGAGTCCCGGGCTCCCAAGTACGAGAAGGCGCCGTCGCTGGCCAAGTCGCTGGTCTTCGGGGCCGGTGTCAGTGCGGGGATCTACGCCGCCGCCCTTGGGGAGTCCTTGGCCAGTGACGCCCTGGCTCATCTGGTCAGCCGGACATCGCCGTCATTGGCCCCGTTCGCGAACTGGGCCGGGCATTTCATCACCCTTGGCGTGGTGGCTGCCGCCGGGGTGGCCGGGCTGGAGTACGTCAACCGGCAGGCGGACACCGGGGGCGCCGCGATCGAGGCTGCCTACAACAAGCAGCCCACGATGCTCACCGTGAGCGGCGGTCCCGGTTCCCAGATCTCCTTCGCAACGCTGAGCAGAGAAGGCCGCCGTGTGGTGAACATGGCGCTGCCGGCGGCCGAGATCAGTGAGGTCACGGGTAAGCCCGCCATCGATCCGATCCGGGCGTTCGTCGGCCTGGCCTCCGCTCCCCTCGTGGATGAGCGCGTGGACATCCTGATGCGGGAACTCGAGGATCTCGGGGCCTTCAACCGGAAGGTGCTGTGCTTCTGCTCGCCGACCGGAACGGGCTACCTGAACTACGTGATGATGGAGACGCTGGAGTACCTGACCGGCGGTGACTGTGCCACCTTCGCTTTGCAGTACAGTCTGCGGCCCTCATTCATCTCCTTGGACCGGGTGGCCATGGGCCGGGAGCAGAACCGGGCCATGCTGCATGCCCTGACCTGGCGGCTTCGGGCCATGCCCGAGGACCAGCGCCCCAAACTTGTCGTGTTCGGGGAGTCCCTCGGCGCCCACACCATGCAGGACGCCTTCCTGCACGAAGGCACCAACGGTTTCGAACGGGCCGGCGTCGAACGAGCCCTGTTCATCGGCACCCCCGCGGGCAGCGGTTGGGCCAATCGCTGGCGGGTCAACAAGGAGAAGGCCGATCCCGCCGGTGAGTTGGTCGAAGTGGCAAGTTACGAGGAGTGGCTCGCGCTGCCCGAGGAGCAACGGAGCAAGGCCCGCATCATTCTGGTCAGCCACCACGAGGACCCCATCACCAAGTTCTCGCCCAGCCTGGCCGTCGACGTCCCGTCCTGGCTGCAGGAGCCTCGCGAGCCCGGCGTGCCGCGCGGGCTCCGCTGGCGTCCGGTCGGCACCTTCCTGAACGTCGGGGTGGACCTGGTCAACAGCACCGACGTGGTGCCCGGGGTCTTCGTTTCGCGGGGACATGACTACCGCGCCGACCTGGCCCGCTTCACGTCCCTGGCCTACGACCTGCCCACCGACGAGGAGACGCTGCTGCGCATCGAGAAGGCTCTGCGGGCGCGTGAGTTGGAATGGGCCACCGACCGGGTCCAGGCCGAGCAGTTGCAGCGGGCGACCGAGGCGCTGCAACGACAGCTGAGCCAGTGGGGGATCTCCGACTTGACGAGTGCGGGCGGCAGTCTGACGTCACCGACTGCCTGACAGGTGACTCTCGATCTCGTCGTCCTCGGGCTGTTGATCATCGTCAACGTCCTGAATCACTCGCCGTACATCGCTGCGCGCTGGTACGTGCCCACCGGTGTCGTCGGCAGCGTCCTGATCATCTGGGTCGGTTATCGGGCCGGGGTGTCGCTCAGTGACATCGGACTGGCGCCGGATTCCATCGTGCGGGGTCTGTTGTGGTCGGCTGGGTGTATCGGCTTGGTGACAGGTGTGTACGTCATTGGGGGATCGATGACCTTCACCCGACGCTTCCTCGCCGACGACCGCGCAGTACTCGGTCCGCGGACCCTGCTCTACAAAGTGCTGGTGAACGTGCCCTTGGGGACGGTGCTTTTCGAGGAACTCGCCTTTCGGGGTGTGGGACTGGCGCTGCTGATCCAGTGGGTGCCGGTCTGGCAAGCCGTGCTGTTGTCCAGTGTGCTGTTCGGCTTCTGGCACATCCTGCCGAGTCTGATCATGCACGACGCCAATGCCGCCGTCGGCGACCTGCTCGGCCAGGGGATCTGGGGTCGAATCCAGTCGGTAGTGCTGACCGTGCTCGGCACCGCCATCGCCGGGGTCGTATTCTGCGTGCTGCGGCTCTACACCGACTCATTGCTGCCGCCCATGGCGCTGCACTGGGCTATCAATGGGCTGGGATTCATCGCAGCCTCGTGGGTGCATCGGCGCGCCGGCCGCATCTGAGGCATGTCGGAACTGGCCCCACGAGCCAGTGCAACCGGCGTATTCTTGACCGGTGAGATTCGAGGTGGTGGGCGGCAACCGCCTCGTGGGCACGGTGCGCGTGCCGGGGGCGAAGAACAGCATCCTCAAGTTGATGGCCGCGTCGCTCCTGGCCGAAGGCTCCACCACCCTCACTGAAGTCCCGGACATCCTCGATGTGACGATCATGGCCGAGTTGCTGCGCCGGCTGGGTTGTGAGGTCAACCAGGATGTCAGCGGTGGGACTGTCCGCATCGACGTGCCCGACAAGCCCGGACACCAGGCCGACTACGACCTGGTGCGCAAGATGCGGGCTTCCATCTGCGTGCTCGGGCCGCTGGTCGCTCGCGTGGGCGAGGCTGATGTCGCCCTGCCCGGCGGTGACGCGATCGGCTCACGCGGTCTGGACATGCACGTCAACGGGCTGACGCGATTGGGCGCAGAGGTCACCAGCGAACACGGTTTCCTGATCGCCAAGGCCGCGCAACTGCACGGTGCCAAGATCTGGCTGGATTTTCCGAGTGTCGGCGCGACCGAGAACCTGTTGATGGCCGCGGTGCTGGCCAAGGGCACCACGGTTATCGACAATGCTGCGCGGGAACCGGAGATCGTGGACATCTGCCAGATGCTTGTGGCCATGGGTGCCACGATCGAGGGCATCGGCTCGTCGACACTGGAGATCGAGGGGGTGGAGGCCTTACAGCCGGTCACTCACCGGACCGTCCCCGACCGGATCGTGGCGGGCACCTGGGCGGTCGCTGCGGTGATGACCCAGGGTGACATCACGATCGACCAGGGCGATCCGGGCCACCTCGAGATCGCGTTGGACAAGTTGGTCGGCTGTGGGGCCATGATCGAGGAACTGCCCGTGGGTTTTCGGGTTTCCATGGATCGTAGGCCGAAAGCGGTGGATATCGTGACCCTGCCCTATCCCGGCTTCCCGACCGATCTGCAGCCGCAGTTCATCGCGCTCAATGCCATCTCCGAGGGCGCCGCGATGGTCACGGAGAACCTTTTCGAGGCCCGGTTCCGCTTTGTGCACGAACTTGGCCGGCTGGGGGCCGATGTGCATACTGACGGCCACCATGCGCTGGTGCGGGGCCGCTCCCGGCTGTCCGGGGCCCCCGTGGAAGCCACCGATGTGCGCGCGGGTGCCGGCTTGGTGCTGGCCGGGCTGGTGGCGGACGGGACGACCACGGTGCATGAGGTGCACCACATCGATCGGGGCTATTCGGGGTTTGTCGAGTCGTTGCAGGCGCTGAGCGCCGACATCACCCGGGTCGATGACTGAGTAGTTCCACGGCCCGTTCCCGGTCCTTTCGCCACACCATGAGGCGCGGTCCGTCGGTGGTACGCACGAGATTGACCTTCACCCCGTGGGCGATGAGCATCTGTTTCTGCATTTCGGCTCGGATGTAGTCCTCGGCCGTGGCCACGGGCACCATCAGGCCGTAATCCTGGCTGCCACCCGGTGTCGGCTCATCCGCGACCAGTGACTGGCCGCGGGCGAACGCCCACTTCAGCAGCAGCACGATCAGTGCCATGATCCCCGCGGCCACGAGCGGGCCGAAGAGGTAGGAGTAGGTGGACCAGGCAGGCACGGATTCATTGTGCGCCTCACTGTTCGCGCGCGCATCTGATCGGGTCTGCTGCCCCTACCCATGTTGCGGCAGGGGGCCGCGAGTTAGCCTCACACCATGAGAATCGCAGTGGTGGGCGCAGGTCTGATGGGTGCGGGAATCGCGCAGGTTTCCGCAGTGGCGGGTCACGATGTGGTCCTGCAGGACGTCAGTCAGGACGGTTTGGCGCGCGGGGTCGCCGGCATCGAGAAGTCGCTGGCGAAGTTCGCGCAAAAGGGCAAGCTGAGCAGCGGCGATGTCGACCTGGCTTTGGATCGCATCACCACCACGACCGACCTCGACGCGGTGGGGGAGTCGGAGTTCATCGTGGAGGCCGTCTTCGAGAAGATCGACATCAAGGCGGAGATCTTCGCGCGCCTGGACACGATCTGTGGCGACGACGTGGTGATGGCGACGAACACCTCGGCCATCCCGATCACCTCCATCGCCGCCTTCACATCGCGGCCGGAGATGGTTGTCGGCACCCACTTCTTCTCTCCGGTACCGATGATGGCCCTGTGTGAGCTGGTCCGCGGCTACAAGACCAGCGACGAGACCCTGCAACGGGCACGCGACTACGCCGAGGGGATCGGCAAGACCGTCATCGTCGTCAACCGGGACGTGGCCGGGTTCGTGACCACGCGCCTGATCACGGCGCTGAGCAACGAAGCGATCTCCCTGGTCGAGTCGGGAGTGGCCACTGCCGAAGATGTCGACATCGCCTGCCGGCTGGGTTTCGGCCACGCCATGGGCCCACTGACGACCACCGACATGACGGGCGTGGACATCATGCTCAACGCCACCTCGAACATCTACGCGGACACCCAGGACGAGAAGTTCAACCCGCCGGAGTTGCTGCGGCGGATGGTGCAGGCCGGAGATCTCGGGCGCAAGACCGGTAAGGGCTTCTACGACTACTCGTGAACACGCGTATCTCGGCAGTCATTTCGGCCTCATTGACGCTGCTCGCGGTGGCCGTCGCTGCCACGGCCAAAGGGTACGTCGACTCGCTGTCGGCGTTCACGTTCGTCGTGTTGTGGCCGCCGTCGGTGTGGTGATCGCGCGGTTCTGGGCCCATCTGCTGACCCGCCGGATGGTTGGTTCCGTGGACCGCGCGGCGTTGACCACGGAGGCCCTGAACGCCTCGGTGGGCCTCGTGCCGGCCACCGTGCTGGTAATCGCAGCGGCTCTGGGATGGCTGGTCAGTGGCTCGCTGGAGGTAGCTGTCACCGCGGCAATGATCGCGCTGACGGTGCTGCTGTTCGTCTACACGTGGGTGGGCACGCGAGCCCTGCTCTGGTCTCTGGGCACAGCCGTGGTCGCCACGCTGATGACCCTCTTCAAGGTGGTCGCCTGATGCGTCTGGTCATCGCCGAGTGCCAGGTCGACTATGTGGGCAGGCTCAGCGCGCATCTGCCGATGGCCCGGCGTTTACTGCTGCTCAAGGCCGACGGTTCGGTGTCCGTACACGCCGACGACCGGGCATACAAGCCGCTGAACTGGATGACCCCGCCGTGCACTCTGGTCGAGACCGAGGACGACGAGCACCTCCTCTGGGAGGTGACCAACAAGGCCGGTGAGCGGCTGATCATCCGGATCGCTGGTGTGGAGCACGACTGGTCGGGCATGTTGGGGGTTGACCCGGGGCTGATCAAGGACGGCGTGGAGGCTCATCTGCAGCAACTGCTGGCAGAGCAGGTTGCCACATTCGGGGATGGCTGGCAGTTGATCCGTCGGGAGTATCCCACCGCGATCGGGCCCGTGGATCTGTTGTGTCGCGACGATGCGGGGACGGCGGTGGCCGTTGAGGTGAAACGGCGCGGCGAGATCGACGGGGTGGAGCAGCTCACCCGCTACTTGGACCTGCTCAACCGCGATCCGTTGCTCGCACCGGTCGTGGGGGTGTTCGCCGCTCAGGAGATCAAACCCCAGGCGCGGACTCTTGCCGAGGACCGCGGGATTCGCTGTCTGGTCGTGGACTACGACGCCCTGCGTGGTTTCGACAACTCGGCGGATCGGCTGTTCTGAGCCGGGGCCTTACAGGTCCACCGCCCAGTGGGTGAACGAGCGGTCCACGGTGAACCCGAGTCGCTCGTAGAAACCCCGCGCGCCGGTGTTGCTGTCGGTGTTCAATTCCACCCGGCCCCGCCCGGCCAACAGATCGCGCCCAAGCCCGCGCCGACGGTGGGTCGCCGCCACGGCGATGTTGTCGACCCAGTCGCCGATGAAGAAGGACGCCGCGACCGGCACACCGGCCTCGCGGATGACGACCAGATCCTCGGCGCGGAAGTCGCGCCGGTGCAGCGTCCTGGCCAGCCAGCGTGCCCGATCCACCGGTGGCCGGTCGGAGAACTCGCTGAAGGCCTCCTCGAACAGGTCCAGTACGGTCTCGTACTCATCAGGCCGAGCAGGAGTCGCGCTGGTGGCGCCTGGCACCGTGCCTGAGAGCACCCAGGACGTGTAGCGCGGGGTGTAACCGTGCCCCGCGAGCCAGTCAGCCACATCGGTGCGCGTGTCGTCGATGGTCTGCCCGGTGCGGTCTGCGCCCAGTTGCTTGGAGCGCCAGGCCGCCCACCGCAGCAGCCAGGTGCCAATCCCCCGACCGCGGGCGTCGGGATGCACGTCGGCCCACCTTTTGCGTTTGGTCCAGATCAGCCCCCACGCGACGATGCGGCCCCCCATCACGATGACGCACGCATCCCGGGTCCGGTCGGCGCCCGCGAGGTTGCCCACGATGTCCGCTTCGGTCAGCATCACCTCACCGCCATCGGCGAGTTCGCAGGCGTTGACCATGGTCAACACTTCGGGGATGTCCTCGTCAAAGAGGGGTCGGGCGTGCCACACCCACTCATTGTGGCCGAAAACCCCTTTGCCAGACTGGGCGGTATGGCTGAGAAAACGGTGGCAATCGTCGGGGTGGGCACGGTCGGGGCACAGATCGCGAGTCTGGCGCAGGAATCGGGTTGGGTCGTTGTCGGTATCGAGAAGGACGAAACCACCGCTGCGGCGAGCGCGGCACGCAGTGGGGTCGCCGTCACCGCGGACATCAAAGACGTCGCCGAAGCCAGCCTCATCATTGAGTGCCTGCCTGAGAAACACGACCCCAAACATGCCGTCTTCGCCGAGGTAGGTGGTCTTGCTGCCGAGGGCGCCGTCATTGTCACCACTGCGACGGCCTTGTCCGTCACGGACCTGGCGCTGAGCAGCGGTCGGCCCAACCGGGTACTGGGCCTGTCCATGCCGCACGATCCGGCCCGCACGCACGTCGAACTGGTCCGGCCGGACTTCGCAGACGCCGACACCGTCGAGACCCTGCAGGCCTTCCTCAGCGATCTGGGGCGCACGGCCACCGTGGTCCGCTCGCAGCCGGGCTACATCGCCGATGGACTGCTGTTCGGATACCTCAACCACGCGGTGACGATGTACGAGGCCGGGTATGCCAGTCGCGACGATATCGACGCCGCGATGCGGTACGGCTGTGGCTACCCGATCGGTCCGCTCGCGCTGCTGGACAAGATCGGCCTCGACACCGCCTACGACGTTCTCGATGCCTTGTACGCCAGCACCGGAAAACGGCTTCACGCACCCGCCCCGATCCTCAAGCAGATGATTGCCGCCGGACTACGCGGTGAGAAGACCGGAAAGGGCTTCTACGACTACTCCGGGCAAGCTGCAGGTGCCACGGCTGACAGCGCCGATGCGGCCCTGCGCGACATCCGCAGCGTGGGTGTTGTGGGCACCGGCACCATGGCCAGCGGCATCGTCGAGGTATTCGCCAAGTCTGGGTATGACGTCGTGTTCGTGGCTCGCAGCGAAGCGAAGGTGGCCGGAGTGCAGGCCGCCGTTACCAAGAGCCTTGACAAGGCCGTGGCCAAAGGCAAGATGACCGAAGAGGTCCGCGCCGAGGTGCTGGGACGACTCACGGGTTCGACCGAGCGGGAAGCGCTCGGCGACGTCGACCTGGTGGTGGAGGCGATCGTCGAGAACCTCGACATCAAACTCGATCTCTTCCGTGACCTGGACCGCATCTGCAAGCCGGGCGCAATTCTGGCCACGACCACCTCGTCGTTGCCTGTGGTCGAGATGGCCGCGGTCACCGGCCGTCCCGAGGACGTCGTGGGCATGCACTTCTTCAACCCGGCGCCGATCATGAAACTGGTCGAGGTGGTCAGCCCGGTCACCACCGCCGCCGACGTCACGGCCACCGTGGTCGCCCTGTGCAAGCAGCTCGGCAAACACCCGGTGTTGTGCGGCGACCGGGCCGGCTTCATCGTCAACGCGCTGCTGTTCCCTTATCTCAACGACGCGGTCCTGCTGCTGGAGTCGCACTACGCGACCGCGGAGGAGATCGACACCGTGATGACCAAGGGCGCAGGGTTGCCGCTGGGTCCATTCGCGCTGCTCGACGTGGTCGGCAACGACGTGTCGTTGGCCATCGAGCAGGTGCTGCACAATGAGTTCCGCCTGCCTGAGCTCGCCCCGGCTCGCCTGCTCGAGCAGGTGGTGGAGGCCGGCTACCTCGGGCGCAAGACCGGCCGGGGTTTCCGCGCCTATCGCTGAAGGCCGGCGCACTTACCCTTGAGCCATGGCTCGTCGCAACCGGCGCCGCACCGATGATGTGCGTCCTCACTCGGCGCCGGATACAGCAACCGGCGCCGCGAGGGCGACTTCGTCGTGCAGTCGATCAGTGGCAGCGTGTCAGGCAAGACCTACATCTGTCCCGGCTGCAACCAGAACATCTCCGCAGCCACGCCACACGTGGTTGTCTGGCCGGACTACCAGGGTCCGCAGAGTCGTCGGCACTGGCACACGCCCTGTTGGAATCGCTCCCTGCAGCGGCGGGCTTACTGACGCGTGGGTTCGCCGACAGTTGGCAGTGGGTTTGCGCCGTCTGTGCGCTGGAAGTTCCAGCCGCAAATGGGCACAAGGTGCGATTCCGCCCGGCGTGTCGCGACAACAACTGCCGAATTCCTTGCGCAGGTCCCGGTCGCGATACACCAGAAACGATCATCGCCCTCGCCGTAGGCGATCTGTGCCCCAGCGTCTTTGGTGGCCAAGGTACCGGCCGAGCGACGGCCGGCTCACCCCAGTGGTTGTCATGAATACAAACTACGAGCGCCGGGAGCATACTGGTACCCGAAGGTTGGGAGGTAGTGGTGCTGGAGTCGGTTACCGCACGATCCTGGAGCAGGTCGAGGACGGCGTGTACTTCGTCGATCTGGATCGGCGTATCACCTACTGGAATGCGGGCGCTGAACAGATCACGGGATATCCCGCCGCGGCTGTCACCGGTCATTCCTGTTCGGAGGGCATCCTGCGTCACGTCACTGAAGGCGGATACCAGCTGTGCACACATGGCTGCCCACTGGCTGGCGTGATGAACGACGGCCGACTGCGGGAGGCGGAGGTGTACCTGCATCACCGCGATGGCCATCGCGTGCCGGTCACGGTCAAGGCCAGCCCCATCCGGGACGACCTCGGGCAGATCGTCGGTTCAGTGGAGGTTTTCCATTGCCGCGACACGGCGGATCTGGCGACCAGCACCGCATCCGATCTTGACGCCTCGTTCCTCGATCCCCTGACCGAGTTGGGCAACCGCCGCTTTGTGCAGACGCACATCGAACCCATGGTCGCGGCCGGGACGTCGGTCGGGCTGCTTTTCATCGACGTGGATCATTTCAAGAGCGTGAACGACACGTGGGGCCACTCGGTCGGTGATGACGCCCTGCGGATGGTGGGCAAAACGATCGCGCACGGTCTGCGTCCCCATGATTGGCCGGTGCGCTGGGGTGGGGAGGAGTTCCTGGCGGTGGTGCGCCTGGCCTCAGCGGCGGACCTGGAGCTGGCGGCTGAGCGCTTGCGAATGCTGGTCGAGGAGTCATGGCTGACGATCGACGGTATGCGGGTCACCGTCACCGTCTCGATCGGGGCGACCATGGTGCAACCGGACGAGACCTGGCAGGAGGCGTTGGATCGCGCCGATCGCCTCATGTACCAGAGCAAGGCGGCGGGCCGTAACCGGGTGACCTCCGAGCGGGGAACCCTGCCACCGCTGAACCGAGCCAAGCCAGTGCAGATAACAGGGCGCTGAGCCCCGGCGGGGTTCACCGCGGCGCCAGTCACCGCATAGGCTGCTTGGGTGGATCGGATCGGTGCGAACGCGGTGCTGCCCGCCCGCCGCGACCCGGTCACACTCACGACGGCCGACGGCCTGCGACTTGTCGGTGAACTGGCGCTGCCATTGGCTGACCCGGTGGCCACCCTCGTCACCGTCCACCCGCTGCCCACGCATGGCGGCATGATGGACTCGCATATCTACCGGAAGGCGGCCTGGCGACTGCCGGCCTTGGCCGATATTGCTGTCCTGCGTTTCAACACCCGTGGGACGTCAAGCGCTGCGGGTACCTCTGAGGGACAGTTCGACGCGAGTACCGCCGAGGGATTGGATCTGCAGGCTGCGGTTGAATTCGTCGCGGACCTGCCCAACATCTGGCTGGTGGGCTGGAGTTTCGGCACGGATGTGGTGCTGCGCCACGGATTGCTTCCCGCAGTGCGCGGGGCGATCCTGCTCAGCCCGCCGCTGCGGTACGCCACGGACGCCGACATCGATCGCTGGGGCCGCGACGGCCGGGCGTTGGTGGTCATGGTCCCAGAGGACGACGACTACCTGCCGCCGTTGGCAGCGCGACCTCATTTCGCGCGCGCCCCGCAGGTGCAGTTCATACCCGTGCAGGCCGCCAAGCACCTCTGGGTGGGGGAGCGGGCGGCCAGCACGGTACTCAACCAGATCGTCACAACAGTCACCGGTGAAGTAACCGTCCTGCCGACCGAGTGGGACGGGCCAATGGAGAAGTGGAGCGACCTATGAGTCAGTTGTCAGGCAAGAGGGCCATCGTCACCGGCGCCTCCCGGGGTATTGGGCGGGCGATCGCCGTGGAATACGCACGGCAGGGGGCCGACGTAGCACTACTTGCCCGCAACGAGGAGATGCTCACCGAGGTCGCCCAGGAGATCGAGGGTCTTGGGCGCATGGCGGTCGTCACCGTCGCCGACGTGCTCGACCCGGCCGCCGTGCACGCCGCCGCTCAGTCCGCGATCAGGGAACTCGGGGGCTTGGACATCGTGGTCAACAACGCCGGCGGCAACTCGTTCTCCAGCCCCGTTGTGGGCATGCGCTTCTCCGGGTGGGAGAAGACCCAGAAGCTCAACGTCGACTCCACGGTGCACATGCTGCAGGCGGTGGGTCCGACGCTGCTGGAGCAGAAGTCGGGATCTGTCATCAACGTGGCCAGCGTGGCAGGGATGCGGGGTGCGCCCCTGATGAGCCACTACGGTGCGGCCAAGGCGGCGATCATGAGCCTGACCCGCTCGGTCGCCGTGGAGTGGGCGTGGGCCGGAGTGCGGGTCAACACATTGCTTCCGGGCTGGATCGAGACCGATCTCACCGAGTTCCTGCGTGCCGCTCCCGACAATGGCGCGGGGGTGCTGGCCCGAGTGCCGATGCAGCGTTGGGGGCAGGTGCCCGAGATCGCCGCGGGTGCGGTGTTCCTTGCCTCCGACGCCTCGAGCTTCATGACGGGGCAGGAGTTGATCCTCGACGGGGGACTTTCGGCGATGCCGTAGGTGGGTGACTTGCCGAATCATGTCCCGATCAGAAAGGCTGGAGTCATGACTATCGATATCGACAACGTTCGCGACCACATCGAGCACTGGGAAAACCGCTTGGACAAGTGGGACGGCGTGATCAAGGTCGCCGACACCACGGTCCTGGATACGGAGAAAGTGTTGGCACAGGCTGATCGCGCGCTGGAGGTTGCCGAGCAGAAGATCGAGGAGAATCGGCACCTACTGCCCAAGATCGCCATCGGTCTGGCGGTTGCTGGTGTCGCCGTGGGCCTGGTGATCGTGCTGAAGAAGCGGCGCAAGGCGGCCGAGGAGTGGCAGGTCATGGAGCAGCCCGACACCGACGTGGCACCGGTGGCTGATCTCAAGAAGACCGTGACCAAGGCCACCGAAGAGGCGCCGTCGACCACCGATGAGGTCGTCGACGCTGCACCGACGCCGAGCGGCGGCCCCGAGACGCCCCCCACTTCGTGACCCGGTTGACGCATCGGGGGTCCGGCCGATGACCGCCGTGGTTCTGCTGCACGCCTTTCCGGTGAATCATCACCTCTGGGACGGTCAGATCGAGTACCTGCGGGGCGTGGGCTACACCGTTTTCGCCCCCGATGTGGGTGGCTTTGGTGACTCCGCGCTGCCGGGCTCGCCGTCACTGCTGCAGATGGTGACTCCCGTCCTGACGCGGCTGAACAAGCCTGCCGTCTTCGTAGGGGTGTCCATGGGGGGCTACCTGCTGATGGAGGTTCTGCGCAAGGCTCCGGACAAGGTCGCCGGGGCGATCTTCGTGGACACGAAGGCCACGGCCGACGCCCCGGAAGCCCGCCGGGTTCGCTTCAAGATGGCCCAGCGTATGGACGCCGCGCCGGATACGGCCGGACTCGCCGACGAACTTCTGCCCAACCTGTTGGGGGCCACCACGCGCGAGAGTCGGCCGGAGGTCGTGGGTGCCGTGCGGCAGATGATCGACGACGCGTCGCCGGCAGCCGTGGCGAATGCCCAGCGAACGATGGCCGACCGCCTGGACTCGGTGCCTGTGCTGCGCAGTTATGACGGTCTCGCGGCTGTGGTCTGGGGCAGCGAGGACACGCTCTCCCCGCGGGCGGAGCAGCAGATCATGCTTGATGCCATGCCGCAAGCTGTGGGCCGTGAGATCCCGGGTGCCGGGCACTTGAGCGTGATTGAGGACCCGGCGGCGGCCAACGATGTGCTGCTGGAGATCCTGCGCGACTGGCTTCCGTGAGGCTCCGCTCGGTTGCCGGCTGAGGCGACCTAGACGCGTTCTGGCCATGCGTGGCGGGTGGCAATGTGGGGTATCGACCTCCTAGAGGCTTGTTTCCCACATTGCCTCGTGCGGCGGGGGCAGCAGGGCATCTGTGAGCGATGGGCGACCAGTGGGCCCCTGACAAACCAGAACCGTCACCCGCCATCGACATTCATCACCGCTCGAGCCCGCGCCGGAGGGGATCGGCGTGCTGCGTACCCTGGAAGGGTGCCCGCGCTGATCGTGACCGATGCCCTCACGATCGTCAAAGGCGACAAGACCATCCTCGATGAGGTGTCCCTCGGGCTCTCCGATGGTGACCGGGTTGGAGTCGTCGGGCGCAACGGGGCCGGCAAGTCGACGCTGCTGCGTGCGCTGGCTGGACAGGAGCTCGCTGCGGCGGGCAGGGTGACACCAACGTCCGGCATCGAGATCCGGCTGGTCACCCAGCACGACGCCTTGCCGCCCGGGACGGTGCGCGAGGTTCTTTTCGGGCAGGCCGACACCCATGAGTGGGCCTCCGATCCGCGGGTGCGCGAGATCCTGGCAGGTTTGCTCGACCAGGCGTGGCTGGATCGCGATGCCAACGCCCTGTCCGGCGGCCAGGCGCGGCGCGTGGCACTCGCGGCAGCGCTGGTCGCCGCTCCGGACGTGCTGCTGCTCGACGAGCCCACCAACCACCTGGACATCGAGTCGGTGCGCTGGCTGGCAGACCATCTACGCGCCTGGCCGCGCGGTCGCAGGGCACTCGTGGTCGTGACCCACGACCGCTGGTTCCTCGACGAGGTGACGGAGCGCACTTGGGAGGTCGGTAGGGGTGCGGTGGACATGTACGACGGCGGGTACGCCGCGTACGTCTTGGCCAAGGCTGAACGTGACTCCCAGCGTGCGGCGTCGGAGGCCAGGCGCCAGAACGTCCTGCGCAAGGAGTTGGCCTGGTTGCGGCGCGGCCCGCCGGCCCGGACATCGAAACCGAAGTTCCGCCAGGACGCCGCGCTGGCGCTGATCGCCGACGAGCCCCCGCCCCGCGATCCGCTGAGTCTGCAACAGGTCAGCATGAACCGGTTGGGCAAGCAGGTCGTCGACCTGAAGGCTGTCACCGTGCGGCCAGCTCCAGGGGTTCCGCCCGTGCTCACCGAGCAGACGTGGGGGATCGGGCCGGGCGAGCGGATCGGCCTGCTCGGCCCGAACGGAGCCGGGAAGACGACCTTGTTGCGCTTGATCAACGGTGCCCTGCAGCCTGACGCCGGCACTGTCAAGCGAGGGAAGACGGTCCACCCGGCCGTCGTCGATCAGCGGCTGCCGGTCGTGGACGGCCAGCAGCGCGTGCTGCCGTGGCTGCAGGAGGTGGGCAACCGGGTGACCGTCAGCACCGGTGACGAGCTGACCCCGTCACAGCTGCTGGAGGAGTTCGGATTCACCGGCGATGCCCCGTGGAAGCGGCTCGGCGATCTGTCGGGCGGTGAGTTGCGCCGGCTGCACCTGTTGCGCACATTCTTGTCCGGGACGAACCTGCTGATGCTGGATGAGCCCACGAACGACCTCGACACCGAGACACTGACGGTGCTCGAGGACGTCCTGGACGGATGGGCCGGCAGTCTGATCGTGGTGTCCCACGACAGGTACTTCCTGGAGCGGGTGTGCGACGACGTGTGGGCGCTGCTCGATGGCCGCCTCGTGCACATGCCCGGAGGGGTGGATCAGTACCTCGATCGGGAACGGACTGTCCAGGTCACGGCTGCCAAGCCGGCCGGTGGTGACACCCGAGCCGCACGCAAGGAGCTGGCACGCATCGATCGGGAGATGGGCAGGGCCAGCGCCCGGATCGACACCATTCACGGGGCCATGGCCGAAGCAGCGACCGACGGCGAGTCGCTGGTGCAACTGGGGCGGGAACTGTCGGCGGCTCAGGAGCAGCTGTCACAGCTCGAGGAGCGCTGGTTGCGGGCCGCCGAAGAGGCAGGCTGACGCCTGGCGCGCCGCCATCCAATCCGGACCCTCGTCACGCTACATTCGGCGCCATGACTTCCGAACTGCCCAAGCGGCCTGCCAGCGTTTCCTTCGTCGTCATTCTCACGTGGTTGGTGGCGATCGTGACGATCATCGACGGCGTGATCCTGTTGTTCGCCAGTGATGCGACACTCGTTGACGCTGGGGTCAACCCTGACACCGCGACCCTGACAGCCTGGATCTCGATCGTCCTGGGCCTGGTGATCGCCTTGTTCGCGTCGGCGCTGGGCAACGGGAGCAAGTTCGCGCGGCTGCTCATCAGCCTGCTGATGATGGTCCGGTTCGTGCTCGGCGGTTTTGCGATCGTGATGCTCTGGGGCAGCAGTTTCATGTGGGGCGCGGTCGTGCTGACGATCATCGCCGCCTTCGTGCTGTACCTGCTGTGGAATGCCAAGGCATCCGCCTGGTTCGCTGCCCGCTGACGCCTAGCGGCTGACGACTTTCTCAGCCACGATCCGGCAGACGACGCGCACGTTGTCCGTGCCGTCGTCCATGGTGTACCGGTCCGCACCCATGTAGGCGCGCGCCAGGTCGTCGATCAGTTCCCGGCCGCCCTCGGTGGTCATCTGGACCCGACCGCGGATCTCGACGTACTCATAAGGGTTCTCGGCGTCGTAGACCAGGAGCGTCACCCGCGGATCGCGCACCATGTTCTTGTGCTTACGCCGATCCGCGACCGTTGAGACAAGCACGTCGTCGCCATCGCGGACGTACCAGACCACACTGCTCTGGGGTCGGCCGTCGGGTTCGATCGTGGAGATGGTGGCGAACTGCTTCGGCTTGTCGAGCAGTGCCTTGGCCTTGTCGTTGAGCATCATGCGTTCCGGAAGCGGTTGATTTCTTTCTCGAACTTCGCACGTTTGCCCGGGTCACGCACACCCAAACCCTCCTCGGGCGCCAGGCACAGAACCCCGACCTTGCCCTGATGAGCATTGCGGTGAACCTCATAGGCGGCCTGGCCGGTCTGCTCAAGCGGGAAGGACTTGCTCAGGGTGGGGTGGATCATGCCCTTCTCGATGAGTCGGTTGGCCTCATACGACTCCTTGTAGTTCGCGAAGTGCGAGCCGATGATCCGCTTCAGGTTCATCCACAGGTAGCGGTTGTCGTACTCGTGCATGTAGCCGGAGGTCGAGGCGCAGGTGGCGATGGTGCCACCCTTCTTCGTGACGTAGACACTGGCTCCGAACGTTTCGCGGCCAGGGTGCTCGTAGACGATGTCGACGTCCTCGCCGCCCGTGAGCTCACGGATCTTCTTGCCGAGGCGCTGCCATTCCTTCGGATTCTGGGTGTGCTCGTCCTTCCAGAACTGGTAGCCCTCTGCGTTGCGGTCGATGATGTACTCCGCGCCCATGGCTCGGCAGATGTCGGCCTTCTCGGGGGAGGACACCACACACACGGGGATCGCGCCGCCGTTGACTGCGTACTGGGTGGCGTAGGAACCCAGACCACCCGATGCCCCCCAGATCAGCACGACATCGCCCTGCTTCATCCCAGCGCCGTTGCGCGAGACCAACTGGCGGTAGGCGGTGGAGTTCACAAGCCCAGGCGCCGCGGCCTCTTCCCATGTGAGGTGTGCAGGCTTGGGCATGAGCTGGTTGGACTTCACCAGCGCGATTTCGGCCAGACCGCCGAAGTTGGTCTCAAAGCCCCAGATCCGCTGCTCGGGGTCCATCATCGTGTCGTTGTGGCCTGCGGGGTTCTCCAACTCCACGCTCAGGCAGTGGGCGACCACCTCGTCGCCGGGGCCCCACGCGTTGACCCCCGGCCCGGTGCGCAGTACGACACCAGCCAGGTCGGAGCCGATGATGTGGTAGGGCAGGTCATGGCGTTTGGCGAGCGGATGTGAGCGGCCGTAGCGCTCGAGGAAGCCGAACGTCGACACCGGCTCGAAGATCGAGGTCCAGACGGTGTTGTAGTTGATCGACGAGGCCATCACGGCCACAAGCGCCTCGCCTGGGCCGAGTTCGGGAACCGGAACGTCATCGAGGTGCAGCGACTTCCGGGGATCCTTCTCGCGCGTCGGCAGTCCGGCGAACATGTCCACGTCTTCCTTGTGAACAGTGATCGCTCGGTAGGACTGAGGAATCTCAATGGACGCGAACTCGGCCGCCGGGGCCTCGTTCATGATGGCGTCGAGGATGTGCTGCATGATCCGCTCCCATTCGTGAACCTAGTTGCACGCTAATGGGTGGCTGTGCCACGGGCGGTAGAGGGGTCGGCCTGAAATGACCGTCATTTAGTGCAGATCGCGCGTCTGTACCATCTGCGGCGCTAGCCTGATGCTCGTCCGCGGGGCTGCAACACACAATGGGAGGTTCGATGAGAATGCGAAGAGTCGCGGCGGGGGTAACCACTGCCGCTTTGGTGGTCGCGGGGCTGGGGGTGGCCATCCCGGCGCAGGCGAATGGTGGTGGTGGCCTGGTGCTGTCCAATGAACGCACCGGTGCCAGCCCGATCACTGCAGGGTCGGGCCAGAAGACGACGTTCACGGTCGTTGTGACGAACAACAGCCTGGACGAGGCCGGCGGATGGGTCGTTGACCGACTCGACGAGGGCCTCGTGATTGACACCATCACGACGTCTTCGCCCGACTTCGAGTGCACCAAGATCGATGATGTGAGCTTCTACTGCAGGGTGCCGATGATCTTCACCGCACCCCAGCCTGGTGCTGTCAACATCGCATCGGGGGCTTCCGTCTCGTACACGGTCACCGCCACGTCTCCCGCGCCAGTACGGCCTGGGACCCTGAACAACTGTGCCGCTGTCTTCAATCCCAGGGCACTAACCCCAGAGGGGCAGATGTCGTCGTACAACTGCGATGTCGAAATCCCGGTTGAGGCACCGCAGGCCGCGGCTGAAGAGATCTTGAATCCCGAGACGCTCGCGCCCGTTGACGTCATCAACGACGCCGACCTCGTGCTGACCGGGTCAAACGCCGGGCAGACGGATCCTGGCGCTGACGCCAAGATCACCTGGAAGGTGAAGAACGACGGGCCGTCGAGCGCGACGCTGCCGTTGACGCTGACCGGCACCCTCCCGCCCGGTCTCTCATTCGTCTCGGCGGCCGCACCCTGGACGTGTGTGCCCAACGGCCAGGTGGTCGAGTGCACGTTCACTCTGCTGGCAGATGCCGCCGCAGGTCCGCTTGCGTTCCCCCTGCCTCTGCTCGGCCCGGCTAGTAGTGCTCCGGACCTGGTCTGGACGGTTAAGACCGCCAAGCCGGGTCTGGTCGCCCACTATGACGTGCCTGCCACGGTCGTCTCGAAGACCGCGGACAGCAAACCCGCCAATTCCAGCGCGACGAGCACCGTTGACGTGACGCCGGTCGATCTGGCGGTGACGAAGTCGGTGGGCTCACCGGTGCTTGTCGATGATGAGGCGACCTGGTCGGTGAAGGTGTCCAACGTGGGCACGATCGAGGATGCCGGGAAGGTGACGGTCACCGACACGTTGCCGGCTGGTGCGGTGTTCACGTCGGCGAGCGGTGATGGCTGGACGTGCGCGGCGGAGGGGCAGAAGCTCACCTGCACTCATACTCATGCTGGCTTCCCGGTGGGTGCCACCGAGGAGTTGGTGGTGATCGCCACGATGCCCAGCGGCGGGGCCTTCACGAACAATGTGGCCGTGGCCACCTCGTCGTATGAGAAGAACACTGCGAACAACAGTGCCTCGGCCAGCGTGCGCGTGCGCCGCCTTGAGCAGACGGCTGCGTCGTTGCCGCCGTCGCCGCGGCGGATTCTGTCCGGCAAGACCGATGAGGGGCAGAAGTTGACGACGCGGGTGCGGTGTACTCCGGTGAAGTCGGCGGTGGCCGGTGAGGTCAGCTACTGCAAGGTGCGCCGGGCCGATGGTGTGGTCCGGGTGCGGGTGTTCGGCTCGCAGAAGATGAAGGTGACGGTGGTGCAGACGGCGAAGGGCAACGACCGGTTGAAGCCGTTCCTGCAGCGCAAGACCTACATCGTCAAACCGTAATCGCAACACTTCAAGTGGCGGTCCGGAGAAATCCGGGCCGCCATTTGTTGTGGGTCAAGGCTCGGCGGGTTTGTGCCGATATCGGTGGTGGGTTACGGAACAAGGGGAGGGATTTGTCATGAGAGTGCGCAGACTCGTGGGATCGTTGGCAACGGGGGCACTTGCCGTGGGGCTTGTGGGGCTGGGATCGCCAGGGCAGGCGGTCACTGCCATCGCGCCGGAACTGACGGTGACGGTCACGGGAGCTAATCCGATCATCGCCGGTGGCGCGACGGGCACCGAGTTCACGATGCTCGTCACCAATCCGAACAACTTCACGATCCCTGTGGCGATCGGGGGTGTTCCCGCCAGCGGGCTGACTCTGCAGAACGTCTCGGTCAAGGAACTGACGCCGAGCACCGAGTGCATGCTCAGTCCCACCGATCCGAATCAGTTCGTCTGTATGACCGGAAAAGAGGCGCCGCAACCGCAGGCTCTCACCGAAAACGAGCCGGACGTGGGTCTGCCCGCTAAAGCCTCGCTCACTGTTGTGGCGACGTACCTCGCCGAGCCCTGGGTGCCCACGTCGACCAAATCGTTCTGCAGCATCGCGACGGTCTTGGGTGCCACACCCAGGGAATTCTGCGGTCTCACTCCGCCGAGGGCACCACAGGACCTGGCACCGCAACCGAGTCCGACCCCGCCCATCTACACGGAGAAGAGCACGTCGGTGGACGTGAAGGCGTTGGCGGATCTTCGCTTGACGGCAACGGACGCGGCGCACACCGAACCGGGCAAGGACGCGACGTGTCGTTCACGCTCAAGGATCTGGGTCCGTCGCTGGCCTTGCACTTCATGAGACTCAGTTTTGCCCTGCCCGATGGGGTCACGTTGGTGTCTGCCGGCCCGGATCGTGGGCCTGCACGCCGACCGGCCAGAAGGTCGAGTGCCTCTGGACGCCGCTCGACGCGGCACAGACGTCGCAGGCGGCGCTCACACCAGGCTTCATCCCGTTGCCTGTCACGGTCAAGACGCCGAAGCCCGGCGTTGCAGGCCGACTACGGGATCACGGCGGTAGCGACCAGCAACGTAAGGATCCGACGCCGGCTGATGCGACGGCGACGGCTGCGATCCCGATGACGCCGGTGGATCTGGCGGTGTCGAAGTCGGCGGGTTCGCCGGTGGTCGTCGACGACGAGGCGACGTGGACGTTGCAGGTGTCCAATGTGGGCACGATCGAGGATGCCGGGAAGGTGACGGTCACCGACACGTTGCCGGCTGGTGCGGTGTTCAAGTCCGCCACCGCCGAAGGATGGACTTGCTCGGCGCAGGGCCAGAAGGTGACGTGTGAACACACCCACGCCGTCCTGCCGGTTGGCGCTGTTGAGGACATCGTCGTCGTGTCGAAGATGACCCAGCGCGGCGCGGCGCTGAACAAGGTCGTTGTGGCGACGACCTCGTATGAGAAGAACACCGCGAACAACTCTGCCGAGAAGTCCGTGTCGGTGCGCCGTGTGGAGCAGACGGCGTCGGCGTTGCCGCCGTCGCCGCGGCGGATTCTGTCCGGCAAGACCGATGAGGGGCAGAAGTTGACGACGCGGGTGCGGTGTACTCCGGTGAAGTCGGCGGTGGCCGGTGAGGTCAGCTACTGCAAGGTGCGCCGGGCCGATGGTGTGGTCCGGGTGCGGGTGTTCGGCTCGCAGAAGATGAAGGTGACGGTGGTGCAGACGGCGAAGGGCAACGACCGGTTGAAGCCGTTCCTGCAGCGCAAGACCTACATCGTCAAACCGTAAGAACTCGCATGGTGTGTTGCTGGCTCCACCCCTTTCGGGTGGGGTCAGCGGCGTTTCTCCCCTTTGCGAGCCTCGGGCCCTGGTTCGGGGCTATTGTTCAAGATGTACCGAACATTGTGCGCTGTAACCCTGGGAGGGGGTCGTAATGGGCATTCGACGGGTGGGGGCGGGTTTGGTGGCAGGCGCGTTGCTTCTCGCGCCCGTGGTCACCGTGACGCCGGCCCAGGCAAACGTCACGGGTATCACCATCGCCAAGGTGCGCACCGGAGTGGCATCGATCGTCGCTGGCGGCAGTCAAGCCACTGAGTTCACGGTCGAGATCACCAATCTGAACCCGCTGTTGCCGCTTCCCGCGTTCTTCGCCGACCGGATGGATGATGGTCTGGTGATCGGTGAGATCACCACGTCCAGCCCGGCCATGCAGTGCCAGAAGCGCACCGGCAGCGACACCGAGTTCTGGTGCTTCCAGCCGCTGGTTCCCAAAGACTCGTCGGTGACCGTCACCGTGACGACGACAGCGCCGGCCTCGACGAGGGCAGGCGTCTACGTGAACTGTGCCGGGCTTGGCCATCCGCCCGTGTCAGATCCGCAGACTCTGGCCACCATGACGTGGCCCGGGACGGTCTGTGATCCGGTGGAGGATTCGGATCTGCCTGAGGTGACTGCAGAGGTTGAGGTCACCAACGAGGCTGACTTTGCGGTCACGGCCACGCATCCGGCAGCGCCAGTGAATCCCGGTGACACCACGACGATTCCTGTCGGCATCACCAACGTCGGGCCCTCCGATGCGTCCACTCCGGTGACGGTGCGCAGCACGTTGCCCGCGGGTGTGACATACGTCAGCGGCTCTTCCCCATGGAACTGCACGGCAACCGGCCAGGACGTGGAATGTACCTGGGTCCCCGCGCCCCCAGGGGCTGTGAACGAAGGCCCCCCGGCGGTTCTGTTCCCTGTCGGCGCCACTGCGCCCCAACTCGTCCTCGAGGTGGCAACAGCCAAGCCAGCCACGGTGGGCTTCTACGACGTGACGGTCACGGCGTCCTCCGCGACGCCGGACAGCACCCCGGCCGATGATTCCGCGACGGCCCGCATCAACGTGACGCCGGTTGACCTGGCGATCTCGAAGACCGGATCGGGCACTTTCCAGCCTGGGACGAACGCTGACTGGACGTTGACGGTGGCCAATGTGGGCACCATCCCTGACGCCGGCGCTGTCACGGTGACGGACACCCTGGCCAGCGGTTTGGAGTACGTCTCGGCCACGGGGACGGGTTGGACATGTTCGGTGGCTGGTCAGGTCGTGACCTGCACCAGCGCCGGTCTGCCATTGGCGGCCAGCCAGCAGATCGCTGTGGTTGCCAAGGTCAGCGCGGCCACAAGCCGAGTTCGGCAACACCGCCACGGTTGCCACGTCCTCCTTCGAGCAGAACCTGGCGAACAACACGACCGCGATCACCGCGAACACCACGCCCGTGGATCTGGCGATTAGTAAGGCGGCCGTGACCTCGTCGGCAACTGTTGGGGAGCAGGCCACGTGGCGGTTGGGCGTGAGCAACGTGGGTTCTGTCTCCGACGCTGGCACCATCACGGTCACTGACACCCTGCCCGTGGGACAGGAGTTGGTATCCGCTTCAGGGACCGGTTGGACGTGCGGAACGGGCGTGCGGCAGTTCACCTGTACCCGCACAGGGCTGGCAACTCAGGCCAACGAGCAGATCGACGTCACCGCGCTGGTGACTGGCGGAGTGCCGCAGGTGACGAACGAGGCGACGGTGGCCACCACCTCCTACGAGGCGAACCTGGCCAACAACACGGCCACGGCGACGATGGCAGTGCGGCGGGAGGCGCAGTCGGCCGCGCCGCTGCCGACATCTCCGAACAAGGTGAAGACCGGACGCACCGATCAGGGTCAGAAGATCCGCACCAGCGTCACGTGCCGGCCGCTCAAGGCCGCTGCTGCTGGTGAGACGAGTTACTGCAAGGTGATCCGCAAGAACGGCTTCCTGCGGGTCAAGGTGATCGGCGCCAACCCGATGAAGGTGCGGATCCGGCAGACCGCCAAGGGAACGAACCTCTACAAGCCGTTCGTGCAACAGAAGACGTACATCGTGCGTCCGTAGCCGGAGTTGCCAAAGGTGGGCGTTCGATCCTCGAACGCCCACCTTTGGCAACAGGCTGCCGGGATGGCTTGACGGTCAGTGCCCCTCGCCCGGCTCCACCAGTTCGATCAGAACGCCGCCGCAGTCCTTCGGGTGGGCGAAGTTGACCCGGGAACCCGCGGTGCCGCGCTTGGGGTGCTCGTACAGCATCCGCACGCCGGCCTCCCGCAACTCGTCGGCGGCCACGTCGATGTCGCTCACGCGGTAGGCCACCTGCTGGATGCCCTCGCCGTTGCGAGACAGGAACTTGCCGATGGGGGAGTCGTCCTTCAACGGCGCCAGCAGTTGTATGCAGGAGCCGCTGTCCCCAACAGCCATCATCGCTTCCCGGACGCCCTGCTCCTCGTTCACTTCCTCATGCACGAGTTGCATGCCGAACGCGTCCTGGTAGAACGCGATGGCCTGGTCGAGGTCGCGCACAGCCAGTCCCACATGGTCGATCGCAGTCACAAATCCCATGGGTTTATCGTGGCATTAAGCCGCACGCCGCACACTCAGGAGGTCCGCATGGCTGGAAATGTGATCGTCGCCGGAGCCCGCACCCCGATGGGGCGCCTGCTCGGTTCACTCAAGGGTTTCTCCGCCGCGGACCTTGGCGGCTTCGCCATCAAGGCGGCACTGGAACGGTCGGGGGTGTCCGCCGACCAGGTGGACTACGTGATCATGGGTCACGTGCTGCAGGCCGGCACGGGGCAGATCACCGCTCGACAGGCGGCCGTGAAGGCCGGCATCGGGATGGACGTCCCCGCGCTCACCATCAACAAGGTGTGCCTGTCGGGTCTGGATGCGATTGCCCTGGCCGACCAGTTGATCCGCGCTGGCGAGTACGAGATCGTCGTCGCAGGTGGCATGGAGTCGATGACCAACGCCCCCCATCTGTTGATGGGATCGCGCGAAGGTGTCAAGTACGGCGACTGGAAGGTCATCGACTCACTTGCCTTTGATGGCCTGACCTGCGCTTTCGATCAGTGCGCGATGGGCGAGTCCACCGAGGGATACCTGAGCAAGTACCCGGCCGTGACCCGCGAGCGCCAGGACGCCTTCGCCGCCCGCTCCCACCAGCTGGCCGCGATCGCGGAGAAGAACGGCGCATTCGCCGAGGAGATCGTCCCCGTCGAGATCCCGCAGCGCAAGGGCGACCCGATCGTCTTCGCGACCGATGAAGGGGTCCGTGCGGACACCACCGCGGAGAGCTTGGGGCGCCTGCGCGCTGCCTTCGCCAAGGACGGCAGCATCACCGCCGGCAACGCGTCACAGATCTCCGATGGGGCGGCAGCCGTGGTCGTCATGAGCAAGGAGAAGGCGCAAGAGCTGGGCCTCACCTGGCTGGCAGAGATCGGTGCCCATGGCGTCGTGGCAGGGCCTGATGCATCGCTGCACCTGCAGCCTGCCGAGTCCATCAAGCTCGCGTGCGACAAGCAGGGCATCGCCGTCTCGGACCTCGACCTGGTGGAGATCAATGAGGCGTTTGCGGCGGTCGGGCTGGCCAGCGCCGACGAGCTCGGCCTGGATGAGGACATTGTCAACGTCAACGGCGGCGCCATCGCGCTGGGCCATCCGCTGGGGATGTCGGGTGCCCGTGTGGTGCTGACCCTGGCGCTGGAACTCAAACGTCGCGGGGGCGGCGTGGGTGCGGCGGCCCTCTGCGGGGGCGGCGGTCAAGGTGACGCACTGATCGTGACCGTGCCCTAACCGGATCGGGTCTCGAGGACGCGCCGTTGCCCGGGGTGCGCAATGGGCATTCGTTGCGATTCGCCACGGCGTGTCGCACCAACCGCCCATTTCTGGCGCGCTCGACACATGGGCCGACCCGTCTGGCACACGCGACCTACAGATGAACGCAGGGTAAACTCCCGCTGTGGCTGCTTCGCTCTTCACCAAGGCGCAACGGGGAGACCGACGGGCGTTGGGGCGTCTGCTGACTCGGGCGGAGAATCGGGTCGAGGGCGTGAACGCGCAGGTGGTCGGCCACTTGGGCAAGGCGCACATCGTCGGGATCGCCGGGCCCGCTGCGGTCGGCAAGTCCAGTTTGATCGCTGCGCTGTTGGCCCGATTCCGAGCCGAGGGCAAGCGGGTGGCAGTCGTCACGATCGACCCGAGCGCGGAGCGTGCCGGCGCTGTCCTGGGAGACCGGATCCGGCTGCAGGATTGGGCCACGGACCCCGACGTGTTCATCCGGTCGATGGCGAGTCGAGGTCATCCAGGCGGCCTCGCACCGACCACACCTTTGGTGCTGCGGATTCTGGACGCCTGTCGCTTCGACATCATCCTGGTCGAGGCCGCCACCACAAGTCCCGATGTTATCGCGCAAACCGACACGCTCCTGCTCATGGTGACCCCGGACTCCGGCGATGCCGTGCAACTGTCCAAGGCGCAGGGGGTCAGCGCCGCCGACATTCTGGTCGTCAACAAGGCCGACCGTGAGGGGATCGGGCGGACCGTGACGGATCTAAGGGCGATGACGGGGCGCCCGGTCATCACGACCGTAGCTACGGCGGGGGCTGGGGTCCGGGACCTGGTGAGCGCCATCGAGGCACACCGCCCGACTGAGTCATGGGAGCAGCGTCACCTGCGCCGAGTCATCGATGAGATCGAGTCAACTGCGGTGGACATCGTCCGGGAGCAGATGGTCGATGCCCCCGATCTGGCACAAAGGGTGGTCGACGGCGAACTCGACCCGTTCGTCGCGGCGCAACTCATGACCGGCAGCTACTGACGCTCGAGTCAGGGCATCCCGGGAGTCTGGTTGGCGGGCCGGCTGACATCTTCTCGGATCGTCACCGAGGGCCCACTCTGCGGGCTGTTGGACGTGGCCGCTGAGGCAGGCGCTGGCTGGGGCGCTTGAACTGTTGTGGGGGCCGTCCAGTTGTTCACAGTTGCGGGGGTGGCTGCGGGTGCCTGCGCAGTGAAGACGGGGGCGGTGCGCTTCGCGTAGCGGGCGGCAGCAGGTAGGTCGGCCGAGGCGGCCGCGGACATCCGGCGGGCCACCCTGGAATTTGTGCGGAAGGTAGCGATGTTCGCGGATCCCTTCGCTGCCGCTGGCATCGCAGCGTGCGCCACGGGCGGGGTCGCAGCGGCCGTCGACTCGGCATTGGGCTGCAGGAGCGTCCACGTGACTCCCGCCCCTGCAACGGCGGTGGCTACGACCAGTGTCCAGATCGGCCAGGACCGGGATCGGGGCTGGGCAGCAGGCGGCTCGGGCTCGCAGGCAAGGATGCGAATGCGTGCGGTTGTATCGCGAGATGTGCCGAGGCTCACGGCCGACCCCCGCCCCATGAGAGTGAACTGAATTCCGCCCAGAATCTACCGCACGGATACGCTTAGGGGAGACGAAGGGTGTGGATATGTCGGTGGTGGTGGGTTACGACGGTTCTGACGGCTCTGAGCGGGCGCTGCAGTGGGCGGTGGAGGAGGCCAAGCTGCGCGCAGTGCCTCTGCAGATCGCGGTCGTGTGGGAGGAACCCATGGTCGACATGGGGTTCGGCGGGGGTGCCATCATCGACCCCACGCTGGCCGAGGTGATGAAGGAGCGCGGCGAGCAGATCGCTGCACAAGGCCGTGAGTTGGTCGCGAACAGCGGCCTGGAGGTCAGCGCCGAAGCGGTGGTCGGGCCTGCGGCGTCCGCGTTGGTCGAGGCCAGCGAGCATGCGGATCTGCTGGTGACGGGCTCACACAGCAAGCGGGGCGTCGCTGAGATCCTGCTGGGGAGCACCTCATCGCAGGTGGCGACCCACTCCAAGTGCCCCACCGTGGTCGTGCGTCCCAAGCCCGTCACCTATCACCGGCTCGGAGTGGCCATTGACGGGTCGGAACCTGGTCAGCGTGCCCTTGATTTCGCCTTCGATGAGGCCAGTCGCCGGGGCTGGAAACTGCTCGTGATCCATGCGTGGGACGTGCACGTGGTCGGTTTCGATGTGGATGCGAGTACGTATCCCAAGGGCGGCATCATCGACGAGGTCAAAGATGCCGAGGATCGGCTCAGTTCCGAGGTGCTTGCCGGCCATCGCGACCGGTACCCCGACGTCGAGATCGAGTTGCATCTAGGGCGGGGCCACGCGGACAACGTGGTGCTCGAGGCCTCCGACGAGTGCGACCTGCTGGTGGTCGGATCCCGTGGCCATGGTGGTTTCGCGTCCCTGATGCTTGGTTCGGTCAGTAACCGCGTGCTCCATCACGCACAGTGCAGCGTGGCCGTCGTCCACTGACATGAACGCGGCGCTGAGCCTGTTCCTGCAGGTCCTGCCGCTGGCGCTGGGCGCGGCCATCAGCCCCACGTTCCTGGCGATGCAGGTGGTCGTGCTCACCAGCCCCGCCCCGGGGGCCCTGCGGCGCGGGTGGGCGTTAGCTCTGGGCAGTATGTCGATGCTGTTGTTGATCAGCGTTGGCGGCTTCTCCCTCGCATCCGCGCTGCCGCCCTTGCAGGTGAATGGGCCCACCTGGGTGGAGGCCGCGATCCTGGCGATCGGAGGCGGTGCCCTGCTGGCTGTGGCTCTGCGGGTGCGATCGAAGCCAGCGAAGAAGCATGATTCGGTGCTCTCGAAACTCGTCGACGCCCGGCCACCCTTCATCTTCGGCATCGGTGCGCTGCGACTTGCCCTGAACGCCTCAACGCTGGCGTTGTACATTCCCGCCCTGCACGTCATCTTCTCGGCCACGGTCGACATAGCGGTGAAAGGGCTGGCTTTTGTGATGCTGTTCCTGATCACTGAGGCTGCCGTGCTCGGTCCCGTGGTCGCGGTCACGGTGGCCGGCGAGAGGGCCAAACCGGTGCTCACCCGCCTCCACGACGGCTTCGAGCGCCACTCGCGGCAGATGACCATCGTCACGTGTGTCGGTTTCGGCGTGGCGCTGCTCGGCTTGGCGGGGTGGACAGCCTTGCAACTGGTGTAGGGGCGGCGGCCTACACATCTGGTTGAAGCCAGCGCCAGAAGCGTCATTCTCAACCAGCGACACGTTTCGGATGTCCGGTTTGACGCATTTGCACCGCGTGGCGTCTACAGATCTGGTTGGCCAGTCCCTGCCCTCAACCAGATGTGTAGACGGTCGGTGAGGTAGCCCGGACGGATGGCCTACTCGATCGCCGAAGTCAACCCGGCCAGTGTGTCCCGGATCCCGTCGAGGAACACCGGTAGGTCGCGCATCGCGTCGTAGTCGGCGGTGACACCAAAGTTCACCAGGCCGTTGTAACTGGCGATCGCCGTGGAGATCCGGACGCCTGAGGCCAGCGGAACGAAGGGGATGAGGGCCTGGAGTTGCCTGCCGAGCATGAAGAGTGGAACCTGTGGACCCGGGACATTTGTCGTGACTGTGTCGAATGCGCGCAGGTCGACCCGGCCCGCCACCCGGCCCGCCGCAGCGAAGAGTGCAGGCGGCACGAAGTCCGCCAGTCCGATGATCGAATCCACCGTCAGAGGTGTGCCACTGCGCTTGACGCGATTCATCTGCCGGGTGACCGCGTGCAGGCGTTCGACCGGGTCCTCGATGCCCACCGGAAGGACAGCGAACATCGCAGACACCTCGTTACCGCCGCTGGCATCGCCGGGTTTGCGCATGGAGACGGGGATCATCGAGTGGATCTCCAGCGGTCGGGTGTCCACACCACGACCTAGAAGGAGCTCCCTGAAACCGCCCGTGACGGCGGCCAGGATCACATCGTTGACCGTCCCCCCGAATGCGTTCTTGGCGGCCTTCAGTACGGACAGGTTCGTCTCGGCCCACCCCCAGCGCCGGTGCGGGGAGTTGCTGCCTCCCAGCACGGTATCCGTGGCCAACATGCGCTGGCCGAAGTTCTTGCTGCCCAGTGTGCGCACCGCCATGTGCTCGACAAGTTCCTTGGGACGGGTGGCCCGCTCCAGAATCCGGCCAAGATGCTCACCCGGGCGCTTCACCGAGTCGACGAGCGCGTCGGCCATCAGACCCACAGTGTTGGGACCCGGTTCCGGATTCCACTGGCTCGGTCCGCTGGATCGTCCCTCAGGGCTGGCGTCGAGAATGACCTCCATGATGTCGTGGCCGGACAAGCCATCAATCATCGCGTGGTGGGCCTTGTTGATCAGCGCCCACCGGCCGCCAGCGAGGCCTTCGACCAGCCACATCTCCCAGAGCGGGCGATCCAAGTCGACCCGCTGCGACAGCAGTCTGCTCGCCAGACGTTGGAGTTGGTCATACTCACCCGGGCTGGGTACTGCCGTGTGGCGCACGTGGTACTCGAGTTCGAAGTCCTCGTCATCGACCCACACGGGTTGCCCGATGTCCAGCGGGACCGACTGGATGCGCTGGCGGTACCGAGGCACGGCGTCGAGCCGGGAATCGAGGTATGCGCAGAGGTCCTCGTAGCTGGGTGGTGGCCCATCGAAGACCATGAGGCCGCCGATGTGCATGGGCTGACCATCGCGTTCGAGCAGCAGGAAGGTGGTGTCGAGGGGACTGAGGCGATCTGGCACCTGATCAGGGTACGCCTTGCGCCCCTGACGCCGTGGCAGACCTCAACGAGCCCGCCGGAAGCGGCGGGGTCCGCCGGACCACTGGGCCACATCGCTCATGCTGCGACCAGTCACCACCGCGATCACGGGATAGCCGCCCGTCGTCGGATGGTCCGGCCCGAGGATGATCGGCAATCCGTTGGGAGGCAGCTGGACCGCGCCGAGAACCATGGGCCTGCTGGGCAGGCTCGTGATTGCTGCGGCAATGGGGTCGCCGGTGAGTCGCACGCCGATGCGGTTGGACTGGGGGTCGAGGTCCCATTCGCGCTGTAGTAGGGGAGCGAGATCGAGGTCGGGACCTGGTGTCACCTCGAAGCTGAGTCGGGCCGGTCGTGGTGGCGCATGGTCCACGGTTGGAGTCCCGCGATGCGGGCCGACCGGCAGATGATCTCCGACCTTGACGCTCGGTCCGAGCTGACCCAACGTGTCTCTCGACTGCGAGCCCAGAGTGGGCTCGACCGTCCAGCCGCCGGCGATGGCCACGTAGTACCGAAGGCCGCTGCGGGGGGTCCGGAGAGTGAGTCGATCGCCGGGCGCGACGTGCAGTGGTTCGTCAGTGGAACGGCTGCGGCCAGCCACAACCACGGGGCCCTGAGCGCCGGTGACGGCCACAGTGACGTGTGCGGTCGCTTCCAGGACAAGCCCGCCGCCGAGGCACTCCAGCGAAGCGCACTCGTCCGGGTTGCCCACCAATCGGTTGCCCAGCCGCCAGGAGAATTGGTCGAAGGCACCGGCGGTCGGCACCCCGAGGTGAGCGTAACCGTGGCGACCGGCATCCTGCACCAGCGTCTGTGCCCCCAGGGCTCGCACAATCATGTGAACTGCACCCGCGTGCCCGGTGTCAGCAGCGCCGGCTCGGTCGACCCCGGGTCGAACAGGCGGGCATCGCAGTGGCCCAGTAGGTGCCAGCCACCGGGGGAATCCGTCGGGTAGACCGCCACGTAGCCCGCAGCGATGGCAATCGAACCGGCGGGCACCCTGGGTCGTGGTCGGGGTCTTCGCGGGAGATGGAGCTGCGGGGGCAGGCCCTTCATGTAGGCGAATCCGGGCGCAAAGCCGCAGAAAGCCACTGTGAAGACGTGCTGGTGCAGGGCAGCGACGACGTCGAGCCCCGACTGGCGTTCCACGTCATGAAGATCCTCACCGTCCCACCTTGCTGGCAACGATACGAGGTTGCCCGCCGGTGGTTCAGGTGGATCCTGCAGACCCTCCAACGACTGCGGGTCATGAATCAGAACGCAGTCCTCTGCCGGGCACACTGCCCGGAATTGCCGCCGCGAGCGCCAATGGCCGGTCCGTATAGACCAGCCAAGCCCGCTCGCCGAACGGTACGACCTTCACGCTTGGATCCGTATGCCGTAGTCACGTAGTTGGGCGGCGATCCGGTGAGCGAGCGCAGCCGCCCCGGGTGTATCGCTGTGCAGGCACACCGACTGCGCAGCGACGGTGATCGTGCGACCGCTCACGGTCTGCACCCGACCCTGGGCCAGGTGCAGGACCTGGGTGAGTACCGCGTCATCGGCGTGCAGGACGGCCCCGGGCTGCGTACGGGGCAGCAACCGCGCATCGTCGGTGTAAGCGCGATCCGCGAATGCTTCCGCGATGGTGGAGATGCCCGCAGCCTTGGCCATCAGCAGGTACAGCGCCCCCGGTTGTCCCATGAGGGCCAGCCCCTCGCACGCGTCGACGAGCGCCTGCGCGACGTCGGGGTCAGTGGCTGCGGCGTGGTAGAGCGCGCCGTGCGGTTTGACATAGGCCACGGCTGTGGGGGTGTTGCTGGCCAGACGCTGTATCTGGTCGCGGATCTGGTCGCGCAGAGTCGATGCTGGAACGTCTTGACGTGTTCGGCCGAAGTCGGTTCGGTCCACGTAGGACGGATGGGCACCGATCCGTACGCGCCGCTGTGCCGCCAGCCTCGCGACGGCGGACATCGTGTCGTCATCCCCGGCATGCCCGCCGCACGCGATGCTGACACTGGACACCACCTCGATGATCCGTGCATCCAGATCGAGGCCCATCTCCCCGACATCGGCATTGAGATCGATGGTGGTCATGATGTCGATGGTGCCTGTCGCAGGTACACCAGATCAATGGCGTGACGGCCCTGGCGTTCGCCAGCTGACTCATACTTCGTGCGTGGCCGGTCGGGCTGGCGCGGGCCGTCGTACGTCTTGCGCATCGCAGGTTGTCGGTCCAACACCTCGCGCATCACCTGTGCGTATTCGGCAATGTCGGTGGCCAGGTGCAGTTCGCCGCCGGGCACTAAGGCGCGGGCCGCGGCCAGTGCGAAGTCGCGGCGCACCAGGCGGCGCTTGTGATGACGCGCCTTCGGCCAAGGGTCGGGGAAGAACACGAGGAGTTGTTGCAGGCTCTGCGCAGGCAGGCGTCGTGTGAGGAAGTCCAGGGCGTCTTCGTGTAACACGCGCAGGTTGGTCAGTTGTTGGTCCTCGATCTGCAGCAGTGTGCGGGCGATGCCTTTGGTGTGCACGTCGGCCGCGATGTAGTCCGTCTCGGGGTGCGTCGCGGCCAGATGCAGTGCGGTGTCGCCCAGCCCGCTTCCGATCTCCAGCACTCGCGGCGCCCGGCGCTTGAACACAGCATCGAGATCGAGGGGATCTGGCCAGTTCGCCAGGTCGAGGTCGGCATGCTCAGCCAGCGCCAGTCGTTGGTTCGGCGACAGGCGGCCCCGGCGCGCGTGGTAACTGCGGATGACCTCGGACACGCTGGCCACGGTACCTGCGACGATCGGCACAGCGTGTCCAGCCCATGCTGCCTGCGGACGACCCTCAGGTGCTCAAGGCGTTTGATGCCACTCCTGCTTTGGGGCTCCTGCGTGCGGCCGCTAAACTGGGCAACGGCCCGCCTTGCGTGGGTTCTGGTGGGTGTAGCTCAGCTGGTAGAGCACCTGGTTGTGGTCCAGGTGGTCGCGGGTTCAAGTCCCGTCACTCACCCCAAAACGGAAGACCCGGCAGGCTTGCCGGGTCTTTTGTTTTGGGATTGGTTGTTCTGCGGGGCTTGGGAGGAGCGTCCCGGAGGGGCGCGACGGCTCCCGTCACCACACCCAAAACGGAAGACCCGGCAGGCTTGCCGGGTCTTTTGTTTTGGGATTGGTTGTTCTGCGGGGCTTGGGAGGAGCGTCCCGGAGGGGCGCGACGGCTCCCGTCACTCACCCCAAAACGGAAGACCCGGCAGGCTTGCCGGGTCTTTTGTTTTGGGATTGGTTGTTCTGCGGGGCTTGGGAGGAGCGTCCCGGAGGGGCGCGACGGCTCCCGTCACTCACCCCAAAACGGAAGACCCGGCAGGCTTGCCGGGTCTTTTGTTTTGGGATTGGTTGTTCTGCGGGGCTTGGGAGGAGGTCGCCGGAGGTGGCCAGCAGAGTCCAGGCGTTCGTCCGGTGCCCAGGCGTTCGTCTCGGGTACAGCGGTTCGTCGTTTCGGGCTCCGCCGCGCCGAACCGCTGTGCCGCGGACGAACGGGTCCACCTGTGCCGTGCGTCCGGCTGTGGATGGCGCGCGAGTGCTCTGTTCTGAGTCGGCGAGGGGCGACCGCGGACGGTGGGCCAGGGAGCCCGTGGGTGCGTTCCATAGCGCGGGATCGCAGTGCTCAAGGCTGGAACCCTTCGGCCATGCTGAGCCAGGCAGCAACTCGACTAGTCCGCCAAGACCATCAGCATCCCCGTCGGCGGCCCACCCCCTTCGGGGGAGGACAAAAGCCGTACGCCCGTGTGACAGTCGGTGTCAGGCCGGACACGGCCATGGAGGAGCTGCAATGAGCGCGGAATTCACTGGGAAGATCAGCCTCGACATCCGGGATTCGGTGCCCGACTGGACGCCCTATCTGGCTCCCAGAGCACCCGAGGGCGCCCCCAACGTGGTGTTCGTCGTCTGGGACGACGTGGGCTACGGGACCATGGAGTGCTTCGGCGGGCCGGTACACACCCCGACGATGAGCCGGATTGCCGACCTGGGCGTTCGTTACTCCAACTTCCACACCACGGCGCTGTGCTCACCCACGC
Source organism: Candidatus Nanopelagicales bacterium (assembly GCA_037046735.1). GTDB lineage: Bacteria > Actinomycetota > Actinomycetes > S36-B12 > UBA10799 > JADKAV01. The sequence goes on along the minus strand of JBAOHC010000020.1, from coordinate 94,166 downwards.
GAGCGTCGCTGCTGACCGGCCGCAACGCGACATCGAACGGGATGGCGACGATCGCGGAGTTCTCGTCCGGATTCCCGGGCATCTCCACGCGCATCCCGTTCGAGAACGCCTTCATCTCCGAGGTTCTCGTGGAGCACGGCTACAACACCTACTGCGTGGGCAAGTGGCACCTGACCCCCGGCGAGGAGACGGGAATGGCCGCCTGGAAGAAGCGCTGGCCACTCGGTCGCGGTTTCGAGCGCTTCTACGGTTTTCTCGGCGGCGAGTCCAGTTCCTGGTATCCCGACCTGATCCACGACAACCACCCGGTTGAGCCGCCGGCAACGCCGAGCGAGGGCTACCACATCGCGAAGGATCTGTCGGATCGCGCGATCGAGTACATCCGCGATGCCAAGGCCGTCGACCCGGACAAGCCGTTCTTCCTGTACTTCTCCCTGGACGCCGCGCACGCCCCGCACCACGTCTTCTCGGAGTGGGCGGACAAGTATCGAGGCGTGTTCGACGACGGCTACGAGGCCATCCGCGACCGCATCCTTGAGCGCCAGAAGGAGCTCGGGCTGCTGCCGGCCGACACGCAACTGTCCGGTATCAACCCGCACGGTGAGCCGGCCGCCACCGGACCCGACGGCCAGCCCTGGCCGTTGCTCGACACCGTGCGCCCTTGGGCCTCGCTGACCGACGATGAGAAGCGACTGTTCGTCCGGATGGCTGAGGTCTTCGCCGGCTACGTCGAGTACACCGACGACCAGGTCGGTCGCGTGATGGACTTCCTGCAGGAGTCCGGGGAACTCGACAACACGATCGTCGTTGTGGTGTCGGACAACGGCGCCAGCGGCGAGGGTGGGCCAAACGGCACCTTCAACGAGTGGCGCTTCTTCAATGGCGTGCCAACCCCGACCGAGCTGACGCTGCAGCACATCGAGGAGCTCGGCAGCCCGCTGTCGTACAACCACTACAACACCGGATGGGCCTGGGCGTTCGACACCCCCTTCCCCTACTGGAAGCGCTGGGCGGGGTACGAGGGCGGGATAGCCGACATGGCCCTCGTGGCCTGGCCTGCGAAGGTCGCGCCCTCCTCCGCACCGCGCTCACAGTACGTCCACGCCGTCGACGTCGTGCCCACCATCTACGACTTGATCGGCATCACGCCGCCGACGACACTCAACGGCTACGCGCAGAGCCCGATCGAGGGGGAGAGTTTCGCCGCCTCGCTCACAGACCCGCAGGCGCCCGCCAAGCGGACCCAGTTCTACGCGATGCTGGGCCAGCGTGCGCTCTACGACGACGGCTGGTTGGCCTGCACCCTTCATCCGCCGTTGTCGGGCTGGGGGAGTTTCGAGCAGGACGTCTGGGAGCTGTACCACGTCGAGACCGATCGTTCGCAGTCAACGAACCTGGCCGAACTCGAGCCTGACCGCCTCGAGCGCATGAAGGCACGCTGGTTCGAGCTGGCCGAGCAGTACAACGGGCTACCGCTTGATGACCGCACGGCGCTCGAGCAGACGCTGGCCGAGCGGCCCAGCGGCTCCCCGAGCCGGGATCGATACGTGTACTACCCCGACTGCGCGTCGGTGCCGGAGCAGTCCGCCGTCAGTATCAGCGGCCGTTCCTACACGATCGCGGCCGGCGTATCGGTCGATACCGAGGACGCCGAGGGGGTGCTGTTCGCGCACGGCGGCGTTGTCGGCGGGCACAGCCTCTACGTGCAGAATCGCCGACTGACGTACACCTTCAACTGGGTCGGCACCGTATTGCAGACGATCACCGCCGACCGCGACCTCACCCCGGGTACCCACGTCATCACAGCCGAGTTCACGGCGACCGGTCGCAGTGAGGATCCTGCGATGCCGGGTGCCAAGGGCACCCTGACGCTCTACATCGATGGCGATCCAGTCGGTGCCGACGTCATCGTCACCCAACCGGGCATGTTCTGCGCGGTGGGGGACGGTCTGTGCGTGGGACGGGATGACGCGTCACCGGTCACCCCGGCCTACGTCGCGCCGTACCGGTTCACCGGTGGCCGGATCGACAAGGTGATCGTCGATGTGTCGGGCGAGCGCTTCGTCGACCACGAGGCTGAGGTGCGCGGGTGGTTCCTGCTCGACTGAGCCGATGACGCCCGCGTCTACCCGGATCAGGCAGGTACCAGCCACAACGCGGCGTACGGCGGTAGTTCGACCATGCCGTCGGTGACGGTCAGCATGCTGCCCGTCAGCAGGTCGACGTGTGCGCCGGGGACCTTCTGCTCGAACTCCCAGGCCGGCACCCGCACGGCGTAGTCAGCGACGTTGTACACCTGCAGCATCTGCCCGGCGGGGTGCTTGCGCACGAAGCAGGTGACGCTGTTCACGCTGGTGGGCATCACCGTGGTCGCCACCGACGCGTGCAGCGACTCGGTGTTCTTGCGGACATGAATCATGCGCTGCACTCGCTCGAACACCTCGTGAGCGTGCGGGCTGGCCTCCAGATCGGCCCATGGCATCCGCGGCCGGTGCACCCAGCGGCTGTCGTTGGTGTGCTCAGGTTCGCGTAGGTAGGAGGGATCGTTGAGCAGGGCCACCTCGTCCCCGGAGAAGATCAAGGGCAGCCCCCCGAAGCCGAACACCATGGCATAACCGCAGAGCAAGCGGTCGACGGCGAACCGTTCAGCCGGGCGACCTATACCTGCAAGGCTGGCAGCCGTGCCGTTGATGCGCCGATCGCCCGTCGCGGGGTTCAGTTCGAATACCAGCCCGTCGGCGAAGGAGGCCTGGTGCTGGCCGGTGTAGAAATCGCACAGGAAACTGCGGTGCGCCCAGCCGTTCCAGCCGAGGGCCTCGGTGTCGCAGTCCTCGATGGCCCAGCCGACGTCATCGTGGCAGCGCAGGTATGTCGCCCAGGCCGCCGTCGTCGGGATCGCCGCCATGCGGTCTGCCGCGACGGCCAGCAGCCGGGCATCCCGAGTCGCCAAAGCCGACCAGATCTGCACCATCAAGCTGTTGTGGTAGGCCAAGTCCGAAAGCCGTCCGGCATGCTTGCCGCGGCCCAGGTAGGAGACCACCTCGGTCGGCGGCACGATCGCTTCGGCTTTGAAGATCAGCGAGGGTGCGGCGATGCGAGCCACCGCCCGCAGGATCTGCGTGATGGCGTGCACCTCAGGCTGGTTCTGGCAGTTCGTCCCGAGTCGCTTCCACAAGAAGGCGATGGCATCCAGACGCAGGCAGTCGACACCGCGGTTGGCGAGGTTCAGGATGATCTGCACGAACTCGCTGAGCACGTCGGGGTTGGACCAGTTCAAATCCCATTGGTAGGAGTTGAACGTCGTCCACACCCACCGGCCGAGTTCGGGATCCCATGTGAAATTCCCTGGCGAGGTCTGGGGGAAGACCTCCGTCAGGTTCTGCTCGTAGGCGTTGGGCATCGTGCGATCACCGAACGTCCAGAAGTAGTCGCGGTAGTGGACGTCGCCCGCGCGGGCGGCACGGGCCCAACGGTGCTCCTGCGCGACATGGTTGAGCACGAGGTCGAGCGTCAGGGAGATTCCCGCGTCATGCAGACGCATAGCCAGTTCGGAGAGGTCGTCCATGGTCCCCAGATCGGCGCGCACCTCGTCGTAATCCATGACCGCGTACCCGCCATCATTGGGTCCCGGCCGCGTTTGTAGCAGCGGCATGAGGTGCAGATAGGTCACCCCCAGATCCTGCAAGTACCCGATGTGCTCGATGGTGTGCGGTAAGTCGCCGGCGAAGCGCTCGGTGTATGCGGCATATCCGATCGCATCCGACTTCTGGAACCAGTCGGGCTGCAGCAGGCGCTGCCGGTCGCGTTCACGCAGGGGCACGGAGCGCGCGCGATGCGCCATGGCGATCTGGTGAATCAGGCGGGCGATCAGGGTCGGATCGGAGTACACCTGGCCGAGGCCCGTCAGCAGATCACCGCCCCACCGATCCCAGCGCGCCAACACATCCCCGGCGTGCACATCATCGCCGAGTTCACGCAGGAGATCGGAACGGATGGCGGAGGTGGTCACCGCCTGGGCTGAGTGGATCAGTGTGGTCACGGCAGGCATTCCTTGTCAGCAAATTGTCAGCAGTCGTGGTAGTTAAAGTATGACATGTAAACACTTACGGCATTTATGGCGGTCAACTTGAGTATGCGGCTCAATTTCTTTGCCTACAAGGGATAGTTTGTAATGTAAGCGTTTGCAGAAAGGGGACATTTCGGTGGGAGTGAGGATCCAGGACGTGGCCGCGCGGGCGGGTGTGTCGACAGCCACGGTCAGCCGGGCATTGCGCAACCTTCCCAACGTGTCAGGAGCAACCCGGCGGCGGGTGCTCGAAGTGGCAGAGGAGTTGGACTATGTCGTGGCGCCGGTCGCCTCGCGCCTGGCCAGCGGCCGCACCAATTCGATCGCCGTCGTCGCCCCCTACATCGGGACCTGGTTCTTCGGCGAGGTGCTGACCGGCATTGAACGGGTACTGCACCGCGAGGGTCTGGATCTGCTGCTGTTCGCTGTGCCGGACGAGCGTTCGCAGGAGGACTTCTTCACGCGTATGCCGCTGCGTCGTCGTGTGGACGCCGTCATCATTCTGACGTTGGGTCTGAGTGCCGACCAGCAGGATTCGCTGCGAGGACTCGGTGTGCCGATCGCGTCGGTCGGTGATCCGCTGGCCGACACGTTCAGCGTCGGCATCGACAACGAGGGGGCAGCCCAGACCGCCACCCATCACCTGATCAACCTAGGACACACCCGCATAGCCATGATCGGTGGTGGTTCGTCGTTCGCGGGCCGTTTCACAGCTCCCCGCCAGCGGCAGCGCGGATTCCGGCAGGCGATGGCCGATTCGGGACTTCCGGTCCCCATCGAGTACGACGTGGACGGCGAGTACACGGTGCGCGGCGGCTCCAGTGCGATGGCCGAGCTATTGTCGCTGCCGACACCTCCGACGGCGGTATTCGCGCAGTCTGACGAGATGGCGGCCGGTGCCATGCAGACGATGCGACGCATGGGGGTCAGGGTCCCCGACGACATCAGCATCGTCGGCTTCGATGACCACGAGCTGGCTGAGGTGCTCGATCTCACCACGATGGCCCAGCCGGTCGCCCAGCGCGGCGAGATCGCGGTCCGGGCGGTGCTGCAGGCGCTCGCTGACGGGCGTTCGCAGACTGCGCCCGGCCGGGAACTGGTGCATACCCGCTTGGTGGTGCGTTCCTCAACTGCCTTCGAAACCGCTCGGGAAAAGCGGTAGATTCGAGCGTAATCGACATTCAATGAGGTGGATCATGACCGAAACTGCGGCACCGACCAGTCTGTTCATCGCAGGACAGTGGCTGCGCACTCCGGCCAGTTTTGAGGTGATCGATCCGTCGGACTACGGGGTGCTCGCCGAGGTGTCCGACGCCGGCGTGCAGGAGGGGCTCGAGGCGGTCACGCCGCGCACGACGCTTTCCAGACCTGGTCGGTAACCCCGGCCCGGCAGCGCGCAGAGGTCCTGCGCAAGGCGTGGGAGATCATGACGGCTGAGGCCGAAGTGTGCGCACGGCTGATCGCACTTGGAGAACGGCAAAGCCTGGCGCGACGCCATGGGGGAGACGATCTACGCCGCGGAGTTCTTCCGCTGGTTCTCCGAGGAGGCATCCCGGATCGAGGGTGGCTTCCGTTACGCCCCCGCTCGTGACAAGACCATCATCACCGACCACCGGCCGATCGGTGTGGCTTTCATGATCACGCCCTGGAACTTCCCGGCGGCGATGGCAACGCGCAAGATCGCCCCGGCGCTGGCCGCGGGGTGCACCTGTGTGCTCAAGCCCCCGCACGAGACGCCGCTGACCGCGCTGTGGATCGCCGATGTCCTGGCCCGCGCCGGTGTGCCGGACGGGGTCGTGAACGTCATCACCACGACCCGGACCGCGGAGGTTTCCAGTGCCATCCTGGCCGACCCCCGCGTGGCGACGCTGTCCTTCACGGGGTCGACATACGTCGGCAAGATGCTGCTCAAGCAGACCGCTGAGCGAGTGCTGCCGTCCAGTATGGAACTTGGCGGCAACGCGCCGTTCCTCGTGCTCGAGGGCGCCGATGTGCAGGCCGCGGTGGCCGGCGCGATGATCGCGAAGATGCGCAATGGTGGATCGGCGTGCACCGCGGCCAATCGCTTCTACGTCCACGATTCCCTGGTGGAGCCGTTCAGCGCCGGGCTGCAGGAGGCGTTCGCTGGCCTGAAGATGGGGCCGGGGATCGATGAGGCCACCGACCTTGGGGCGATGGTCTCGAATCGCGAACGGGACAAGATCGTCGCGTTGCTGGATGAGGCTGCTGGCGAGGGGGTGGAGATCATCTCCGCTCAGCAGGCGCCGAGCACCGGTGCGTTCGTGGCGCCCGCCGTCGTGCGCAACGTGGAGCACGGGTCGACGCTGACGCGCAACGAGATCTTCGGCCCGGTGGCGCCCATCGTGGCGGTGTCCAGCACCGAGGAGGCCGTGCGGATGGCCAACGACACCGAGTTCGGGCTGATCTCGTATGTGTATGCCGCCGACCCCGGTACCGGCGTGCGAGTGGCCCGGCAGATGGAGTCCGGGATGGTGTCGGTGAACCGGGGCATCGCCAGTGACCCGGCGGCCCCATTCGGCGGGATGAAGGAGTCGGGCCTGGGCCGCGAAGGGGGCTTCGCGGGCATCCACGAGTTCCTCGAGACGCAGTACTTCGCCGTGGACCTGTAGTTTCGCCCCGTTTGCGCACGTTGGTTCACTTTCCGCTAGGACGCTCGTAGCGCGAGGTGAACCAAGTGGCGTAAACGCACGGTCAGACGTTGCGCCGGTACTGCCCGCCCGCCTCGAAGAATGCCTCGCTGATCTGGCCCAGTGAGCAATGACGCACCGCTTCCATCAGGGCGGCGAACACGTTCCCGCCGTCGGTCGCGGCCTGCTTCAGAGCGACCAGCGCTGCGGGCGCCTGCTCCCGGTGGCGAGCGTGGAAGTCAGCTAGGCGCTGCAACTGGGATTGCTTCTCAGCCTCGGTCCCGCGTGCCAGCTCCAGATCGGCGATCGGCTCAGGGCTGTCGGCGACGAACGTGTTCACGCCGATGATGGGCAGGGACCCGTCGTGTTTGCGGTGCTCGTAGAGCATCGACTCGTCCTGGATCTTGCCGCGCTGGTAGCCGGTTTCCATCGCGCCGAGCACCCCGCCGCGGTCGGCGAGCCGGACGAACTCGGCCATCACGGCCTCCTCCACCAGATCGGTGAGTTCGTTCACGATGTAGGAGCCCTGCAACGGGTTCTCGTTCATCGACAGGCCCCACTCCTGATCGATGATCATCTGGATCGCCAGCGCACGGCGCACCGAGTCGGCGGTCGGCGTGGTGATGGCCTCGTCGAAGGCATTGGTGTGCAGCGAGTTGGCGTTGTCATAGAGGGCGCACAGCGCCTGCAGTGTCGTCCGGATGTCGTTGAACGACATCTCCTGGGCATGCAGGGAGCGCCCCGACGTCTGCACGTGGTACTTGAGCTTCTGGGCACGCTCGTCGGCGCCATACAGATCCCGCATGGCGATCGCCCAGATGCGCCGGGCCACCCGGCCCAGCACCGTGTACTCCGCATCCATTCCGTTGGAGAAGAAGAAGGACAGGTTCGGGGCGAAATCGTCGACCTCCATACCGCGGGCCCGGTAGGCCTCGACGTACGTGAAACCGTTGGCCAGTGTGAACGCCAACTGGCTGATCGGGTTGGCGCCCGCCTCAGCGATGTGGTACCCGCTGATCGACACTGAGTAGAAGTTGCGCACGTCCTGGTCGATGAACCACTGCTGCATGTCGGCCATCGCCCGCAGGGCGAACTCGGTGGAGAAGATGCAGGTGTTCTGGCCCTGATCCTCCTTGAGGATGTCCGCCTGCACGGTGCCGCGCACACTCGCCAGGGTGCGCGCGCGCACGCTCTCAGGATCCTCGTCGGGGTGGGCTGCCACCTGCTGATCGATGGCGACGTTGAGGAACATCGCCAGGATCGCCGGTGCCGGACCGTTGATGGTCATGGACACCGATGTGGTGGGGGAGCAGAGATCGAAGCCGGCGTACAGATCACGCATGTCCTCGATGGTGGCCACGGAAACGCCCGATGTGCCGACCTTGCCGTAGACGTCCAGGCGTGGTGAGGGATCGCGACCGTAGAGCGTCACCGAGTCGAAGGCGGTCGACAGACGGGTGGCTGGCTGGCCTTCGGACAGGAGATGGAAACGCCGGTTCGTGCGCGCCGGATCGCCCTCGCCGGCGAACATCCGGGCGGGCGCCTCGCCCGATCGTTTGACCGGGAAGACCCCGGCGGTGAAGGGAAAGTAGCCGGGCAGGTTCTCGCTGCGCAGGAACCGTACGACGGCACCGGGTTCGTCGTCGGGCGGCAGGGCGACGCGGCGTACCAGCGATCCGGACAGGGTCTCCCGGGTGAGCGGCGTGTGGATCTCGCGACCCCGCACGGTGTAGACGAGTTCTTGGCCGCTGTAGGCCTGCCGCGTGCTCGGCCAGCTGTCCAGCGCGGCCCGCACGTCCGGGTCGATCATGGCGGCCTTGTCGGCCTCGAGGTCGTTCAGAGTGCCAACGAGGGCGTTGGTGTGCCGCACGTGGTCCCAGTCACGGACCGCTTCGACCTGCTCGGCGGTCCGAACGCGGTAGCCCCGCACCCGCTCGGCGATCTCGGCCAGGTAGCGTTCCCGTCCCCGCGGCAGCACGCTGGCCACGTCGGTCGAGGTCTTGGTGGCGACCGTGGGTAGCCGGGATTCGAACTCCGGTAGGCCGTGCTCGGTGAGTAGTTCCTTGAGGTACTGGTAGAGGGCAGTGACCCCGTCGTCGTCGAAGCGGGCGGCGCTGGTTCCGAAGACCGGCATGTCCTCCCAGGAAGCCCCGAACTCGGCCCGGTTGCGCAGCACCTGGCGTGCCACGTCGCGGCGGGCGTCCTGCGCGCCTCGGCGTTCGAACTTGTTGATGGCGATGGCGTCGGCGAAGTCGAGCATGTCGATCTTCTCCAGCTGAGAGGGGGCGCCGAACTCGGGCGTCATCTCGTAAAGGGCCACGTCGACGTGATTCACCACGCCCGCGTCACCTTGGCCAATGCCGGGCGTTTCCACGATCACCAGGTCGTAGCCGGCCGCCTTGCACGCAGACACCGCGTGGTCCAGGCAGTGCGGGACCGAAGGCGCGCCGCGGGTGGCCATCGAGCGGAAGAACACCACGTCAGGATCGATGGTGTTCATGCGGATCCGATCTCCGAGCAGAGCACCGCCCCCACGTCGCCTGGTGGGATCGATGGCGAGTACCGCCACGCGGATCTTGTCCTCGCTGTCGCGGCGCAACCGGCGCACGATCTCGTCGGTCAGGCTCGACTTCCCTGACCCGCCCGTGCCGGTGATCCCCAACACGGGCACGTCGCGGGTGGGCAGGTCCCACTGGCGTCCCGTTCTCGATCAGGGTGATGGCGCGGGCCAAGTCCCGGCTGGATCCGGTCTGCAGGGCCGCGAGGTCAGGCGGGTCGGTGAGTGCCACGTCACAGTCGGCGATGAGTTCGTTGATCATGCCGGGCAGGCCCAGTCGTTGGCCGTCCTGCGGGCTGAAGATGCGCACGCCCAACCGGGCCAAGGCCGCGATCTCCGCGGGAACGATGACCCCGCCCCCGCCGCCGTACACCTTGACGTGCCCAACGCCGGCCTCATCGAGTCGCGCGCGCAGGTAGCCGAAGTACTCGATGTGCCCGCCCTGGTAGGACGAGATCGCCACCCCCTGCACGTCCTCCTGGATGGCCGCGGTGACCACGTCCTCGACGCTGCGGTCGTGGCCGAGGTGGATCACCTCGGCGCCCTGGGCCTGCAGGATGCGGCGCATGATGTTGATGGCCGCATCGTGACCGTCGAACAGGGATGCGGCGGTGACGAAACGGACGGGGTGTTCGGGCACGTGCATACCTAGATAGTAGGAAGTCCAACTATCTGGCGTCAATCGATTTTGCTAGGCTGCTGCCATGCCGCTGTCTCGAGATCCCGTCGCCCAGGCGCGGCAGCACTGGGTCGAGCATGGCTGGGCCGATGCTGCCGAGGGGATGGCTGCTGTGACCTCCTTGATGCGTGCCCAGCAGATCGTGCTCAGCCGGGTCGAGGCTGTGCTCAAGGGTTTTGACATCACCTTCGCCCGCTACGAGGTGCTGATGCTGTTGCTTTTCAGTCGGCAGGGCCGCCTGCCGATGCGCGTCATCGGGCAGCGCCTGCAGGTCCACCCGACGAGCGTCACGAACGCGGTGGACCGCCTTGAGGTTGCGCAGCTCGTGGTGCGCAAACCCCACCCCAGTGACCGTCGCGCGACGCTGATCGAAATCACGCCCGAAGGCCGCCGGGTCGCGCTGGCTGCCACGTCGGCTCTCAACGATTCGGTGTTCGGCGACCTCGGCTTGGCTGACCCGGTCGGTTTGGTCGACGATTTGCGCGAATTGCGCTCGGGGGCTGGCGACTTCTAGGGCGTTTGTCATGGCCAGACGAACGCTGCGAGGCAGGATGGTTGCGGGCGTCCTTGTCGTAGAGTGTGACACCCACGCTGTTGTTTGAATCGGTTGAGGCCCGCTCCCACGGGCGCCTGACCGCCGCGCGACACGGAAGTTTGTCAGTGGCGGGGACTTAACGTGTGTCCTGCTGACATGTTCGGCTTGCGACAGCCAGACCCAGCGCGCCGCCCGGCGGTCCAGGCGGATAACCGCCGAGCGAAATGGGGCATCGCGCACCGCGCCTTGGCCACACTCCCAACAGTTGGTCGGTGGGCTGCCAAGGGTTGCACGGACAGACGCCAGCGAAAGGGATGAGGTCGGCGCGCGAAATCCCTCATCGGCACGCTGCGTCTGTCAAGCAGGCACGGGCGCCGGCCCCACCGGCCGGCGATTCAGGCTCGGGCCGACGGGGGAATACCGCCGTGGGTCACCGGGTTAATGTAGTTGAACCCTCAACCAAAGGATTTCTGATGACTCTCTACGCCGATCCCGTCGCCATGGATCTGGTCTTCGACGGCCACACGACATACACCTTCGACCCCATGCCCTTGCCCGACGATACGGCCGAGCGGCTGTACGACCTGGTGAAGCACGCCCCGACCGCATTCAACGCCCAGCCGATGCGGCTGTTCGCGGTGACCGAACAGACCAAACCGCAGTTGCTGCCGCTGCTCGCCGAGGGTAACCGTGCCAAGACCGAGACCGCTCCGCTGACACTGATCGTGGCCGCCGATCTCAACTTCCACGACAACTTGCCGCGCGTGCTCCCGAACGCGCCCCAGGTGCGGAACTTGTTCCTCGAGGAAGCCAACCGGCGGGAGTTCGCGATCCGCAACACCTTCCTGCAGTTCGGTTACCTGATCCTCGGGATCCGGGCGCTGGGCTTTGGCGCTGGCCCGATGACCGGCATCAACGGCGAGGCGATCAGCGAGCAGTTGTTGCCCGCTGGTTATGAGGCCCTGGCAGTGGTCAACGTCGGCTACCCAGGCGACGATGCGCACTTCCCGCGCAACCCGCGGTTGGCTGTCGACGAGGTCATCACCGAGATCTAGGCTCGGTGATCACGGCAACTGAGCAGGTTCGGCCCACAGGTTGATGTGCGCGTCTGTGGCGTACTGATCGATCTCTGCTAGTTCGTCATCGCTGAACGCGGTGTCGCCGACCGCGGCGAGGTTCTCGTGCAACTGCTCGACGCTGCTCGCGCCGATCAGGGTGGTGGTGACACGAGGATCGCGTAAGGTCCACGCCACCGCCATCTGTGCCACAGTCTGGTTTCGGCGGGCGGCGATCTCCTTGAGCGCGCGCACCGAATCGACGTAGGCCTCTGTGAGCCAGGCCTGATCCAGGGACTCGTCGCGGGAGGCCCGCGACCCGGCCGGGATGCCATCCAGGTAGCGCTCGGTCAGCATCCCCTGCGCGAGGGGAGAGAAGCCGATGCAGCCGACCCCGAGGTCGTCGAGGGTATCCAGCAACTCCTCCTCGATCCAGCGGTTGAGCATCGAGTACGACGGTTGGTGGATCAGCAGGGGAACTCCCATGTCGGCCAGCATCGCGGCCGCTCGACGGGTGCGACTGGGGGAGTAGGAGGAAATCCCCGCGTACAGCGCCTTGCCCTGCTGAACTGCGGTCGCCAGTGCACCCATCGTCTCCTCGAGTGGGGTGTCCGGATCGGCACGGTGACTGTAGAAGATGTCGACGTAGTCCAGACCCAGGCGCGACAGGCTGTCGTCGAGGCTAGCCAACAGGTACTTGCGCGCTCCACAGAATCCGTACGGTCCGGGCCACATGTCCCAGCCGGCCTTCGTGGAGATGATGAGTTCGTTGCGCACTGATGCGAAGTCCTCGCGCAGGATCCGCCCGACGTTGATCTCGGCACTGCCGAAGGGCGGTCCGTAGTTGTTGGCCAGATCGAAGTGGGTGACGCCAGCGTCAAAGGCCGCCCGCATCACGGCGCGCTGCGTGGCCAGGGGGGTGGTGTCGCCGAAGTTGTGCCAGAAACCCAAGGAGACCTCCGGCAGGGTGATGCCACTGTCGCCGCACCGGCGCTGCGGCATGCGGCCGTCGTAACGGTCGGAGTCAGGGGTGTACTGATCGAGAATCGGCATGTTCATATCTTCGCGGGTGGGGGTCGTTGCATGCATGGGCGAAGCCGACTATCCGCCTAACAGCAGTAGCAAAGCGGTGGGCTCGACACGGGCGGGAGGTTGGACACCTACTTGTGTCAGGCGATCCGGACGGCAGTGAAGCCTCCCGATGATCCAGTGACAACGTTATCAGCGTCGTGGCAGGAGATCGCAAGGTAATGCACGCACTTGGCCTAAGAGATCAGGGTTCTTCATCGTCCCCTGCTACTCTCGGGCACTGTGACAACGATGGACAGTGCGAGTGTTCGTCCCACCATGCGGGACGTCGCGAAACTGGCCGGAGTGAGCATCAAGACCGTCAGCCGGGTGGTGAATGACGAACCAGCGGTCTCTGATGCCCTGAAGACCAAGGTGCTCACCGCGGCCGCCCAGCTCGGCTATCGGCCGAACTTCACGGCGAGCACGCTGCGCCGATCATCCACCACGACCCGGACCATCGGGCTGCTTCTGAAGAACGTTGCCAACCCGTTCTGCGCGGCCCTGCTGCGAGCCATCGAGGATGCCGCCCGGCAACGGGACGTGATGGTCATCTCGGCCAGCATCGACGAGGACGACGACCGGGAGCGCCGACTGTCCCAGGCGTTCCTGGCCCGCAATGTGGACGGCCTGATCATCGTGCCCACGGCGGGCAACCACAGCTATTTGGCCCGGGAGGTCGACCGCGGCACCCCCGTTGTCTTCGTCGATCGCGCCCCCGCCGGCATTGATGCCGACACAGTGTCCTCAGAGAACGTCGTCGGGTCACGACAGGCGATGGAGCACCTGATCGCCATTGGTCATCGCAGGATCGCCTACATCGGCAACGACACGCGCATCTCCACGGCATCGGATCGCCTGCTCGGGTACCGGGAGGCGTTGGCTGCTGGCGGCCTGGCGTGGTCGCCGGAGCTGGTGATCACCGACGTGTACTCCGAGGACATTGCCGAACGTGTGGTGCGCGGCCTACTGCTCAGTCGGCGCCCGCCAACCGCCCTCTTCACGGCGCAGAACCTCATCACCATCGGGGCGGTGCGGGCACTACGAAGTCTGGATCTACATCACAAGATCGCGCTGTTCGGCTTTGATGACTTCCTCCTTTCGGACCTTCTCGACCCGCAAGTGGCTGTCGTCGAGCAAGACATCTACCGATTGGGGCAGACTGCAGCCACACTGCTTTTCGATCGGCAGGAGGGTAGACGCACCGGTCCCGGGGAGCACATCCGCATACCAACGCGCTTGATTGTCCGATCCTCGGGGGACCTACCGCCTACCTAAGGAGTCCAGATCGTGCCGCAGGCGAACTTCCTGCCCATGTTGACGGGGTCGTTCGGTGCGCCTGCCGCGGAGAACCGACCGTGGCGATCGTGGAAGCGGCCTATCGGCATGCAGACCTGCCGGCCCGCTATATCAATTGTGAGGTGCACCCCGACGATCTCGATGCCGCGATCGCGGGGGCGTGGGGGATGGGCTGGCGTGGCTTCAACTGTTCGCTGCCGCACAAAGTTGCCGTCATCGCCTACCTCGACGAGTTGGCAGAGTCGGCCCGTCTCATCGGGGCCGTCAACTGCGTGGTGATCGGTCGCGATGGCAAGCTGACCGGTTACAACACCGACGGTCAAGGCTTCATCGTCTCCTTGCGCACGGTCTGCGATCCGGCGGGTAAGCGCGTTGTCGTGCTTGGGGCCGGTGGTGCCGCTCGGGCTGTCGCGGTCGAATCGGCGTTGGCCGGTGCAGCGCACGTGACGGTGATGAGCCGCAACCCGGGCCCTGGGCAAGTGGTGGTCGATCTGGTCAGAGCTGCCGGCGGCAGCGGTGATTGGGGAAAATGGCACCCAGGGGAGGCGATCGATCCCTTGGCCGAGATTCTGGTCAACACCACCCCCGTGGGCATGTTTCCGGAGGTACACGCTGTGCCGCCCATCGACTACAACTCGATCCTGCCCAGCATGTACGTGGCCGATCTTGTGAGCAATCCTCGGCAGACGCAATTCTTGCTTCGATGCGCGCACATGGGAGCCACGACACTGTCCGGCACATACATGCTGGTGAATCAGGCAATCCTGGGTGTGGAGATGTGGACTGGGGTCAGGCCAGATTTCGCGGTCATGCACGACGAGTTGGTAAAGGTGCTGTCATGAGTTCGGATGTGAGTAAGCGGTCCTGGTTGTCCAAAGATTCATGGGGTAGTGCGCTGTCGGCGTGGTCGGTGCTGTCGACCCTGTCATTCTTCAGCGTGCTCAGCCTGGGCAGCGCGCTATCCGTTGGGTCCACGGGATCGATCCTGTCCATTGGCTCGTCGGGGTCGGTGCTGTCGATCGGGTCGTCGGGGTCGGTGCTGTCCATCGGGGCCAGCGGTTCCGTCCTGAAGGTCGGTCGCCGCCCGTAGCGGCTCGCCGGTCTGGATCTTCGGGGCCGGTGCCCCGGTAGCGCGGGTCGTTATCGCTGGCGGGCTGCTCTGGACCTGCCCAACAAACCGCCTGATCCCCCCTGCGGGCAATTCGGCAGTTGTTGCTGCGACACGCCGCGGCAAATCGCACCTTCCGCCCATTCCCGGTCGGAATGGGCGTCACCGGGGGCGCCACTCATCCTGCTGGTGACTGGTGGTTGTGGTGCTGACGCTGGGCGTCTGGCCGGTCCGTGGGCCGGCTCAGGTTCTTCGCCGCACGGCCACACATCGCGGGATGCCGCCGACCATCTCGATGGTGAACCGGCCGTTGTGCAGATCGCCGTGGCAGCGTGGGCACAGCAGACACATCGCATCGACGTCGGTGCGGCCTCCTGCGGCCCACGCCACGATGTGGTGGGCATGACAGCCGCGGGCCGCCCGCCCGCAGCGCACACAGCCTCGATCCCGCGCGGTCAGCGCCGCCCACTGCGCGTGACTGGCCCGGCGCTGCGTGCGGCCCAACGCAAGCGGGACGAAGGTGCCCGCCCGGCGCACCCCGAGGATCACCGACACCACCGCCGAACAAGCCAGCAGTCCGAAACTGTCCGGGCCCAGCAGGGTGCCGTCCTCCAGCCGCGCCCCGTGACCCTCCGGTAGTTGTTCGGCGTCGACCAGCACCGTCACCCCCGACACCCCCAACGGTTTCGTGTTGGCCTGCGCCGCACTGACCAGATCATCCAACGCATCGGCCAGCCGCTGGCTCGGCGTGCGGTCATCACCAACAGCCGGCGGGTCGGTGAACGAAGCCAGGGCGTCGCGCAGCCGCGCCCCGGCCACCTGGTCCAGATGCCCATCCACGCGGTACAACCCGTTGCCCAGATCCGAGATGTGTAGGCCGCGTTTGGCCCGCGCCGCCCGAAGGTCCTCGTCCGGGGCGTCGGGCCGGTCCTGGGTGATGAGTACGTCGATCACCTGGGCCAGTACGGCCGGTTCGATCACCGCCGCCGCGGCGACCAGGTCCGCCTCCAACACGGCGAACCGGGGCAGACTGCCCGCCGCCCGGCACAACAGCTGCACATGCCGACCCGTGATCTCCCCCGCCCGGTAGGCATCCGCGACGTGCGGCATGTCCCGCAGGTCCCGGGCCCGACCGACGATCGCCGAGCCCACCGCCCGGTTCTGCCCGGTCAACGCCGCCACCATGGAGCCGGTGGTCCCCGCGGCGAACACCCGGGAATCCTGCGCGGTGTCACACACCCCGGCCACTTGGGTCTGGTAGGCCTCCAACATCGTCTGCAGCCGGGCGGCGGCCCGCACAGCGCCCAGCCGCTGCTCGGCGGTCAAATCGGCCGGATCCGGCAGGCCCAACACAAGTTCGGACAACTGCTCAAACACCGGCAGCGTCTCCACCGGCAACTCATCAGCCAACCTCGCACGCCGCAACGCCAAGGCCGGCACCTCAAAGAACCCCATCAGCCGTCACCTCCAACCGCGATCCGTGTCGAACCAGGAGATGCACCCCCTGCGACGTCGCTCCACGAGCTGATGGCCACCAACCTGGCGACACCCCAAACCTACGAGCAGGGTCTGACATTTCCGTGCCGAAGCCCGCACAGCCCTGGGGACAACTGCCCCGTTGCGGTGCTGCTCAAGGCCGGGCACGCGCTCTTGGGACAAACCCCTCCTGTGGCAGCCGGCACAACACCGTCACATCAGGGCACCGGAGCAGATGTCGACACGTCGAGTCCAGGCTGTGTGAGGACCCGTCGAATGACCTCGACTCACGCGACGCACTACACCTCACCGCGAAGAGCCTGCACTGCTGAACGCCGGCACATCGTGCAGGCCGGCAAGACCGCTACGCACCGCTCAGGCTGGGTCCAAGGGGAGCATGACCGCCTGCCGGTAGTAGCCCAGTTCCGTGATCGAGTCCTGAGTGTCCCCCAGGGCGCGGTGGCCGCCGGTCTTGGCAGGTGCGCTGTAGTAGAGCTTGGGATACCACCGGCGCACCAGCTCTTTCAGCGAGGAGACGTCCACGACGCGGTAATGCAGGTACTCGTCGAGTTCGGGCATGTACTTGGCCAGGAACATGCGATCCACGTAGATGCTGGACCCGCACAGAGGCGCCTTGCGCGGCGTCGCCACGTGCTGACGTACGTACTCCAGGACGCGCGCCTGGGCATCGGCCACGTCGATACCGTGCGGAATCTCCGGGAGCAGCCCACTCTCGGTATGCATATTCACCACGACCTCAGGCATGTTCGCCATCGCAGCATCCGAAGCCTTGATGACGTATGTGACACCCTCGTCCAAGGGTGTGAGGTCCGCCTCGGTCACGATGCAGGCGATCTCCACGAGTTCATCGATGGTGGGGTCCAGGCCAGTCATCTCACAATCCAGCCACACCAGCCGCTCGCTGGGATTATTCGTCACGAGGCCCAAGCCTAGTTGGGGGCCTGCTCATCGGGCGGGCGGAACAACCAATCGTTATCCGATGTCGTGGGCGCCGCGACCGCAACGTCGGCGGGTTCAGGTGCGCGTTCCGCAGGCGCCTCGACCACGGGTTCGGCACCGTCGGGTGCGGGTTCCGCGGCAGCCCCAGGAACCACCGGGTGCAGGCGCCGCCATGCCACCACCACAGCTCCGGCAGCCATCAGGAGTATGAGCGCCCAGCCTGCCCACGCACTTGTGCGGTTGTCCGTCTGCGAGCCCGTCATCGTGTAGACGTAGGACACCCGACCGGCCGCGCCATCGGGGGGACCGTACGGCAGGGCATCAGCGGCGCGGTCTTCGCTGGCCTGCAGATACGCCTTGGCGAACGCGGGATCCCTGGACGCCTTGATGATCTTGTTGAGCACACGTTGGGTGCCTTGCTCCTGCAGTTGTTCGGCGCCCCGCGCGAACTGATCAGCCCCGCTACTCGCGCTATTGACCCCGGCGTTGACCTCGGTCAGTGCGCCGCCGACCTGCGCCGTGCCCTCCGCCTGCTGCGACGAGCCCTCGGCGAGTTGATCAGTGCCCTGCGCAAGGTCGGCCGAACCCTGCGCGAGATCCTCGGAGCCGTCCGCGAGTTGCTGGGCGCCGTCGGCGAGGTCGTCCAGGCCGGTGCTGAGGTCTGCGGTGCCATCGGCGATGATCTGGGCGCCGCCGGTGGATGCGGCAGCCCCGTTGCTGAGTTTCACCAGCCCGTTGATCGTCGCGGTCAGGCCTGCCGTGAGAGCCTGCAACCCCTCACGGATCCCTGGCGCGCCGGTGTTGCCGCTCACCAGGGCGGTGGAGATCCCCGTCAGGGCGGTGTCCAGGTAGGAGAAGATGCCAGCCATGACGGCGAACGAGGTCGTCAGCGCGGCGGTCGCGATCACCTGCTCAGTCACCCGGCCAGACTGCCGCCCCACGTCCCAGGCGGTATCCCACGACGACTGCCGGGCAGCATCGGCATCGGAAACCGCCTCCTGCAACGTGGCGCACGACGCGGCATCGAGGACCGGGGCGACCACGCAGTTCTGCTGGTACACCAGGGCCGTCTTGGCCTGCGCCGCGCCCGCGTCGGTGGACGTCTGCACCAATCGGGTGGACAGGTCGGCAAGCGTGGCAGCGATGTCCTTGAGATTGCTCTGCACCTGCTGCGAACCGGCGGCGCTGACCCCGGCGGCCTTCTTGGCCGCCCGCACCGCCTGAATCAACGTGCTGGCCTGGGTCGGGGGGAATCCGATGTCGGGATCGTTGGGGGAGCCGATCACCTCCCGCACACGCAGAACGGCTTGACTCAACTGGTCCGCGCTGTCGCGCGCGGCTGGCAGGGAGCCGGGTTTGAGTAGTTCCTGCAAGCCGTCGTACAACGAGAGCAGACCATCGCTGAGGGCCACCGCCCCGTCCTCCAGCGACTTGGCGCCGTCGTAGGCGCTGCGCGCCCCGTCTGCGGCCTCCTGTTGTGCCAGCGCCAGACGTTCGGCTCCGCGGGCCGCCTTGCGCTGGGCGTTGGCGATGTCGATGGCACCCTGGGCCAGTTGCCGCGACCCCGGCACCAGGATGGCGTTGACCTGCTGGGCCAGGGTCGCGGTCCCTGCCCCGAGCCGGCTGAGCCCGCGGCTGAGATCCCGGGCGCCGCCGGCCAGCGCGCTGGTGGAGTCGTCGAGTTCCCGTAGCCCGGCCGCAAGGTCGCGGTTACCCGAGACGCTGGCTGCGAGCAGGTCCGTCCCGAACCCCAGCGTGGGCGATTGGTCTGCCTTCACTGGCATGGCCTGCATGACGACCGACGGGATCGCCAAGGGGTCCCCGCTGACCAGCATCTCGACGTTCTGCTGGTAGTTGCCCATCGGCGGATAGAGCACGAGGTTCCACAGCACTTGGGTACGGCCGTCCTCGGTAGTGCTGCGCACCGCATTCGGAGCCTCCAGCAGGGTCAGTCCCACGGGAAGTGTGGCCACCAGTGTGCCGACGAACGGGGCGAAGACAGGTTGTCTGGTGACCGTCCACCGCCCGTCAGCATCGCGGTACCGGATCACCTCCTGCTTTGCGGTCGTGTTCGTCACCGTGTAGCGGATACGCGCCTGCCCGGAGGTCTGCTCCACATCATCGGGGGGCAGGACCGAGGGGCCCTGCTGGTACTGCGCGTGCACGGCGACCGGCAGTGGCTTGCCGAAAGCCGCTTTGGTCGTCACCGTCGTCTGACCGCTCCCGCCAACAGTGATCAGGACCGCGTCCCCATCGGTCTCGGGGGCGCCTCGGCGATCCACGTAGGTCAACGAGCGGGTCGACGACGGGTCACGGATGACCCCGGCTGGATAGTCGCGGGCCACCACGCGGCTGTACAGCGTGGTCTCTGTGGGGAGTCCGGAGGCGTCGAGTTGGGCGACCACCAACTCCTCGTTGAGCAGTTGTGGCTCAGGTTTGGCCACGGCTGGGGACATCGACATCGTGAAGACGACCGCGAGGGCGACGATGCGTCTCACGTCACTGCCTCCCCACGCGGATGGGTTCGGGCTCGGGGTCCCGGTCCTCCTCCATGGTGGCGGGTCGGTCAGGGAAAAGGCTGTCGCACACGCTGATCACGACCATGGTCACGAGGGCGGGCAGCAGGCTGGCCGTGAGCAGGGTGGCGATGCTGTCGCTGACGTCGAGCATCTGTGCCACGGACATGGCCACGGCCCCGAGCACCATCGGCAGGGCAACACTGCGCGCGACCGCGACCACGGCCAGCAGGGCACTGGCAACGATGGCCCAGGCGGTGATCGGAGTGGACGCCATGTCAGCCGGCGGGACGATCGCGGTGATCACTGTCCCGACCAACAGCGCCAGGCCGGCACCGAGGGCGTAGGAGAAGGCGCGCAGCCATCGATTGCCGCGGCTGACCGTGGTTGGCAGCAGGGCGAGCACGGCCCCCAGGACAGCGCTGATCGCCACCGCGGGACTGAGCGCGTCGACCACGGAGTCCAGACGTGAGACCAGACCCCAGGCCAGGACCACCCCGAGAAAAGCGCCGAGGACCGAGACCGGCCGGTACCAGGCCAGCGGGGTGTTGCCAGGTTTGGCGGAGGTCTGGGCGCTCGCGGCGGCATCCAGTGCCCGGGGGTCACCTTCCACGTGCAGAGGTGGCAGAAGTTCATCCAGCCAGCCCGGCAGCCACCACGTGCCCTTCTGCGCCAGCACCATGATGGCGGGCACCAACAGGCAGCGCACGATGGTGGCGTCGACGGCTACGGCCGTTGAGAGGCCGACACCGAACATCTTGACGATCGCGTTGTCGGACAAGATGAATGATCCGAACACGGTCACCATGATCAGGGCGGCCGCGGTCACGAGTCGCCCGGTGTCGGCCAGTCCCCGGCGCACGGCCACCACCATGTCGCCGCTGCGTTCCCAATGCTCGCGGAAGGCGGTGAGCAGGAACACCTCGTAGTCCATGGACAGTCCGAAGAGCACCGCGAACATCATCATCGGCACGTAGGACTCGATCGCCACCGGTCCTTCCAGGCCGATCAGGCTCGCCCCCCACCCCCACTCGAACACGACCGTGACCACGCCATACGCCGCCGCGATCGACAGCAGATTCATGCATGCCGCTTTGAAAGGGATGAGCAGGGAGCGGTAGGCGACCATCAGCAGCAGGAACGACAGCGTGACGACACCAGCGATGAAGAACGGCGTGCGGGCCGCGATGATCTCGGAGAAGTCAGTGATCGCCGCCGTGACCCCGCCCACGTGCGTCCCCATGCCTGTGCCGTCCGCGCTGGCTGGCAGCACGGAGTCGCGCAGCGAGTGCACCAATTCCTCCGTGCGAGGATCTGCCGGGCCCCACTCGGGAACCACGCGGACCACGGCGACTCCGCCGTCCGGGCTGACCACCGGATCGTCCGCACTGGCCACTCCGTCAGCAGCGGCGAGATCGTCACGCAGGGCCTGCAACCGGGGATCGAGGGTGCGCGGATCCGTGCCCTCGGCAACGTCCACATCCTCTGGCGCCTGCGCGATGGCGAACATCTGGGTGACCACTGCGAAGGGGCCGTTGACGCCGGGGCCGAATCCCTCCTTGACCTGGTCGTAGGCCTGCCGTGCAGTGGTGTCCGCAGGCAGGATGCCGGCATCGTTGTACCCAAGCTGCAGGGTCAGGGTAGGGGCAGCCATGATCAACAGCACGGTCACCGAGGCGACGGCATAACGCCACGGCTTGCTCGTCACCTCATCGGCAAGTCGGCCCCATCCCGTCTGATCGAGTTGCTCGTCGGTGACCGCCTCGAGGCCACCCTTCTTGGGCAGTACTCGCCCTCCCATGACGCCCAAGATGGCCGGGGTCAACGTGATCGAGGCGAATACGGCGATCGCCACGACGATGGCTGCGGCGTATCCGAGCCACGCGAGAAACGAAATGCCGGTGAGGACCAGCCCGCATACGGCGGCGATCAGAGTGCCGCCGGCGAACACCATACCGGCGCCCGCCGTGCCGGCCGTCCTGCCGACGGCGTCCGCCACGGGGTAACCCTGGCTGAGCAGCGTTCGGTGCCGGGTGAGCAGGAAGAGGGCATAGTCGATCCCCACACCGAGGCCCAGCATCGTGCCCAATGTCGGCGCCACGTCGGGGATGTAGACAAGCCGGCTGAGCAACCCCACCGCCGCCAGCCCGAGACCGAGGGCGAACATCGCGCTGATCAAGGGGACGAGGGTGGCCCCCCAGCGACGCAGGGTGAGGAACAGGATCAGCACCGCCGAGATCAGCCCGAGCGCCTCGCTGCGTTTTGTGTCCGGCTGCGAGAGTTGCCTGCCGAGGAAACCGCCTAGCGCGACGGTGACGTCGGGCCCAGCCGCCGCTTCGGCAGTGCTGAGCAAGGTGGCGCCGACCCCGGGATCTGTGGCGAACCGTTCATTGACGATGACCGAGACGATGGCAGTGTGACCGTCGTCGCTGAGCAGGTCGGCCCGTTCGGCAGAGGTGGTCACGGATGTCACTTGCGGCAGGGCGGCGGTGGCCTCGGCCACGTCATCGATCACCTGCTGCCCCCGAGCGCTGCCGAAGTCCAGGTCCGGATCGTTGAGCACGAGGAGGTTGGCCTCCGCCGATGACCCTGGGAACGCGCGGTTCAACAGGTCCTGTGCGGTGGAGGAGTCGGTGCCTTTGAGGACGAAGGAGTCGGTGGACTCGCCACCGAACAGGCGGTTGGCTCCCATCACCACGAGCGCCACGAGTAGCCAAATGCCGATGACCAGCCACCCGCGTTCGGCGCACCGACGACCGAGGCGGTACAGGAACTCGGTCACAGGCGAAGGATAGTTGCCGGGTGCGCTCGTTTGGGGGTTGGCCACTCGATGCGTCGAGTGTGGGTGCCGGCCTTCGACGATGCTCGCGGTCACCTTTGGGATGTTGTTGACCAGTGGGCCCGTTTCGGCCAACAAGGCCGGAAAAGGTCGTTTCCCACGTTGTTGTCGCAAATGTGCCGCTCGGCGCCCAGGCGTTCGTCTGGTGTACATCGTCTTTCGCGATATGAGTCGCGCGTCCCGACCCCCGCGATGCCTCGCCCGCAGCAACCCAACGTGCCATTGTGGCGTCGGGAGGTACGACATGCAGTCAACCTGTTTCGACGTCACCATCGAGGGCAAGGTCGGGCACATTCAACTGTCCCGGCCGGAGGCTTTGAACACCATGATCCCGGCGTTCTGGTCCGACCTGCCGGCGCTCGTGGGGGAACTCAGCGATCGCGGGGATGTGCGAGCCATCGTCATCTCCAGCACCGGCAAACACTTCAGCGCGGGCATGGATCTGTCCGTCTTCACGAGCAGTGGGCTGAGCATGGACGGCGAACCGGGCCGCCGCAACGCCACCTTCATGCTCCTGGTCAAGCGCCTGCAGCAGTCCTTCACCGCCCTCGAGCAGGCGCGGGTCCCGGTGTTGGCGGCGATTCAGGGTGGCTGCATCGGTGGTGCCGTGGACATGGTGTGTGCCGCGGACATGCGGTACGCCAGTGCCGACGCCTACTTCGTGATCCAGGAGACCAACATCGGGATGACCGCGGATGTGGGCACGCTGCAGCGGTTGCCCAAACTGATCCCGGACGGCGTCGCGAGAGAACTCGTCTACACCGGACGCAAGATGAGCGCGGCCCGTGCCGCCGAAGTGGGCCTGGTCAATCAGGTCTTCGACGACCACGCTTCCCTGGTCAGTGGGGTGCTGGAGATCGCCGCCGAGATCGCGACCAAGAGCCCGCTCACCATCTGGGGAGCCAAAGAAGCCCTCGTCTACGCTCGCGACCACGCCGTGTCGGACAGCCTGCACCAGATCTCGCTGTGGCAGACCGGTGCGTTCCAGCCCGCGGACATGATGGAGAGCTTCGCGGCCAAAGGCGAGAAGCGCGCTGCCGACTACGCGGACCTGCCGCCTGCGCCCAACGGCATCTGACGCGAGCCGTTTACGCCTGCACCTCTGGGTGCGACGATGAGCCATGAACATCGGCATTCTGGGAACGGGCATGGTCGGGCAGGCGCTTGCGGACGGCCTGTCCCAGGCGGGGCACAGCGTGATGATGGGCACCCGCGATCCCCGCGGAAGGCAGGCGCCCGACGGGGTGGCCCTGGTGACCCTCTCGGAGGCCTGCCACGCGGGACTGGTGATCAACGCCCTCAACGGCGGGGTCTGCGTGGGGGTGCTTGAGAGTCTCACCGATGAGTTGACGGGCAAGGTCCTGCTGGACGTGGCCAATCCGCTCGACTTCAGCGCGGGATTCCCGCCCACCTTGTTCACCGAGCAGACGGAAAGCCTCGCCGAACGGATTCAGCGTGTCCTGCCTGCCACTGCCGTCGTCAAGAGCCTGAACACCCTCACCGCCCCCCTGATGCTGAACCCCGGGGCCCTGCCAGCTCCCTCCGCAGTCTTCCTGTCCGGCGACGATGTGGTCGCCAAACAACTCGTGCGCGATCTGCTCACCTCGTTCGGATGGGAGCAGATCATCGACCTCGGCGGACTGGCGACGGCCCGGGGGGTCGAGATGCTCATGCCGATGTGGTTGACCGTGATGCAGGCCATGGGTGATGCCCAGTTCAACTGGGCCGTCATCCGCTGATCGAAAGATCACAACTCGGGCATGACCACTTGAGCCGTACCGGTTGGCTGCCGATGCACCGGATGCGGGGACACATTGGAGGGGAGATCGGTATGCGTAAGGCACTTCTGGCGGGCGCTGCGGTTGCCGGGCTGGCGGCGGCGTTGGTGGCCGGTCCGGCGAACGCTAAGGACCAAGGTCTGTGTGAACTGCAGTTCAACAAGAAGACACTGAATGCGATCAGCGAGATCGCCATGGTCGATGCCACCGGCAAGGCCACGAACGTCGCCGATGGCCTGTTCACGTTCCCGGGCAACGCCTTGGATCAGGACACCATCGCGTGCAAGGGCGGTCTGAAGTTCGTCCGCGCCGACGCCAGTCTGAAGATCAAGCAGCCGGTGTTCGACCTGTCGAACGAGAGCGTCGCGGTCACGGTCGTGGGCGTCGGGCCGGACTACGAGTTGCTCGACATGGCGAACCTCAAGCAGGGCAAGCGCGTGGTGAAGGCCAAGGTCAACCTGGCGCTGGGACAGGCAGCCCTGCTGAACCAGGCACTGAAGACCGACATCTTCACCGATGGCATGCGGATCGGGCGGATCGCCTACTCACAGCAGTGAGCACCACGTGGATGTAGGGGGCGCCACACGCTGTCGTCTCCTACCTCCGCTCCTTCGACTAGATAGGATAAAACGTATGAAAACCGTCATAGTGATCGCTGGTACGGCCGCTGTTCTTGCCCTGACCGGGTGCTCCTCATCGTCCACGGACACCACGAGCAGCCCCACTCCGGTGCAGACCTCGGCGGTGGCCAGCCCGACCGAGACCGCTGCCAGTCCGATGGCCAGCGAGATCGGTCCGATCATGGTCGCGCCAGATGAGACCGAGGTGACCGCCACGGTCGGCCGGTCCATCAACTTCGACGTCGGCGCCAAGCCCGGGAATTGGGACATCCAGTCCAGTGACCCCGCCGTGGTGTCGGTCACCAAGGGCGGCAAGCAGGGCGATGCGGTCTTCAATCCTGGTGCGCAGGCGCTGGCCGTGGGCACTGCCACGGTGACGCTGACCGACAGCACCAGTGAGATGGACGCAATGGTGTACACGGTCACGGTGACGGAGTAAACCGGGGCGCGTTCCTGGCCGTCGGGCCGGGTACGGCACGATAGGACAACCGCGAGTTTCTTGAGGATTGTGATGCGCCGTTCCCTGTTGATGTCCGCTGCCCTGCCCGCCGTGGCCGCCCTGGCCCTTGCCGGGTGCGCCAGCGAAGCCGATACCACCACGAGTAGTGCCAGCCCGGCGCCCGCCAGTAGCGCCGACTGCACTGCCGAGAGCCTGCAGACCCTGAACGCGGGGACGCTGACCATCGGCACCGACAAGCCGGCCTACCCGCCGTACTTCGAGGACGACGATCCCAGCAACGGCAAGGGCTTCGAGTCCGCCGTGGCCTACGCCGTCGCGGATCAACTCGGGTTCAGCCAGGAGCAGGTGACGTGGGTGACGGTCCCCTTCAACAAGTCGTACGCGCCGGGGGCGAAGGACTTCGACTTCGACATCAACCAGATCTCGATCACCCCGAAGCGGCAGAAGGCCGTCGACTTCTCCGAGGGCTATTACACCGTCAACCAGGCGGTGGTGGCTCTTGAGGACTCGCCGATCGCTAACGCGACGTCGCTGCAGGAACTCCAGCAGGCCAAACTCGGTGCGCAGGTGGGGACCACCAGCCTCGACTTCATCACCGAGACGATCCAGCCCACCCAGCAACCCATGGTCTACAACGACACGAACGACGCCAAGAGCGCTTTGGAGGCCGGACAGATCGATGGGATCGTCGTCGACCTGCCCACCGCGTACTACGTGACGGCTGCCGAGTTCGACAACGCCAAGATCGTCGGTCAGTTCCCCGCCCAGGAGGGTGGCGAGCAGTTCGGCCTGCTCATGGCCAAGGGCAGCCCGCTGGTCAGTTGCGTCAACTTCGCGCTGACGAACCTCAAGGACTCGGGGGAGTTGCAGCAGATCCAGGACGAGTGGCTGGTCGGCAAGGACGCCCCTTACTTCACCGAGTAGCTTCATGACGACCCCCGCTGAGGCGCCGCTGGAGGCCCCTCTCATTCCGTATGTGGACCCACAGCGGTATGCCCGGGGTAAGCGCAAGGCTCGTCGCGATGCCGTCATCGCCAGCCTGTCCACGGTCGTCGTCTTCGCGGTTCTGGCGTTCCTGGTCACGGCTACCCCCGGGTGGGACGCCGTCAAGGAGACGTTCTTCAACTGGGATGAGGCCGTGGCGGCCTGGCCGACCCTGGTCAAGGCATTCGCCCTCAACATCAAGATCTTCCTCATCGCCGAGGTCTGCATTCTGATCCTGGCCCTGGTCATCGCGTTGGGCCGCGGGCTGCGCGGACCGGTCGCCTTGCCGATCCGGATCCTGTGCACGGTGTACGTCGACTTCTTCCGCGGAGTGCCAACGATTCTGGTCATCCTGCTGCTCGGCTTCGGGGTCCCCGCGCTGCAGCTCAAAGGGGTGCCGAACTCACCGGTGATCTGGGGCACTGTGGCCCTGATCCTGTCCTATACCGCCTACGTCGCGGAGGTGTACCGCGCGGGGATCGAGAGCATCCATCCGTCGCAACGTGCCGCTGCCCGCTCGCTGGGGCTGTCGTCGGTGCAGACCACCCGCTACGTCGTGCTCCCGCAGGCCGTGCGCAGGGTGGTGCCGCCACTGCTGAACGACTTCATCGCATTGCAGAAGGAGACCGCCCTGGTATCCCTGCTGGGTCCGATCGAGATCCTGCGCGCGGCTCAGATCAGCGCGTCAGCGAACTTCAACTACACGGCCTACGTGGTCGCGGCGCTGTTCTTCGTGGCCATCACGCTACCCCTGACCCGCTTGACCGACTGGCTGCAGAAGCGTGACACCCGCCGCCGGATGGCGGGTACCTCGTGACTTTCATCAGGGTTGCGGACGTGCACAAGGCGTTCGGGGACAACGCCGTCCTGCGGGGTATGTCGATGTCGGTCGACCTGCACGAGGTGGTTTGCCTGATCGGAGCCTCCGGCTCTGGCAAGTCCACCCTGTTGCGCTGCCTGAACGGTCTGGAGCCTGTTGATGCCGGCACGGTCTGGGTGGGCGACATCGAGGTCACCGCCCACGATGTCGACCTGGATCAAGCACGGCAGAAGGTCGGCATCGTGTTCCAGCAGTTCAACCTCTTCCCGCACATGTCGGTGCTGGAGAACATCACTTTGGCGCCCCGCAAAGTGCTCGGGCAGAGCAAGGATGTGGCTGAGTCGAGTGCGGGGGACCTGTTGGAACGGTTCGGGCTCTCGGACAAGGCCCATGACTACCCGGACCGGCTGTCCGGCGGTCAGCAGCAGCGGGTGGCGATTGTGCGGGCGTTGGCGATGAAGCCCGAGGCGATGCTGTTCGATGAGGTGACCTCCGCCCTCGACCCCTTGCTGGTCGGTGAAGTGCTGGACGTCATCCGGGAGTTGAAGACCGAGGGGATGACGATCATCATGGCCACCCATGAGATGGACTTTGCCCGGGAGGTCGCCGACCGGGTCTGCTTCCTCGCGCACGGCCAGGTACTGGAGCAAGGTCCGCCGCAGGAGCTGTTCAGTGCACCCCAGCAGGACTTGACGCGCGCCTTCCTGGCTCGCGTCAGCCGGTGAGGAACTGCCGGCGGTACTGAGCCACAGCGGCGCTGAGTGTGGGGTACATGTGGTCGTGGCCGATCACCTCAGCCACGCCATGGTCCTCCATCGGCATCCGCACATCGTTCTTGACCCGTGCCAGCCAGAGTTGAATGTCGTCTTCGTTAAGCGTGTCGTACAGCTCCTCGAGCACGTTGAGTGCCGTGGTGTCGAGTTCGACGTTGGCCTCCATGTTCAGGATCACCACTCGGGTGTCGGGCTCGATCGCTGCTGTGACCTTGTAGAAGAAGTCGTAAGCGTTCATGAAGAACAGCGGGGCGTCGTATCGGAACGCCACCATGCCAGGCACTGTCACGGTGGCGGCGTGATCATCGACATCGTGCATACCGGGCACGTTGGGAACGAAGCCGAGCACCCCGTCGTGGGGCCGGGACAGACGGGCGATGAACTCGCCGATCGACAGGGCGATCGCCACAATCACGCCTGGCAGGATGCCGAAGGCGACCACGCTGAAGGCGCAGGCGCCGGCGATCGCCGCCTCCGACCAGCGGAAGCGGGCCAGGGCGCGCCACTCCTTGGGCATGACCAGCGTGAAGGCCGCGTACAGGATGACGCCGGCCAAGGCGGCGATCGGCACCTGTTCGATGACGCCAGGAATCATCAAGGGTCCAGCGATCAACACCGCGACGACGAAGATCGAGTAGAAGCGGGTGGTCGCGCCAGAGGAGAAGGCGAGTGCGGTGCGCGAGGAGGACGCCGACATCGGGTATCCGCCGACCATGCCGGTCGCGAGTTGAGCGGCGGCCAAGGCGCGCATCTCGACGCCGGAATCCGGGCGCGCTTTACCGGCAAACGCGCGCGAGGTGATCATGACGTCGGTGAACGACACCAGTGCGATGCTCAGTGCGGGCAGGATCAGCAAGCCCACGAGTTCAAGGGAGATGCCGCCCAGGTCCAGGATGGGAACCTCAAGGGACACCGGGCCCACGGTCGGGACATCCATCCAGAGGCTGACGAAGGTGGCAACGATCAGGCCGATGAGGATGCCGGGGATCTTCTTGTCGATCTTGGCCGAGATCGCGGCGATCACCACGACGATGACCGCGATGGAAAGGGTCTGCGGGTTGGGCATCTGCCAGTCGGTGCTCAACAGCCCCGAGAGGGTGTCGCCATCAACGTCGTAGCCCAGGATCTTGGACAACTGCGACATGACCATCAGCGCTGCCACACCGGTGAGGTACCCGACCAGGATGGGGTGGGAGAGCAGGTCGGCCAGGAAGGAGGCTTTGACGAGCCAGCCGATCCCGAGGATGAGGCCGACGAGTGCGGTTGTGATCGCCAGGGCCGTCGTCAGTTCCACGTCGTACTGTGCCACCGCAGGGGCGACGGCAGCGGCAGCCATCAGGGCCACGGCGGATTCCGGGCCCAGCGACATGTAGGGGTTTCGACCCAACAACATGTAAGCGATCAACGGAACCGCAGCGATTGTCAGACTCACCGACGGGGACACCCCGGCCAAGGATCCGTAGGCCATGGCCTGCGGAATCATGTAAGCGCCGACTGACACACCCGCCAGCACATTGCGCATTGAGAAGATAGAAGCCACAGCCACCCGCGTAAGGCTAGCGTTCACGCGGGCGTTAACTCGCGTTCATCCCCGATTACGTGCAGATCAATCGGGATCATGTCGCGTTTGTGCGGATACGCGACTGCGGTTAGTCGCGCCGGGGGGTGCGGCCGCGGCGGGGGTGGTGTTGGTTGCTGGGTCGGTAGTCGTCGGGTCGGGTGGTGGCGGTGGTGCCCAGGGGTCCGTGCCAGGTGATGGTGTGGGCGTAGGTGTCGTCGGTGGTCAGTTGCCAGGCTTCGAAGGTTTTGATGCGGTGGTGGAAGCGGCACAGGCAGGCCAGGGTGTCGGTGTGGGTCAGGCCGTTGACGCGGTAGGGGATGACGTGGTCGGTGTCGGTGAATTCGGCGGGGTGGGTGCAGCCCGGGAAGCGGCACAGCCGGTCTCGCAGGCGCACTGCTGTGCGTACTTTGGCGGGGATCTCGTAGTTGTGGGTGCCGGCATCGATGAGCCCGGTCAGGGGGTCGGTGACCAGCCGGGTCGAACGGGCGTCGGGGGACCAGGCCAGGTGTAGGGCCAGTTGGCGGGTACACGGTGAGCCGTTGAGGTCGGCTCCTTTGGTCTCGACACCCATCAGCATGTCGGCGGGGATCTGGACCTGCACGGTGACGTCCCAGGACGAGTGGTCGTTGATGAACCCGATCAGGGCGTCGGCGCGGCGCTGGTCGAGGCTGCGGGCGTCGCCTTGTCCGTAGGGGTCGGCGCAGGCCGGGTTCTCGGCCAGGTCATCGATGCCCTGCATGAATGCCTGGGCGTGCTCGAGGCTGGCGTAGATGCTGACGTAGGCCATGCCGTGCCCGGCCAGGATCACACTGACGTGGCGGCGGGCCAGGGCCTGATCGCGCAGCTTCTCCTGGGGGTCCTCGTCGCAGGTCATCCGCAGCAGGCGGCGGTGTAGCTGGGCGGGGGTGTGATCGGCGGCGTACCCGATCGCGATCTTCTCCAGTTCCGCGCGTTGGGGGTCGGGGACGTCATCGAGCAGCGTCACGATCTTGCGGGCCTTGAGGGCGTCGATCAGCCCGTCGTGCAGCGCCTGCCAGACCAGGCTGCGGGCGGTGAGCTCGTAGCCGGTCTCGACCAGGTATTCCGCCGACCTGCCCGAGATCCCCAGCATCAGCCCGATCTCCGCGGTCGCCCCGTTCACGAACCCGCGGTTGGCATCGATGATCCGGGCGTGCAGCACCCGCATGAACGCCGCATCCTCAGCCTCGGCGCGCCTACGGGCACGCACCCGGGCCTGCAACGCGTCGGTGATGTCCTGGTCGTCCAACCCCTCAAAGTGGGCCAGCAGGCCGGCCAGGTCCGGTTCCGGGGGTGCCACACTGTCGATCACAGTTCATTGTAGAACATATGTTCGACAAAAGCAACCTATCAGGTGACTTTCTATCGTAGATTGATCGCCGCTGCGTAGAAGTAGTGGTCGGACTGCCAGACCGGCTGCTTCTTCTGCATGTACTTCTTGCCGTCGATCTTCGTCCATACCGCCTGCGCCTTGCGGTTGAGGATCAGGTCGATGCGCGTCGGGATGACCGGATCGCCGGAGGCCAGACGCTTGCTGCTCTTGAGGTTGCCGACCTGGCAGCAGGTCGCGCCGACGGCCTTGCCGAACGTGCCGCCAGCCTGCTTCCAGGAGTCCTTGAAGTAGCTCTTGGTCAGGTTCCGGTAGGTCGGGCTGTAGTAGCCGTTGGCATCGGAGTTGAAATCGCCGGCGAGAATGATGCGGCCCTCAGTCTGCTTCTGCCTTCGCCTGCGCGATCCTCAGCATCTGTTTGCCCTGCGCGACCTGGATCTTCGACGGCCAGTTCTTGAAGCCGTAGCCGCCCTTCTTGCCCTTGCCGTCCTGCGACTCGACCTCAAGATGGGCCGTCATGACGGTCACCGGCTTGCCCTGCCACGTGAAGGCCGCGCTGGCCCAGCCTCGGTTGAAGGACAGTTTGGACCCGGCAACGGTGAAACTCTCCTGCGTCGTGAAGTTGCCGCCGTCGGCATTGCCTGTGAACACGAGGTCCGAACTCGCTGTGTTGTACAGCACCGCGTCGCGGTCCTTCAGGCGCACCTGGCAGCGCAACGCACCGGTGTCATCGATCGGGAAGAACTTCTCGCAGCCGGGGACCTTGGTGTTGACATACGGAATCCCCACCTCGGGGGAGTAGCCGAGGTCCGCGTTGTTGACCAAGCTCGCAACCTCGAACCGCAAACCCTCGGCGCGCAGCGCGTCCTACAGGATCGGCAGGTAGTCGTAATTCGGCAGGTTGGCGCCACTGGTGCTCTTCGTCACCCAGTTGGTCAACTCGTTCAGCGTGATGACGTCGGGATTCTGCGCCTTGACGGTCTTGGCGATCCACGTCGCGCGCAGTGCGAAATTGGTCTTGACGGCGGTGTCATAGACAGCCGCGGCGGCGTTCAGGAAGCTGATCGGGTCTTTGGCCGCGGCGGCGATCGCGTCGCCCAGTGGCGCGCCCAGGTACAGGTTGAGGGTCATCACCTTCAAGGTCCCCTCGGGCGCAGGCTTCGCCGTGGCAGGTGTCGCCCCCGCAATGCCTGCCCC
Organism: Candidatus Nanopelagicales bacterium; assembly: GCA_037046735.1. Lineage (GTDB taxonomy): Bacteria > Actinomycetota > Actinomycetes > S36-B12 > UBA10799 > JADKAV01. The sequence goes on along the minus strand of JBAOHC010000020.1, from coordinate 61,819 downwards.
TACCAGCGCGGTGACAGCGGCCGTAGCAGCGATCCGTCCAACTCTCATGTGCACTCCCCTTGATGGACGACATCACCCCTTCAAGAACGGCGTGATGTCGTGCAGAACGTTGACATCCTCGATCGTCGACGGAACTGGTTCCTCCCTGCCATCAGCGATCCCTCGCATCGTACGACGCAGAATCTTGCCCGAGCGTGTTTTCGGCAGACCTGGCACGATCACGACCTCTTTCATCGCCGCCACAGGTCCGACCAGTTCGCGCACGGCCTTGACGACCTCATCGCTGAGGGTCTTCGGATCGATGTCGGCGCCTGCCTTGAGAACCACGAAGGCCCGCGGTGACTGGCCCTTCATGGCGTCGTGCACGCCGATGACTGCACACTCGGCGACGTCCGGATGGGTTGCCACAGCCGCCTCGATCACGCCGGTGGACAACCGGTGTCCCGCCACGTTGATGACGTCATCGGTGCGTCCGAGCACGTATAGGTAGCCGTCAGCATCGACATAGCCCCCGTCTCCGGTGGTGTAATAACCGGGGTAAGCCGACAAATAGCCCGCGACGTAGCGCTCGTCGGCATGCCACAACGTGGGCAGGGTGCCCGGGGGGAGGGGCAACTTGATGACGATGCTGCCCTCGGTACCCGCCGGCACCGGGTCACCTTGGCCGTCGAGGATCTGCACGTCGTACCCAGGTACTGCCACCGACGGTGACCCTTCCTGCAATGGCAAGGGTTCGAGGCCGCGAGGGTTGGCCGCGATGGGCCAGCCGGTCTCGGTCTGCCACCAGTTGTCGATAACCGGCACGCCAAGCACCTTTGTCGCCCACTGATACGTGTCCGGGTCCAGACGCTCACCGGCCAGGAACAGGTTCTGCAGACTCGAGATGTCGTGCTCGCCGATCAGGGTGCCCTCCGGGTCCTCTTTGCGGATGGCTCGGATTGCGGTGGGGGCGGTGAAGAGGCCCTTGATGCCGTGCCTGGCGATCACCCGCCAGAAGGCGCCAGCATCCGGGGTGCCGACCGGCTTGCCCTCGTAGACGACGGTGGTCGCTCCCACGAGCAGTGGTGCGTAGACGATGTAGGAGTGGCCGACCACCCAGCCGACGTCACTGGCCGCCCACCACGCGTCGCCCGGACCGATGTCGTACACGTTCGTCATGGACCAGGCCAGTGCCACGGCGTGCCCACCGTTGTCGCGGACCACACCCTTGGGCTTACCAGTGGTGCCGGACGTGTACAGGATGTAGAGCGGGTCGGTGGCGCGCACGTCGGTGCAGCCGACCGGTTGCGCCGACGCCACCAGGTCGTCCCAATCGTGGTCGGCCGGACCCATGTCTGCTCGTAGCTGTGGGCGCTGCAGGATCACGCAGGCCTGCGGGCGATGCTTCGCCTGCTCCAAGGCCTCATCCAGCAGGGGCTTGTACGCGACCACGCGGCTGGGCTCGATGCCGCAGGACGCGGCCAGAATCACCTTTGGCTGCGCGTCGTCGATCCGGGCGGCCAGTTCATGCGCAGCGAAACCTCCGAAGACCACGGAGTGCACAGCCCCGATACGGGCACAGGCGAGCATCGCGATCAATGACTCCGGGATCATCGGCATGCTCAGGACAACGCGGTCACCGGCCTGCACCCCCAGGCTGGTCAAGGCGCCGGCGAATGTGGCGACCTTTGTCAACAACTCGCTATAGGTCAAGGTGGTGTACGTGTCGGTGACGGGGCTGACGTAATGGACCGCCGGTCGGTCGCCGTGCCCGTTCTCCACATGCCGATCCACCGCGTTGTAGCAGGTGTTGAGCACCCCGTCGCTGTACCAGCGATACAGCGGAGCATCGGTGTCGTCAAGGATCCGGGTGGGTTTGGCGGTCCAGGTGATGGCTTCTGCGGCGTCTCGCCAGAAGCCGTCCGGATCAGCCAGGCTGCGCTCGTAGGTGTCGGTGTAAAGGCCCATCTGCTCTCCTAGCGTGTCCGCTCGAGCGTTGCAGAGGCCGTGGGCTGATCGCTACTGCTTACCTCATGGGGTAGACGAACGGGCGGAGCGGGTTGACGAGCGGCCGACCGTCCCCTTGCGGTCCCGGTGATGGCGGTCTTCGTCGAAGCGAGTCCCCCTGACCACCAGGGCTAGGAACGCCAGGAAGACGAGAACGTGAATTGTGCTGAACATGATGTCCTCCATTGGCTTACCCCCATGTAATCGGTGCGTCGACACGAAGACTAAAGGGTTAATAGGTCACAAATCGAAGGTTAAACCCAGGTGAACACAATCATTGACAGGGGGTCGGCGGACACGCCGTTCGGATGCAGGCGGTCGCCAACTACTGGGCACAAGGTGCGATTACCCACGGCGTGTCGCAGCAACGAATGCCGAATGGCGCAATGGGCCATACCCTCCTACAGCGGCGCAGCCGAATTCACGCGGTTGCGACCCGTGGCCTTCGCAGTACGCAACGCCTCTTCGGCCGACCCCTGCAGTCGTTCTGGGGTGACGCCGTCGGTCGCGGTAGCTGTACCCACGCTCACCGTCACCACATCGGAGGTCGTGGACTTCCCATGCCGCATGCCGAGCTCACGAACCGACTGGCAAATGCGGTCCGCGATGGCACTGGCCTGCGGAGCCTGGGTCTCAGGCAGCAGTACCGCCAGACGTTCGCCACTGGTACGCGCCACAACGTCACCGGGCCGCTGCGCGATCCCCTGGGTCGCCCGGACCACGGCGATGAGAGCGTCATCGCCGGCGCTGTACCCGTAGGTCTGGTTGTACGCGGCGAACTCGTCGATGTCGACCAGCAGCAGGGACAACGGTCGATGGTGAGCGCTGGCCCGGCCACATTCGGCCGCGAACATCTGGGCGAAGGCGGGCCGGTTCACGGCTGCGGTCAGGGGATCGAGGAAGGACAGGTCAGCCAGCATGTCCGCCTGCTGTTTGAGGAGCAGGTGTGTCCGTGCTCGAGCCTGCAGGACGCGCGGCGTGACCGGCTTGGCGATGTAGTCGGCGGCGCCTGCCTCCAGGCAGTGGGACTCGATCTCGGGCAGGACCTCCCCGGTGATGAAGATGACCGGGATATGACGCAGCGCCGGATCCATCTTCAACTCGCTGATCACATCGAAGCCGTCCTGGCCGGGCATCTGCACGTCCAGCAGGATCAGATCGGGATTCTCGCGTCGGGCCATACGAAGCCCCTCGTCCCCGGAGCGAGCGGTGAAGATCTTTCCCGTCTTGGCCAGGATGCCCCCGATCAGCATGGTCAGAACCGGATCATCATCGACGACCAGGATCGTGGGCTTCGAGGTGAATGTGATGTCCTCGTCGCTCATGACTTCAGCATATTGACCTTCCGGGCCGGGATTCGCGGGGTGCGGCGGCACTACGATGAACGCAGGAGGTTGATCGCATGTCGAAGTCTCCGTCTGCCCTCATCGGTGACGTCTTCACCGCGCTTTTGCAGACGCTGCGCAACATCGTGGTGTTTCCGGCGCGGTTCGTCGGACAGTCGCTGCTCAGGGAGAGGGTCGACCCGCAGCGACCCGTGTGGACCGAGAGTTCCCGGCTGTGGATGCCTGCGAATCGCGAGATCGAGATCAGTGTCGTGATGCCTGCCTATAACCCGGGTGACGCCCTGCGACCGGCTGTGGATCGCTGCGTACAGGTGATGCGGGACAACGCCATCGGGTTCGAGCTGATCGTGGTGTCCGATGGGTCCACCGACGGCTCCATGGCCACCCTCGACGGTGCGGGTCCTGAAGTGCGCGTGGTCGAACTGCCCGAGAACCGGGGCAAGGGCGGGGCGCTGCACGCCGGTTTCTCCCGCGCGCGCGGCGCCTGGGTCGGTTTTGTCGACTCCGATGGGGACATCGACCCCGCACATCTGGTGGAGTACCTGATCATCGGCCGGGAGACCGGGGCCGACATGGTCTATGCGAACAAGAAGCACAGCGGATCGATTTCGGCATCATCGCCGTTCCGCAAGTTGGTGTCGTTCGGCTTCTCGAGTCTCGTCGGCGCGTTGTTCTCCCTCGGGGTCAATGACACGCAGACCGGCTGCAAACTGATGCGGCGCGAGGTCATGGCCGATGTGTTGCCGCGGATGCGCGAGACGCGCTTCGCCTTCGATCTCGAACTGTTCGTTGCGGCGTCGTCGGCCGGCTACAAGACGGCCGTAGCGGCACCCGTCGAGCTCAAAGAGCGCCTGGCGGGTTCGAGCGTGTCGAAGTCAACCATCCTGCGCACTCTCAAGGATGCGCTCACAGTGCTCGCTCGCCGGGATTCCACCTCCACGTATGCGATGGCGGTGCGCCCGCAGAGCCAGGTGTTCACCAAACACGCCGGGGTGCCGGGCAGTCGGGCAAGCTGAGCCCGCTGCGGCACGCAGGGGAGTGCCTGAGGTCTCAGACGGCTACAGTCAACGGGGGACACACCTCGCCCGTATGTCAAAGGAGTAGTCGTGGACAACGACGATCACAGCGTGGACTTCGCTGAACTCGGTCTCAGTGATGCGCTGCTCACGACGTTGCGCGAGGTGGGTTACGAGACGCCCAGCCCGATCCAGGCTGCCACGATCCCGCCGCTGCTGGCAGGCCGGGATGTCGTCGGACTGGCTCAGACCGGTACCGGCAAGACCGCCGCCTTCGCCCTGCCCATCCTGCAAGGCCTCGACCCGCACCAGCGGACGCCGCAGGCGCTTGTTCTCGCCCCCACCCGGGAACTGGCTTTGCAGGTCTGTGAGGCCTTCGAACGGTACGCCGGGCACCTGCCACAGATCCGGGTCCTGCCGATCTACGGAGGCCAGGCCTACGGTCCGCAGTTGAGTGCCCTCAAACGTGGCGTCCATATCGTCGTCGGGACCCCGGGCCGGGTGATCGACCACCTGCGTAAAGGCACCCTGAACCTCACCGAACTGCGCTTCCTCGTCCTCGACGAGGCCGACGAGATGCTCAACATGGGGTTCGCCGAAGACGTCGAAACCATCCTGGCTGATACGCCTGCCAACAAGAATGTGGCCTTGTTCTCAGCCACGATGCCGCCGCAGATCCGGCGGATGGCTACTCGCTACCTCGACGAGCCGGTCGAGATCATCCTCAAGAGCAAGACGACGACATCGGCAAACACTGCCCAGCGGTACTTGGTCGTCTCCTATCCGCAGAAGGTCGAGGCGCTCACCCGGATCCTCGAGGTCGAGGCCTTCGACGGCATGATCGTCTTTGTCCGCACGAAGAACGAGACGGAGACTCTGGCCGAGAAGTTGCGAGCGCGCGGCTTCTCCGCGATGGCCATCAACGGGGATATGGGTCAGGTGCAGCGTGAGCGCACGGTCGCCCAGCTCAAGTCCGGCCAGCTGGACATCCTGGTGGCGACGGACGTCGCGGCTCGTGGCCTTGACGTCGACCGGATCAGTCACGTCGTCAACTTCGACATCCCGACCGACACCGAGTCCTACGTGCACCGCATCGGCCGGACCGGGCGGGCGGGCCGCAGCGGCGATGCGATCTCCTTCGTCACTCCTCGCGAACGGTACTTGCTGAAGTCCATCGAGAAGGCGACCCGGCAACCGCTGACTCTGATGCCGATGCCCACCGTCGACGACATCAACACCAGCCGACTGGCTCGTTTCGACGCTGCGATCACCCAGGCGCTGGGTTCATCGGATCTGGAGTTCTACCGGCAGGTCGTCGGTCACTACGTCAATGAGTACGACGTCCCCGAGGAGGATGTCGCCGCGGCCCTGGCGGTGGTCTTGCAGGGCGATTCGCCGCTGGTGCTGGACGCCGAGCCGGAACGGGTGGAGGTCCACCGCGTCCCCTACCGCATCGCCGTCGGCCGTCATCACAATGTGGAACCCGGTCAGATCATCGGGGCGTTGGCCAACGAGGGTGGTCTGCAGCGTCGCGACTTCGGCCGCATCGAGATCAAATCGGACTTCTCGCTGGTGGAGTTGCCCTCGCCCCTGCCCGCGGAGGTGTGGAAGAAGCTGCGCAAGACGCGGATCGCCGGACGCCCCATCGATCTGCGTCCAGACACCGGCAAGTCGGATGGTTCACGCAAGGCCGGTCATAAGCACCAGCACAGCGGCAAGCCTCGGCCGGACCGTGGTGAGCACCGGTCGGCACGCCCCGACCGCAAACCCCGGCACAAGGGCAAGAAGAAGGGCTGAGCCCTAGGCTGGAGTACCACCGCCGGAGGAGGGTGAGCAGCATGGCTGCCAGTCGTGTCGGTATCTGTTTCCCGGACCGCCCCGATTTTCCCACCATGTTGCAGGCGGCCCAACGGGCCGACGAGCTGGGCTTCGAGTCGATCTGGGTGTTCGAGACTCGGCTCGCCCGGGACTGGGTCTCGCAGGCGGGAGCCATCGCCGCGGTGACCAAGCGGGCCAAGATCGGCCCCGGCGTGACCAACTCCTGGAGCAGGCCCGCAGCACTTATGGCATTGACCTGCGCCACTCTCGATGAACTGGCACCGGGCCGGATCCTGCTGGGGCTCGGGGCGTGGTGGGAACCGCTGGCCTCCAAGGTCGGAGTGCACCGCCGGATGCCGGTTGAACAGATCCAGGAGTATGTCGCAGCATTCCAGCAGCTGTTGACTCTGCAGCGGGTCACCTATCGCGGCGAATTCGTGCGAGTGGACGACCTCGAACTGGACCTCGCCCACGACCGGCCGAGGGATCCCATCACGGTGCCGGTGCTGATCGGCGCGACCGGACCCCGCATGCTGCATCTGGCTCCCCGGTTCGCGGACGGCGTTCTTCTCAACTTCATGACCTCGCCGGAGTACACCGCCGATGCGGTCGCGCACATCACCGCGGGCGCCCGAGCGGCGGGTCGTGATCCCAGCACCGTCTCCCACCCGCAGATCATCAGTTGCGCCTTGGACGAGGACGGCGACAAAGCACGCGATGTCGCCAGGGAGATGCTGACGATGTACCTGGGCCAGCAACCCCACATCGGCCTGGCGTCCGGGCTTTCCCAGGACTACATCGACACCCTGCACGATCTCCTGGGCGGATGGCCGCCCGAGCCGGGAGGCATCGAGCGCGCCAAGTCCCACGTCGACGACACGGTGGTCAACCACTTCTGCGCGGCGGGCACACCGGACGAGTGTCTGAGCGCCGCTCGACGCTATGTCGCGGCCGGCGCGGAGTACCCCATCCCAGTGGTCCTGACGCCGGAGACCACGATGGACATCGTCGAGGCCTTCGCGCAGTTCACACCGCAGGATGCGGGGGCAGAAACCCCGCAGGGCACATCCGCCTGACATGCGTGGCCGTGCCGTCAGGCCGTAGGCTCACCTTCACCGCCGCACTTTAGGAGCACCCGACATGGCCTATTCGATCAAAGACCTCAAAGACCTCTCCGAGGCGTTCGCCGCCAAGTTGAAGGAATCCGGAGTCGCCACCACGGAGGACCTGCTGGAGAAGGCTGGCACGTCAAGCGGGCGCAAGCAGCTGGCCGACGAGGTCGGCGCGCAGGCTTCGCAGATCCTCACCTGGGTGAACGAAGCGGATTTGATGCGCATCTCGGGAGTGGCTGAGGGCTTCTCACAACTGCTGGAAGCCGCCGGTGTCGACACGGTCAAAGAACTGGCACATCGCAACGCGGAGAACCTCACGGCCAAGATCGCCGAGGTCAATGAGCAGCTGAAGCTCACCGGCCGGGTACCGACCCAGGAGATGGTCGAGGGCTGGATCGCGCAGGCCAAGGGTCTGGTGCCGAAGGTCACCCACTAGAGGTCAGCCCGGCTCAGGGGTGGCTGGGCCTGCCGCTGCGGGTCCGCGTGGTGATCCATTTGGGCACCCGTTCCGCCTGCAACGGCCGGGCCCACAGGTAGCCCTGGCCCACGGGCACGCCGAGTTGCTCCAGCACGTCGAGCTGGGCGTGGGTCTCGACTCCTTCAGCGATCACCTCCAGCTGCAGCGACTGGGCCATCTTGACGATCGCATCGACGATGGGGCGGTCGTAACCGTCATCTGGGCCACCGAGGCCACTGACGAAACTGCGGTCGATCTTTAGCGCTGTCACGGGCAGCCCTTTGAGATACGCCAGTGACGAGTAGCCGGTACCGAAGTCGTCGACGGCCAGCCCCAGGCCTAATGCACGCAGGTCCGCCAGGGTGCGCACGACCGATTCCAAGTCGCTCATGAGAGCCGACTCGGTGATCTCCAGGTGCAGAGCGGCGGGCGGCACACCGGCTGCGCTCAGCGCGGCGGACACCTCGTCGACCAGGCCGGGACTGAGCAGTTCGCGCGAGGAGATGTTGACTGCGATCCAGAGGTCATCGGCAAACCCACTGCGCCACTGCGCCATGTGCGACAGTGCGGTGGTGAGCACCCACTGGCCGATCGGCACGATAAGTCCGGTCTCTTCGGCGGCCGGGATGAAGTGTCCGGGGTCCAGCAGGCCGCGGTCCGGATCCTGCCAGCGGATCAGAGCCTCCATCCCGACCATGCGGCCGGATGTCAGCTCCACCACGGGCTGATAGACCAGCCGGAACTCGTTCTCTGCCAGGGCCCGGCGCAGGCCCATGGAATCTGCGAGCCGGCCTTCGGCCTCCTGGTGCATGACGTCGTGGAACATCGCCACCTGATCGCGCCCGCGCTCTTTCGCCCGATACATCGCGGCGTCGGCATCACGCAGCAGGGTCTGGCTGTCTGAGGCCTCATGGGCCAGGGCCACGCCGATGCTGGCCGTCACACTCACCGGGCTGCCCCCGGAGGTGAACGGCTGTCGCAGGGCGTTGGTGAGGGCAGTGGCAAGCCACTCGACGTCGCCATCCGGGGTCGTCTCGCACACCACGACGAACTCGTCGCCACCGAAGCGGGCGAGGGTGTCGCCGGGCGCCATCCGGGACTGCAGGCGCTGCGCCACCTCGATCAGCATCGCGTCGCCGGCGTGATGCCCCAGACTGTCGTTGACGATCTTGAAAAGGTCCAGGTCGAGGAACATGACCACGATCCTCGCTCCGCTGCGCCGGGAGCGGGCCAGGGCCTGGTCAATCCGATCGGTGAGCAGCAGGCGGTTGGGTAGGCCGGTGAGCGGATCGTGCAGGGCCTGGTGTTCCTGCTGGCGCGACATCTCGGCGGCCTTCTGAACGGCCAGCAGCGGCAGTAGCAGCAAAGGCAGCATCGTCCAGGAGTAGGGGTAGGCGGTGGCCACGATGGCGATCAGCGGTGACAGGGCCAGGACGGCCACGGTCGAGGTCGTGTAGAACCAGAACTCGTCGGAGAAGTCCTCCCACCACGAGACGTCATCGGCCAGACCCGCCACGAGGGCCAGGTTCACCAAGTGGTACACGACCCAGGTGCCGACGATCCACCACAGGTCGGCGGCACTGAAGTCGGTGTGCGGGTTGTCCGGGGCCGGGCGCACTCCGGCCAGGAGCATGACCAGCCAGGCCGCCGCCAAGCTGCAGGTGTACTGCCCCGCGTTGAAGAGCAGCTTCCACAGCGGTTTGCGCTGCAGGATCTCGGAGAAGACCGTGGAGAAGGTGAGGATGAGGACCGCCGGGTACAGTCCCCACAAGTACATGGCCGCGAAGACGAAAGCCAGCGAGATCGACACGGGATTCCCGACCAGGCGGGTCATGACGATGGGTCGCAATTCGCTGAACCCCACGATGATGGCCACCATGACCAGCGGTTCGGCCATCGCCAGCAACGCCCCCGTACTGACGTTGAAGGCGGACACGACCACGATCGCCAGACCGAGCCACGTGCACAGGTGCCACGTCACAGCGAACAGGCTGGGGCGTAGCAGTGAGGGTCGTGTCTGCGTCGCTGCTGCCACCTCGCGTCCCTCCGCTCGCTGAGACTCAATCTAGCGGCGCACAGACACGGACTCTTGCCTGAACGCGGGGGCCGGCGGCGATCCGCGGGGTCCGTCAGGGCACCGAGACGACCACATTGCCCCGCTTGTGTCCGGCATCCACATACCGATGAGCGCCCACGATGTCTGTCAACGGGTAGGTGCGGTCGATCACGGGACGCAGCGCACCCCGCCCGGCCAGTCGCGCGACGGCACGGAGGTCGTCGGCCCGGAGGCGGGGACGGCCATCGTCGACAGAGGTGTAGGTGCCTGTCGGTCGCAGAATCGCGCCCCTGTCACGCAGAGCAGCCGCGCTCTTGCGCCTTCCGACGGCATCCAGCACCCGGTCGTAGCGGTGCTGTCCGGCGCGGAGATCCTGGACCGTGTAGTCGATCACATGCTGGGCGCCCAGGTCCCGTACCAGGTCCAGGTTCGCGGTGCTGCACACTCCCGTGACGGTGGCGCCCAGCAGCGCGGCCATCTGCACCATGACGGTACCGACCGCGCCCGAGGCCCCATAGATCAACACATCCTGCCCGCAGCGGACGCCAGCCTTGCGCAGGTAGCTGAACGCGAGCAGGCCGCCATAGGGAAGTGCAGCGGCCTGCCCGTCAGAGAGTTGCTCAGGACGCCTGGCCAGCAGGGCGTCGTCTGGCCAGCACACGTATTCGGCATAAGTCCCGAAGCGGTGCCTGTCGAAGCCGAAGACCTCGTCGCCGACCTGCCAGGTCCGCACGGCTGAGCCGGTCTCGACGACCCGGCCCGACAGCACCATGCCCAGCACGGGCTGCCGGGGGGCGTTCCAGCCCAGGACCACCCGCGCCATCAGCCGATAGGCGGGGTCGAGGCGCAATGCGCGCGTGTAACAGTCGCTGGACGTCACTGCCGTGGCGGCGATCCGGATCAGCACCTCGTTCGGCTGTGGCCGCGGGGTGGCAATCTCGGTGAGGCGGAGCACCTCAGGGGGTCCGTAGCGGGTACAGACCACAGCCTGCATTCTCCGTCCCTCCTCCAGATCCTCTTACCGTTTCGCGGGCGCGATGTCACCCATTCGCGGGCGTTTGGACGCACCAGATGTGTGACGCACGACCGTTACGAAGTGCGGTCAGGCGCGACGGGCCTGGCGGCGCCGGCGTCGGCGCATGACTCCTAGGCCGAACCAGACCATGGCGCCGAAAACGGCCACGACGACCGTGTAGAACCACACGGGCCACGTGAAGTCCCAGAAGAGGAACTCCAGGGTGACGGACTGCCGGTTCTGCACGATGAACAGCAGTAGGACTCCCATCCCACAGCCGGTGGCCAATGAGCCGGCGCCCAGGGCCCCTTTGGAGCCGGTCGGTTCGATTGTCATGTCAGCCCCTCGCGTCAGCACCGGGGTCGCCCGGCTAGAGCCGAAAGTAACATGATCAACTGGCCAGCGTAGTGCCAGGCCGACCGCCACCCTGGACCGGTCGTTGCACGTTCGCCATCGAAAGGGCCTACATTGACCCAATGCGCTGGACCGTGATCGTGTGCTCGACCGTTCTGCTCGCCGCCTGTGCCTCCGGCGGGGATCCGCAGCCGTCGCCGACACCGACCGCGTCAGCGATTGCATTGCCGGCGAGCACGACCGAGGCCTTGAGTGAGCAGTTGGCAACCACAATGGCCCGCAACGACGTGCCCGGCGCCGCCGTCGAAGTCTGTATCCCCGGGTACGAGGACTGGGGCACGGCGCAGGGGGTTTCGGATGTTCAGAGCCAGGCACCTTTGACCACCGATGCCGTGTGGCCGATCCGCAGCGTCACCAAGTCGGTAACCGTGACGCTGATCCTGCAACTCGTGGATGAAGGCAAGATCTCCCTGGATGACACGATCGATCAGTGGGTGCCAAACGTGCCCAACGGCGACGAGATCACGTTGCGACAACTCGCGGACATGAGCAGCGGCGTGCCCGAGTACACCACCCAGGCGTGGATCGACGAGTACGTCAAGGACACGCAGAAGGCCTTCACGACCGAAGAACTGATCGACTTCGCCGTGGCGGAACCGGCGCAGTTCGCCCCCGGCGAGCAGAAGGTGTACACCAACACCAACACTCTCCTGCTCGGTCAAGTGGTTGCGCAAGAGTACGGAGAGCCGTTCGGGGAGGTCGTGCAGGAGCAGATCATCGCGCCCCTGGGTCTGACGGGAACGATGTACCACACCGAGGTCAACGACTGGACAGGACCGACGGGCTACCAGGGTGGCGAACCGCAGGAGAACAACTTCACGGTCCTCGGGCCCGCCGGAGCCATGACTTCGACGTTGAGTGACCTCTGCAAATGGGGTCAGGCACTGGGAAGCGGCAGCCTGCTACAAGCCGGGACCCAGGCCGGTCGCGTCCAGGGTGCCCCTCTGGACAAGGGCCCCGAGTACGACTTCTACGGGCAGGGCATCGGTGGTCTGGAGGGCTGGATCGGGCACACCGGGGAGGGCTTCGGGCACACGGTGCTCGTCATGCACAATCCTGAGTCAGGGGCGACCGCAGTGGTTGCCATGAACATCTCCAACGCGGGCAAGCACGTCCCGACCCGCTACTTCCGAAAGATCGCCCCGTTGCTCGATGAGGTCCCATCCACTGGCTGACCGGCGGCCGTTGACCCTGCGCAGCCGCTGACAGCGGCTAGCGTGGTGGTCATGAACCTCACACCCCGCACGCAGGACCCCCAGCCGGTCGACGCGGGACGTTTAGCAGGTCTGCGCCGCTATAACGTCGTCGTCGGCATCATCCTGCTGGTGCAGGCTGTCGCGGTGGTCGCGTTGTCCAACGACTTCTCGTTGCCGGTGACGGCCTCGTACCTCGAGGGGCCGCCCGGAACAACTCCCGGGGCCCCCGTGACCTTGCTCGACACCCCCATCGGTTTGGCGGTGGCTGGCTTCCTGGCACTGTCCGGGCTGGCTCTGCTGCTGGTCGCCACGGTCTGGTACTCCGGTTACGCGCGAGACCTTGCCCTCCAGCGCAACCGGGCACGCTGGGTTGAGTACGCCCTGACGTCTTCGATGATGATCGTCCTGATCGCGCAGATCACCGGCTTGACGGATGTGGCTGCCTTGGCCGCGATCTTCGCTGTGAATGCGGCCATGATCCTCTTCGGCTGGCTGCAAGAGGTCTACGAGTCGCCCGGCGGCGGCTTCCTCCCGTTCATCTTCGGCTCCGTCGTCGGGATCGTGCCGTGGCTGATCATCGCCTTCTTCGTCGTGGCCCCTGGTTCCACATCGTCGGCCGAGCCGCCTGCCTTCGTCTACGGGATCATCATCTCCCTGTTCCTCTTCTTCAATGTGTTCGCTCTCAACCAGTACCTGCAGTACAAGCAGGTTGGGCGCTGGGCGGACTACCTGAATGGTGAGCGCACGTACATCACGCTGAGTCTGGTCGCGAAGTCTCTGCTGGCCTGGCAGGTGTTCGCGGGGACGCTGGCTGGCTAGCGCACTCCGGTCGCGATCCGGCTGAGGTATTCGGCGGTTGTTGTCGCGACACGCCGTGCCAAATCGCACCTCCTGCCCATTTGCGGCTGAAGTACTTCTCCTACTACGAGTCTGTCGCGCGTTGTCAGCCGCAGCCCACCGTGGTCGCAGCGGTGTCGATGGTGGCGCTCACCGAGTCGACTGCTTGGGTGACCGCCTCCGGGACCTGGGCGCTGTCCTTGGCCGCTGACAGGGACTGGGCGATCCCATCGACGGCCTGCGCAATGCCGGTGAGCACCGCCTGCTGGGCGATGGGGGCGTCGGCGATCGCCGCCTCGAGGTTGGCCTTGACTTCGGCCACCTGCTTCTTCGCGTCGCCGACGGTCTCCGGTGCCGAGGTCGTCAGAGAGGACAGTCCCTGTTGAGCCTGGGTGAGGCCGTCACACACCTGCGCGGTGGTCTCCTCACTGGCCCCGCAGCCGCTCAGCGCGAGCACTGCTGTCGCGGCCACCAGTCCGATTCGATTCATCTTCATTCCGCAAGGCTATGACCGAGGTGTCCGGGCTGCGGCGGCGAGCCGCCCACTATCGGTGCCAGCAATCCCGCGGGCGTCAGACGATGTGGGTTTTTCGGCTCGCAGGGGCGCACTTCCTGCACTGCCCCCGAGGTGTGCAGCCCGGGCAATCCCGCGGGCCTCCGACGCATGCCTTCGCGGGTCTACAGTTCAAGAGGGCGAGGAGGGACTCATGACGGCGGCACCGGAAACCAGCAGCCACTTGACACCGACCGGACTGGGCAGTCGCACCTGGTGGGCGCTGATCATCGTCGGCCTGATCGGGCAGGTGGCGTGGGTCGTCGAGAACATGTACCTGAACCTGTTCGTCTACGAGACGATTACCGACGATCCGACCGTCATCGCGCTGATGGTGGCCGTCAGCGCCATCTCCGCCACAGCTGCAGCCTTTGTCGTCGGTGCCTGGAGCGACCGGGTAGGCAAGCGACGGGTGTTCATCACGGCTGGTTATGCCTTGTGGGGGCTGTCGACGATGTTGTTCGGGTTCGCCACGGTGGACACTCTGGCCACTTTTGTGCCGGTCGCCACCGCAGCGACCGCGGCGGCCACAGCTGTGATCGTCATCGACGCGATCATGAGCTTCCTGGGTGCCGGAGCCAACGACGCCTCTTTCAACGCCTGGGTCACCGACACCACGGACGAGCGCAATCGTGGCCGCGTAGAGACCGTTCTGACGGCTATGCCGCTGCTTGCCATGCTGCTCGTCTTCGGCGCGATGGACCCTCTGACGAAGGACGGACAGTGGTCGGCCTTCTTCGTGATCACCGGCGTGCTGATGATCGCCGCAGCGGGGGTGGCGTGGCTGCTGGTGCGCGACTCCCCGCGCGAGCAGGTCCAGCACGAGACAATATGGCGTGCAATGGTGCACGGGCTTCGCCCATCCGCGGTGCGCGCCGATCCCGATCTCTACCTGGCGCTGACGGCGCTGGCGGTCGTGGGCATCTCGTCGCAGGTCTTCCTGCCGTACCTGCTGATCTACATCCAGAACTACCTGCAGATCGAGGCTTACGCCCTCGTCCTGGCGGTTGTGCTGGTGGGTGCATCGGTGGTGGGCGTCCTGGGCGGGCGGGTGATCGACCGGGTCGGCAAGGTCAACGCGATGCTGCCTGCTGCGGGGATCTATCTGGCGGGTCTGGCGCTCACGTTCGCCGCCCGCGGGATGCTGACCCTGATGGGGGCCGGCCTGGTGTTGATGGCGGGATTCCTGTTGTCACAGGCCGCCATCGCCGCCGCCGTGCGCGACTACACACCGCCGGATCGGGTCGGGACCGTCCAGGGTCTGCGGATGGTCTTCTTCGTGGCACTGCCCATGGTGATCGGCCCGGCCATCGGGGCGGCGGTCATCAAGAACGCCGACGCGACGTATGTGGAACTCGGTCAGGTCCGGCAGGTCCCCACGCCGGGCATCTTCCTGGCCGCGGCCGTGGTCGTGCTGTTCGTCGTGCTGCCGGTGGCCATGCTGCGGCGCCGACAGAAGGCTGGGGTGGCCTACCAGGCCTTGGAGTCACAGTGACCTCGGCTGTGTCCAGCGGATCGGTGCAACCCCAATTTGAACGGCTGCCATTGGGCACTGTCCGCCCGACCGGTTGGCTTCGCGATCAGCTGCTGGCTCAGGCCGAAGGCATCACCGGCCGTCTCGAGCAGGTATGGCCGGACGTAGGGCCGACGTCGGGGTGGCTCGGAGGTCCGGGCGAGTGCTGGGAACGGGGGCCCTACTACCTTGACGGGCTTGTGCCATTAGCGGCAGTGCTCGATGACGACCTCCTGCGGGAGCTCGCGCAGAAGTGGATCGAGTGGACCTTGGCCAGCCAGCGCGAGGACGGGTTCTTCGGCCCGCAGGCAAACCGGGACTGGTGGCCCCGCATGGTCATGCTGACGGTGCTGATCTCCCACCACAGCGCCACGGGGGACGAGCGGGTGCCGCCTTTCATTGAGCGCTACCTGCGCTACGCCTACGCCGAGTTGCCCGCTCAGCCTCTGGAAATGTGGGCCCACGCCCGTGGCGCGCAGATGATCCCGGCGGTGCTGTGGTGCCACGAACGGATCGGGCACGCGTGGCTACTCGACCTTGCGCAGTTGCTGGTCGCACAATCCCTGGACTGGGCCGCTCTGTATGCCGACTTTCCCTTCACGAAACCGGCCGCGTCGATGCCGCTGGGCCGGCTGCTGCGCGCCTATCTCCCTGCCCGCACGAAGGCAGAGGACCTGATCCGGCGGTTGCGGCCCGCCAAGCGCACCCGTACCCGAACCGCCACCCAGATTCAGTCCTCCAATGGATCGTCCGCGCTGCGCTTCTACCACTCGACGCATGGCGTCAATCATGCGATGGCGCTGCGTGGTGTGGCGTACGCCGCCCAGGTCACCGGCGCCGACCCCGGCTCGGCGGCCCTGCTGGCCGACGAAACGGTGACCCGGTTCCATGGCAGCGCGGTGGGGGTCGTCACCGCGGATGAGCATCTCGCGGGCCGTTCGTCCATCCACGGCATCGAGACCTGCTCGGTGGTGGAGACGATGCGCTCGTGTGAGGAACTTCTGCGAATCACCGGCGACGGGTATTGGGGTGACCGCCTCGAGCAGGTCGGCTTCAATGCTCTGCCCGCTGCCTTGACCGCCGACCTGATGGGTCACCAGTACTACCAGCAAGTGACCCAGATCGAGGTGTCGCGACGCCGCCGGCCCTGGTTCAACGGCGGTTCCGACGGCACCCTGTTCGGCCTTGAGCCGACGTACGGTTGCTGCACAGCGAACCTTCACCAAGGGTGGCCCCGTCTGGCCGAATCGGCCGTGATGCGAACCACAGATGGCCTGGCACTGGCGGTGCTGGTTCCATGTGTGGCCCGCGCCGACGTTGCGGGGGTTTCAGTGCGTCTGGAGGTCGACACGACCTACCCCTTCGACGGTGAGGTGACGGTCCGGATCGGCCTGAGCGCACCAACTCCGTTCGCGCTGCGCCTGCGGGTGCCGGGGTGGTGCGAGGACGCCACCTTCTCGGTGAACGGCGATCCGTGTGAGCCCCCGGTCGAGCACGGCTTCGCGGTGCTGCGCCGAGAATGGCGAAAGGGTGACGTTGTAACGATGACCCTGCCGTTGGCGCTGCGTCACCAGGACTCCGTGATGCGTCGTGGCCCGGTGCTCCTCGCGTTGGCGTTGGCCGAGGACTGGCGACCCGTGCGCAGCCGGCATCGAGTCCCCGACTGGGAGGTCCGGACGAACTCGCCGTGGGCGTTCGCCATCGATGAGGCGAGCAGCGCACAGGTTCACCGGCGCCCCCCGCGGTCCCCTTCGATCACACGAGCCCGCCGTCGAAGTGTGGTGCCGCTCGGCCGGTCAGGCCGAGCCCCGCGGGTCAGCCGGGCCGGTCCCGCGGGTGCTCGTACTGGGTGAGGCGTTGCCCGTTCGGCTGGTTCCGTACGGCTGCACAGCTTTGCGGGTCACCCGTCTGCCGGGCTGAAGCGGCTTAGCCTTCCGCTTGCAAGGGGATCTGTGCATGCTGGGGGAGTGTTCCCGTTGATCATCGCCGCGAGCGTGGGGATCGCCGTGTCCGTGGCGCCCACGACGGTCACCGGCTGGTCGAGCGCGCCCGTCAGTGTCGCGCCGGGCCGGTCAGTGGTCGACAACGTGCGAGTGCATGGCGCAGGTAGACATCGCGTGCTGTTACAGGTCTCTGGCACGGGTGCGCCGCGCTGGCAGCGGGTGTGGCAGCGCACCACCGACAAGCGCGGACGCCTGACGGTGCGGTTTCCGGTGCTAACCGAAGGGGCCCGGGACTTCCGGCTGAAGGTTCCGGCGACCCGCAAGTCGGCCCGGACCGTTACGGTCGCCCGTCGGATCACCGTTCGCGCGCCGGACCCCAGCAGTTCGCCCGCGCCGCAGAGCGCCACGGTCTTTGTGGCCGGCGACATCGGTATGTGTCCGCCAGCCGGGACCCCGGACAAGACAGCGGCCCTGATCGACACTGCAACCGCAGTCGTCGTGGTGCCCGGGGACCTCGCGTACCCCGCAGGGACGGCGACCGATTTCGCCACCTGCTACGACCCGTACTACGGCGCGTTTCGCGATGTGACTTTGCCCGTGCCCGGCAATCACGAGTACGCCTCCGGTGCCACTGCGTACTTCGCCTACTTCGGCGACCGGGTGGGCACGCAGGCGGCACCCTGGTACGCGGTGACCGTGGGGCCCTGGCGGTTCTACATGCTGAACTCCAACTGCGGGTCCGTAGGCGGCTGCGGGGTTGACTCGCCGCAGTACCGATGGCTTGCTGCGCAATTGGCGTCGAACCCACCGCAGTGCACCGCCGCGGTCTGGCACCATCCGCGATGGTCCAGTGGCCAGCACGGTCCCTATGCCGGCACTTCGGACCTTTACGAACTGCTCGCCGCGCATGGCACGGATCTGCTGCTCACCGGCCATGAGCACAACTACGAGCGATTTGCTCCGATGGCCGCCAGCGGCGCGGCCGACCGGGCGGGCATCCGGCAGTTCGTCGTCGGGACAGGGGGTCAGACGATGCGCTCGTTCGCGTCAACGGCGGCGGGATCCGAGGTGCGACTCAACCGGAGTTCAGGTGTGTTGAGAATGCGACTGGCCGCAGGCGACTACACGTGGGAGTTTCTACCGACGACTCCTGGGTCGGACACGGACTACGGCACCGACACCTGCCACTGATCGCCACACTCGCACTCCTTTCGGTGGAAACGCGCGTTGCCCTTTCGGCCCGGGGCTGCCTTGCGCAGCCGTGGGGGGCCGGCCTCCCCAAGCTGCCTCGGCGCCATTCTGGGGTGCCCTCAGGTGGGTTCTGCCGGCCTCGGATCGGAACTGGCATGCAAGCAACGGTGGGAGGCCGCTGAAGGAGTCAGGGGTAACTAGGCCTCAATCGGGCTCTTCGCAGTTGAGGGCGTAGCCGCGAGAGTCCGTGGTCTCGTGGGGTGGGCTTAACTGTCCCCGACCTGTCGCGGGGCCCGCGCCGGGATCGAGGTAGTGGCCTAGGCGCGGTTTCACCGGTTTCACGCTGCCGCCGCGGCGTAACCGCCCGCCCGGTCGGGGTTGTCCCCAGGGCTGTGTGGCCGTCGGCACGGAATTGTCAGACCCTCCCCGTAGGTTTGGGGTGTCGCCGAGGTTTGGTGGCCATCAGCTCGTGGAGCGACGCCGCAGGGGAGTGTTTCTTCTGGTTTCGGCACCGACCGTCGTGGGTGGGGGTGTGTGCTGGTGGGGTTCTTCGAGATTCCGGCGGCGGCGTTACGCCGTGCCCGGCTGGCTGATGAGTTGCCGGTGGAGATTCTGCCGGTGTTCCAGGAGCTGGCCGAGAGCGTGCTGGGCCTGCCGGATCCGGCCGAGCTGAGTGTGGAGCAGCGCCTCGGCGCGGTGCAGGCCGCGGCCCGCCTGCAGACAATGCTGGAGGCCTACCAGACCCAAGCCGCCGGGGTGAGCGACGCGCAGCAGGATTCCCGGTTGTTCGCCGCCGGGACGACCGGGTCGATGGTGGCCGCGTTGACCGGGAACAACCGGGCGGTCGGTTCGGCGATCGTTGGGCGGGCCCGGGACCTACGGTCCATGCCGCATGTGGCCGGCGCCTACCGGGCCGGGGAGATCACGGGCCGGCATGTGCACCTGTTGTGCCGGGCCGCCCCCCGCCTGCGGCACTTCCCGGTGTTGGAGGCGGATCTGGTGGCGGCGGCGGCGGTGGTCGAACCGGTGGTGCTGGCCCAGGTCCTGGATGTGCTGATCACCCAGGACCGCCGTGAGGCACCCGATGAGGACCTGCGGGGCGCCCGGGCCAGACGCGGCCTGCACCTGTCAGACCTGGGCAACGGCCTGTACCGGGTGGACGGGCACCTGGACCAGGTGGCCGGGGCCCGGCTGCGCGACGCGCTGGCCTCGTTCACTGACCCGCCCCGTCCTGGGGATGACCGCACCCCCAGCCAGCGCCTGGCCGACGCCCTGGACGACCTGGTCAGTGCCGCGCAGGCCAACACCCGACCGTTGGGGGTGTCAGGGGTGACCGTACTAGTGGATGCCGAACAGCTCCCCGACGGCCACGGGGCCCGCCTGGAAGACGGCACCCTACTCGGCCCGGACACCTTCGCGTTGCTCACCTGTACCGCGGTGGTGTCCGTCATCCTGGGGAAACGCCGGGCCGGCAGCTTCATACCGTTGGCGTTGGGCCGCACCCAGCGCCGCGCCAGCCACGCCCAATGGGCCGCACTCACGGCGCGGGATCGGGGGTGTGTGCGCTGCGGGCAGCCGGCCCGGCGCTGCCACGCCCACCACATCGTCGGCTGGGCCGCCGGCGGGCAAACCGATGTCGATGCGATGTGTCTGCTGTGCCCACGCTGCCACCGTGACCTGCACAACGGCCGGTTCACCATCCAGATGGTCGACGGGATACCGCGCTGTGTCCCTGTGCGGCGAAGAACCTGAGCCGGCCCCACGGGGGCCGGCCAGACGCCCAGCGTCAGCACCAAGCAACAGCCCCCAGCAGGATCAGTGCCGCCCGGCGACGACCATGCCGACCGGGAATGGGCAGACGGTGCGATTTCCCACGGCGTGTCGCAGCAACAACTGCCGAACTGCCCACAGGGGATTGGGCGACCTGCAGTGACCTCACCGAAGTCGCAGCCTTCAGACCACGAACACACCCTGAATCGCGAAGAGCCCACAATCGTGACATTCAGGCTGGTCACACGGGAGTAGCCTGGAGTCATGAGGGGGATGTCCGCCCTTGTCCTGGCCGTAGCGCTGGTGATCCCGGCGTACGGACTGCCTGCCCATGCTGCCAGCGTGCGGCCCACTCTCCCCGCACAGGCGGGCAGCAGCCACTTCCTCGTGCACTATGACCCCACGACCGTCGCCGTGGACTACGTGACCAGCGCGCTGGCCGACTTCGAAGAGTCCTACTCAAAGCTCGTCGCCGGGGGCGCGGGAACTCCCAACGCTGGCCTGAGGCCACCGGTGGACGATGCGCCCCGCGGCGGAGACGGTCGCACGGATGTCTACCTGATGAGCCCGCCCGGGCAGTCCGACAGCTGGGTGGGTGGGCAGGCATGGCCCGATAACGGCACCTACGCAGACCCTCTGGTGGACAGCGGCTTCCTGTTCATGACCCCCACCTTGTCGAGGGTGGGCTTCCGATTCCGCAGTGCACATGAGTTCATGCACCTCATCCAGGACGCGTACATCGACACCGCCGGACTGTTCACGGAGAGCACCGCCAACTGGGCCTCCGACTTCGCATTGCCGGACATCGAGCCCGGTGACAGTCAGTTCGAGGTCCCGTTCCTGCCCCTGGATTGCTCGTATCTGGATTGGAAGGGGGAAGCCTGCGGGAACGGCTACCGGCAGTGGCTGTTCTTTGAATGGCTGTCCGAACATTTTGGTGACGGCTTCATCCACCGGCTCTGGACCATGCACGCTACCCAGTTCAAGATCTCGGGTACCAGCCCGTCGCTGGATCGGCAGATCATGACCAAAGCCATCGCGGATGAGCCAGGTGAGGTCAGTTTGGCGTCGATGTACACCGGCTACGCGGCAGCACTGTGGGACCCAATGCTGTGGCGCACCAGCGCGGTGAACACCATGTACGCCAAGCACGGTGCCCCCACTGCGACAGATGTGGGGGTCACCCGGGCAGTGCCATCGACCGGTGCCCGGAGCGCCGCAGTCGACCACTTCGCGACCCGTTTCATCCGCTTCCAGCAGACGGCTGCCTCCGGCCCCGGTGATGCGCTGCGGGTATCGGTGACAGCACCGCCCGGTGCGGATCCACCCCGGTTGCTCTCGGCCGGGGGCCCTGGTTTGACTCGTACGGTGGTAGGGCTCAACCCGGTGGGAGGTGGCCGGTTCGAAGCAACGACGTCGCTGGATGCCGCCAACGTCAATGACGTCGTGCTGCCGCTGACGAACAACACGGCGACAGACAATCTGGCGTTCACCTATAGCGCTGAGCTCATTCCCGGTGGACCCGCGGCTGCGCCGGGAAACGATGAGCGCACAAATCCGCTCACAATTGCGCCGCGGACGACCACCGAGCTCGATGTGGCGTACGCGGGCGGGATCGGCAGCACCGAGGCTTCCGACTGTCCCTCGACCAAGTCGTCCCGGCGCGGTGTTTGGTTCTCGCTGCTGACCGACAAGGGGCCGATGACCGTCGATGCCCGGGCCTCGGACTTCACCGCAGCCGTCGCGGTCTATGACGTGACGGTGCCCGCAAGTCCGACCCTGTGGGGGTGCTCGGAGCTCGACGAGGGCGCGATCGTCAGCGGGGACACCTTCGCGCGGCAGTACCTCATCTATGTGGGCAAAGCGGCCAGCAGCGGCCCCGGCCACATGCTGCGCCTGACGGTGGACGCTGTCCCCAACCAGTGGCAAGACACGACCGATCCCGCCCCACCTGTCGTCAGTGGGCTTGCGATCTCCCCACGTCGATTCTCCCCGGCCAAGAAGGGCTCGGCGGTCACCGCCGTCATGAGCGGCAAGGGCGGCGCGCGGCTGTCGTTCACGCTGAACGTGGCGGCCAGCGTGCGGTTCAGTGTGAGCGGGAAGGTACCGGGCCGCGTGGTCCGTGGCAGGTGCGTGAAGCCGACGAAGGGTAATCGTGGGAACAAGGTGTGCCGGCGCACAGCGACTGTCGCGGGGGTCAGGCTCAGTGGGCTGTCGGCGGGTCGGCACGTCCTGAAACTGACCGGCCGACGCACCTCGGCCAAGGCGCTGTCGCCCGGCGCCTACCGGCTGGGGGTCGTGGCCACCGACCGTCTGGGCTCATCGAGTGACCGTGTGACCGCCGGTTTCCGGATCAAGCGATGAGGATGTGGCCCAACGAGCAAGTGGGCACTTGTTGCTATGACACGCCGTAGGAATCAGCACCTTGTGCCCAATCGCTCACCGGGCCACATTCGGTCCTACCGAGATGTTACGTTTAGTGCGATAGTGTAACAATGCGGATGTCGCAACCAAGGAGGATCCCGATGGGCTCCAAGAACCAGATCAGCCCCGCGTGGCGCGAGACACTGGCACGCAAAGGCACTTACCGGGACGCCTTCAGCTTCGACCCTGCGGGGATCAAACACCCAAGCGCGGGCTGGGTCGCCATGTTCAAGGATGAGTTCGGCATGTCCGATGCCGACTTCACCCGACCGGTCAGTCAGGGCGATGACCCGGTGACGCTGGAAGGCCGCCCCGGTCTGGATCCCGTCCATCGCGACGCCCTGGCCGCGATCGTGGGGACGGAGAACGTCAGCGACTCTGACTTCGATCGGGTGCGCTACGGCCACGGCAAGTCCCTCGACGAGAACGTCGCCCTGCGCGCAGGCAAGGTCGAGAAGGCTCCGGATCTGGTGGTCCATCCGCGCGACAAGGAAGACGTCAAGGCGATCGTCGCGTATTGCGTCGAGAATGACATCCCGCTGCTGCCCTACGGCGCCGGCTCCGGCGTGGTCTTGGGCAACCGCGCCGAACGCGGCGGTGTGGTGCTGGTGATGCGCACTCACATGAACAAGCTGCTGCGCATCAACGAGCGCAACATGACCGCGACCGTGCAGCCGGGTCTCATGGGCTCCCACTTCGAGGAGTTGCTCAACGACGCACCGCGGCTGTTCGGCAGCAACCGGGCGTTCACCTGCGGCCACTTCCCGCAGTCCTATGAGATGGCCTCGGTCGGCGGCTGGATCGCCGCGCTGGGCTCCGGACAGGCGTCCACCTACTACGGCGACGCCTACGACCTGGTGATCAGCCAGGAGTACGTGACGCCGGTGGGCGAGATCCGCACCAAGGATTACGCGGCATCGGCGACCGGCCCGAAGATCAACGACATCCTCAAGGGCAGCGAGGGCACGTTCGGAGTCCTGGTCGAGGCCACGGTCAAGATCTTCCGCCATCAGCCCGGAGAACACCGCGCGGTTCGCATTCATGATGCCCACCTGGGAGGCCGCGGTGGAGTTCAGCCGCGAGGTGGTCCAGGGCGAGTTCGGGATGCCGGCCGTGTTCCGCATCTCCGACCCCGAGGAGACCGAGCGCGGCCTCGCGCTGAAGGGCTTCGACACCGGCCCGGCCAACGCATTCCTGGCCCGTCGCGGATTCAAACCCTGGCAGCGCTGCCTGTGCATCGGCACTGCGGAGGGGGAGCGGGGCTTCACCAAACACGTCGCGGCGCAGGCCAAACGCTTGGCCAAACAGCACGGCGGGATGTCGCTGACCTCCTTCGCGACCAAACAGTGGGAGCACGGGCGTTACTCCGACGCCTACATCCGCGAGGACATCCTCGACTTCGGGATGATCATCGACACCCTCGAGACCTCCGTGACGTGGGAGAACATCTACGACGTCCACGCCGGCGTGCGGACCCTGGTCAAGAGCAGGCCGGGGACGGTCTGCATGACCCACGCGTCGCACTTCTATCCGCAGGGGACCAACCTGTACTTCATCCTCGTGCTGCGGCCGCAGGATGAGCAGGAGTTCTTCGCGTTCCGGGAGGCGATCATCGACAAGATCTTGGAGTGTGGCGGCTCGACGAGTCACCACCACGGCACGGGGGCCCTGTTCGGGTCGCGGCTGGAAGGTTTCCTCGGCAGCGTCGAGATGGATGTGCTGCGGGCGCTCAAGGCGCACTTCGACCCGACCGGGATCATGAACCCCGGCAACACGTTGGGGCTGGGATCATGAGCGACCTGATCGTTGCGATCGACGCGGGGACCCAGAGCGTCCGCGCCGCGCTGGTGGACCTGACGGGCGAGATTCACAAGCTCGTGAAGAACCCGATCGAACCCTACTTCTCCGAGCTCCCCGGATACGCGGAGCAGGATCCGGACTACTACTGGGAGCGGCTGTGCGCGACCACCCGCGAACTCCTTGTGGACGTGCCGCACGACCGGCTGCTGGCCGCGACGGTGACGACACAACGCGTGACGATGATCAACCTTGATGCGCAGGGGCGACCGCTGCGCCCGGCCATCGTGTGGCTGGATCAGCGCAAGGCGGACATCGGGAAGGTCCTGCCCAGTCTCACTTTCCCGGTCCTCAAAGCCGCCCGGCTGTACCCCCTGATCGAGTACGCCACGCAGTACTCCCGTTCCAACTGGATCCAGCAGAACCAGCCTGAGATCTGGGAGGCCACGCACAAGTTCTTGTACCTGTCGGGGTACTTCACCTACCGGCTGACCGGTGAGTTCACAGACTCGACCGGCAACATCGTCGGGACGATCCCCTTCGACGTCAAGAAGATGGACTGGTGCGGCGGCCTGGACCCGAAATGGCGCATGTTCCCGATGGAACGCGAGAAGCTGCCCGACCTGGTGCAGCCAGCGGACCGCCTCGGTGCGATCACGACCGAGGCCGCGGAGCAGACCGGCCTGCCCGCGGGCCTGCCGATGGTTGCCTCCTCCAATGACAAAGCCTGCGACATCATCGGAGCCGGGTGTCTGACCCCGGAGGTCGCCTGCGTCAGTTTCGGCACCACCGCGACCATCAACACCCAGACCTCCAAGTACGTGGAACTGCGACCGATGCTCCCGCCGTATCCCTCCGCCGTGCCGCGCGAGTTCTACACGGAGGTCGCGGTCATGCGCGGGCTGTGGATGGTGTCGTGGTTCAAGGACGAGTTCGGCCTGCAGGAGCGGCTGCGCGCGGCGGACTCCGGCGAGGCCCCCGAGGAGTTGCTGGAGGAACTGGTCCGCACCGTCCCGGCGGGTGCCCAGGGCCTGGTGTGTCAGCCCTACTGGACCCCGGGCCCCGACCTGGACCCGTTCGCCAAGGGGGCGGTCTTCGGCTTCGGCGACGTACACACCCGGGCGCACCTGTACCGGGCGATTCTGGAGGGCATCGTGTTCGCCCTCAAGGACGGCGCGATCCTGACCCAGCGCAAGACCGGCGTGCCGATCACGACGGTCCGGGCCACGGGTGGGGGGTCCCGCAGCGACTCGATCATGCAGATGACCGCCGACATCTTCGACCGCCCGACCTACCGCCCGCACACCCCGGAGACCTCGGTGGTGGGGGCGGCGATCGACGCGGCGGTCGGGATGGGCGCGTACTCCGATGTCGCCGGTGCGGTGGCTGAGATGACCCGGCTCGGCGACGAGTTCACGCCCGACGTGGCCACCCGGGACCTGTACCGGGAGCTCTATGAGAACGTCTACGCGAAGACCTATTGCGCGCTGCGGCCGTTGTACAAGGAGATCCAGCGGATTACGGGGTACCCGAAGCTGTAGGTGATTGTCCAGGCCCTCACGTGGACATCCGCCGCTCGGATCGTGGATGGATGTACTTGCCTATTTCTGGGTGATCGCGGCCAGCATGGTGATGATCGGTGCAACCGTGGGGACTCTCGTGATGAGTCGCCAAGACGCTTAGGGCCTGTCTGGCAGGCGCGGCGTGTCGATGGGGCTTTCGCGGACCTCAATTGTGCGCCTGCGTCTGGCTCTGCGAGCCGTCGCGCCCTGCTGTGCCCTGCCCGCCGCTGGGCCGGGCCTGGCCGTCTGCCACTTTGAAGATGTCTGTGGGACGCACGTTAAGTCCTTGTCACCGACATGTTCCTCGCCAGGGTGGCGCCGACAGCCGAAGATGTCAGTGAGACGCACGTTAAGTCCTTGTCACTGACATTCTTCCTGGCCAGGGCGGCGCCGACAGCCGAAGATGTCTGTGGGACGCGCGTTGCGTCCTTGTCACTGACATGTTCCTCGCCGACAGCCGAAGATGTCTGTGGGACGCACGTTAAGTCCTTGTCACTGACATTCTTCCTGGCCAGGGCGGCGCCGACAGCCGAAGATGTCAGTGAGACGCACGTTAAGTCCTTGTCACTGACATGTCCCTCGCGAGCCAGCACCGACAGCCGAACATGTCAGTGGGACCCATAAGAAGACTCCGCCGCTGACACGGCTGAAGGCGCGCGCCAAACGCCTCACTGACTGCCGCGTTTGGCGCGAGGTCTCAGGCCGTGGCCCCCTTCCGTAGCGCCATCGCCCAACTGGCCGTTACAGCCAGACTCCCGCGGCATGCCGACCGACCACCCAAGCCCCCGCCAGGTCAGTCAATACAGACGTCGAAGGGAAAAGGAGCCCGCGCGGCTTCTCACATTGGCGGGGGCGGAACCATGCACACGATGATCGGCATCACGTGCTCGCCGACCACTGTGGGCTTTGGGTGACCTTGCGCACGCCAACAGCACGGCGAGGCCCGTACATGATCGACTCTCCTCAGATCTGAGCGTCAACGATCACAACCGAAGCCGTGTCACGGAACGCCCACGACCCGGTCCCCGGTGCTCTTGGCCTCGTACATGCCACGGTCCGCTCGCGCGATCACCTCGTCGGAGGTGTCACCGGGGCGGGCGAGGGTGACGCCGAAGCTGACCGTGCTTCGAACCGAGGGGTCGCCGCCGTCGACCGGCCGGCCCACGATCTTGCGCAGGGTGTCCACCACTGTCACGGCCTCGGCGAGCGAATGCACGCCGGGCAGGATGATGAGCAACTCATCCCCGCCGATACGCGCCACGACGTCCTCGTTGCGCACCGCGGTGCGCAGGCGATCAGCGGTCACCCTGATCAACTCGTCCCCGGCTGCATGTCCACGGGAGTCGTTGATGTCCTTGAGATGGTCCAGATCCGCGAATGCCACCGCCACCCGAGTACCCGTGCGCGGCGGGTGGGACAGGATGGTCTCGAGCCGGCGGAAGACCTCACCGCGGTTGATCAGGCACGTCAGATTGTCGATGCGTGCCTGATCCTGCAGTGTCCGCTGGATGGCGACTTCAGCGCTCACGTCCCGCCAGCCCCCGACCAGTCCCGCGAAGCCGCCCGACGGGTCGGCCAGACCGCGTGTGGTGAACTCCACCCAGACGTAGGACCCATCTCGGCGGCGCAGGCGTGCCCGCACGGCCGGTATCCGCCCGACGCGTTCAGAGAGGCCCTCGAACCCAGCACGGTCCTCGGGATGGACCCAATCCATCAAGGCTGTCCCGATCAACTCTCCCGGTGCGCGATCGAGTAGCCCTTCGGCTCCATCAGAACAGAACTCGAGTACCCCGGCCATGTCGGTCCGGAACACGACGTCGGTGGCGTTTTCGGCGAGCAGGCGCGTGCGTGCCAGCGCCTCATCGAGGGCCTGGGCGACCACGTGCCGCTGTGTGACGTCGCGCCAGGTAACAACCAGCCTGCCACCGCTGCTGGTGGCGCGGTTGTCGAACCAGCGATCCGCCCCGTCGTGCTCGGAGTGCACACGGGCGTCGTCGATGGTCAGGGGTTCCTGCGAGCTCAGTGCCTGGACGTACTGGTCGAATAGTCCTGCCTTCTTGAGTCCGGGCACATGTTTGAGCAGGCGGTCGCCGACCAGTTCGTCGTGGTCGTGGCGCAAGTACCGGCAGGCGGCGGCATTCACCTCCTCGACCACAAAATCGGCGACCGCGCCGTTCTCCCAGACGGGTTCCAGCAGCATGAGGGGATCGGCCACCCCGTTGACGGTCTCCGCCAGCCGCTCCTGTTGGCGCTGCAACTGTTCGTTGGCGCGGTGAGCCGCCTCGACATCGCGCAGCCGAACGACTCTGATGGCCTGCCCGGTATCGGGATCGGTCGTGATCTGGCCCATGGACTCCATCCACAAGTAACTGCCTGCGGATTGAAGCACCCGCACAGTCAGCCGCCAGGCAGCGCCCGACTGTGCTACGCGTCGGACGTCCGCGATGAACCACTCCCGGTCCAGCGGGTGGACGAAGTCGCTGTTGGTCCGTCCCAGCATCTGTTCAGGGGACCAGCCGAGAACGTGCTCGACGGACGGGGAGATCCATTCGATGCGACCGTCGAGGGTGAGTGTGGCCACGATGTCCAGGCTGTGCTCGGCCAGCAGCCGGAAGCGGCGTTCGGAGGCCGCGAGGCGCTGCCCCGCCTCGACCTCCGCCTGGATGTCGCGCCACGTGCTGATGGTCGCGGTGATGTCCCCGTGCTCATCGCGGATCACCCGGGTCACGGTCCCAATCCACCGCCAGCTTCCGTCCTTGTGCTGCAGACGCCCTCGACCAGTGAAACTGGCCTTCCCGGCGCGGAGCGCAGCCACAGCAGCGGCACCCATGTCGGCATCATCACGGTGCATGAGCTCACGTAGTCGGGTGCCGATCAACTCGTCCGGACGCCAGCCCAGTATCGAGGTGAGCGAAGGGGATACGTACTCCACTACGCCTGTCGGCCCGGCCTTCACGATGACGTCACCGATGTGTTCCGCGAGCAGGCGATACTGGGCCTCGGACTTGATCAGCTGTTGCGCTGCTCTGTTGCGTTCCGTCACGTCGCGCCAGGTGAAGGAAAGACAGTCTCCAACCTTGACCGCACGGATGTCGAACCGTCGTGCCTCGGACAGCACCTCGTGCGGGTACTCGTAGTCGTTGAGTGCCAGGGGTCGGCCTGTCCGCAGAGTCTCGATGTACAGCGACAACAAGCCGGTCTGACCATGAGCCGGAAGCAATTCGATCACGGTGCGACCCACCAGTTCCCCCGTGGTCATCCCCATGTAGGTGCACGCTGCCGCGTTGGCGTCGATGTAGCGGAAGTCGATGATGTCGCCGTGAGCATCGGTGATCGCCTGCAACAGGACATACGGGTCGAACATCGACTCCAGAGCGGCCACCCGCCGGGCCTGTTCCCGATCGATCGTGAGCTCTGCCTGCTTCTTGGCGTCGATGTTGGACAAGGCCAGCACGATCTCGGAGGTGAGGGGGTCATCGTCGGTGCGACGGGCGGACACCGACCACCAAACGTAGGAGCCGTGACGATGTCGCAGACGGACGTCACGACTTGCCACGGGACTGCCTGCAGTCCGCAGCGTCGACACCGCGGCTGCGAAGGTCCCCCAATCATCGGGATGGAACAGGTTCGGCGGGATCGGCCCCCTGAGATCCTCCGGCAGGTAGCCGAGGAGACGATGGGTCGACGGCGATGCCCAGACGACATCATCGTGGGAGTCCAGGCGCAGAATCACGTCGGCGGCGTTCTCGGCCAGGGATCGGTAGGCGTCCTCGGATGCTTTGAGTCTCGCCGCAGCCTCATGCCGGTCGGTGACCTCCCGCCACCCCACGAGGAGGTCGCTGCCTGCCGCTGACGCTCTGATGTCGAAGAAGCGGTCCACACCGGTACGCGACACCGAACGCCAGTCATCGACGGCGACCGGCTCACCGGCGGTGAGCCACCTGGCGAGCCGGGCCGTCAGCTCCGTGTCCGTCGGTGTCCCGAGCAGGCTGGACAGGCCCCGACCGAGCAGTGCCTCCTGGGATGTTTCGAAGGCTTGTGCGGCGATGGCGTTGGCGGCAGTCACCGTGAAGTCGATCACCTCGCCCCCGGATCCAAGAACAGGGGTGAGGAGCACATGTGGTTCGAGCATCGAATCGAAGACCCGCTGAAGCAGCAGGCTCTGACGCTCCGCCTGCGCCTTGCTCGCCATCAAGGCCGACACATCACGTAGGGAGCCCACTGCCCCGACCCGGCCGTCCGGCTCCACAAAGGGCTTGAGTGCCACATCGACCCAGATGTAGTCCCCGCCCTTGCATTGCAGGCGCAGCGTCCCGCGGGAGGGCTCACCGGCGTACGTCGCGTCACGTTGGCTGATCGCGGTGGGTCTGTCATCGGGGTGCCACAAGTGGGCGGTGGATGATCCCGTGAGGTCGGCTGGTGTCCAGCCGGTGAGGGCTTCGATGGAGGGGGACACCCATTGCAGGACACCGTCAATGGTGTGGACAACGATGTCCGCGGTGTTCTCGAGCAGGAGTTGGTAGCGCTTTTCGTCCTCAAGGCCGGCCCGAGGCCCTCGATCTTCCTGCGCGGCAGGACCCCCGCCGTCCTGTTGCGGATTGAACCCGGTCACAGTCAGCCCCTCATGGCGATCCGCCTCGTGTCCTCAGGCTACGCCTGCCGAGCTCCCACAGGAAGCCCAGAGGATCTGGCCTCTGGGCCTTGCCGACGGCTGCATATCGTCTCAGGTGACGAAAGGTCGCCTGAAAGAAGCAGCGCCCACACGGCCGGGTCGACCATCGCGCGCGGGTGTCCGTAGGCTCTGGCCATCGGACCTAGTTGCAGGAGGCATGATGCCAGGCTCCGGAACCCCCGACGACCCGTGGCGCCTCACCACGGCTCCGGGAACCTCCGCATACACGATGTACCGCGACGACGCGGCCGAGCCGCCGGTCCTGGTGTGCCAGGTCGGGTCCACCACCCTGCGTTACGACGCGCGTGCGATCGACGATCTGCACGCGATGCTGGTGGCTGCCGGCGACTGGGTGCCCCTCGGTGCCACTGATGAGAAGAAGGAACCGGCGCCGGGGACAGTGGAGGCCTGGGGCAGGTCGGCCGACAATCCGGTGGGCGGCTGGTACGGCTTGCGCAAGGGCTACCGCGGCCGCTTCGGGATGTACCTGCCGCCCCTGCTCGAGGAGCTTGGCCTCGTAGAACTCGAGCACAACGCCCGCAATAACAGGGTGCGAGCGGTGGCCGCCTCATGACTCACCCGATCATGTTTGACGAGGGCGACGAGCTCCTGGCACAGGTGCGACGAGTGTGCCTATCGCTGCCTGGTGCCGCCGAGAAGATCTCCCACGGCAGGCCGAACTTCTTCACGAAGAAGGTGTTCGCCGTCTACGGGGGTGTCGTGAAGGGCGACCATCACTCGCCGGCGTACGACCAGTCGGTGCTGCTGCTCCCCGACCCTGACGAGGCGGATGCGCTGGCCGGTGATCCGCGGTTCTTCACCCCCGCCTACTACGGCCCCTACGGGTGGATCGGGCTGGACCTCACCGCCGCGCCGGTCGACTGGGCGGAGGTGCGCGAACTCGTGGAGGACTCGTTTCGGCTGACCGCCCCGAAGACGTTGGTCAAGGCCTTGGACGAGGGCCGGTAGTCCGGAGCAACGCGCCTTCAGGGAGGTCCGGTTCGCGGGCGACACGTGCAGGTTCGACAGCGGATTGCACGGTGACAGACAGGCTGCACACGCTGTGATGCAGAACACCGGTCCGGACGCGGTGTTACTGCCGCACAGATGGCTGACCAGGGTCATTTGGAGATGCGTTTGCCCGTGAAACGCAGCACGCCGGTCGAGCATGTGGCGGGCGTCCCCCACGTGGTGAACGCGTCCTTCTTGACAGACCCTCTGGCCGTGCCGTTGGGCTTGATCTTGATGATGAAGCGCGTGGTCCCGGCGATTTCGCCGCTGCTCGAGTAGGAGTAGAGGGCCACCGCGAGCTTGCCGTTGGGTGGGATTCGGGCGTTGTTCGGGAGGACAATGTAGTCGTCATAGTCAGGCTGGAAGCCCTGCCCATCCGGGCAGTTCATCGCCTGCAGCGGGTCCCCGTAGCCGCTGAAGCAGTAACCGGACTTCAGCGGACCGCCATTCACCGTGCGGCATTCCCCCTGCTTGATCGTGAATGAGAAGACCACGGCCCCCGATGTCTTGTATGTGCCGGACTGGAATCCGTTGGTCTTGGCCAGGGCGGGTGCGGCCGTCAGCGACAGCAGCGTCACGGAGGCGATCAGGTAAGCGCGGAACTGCCTCGTGGTCATCAGTGAACCTTCCCAGACAGCCGATTGAGTGAATGTGGGAGAGTCTACGGCCGGACCGTAGGGGATGCGAAGGCACCGCGATGGTCGCTCCTGACCGAGCATGCGCAGCTTCCTGACGGCGCGCATAGTGTCGTAGCCGTGGAGGTCGGTCTTTCCCCAAGCGGGTGAGAGGTGTCACCAGGCTGGAATCTCTGACCGCCGGAGCGGCACGATCGGGCCCTGTGCCCCAATACGTTCCGCTCGCGGCAGGCGTAGAGTTGCAGGTAGGCGGTTGTCGCCTTCGATGCCCGTCTGGCCATTGGGGGTCATCATGATCCGTCGTACAGCACTGTTCTCTCTTGGCGCTGCTCTGATGCTGGTGTCCGCACCGGCGAGTGGTGCACCCGCCTCGGAACCACCTCGACTGCCGCTTCAGTTGGTGGGTGCTTCCCAGGCGGCGCGCGCACGAATCACCGGCAGCATTACGCAAACCCGATTCGAGGAATCGCAGGCGGAATCGGTGAAGGTCGTCTACCGCTTCTCGAAGCGCAGCCACCGTTTCGGCTATCGGCTTGCGGTCAAGGACGATGGGGCGTGGCAGAGGGTGCACAGCCTGCATAAGAAGGGTCACTTCAAAGGTAAGCACACTGCGCGGGTCACCACGTTCTTCGCTGGGCAGCCGGTCGGTGTCGGTCACTACCGGCTCAGGCTGGCCAGCGATGCCGGCAGCGCAGTCCTGCGGTTCAGCGTGATCGCCAGCGTCCCCAGGCCGGTGGGCGTCAAGCCACAGGCCGGCCGGTGGGAGGCCACGTCGCTCACGGGTTCGACCAGCGGCGGCGGGGCCATGGTGACCAGCCTGGGATTCACAGTGGCCACCGATCAGACGACTGTGTCCAGCCTGGGTTTCGGCTACACGTTCACGTTCGGTGGATGCTTCACCACTGGCTACAGTTCGATGGCAGCCTCGTCGCCTTTCGTGAGCCCCAGCTTCAGCCTCGGGTACGGCGCGACCGGGCCATGGACGGGCGCAGCCAGCGGCTCGATCGATGGCACGTTCGACTCGCCGACCAGCGCCCACGGAACGGGCACGATGCAGGCGTCCTGTTCTGCGCCCGCTTCCGGCCAGGTCATCGGACGTACTGGAACCTTCTCGTGGACGGCGACTGTCAAATAGGGCGAAGCGAGGCAGCGTGGGTTCGGCGATCGACTTTCAGCGCGCTTTCCAGCTATGGGTTGAACTGCCGTCGAGTTACTCCGGCCGGCATCCTGCAGCGTGATGGTCGTACGCACGCGATGAAGCGAGCATCATGGTGCGGCAGAGGAGGCGCCCATGAGACCGACGAACTCGCGCACAAGCGCCCATCGAGCGATGACGCGAGACGTTCGGCGATGTGCGGCCAGCGTCAGCGCTTCTTCATGAACACCGTGATCTGCTGGACGGATCTGATGGCGAAAGTCTGGCCCTCGAACTCCTCGAATCCTCGGGCGCCGATGCCCTTGGTTGGGATCGTGACGGGAATCGTCTCGGTTCCGGTGGCAGACGTGGAGCCCGAATTGGGTCCCGAGGTGTAGCCGACCTGCGCCAGCAGCATTGCACTGACCGCTGGGCTCTCCAGGACCGCGCTGATCTGCACGCCGCAGATCTTCCACCCCCGTTTGACCTGCCAGGACACGTAAGGGGCGGTTCGAGTGATCGTGAAGGTGGCCGCCTTCTGCTTGCTGCCTCTGGCAGGCTCGGGTTCGCCAGCGACCGGGGCGGCGGGGCTGTGGACGGTCGCCGTCTTCGTGCAGCCGTGCCAGGAGTACGTGGCTGAGGGATACCCCAGGAAGTAGCCGGCGTTTGCACTCGGGGGCAGTGTGTCCCGTTCGGGGTTGGACTTGGCTGCGGCAGCCGGCGTCGCGATCACGCACAGGGTGAGCACCGCTGCGGCTGTGGACTTCATCATGGGCGCAGACTACGTGCCGACGAGGATCGTCGCTGCTTCTACTGGCATGGGCTTCGCGGCGGCCCGCTGGAAGGTGAAGGTCCGGGTTACCCTGATCGGACACGAGGAGGTGCATCATGCGCAAACGGATCGTCCCGCGCGATGTGCAAGCGACCTCGCTGGCGGGCCAGGACTGGCTGAACCTGGAGGACCTGGCCGAGGTGGAGGTCACCTCCGAAGACCCGGCCCATCCGGTCGAGGCTGCACTGCTTGCCGGTGGCACTTCAGGATGGCGGTCCGCGGGGCCCGGCGAGCAGACCATCCGGCTGCTCTTCGCGCAGCCCCAGCCCTTACGTCGCATCCTTCTGGAGTTCAGCGAGCCTGACGTCGAGCGCACACAGGAGTTCGTGCTCCGGTGGTCGGCTGATGGCGGCCGGACTGTTCACGAGCTCGTGCGCCAACAATGGAACTTCAGTCCACAGGGCGCCACGCGGCAGATCGAGGATCAGCTGGTCGACCTCGCTGGCGTCACCATGCTCGAATTGAGCATCATCCCCGATATCAGTCGTGGCCCTGCCCACGCCTCACTGGAGCATTTACGTCTGGCTTGACGTCGCGTGCGCGCGGAGGGCCTCGAACCCCAACCGGCCGGTGCGTTGAATACTTCCCGGGCCGTGTTCCTGCGTACTTGGTTTGTGCTTGGAGGTGGTGCATTCGTACCGGTGCCCTCCGGGTTGTTGCAGGTGGAACTGTCGTCACATGCCAGCGTCAGCCGTCGCTCTCGGGTGCTCGTTGGGTGGCTCGCAGGTCCGGAACGTGCGCTGACGCACTGCGGTCCCGAACAGGTCAAGCCATTGGCGCAGCGTGCCCCGCTCAACCCCCAGGTCCGCGGCGATGCAACGCGACACCAGCGCAATCCGTCCAGCCTCTAGACAGTTATAGTCCCTAAGGTCGATGATCCTTCTTACGAAGCGATTTTCCGGCGACAAGAGCGCACTGCGAGAGGTGTGTGTTCTCGGGTCCGGACCGTGGGAGGTGGCGTGGATAACGATCAGGTCGGGGGATGGATGAAGCGGGCCGACAGCCGTCGGCCCCCTAAGAAGGATTAGGAAGGATCCCCATGGCTGAGCCTTTCCTGTCCGAGATCCGGATGATGTCTTTCATCTTCCCGCCCAAGGGGTGGGCGCTGTGCAACGGACAGCTGCTCCCGATCAATCAGAACCAAGGGCTCTTCTCCTTGCTCGGCACAACCTTCGGGGGCGACGGCCGCGTCAATTTCGGCCTCCCGGATCTGCGAGGTCGCGTGCCGATGCACGTGGGTTCCAGCCACACGCTGGGCGAGCGCGGGGGAGAGGTTTCACACACTCTGTCGGTGTCTGAACTCCCCGTTCACACCCATCCTGTGAATGCCACGACAAGGGCGACGGGTGGATCGGCGACCCCGAGCGGCAACGTCCTGGGCGGGGGCAACAACGTGTACGCCCGCAGTGGCGCAACCACCGTGCTGCATCCGAACACCGTCCAGAGCGTCGGCGGCAGTCAGCCCCACCCCAATACCCAGCCCTTCTTGACCATCAGCTTCTGCATCGCCTTGCAGGGCATCTTCCCTTCGAGCACGTGAGGACCGACTGATGGCGCAGCCTTACGTGGGAGAGATCAGGATGTTCGCGGGCAACTTCGCGCCCGTTGGATGGATGTTCTGCGAGGGGCAGGCGCTGCCGATTTCCGAGAACGAAACCCTGTTCCAGCTGATCGGCACGACGTATGGCGGCGACGGCCAGTCGACGTTCGCCCTGCCGGATCTGCGGGGGCGAATCCCCATGCACCAAGGCAACGGCTACACCCTGGCCGAGACCGGGGGTGTCGAAGAGGTGACCTTGACCGTGGCGCAAATCCGAGCGCACTCCCACGGCCTGACCGCCACTGACACGCCGGGGACCCAAACGAGTCCGGCCGGTAATCGTCTCGCGCAATCCCGCAACGTTGTGCCCTACATCAACGATGCGCCGGATGGCACGTTTCGGGCAGGAGCCGTGGGGCCCACCGGCGGCAGTCAGCCGCATAACAACATGCAGCCCTACCTGTGCGTCAACTTCATCATCTCGCTCTTCGGGATCTTCCCGTCCCAAACCTAGGAGCAACCATGGCTGACCCATTCGTCGCAGAGATTCGCATCTTCCCCTTCAGCTTCGCGCCTAAGGGCTGGGCCTGGTGCGACGGGCAGTTGCTGCCGCTATCGCAGAACACCGCGCTGTTCTCCCTGCTGGGCACCACCTACGGCGGCAACGGACTGTCAAACTTCGCGCTTCCCGACCTGCAGGGTGCGGTGCCGATGCAGCCCGGGCAGGGGCCGGGTCTGAGTCTGCGGGACCTCGGAGAGGCGGGTGGCAGCGAGACAGTCACTTTGCTGAACTCCGAGATTCCCTCCCATACGCACACCCTTGGCGCAAATACCATCGATGCCGGTGACACCAACATCCCCAATCCCAATGCCAGTCTCGCGTTGTCGTCAGGCGGGGCGATGTATCAGTCCTCGCCGGACACCCAGCTTGCCCAAGATGCGATGACGGTGAACGGCGGCGACCAGCCCCACAACAACATGCAGCCCTACTTGACCTTCTACTTCTGCATCGCCCTGCAGGGCGTCTTCCCCCAGAGAGGCTGACGATGGCACCGCTGTTGACCGACCGTGCCGCGGTGAGACTACGTCCGGCCACCGACGCTGATCGCGAATTCCTGATCGACCTCTACGGCTCCGTCCGAGCCGAGGAACTGGCCCTGGTCACGTGGGCCCAAGGGCAGCGGGAAGCGTTCATCCGGATGCAGTTCGCGGCTCAGGACACCGAATACCGCCGACACAACCCGCACGGCACGTTCGACGTCATCGAGTTTCACAGTGAGCCGGTTGGTCGGCTCTATGTCGACAGACGCCCGACGGAGATCAGAATCGTCGATATCTCGCTACTGCCGCAGTTCCGGGGCGCGGGGATCGGCAGCGGTCTGCTCGACGACCTCATGCGGGAGGCTGCCTCCTCCGATCGCCGACTCACCATCCACGTCGAGATCAGCAATCGGGCCGAGACTCTGTACGCCAGGTTGGGTTTCGTGGAGGCCGCCCGGCAGGGCCCGTACCGCCGCATGGAGTGGGCTGCGTCATGACCGTGGGCACAGAACACTCACGCGAAAGCGGCCTCGTACTGCATGGATCCTTGATCCGGTCCCAGCGGAACCAGGAAGAGTTCGATCTCGTCCAACTGCGCATGCCTCAGTCGGTACGTGCCCTGGGCGAGCGGCTGCTCGAGGTCTCCCCGGAAGACCAGCGAGAACTGCTTACGGGTCTGCCCGTCGGGACCTGTTCCGCCCAACTCCTCGCCCTCGGTCGCCTTGACGAGTTGCAGCGCGAGGGGGCCTTTGCCGACCGCCACCTCGAAGGCCTGCCCCACCAAGGCAGCGAAGGCGTCGCACGTGAACCACGGAAGGTCAGTCACCAGGTGATGGTACCGGCCCCCCAGCACACTCCAAGGACCTGCACATGACCGACTACGCCCGGCGCGACCTCCTCAAGGCCGGCGCGCTCGCACTGATGTTGTCGCCGCTGATCCTCTCGCCGACCACCAACCTGTACGCACGTTCGCGCTTCAGCCCGTTATTGGGCCAATCGTTCGACATCTCCGACGACGTGCACAGGGTCTCCCTGACGTTGACCAGGATCAGCGACCTCATGGGCGGAATCGCCGATGACGATGATGCCTTCGCGTTGACCTTCCGCGCCGGGACGGCTGGTCCGTCGCAGGGCACCTTCCGTCTGAGCCGGCCACGATTCGCCACAACCGACCTCTTCCTCGTGCCGGATGACGCCACCCGAATGACCTATCAATCAATCATCAACCGATCCCTGAAGGCGGCTGTCCGATGAAGGTGCTCCGCCCGTTACTCGCCTCGGTGCTGACGGCGGGTCTGATCGCGAATGGGGCTGCCTCGCTGCCGGCCGCCCCGGTGACGAATGCTGCTCAGATGCGGGCCGTGGACTCACCGGAGTGCACGATCGTCGGCACGTCGGGCGCTGACCTACTGGTGGGAACGTCCGGTGACGACGTGTTGTGTGGACGAGGCGGAAACGACGTGATCTCCGGTGGTGGCGGCGATGACGTGCTGCGCGGAGGATCCGGAAACGACCAACTGCTCGGAGAGGCCGGTGATGACTTCCTCGGCGGGGGACGTGGCGGCCGCGATGATCTGGAGGGGGGTGCCGGTGACGATGTCCTCCAAGGCCTCGCCGGCTCCGACCTTCTCACCGGCGGGAAGGGGCGTGACCTGCTCAAGGGCGGCGACGGCTCCGACGACGTTGCTGGTGGTCCGGGCCGTGACACCGTGCGCGGTGGTGCCTCTTGGGACGATCTCGACGGTGGGCCGGGTCCGGACCGTCTCGATGGCGGCGCCGGCGCCGACCGACTCGATGCCCGTGACGACAGCTCTTTCGTGGACACGGTCGACTGTGGCACCGGCGGCTTGGATCGTGCCCGCGCCAACGTCGAGGACCGCGTGGAGTTCTCCTGCGAGAAGTACCCGGACAACGTCGGGCCGACCGATCTGACCCTTTCGAATGCCACTTTGAGCGACGGACGGCCTGCCGGTACCGCGGTGGGCGTGCTGGCCGCGGTTGATCGCAATCCTGGCGACCGGCTCACCTTCCGCCTGGTCGAGGGCGCCGGCGGGCAGGACAATCGGGCGTTCACTATTGATGGCCGAAGCCTTCTGACGCTGGAGCCAACGCGGGCCGGTTCCAAGAAGAGTTACTCCATCCGTGTGCGGGTCACCGACAATTGGGGAGCTCGGCAGGCGAAGAGCTTCACCATCTCGGTCGATGCGACTGGCCAGCCGCCAGTCACTCCAGACGACCGGCCGACGGCTGTGGACGACTCAGCGACTGTGGCTGAGGACGCTGGCGCCACTGCGGTAGATGTGCTGGCCAACGACAACGCCGGCGGCACTGGCCCCCTGTCCATCGATTCGGTGACCCAACCAGACAAGGGCACCGTGGTGATCACCGGGAGTGGAACCGGTCTGACCTACCGTCCGGATGCGGACTACTGCAACGACGGATCACCAAAGGACACGTTCACGTACACCCTCAACGGTGGTTCGACCGCGACTGTGGCCATGACCGTTACCTGCGTGGTCGATGCATCCGCCGCTGAGGACGACGCTGCCACAGTGACCGAGGACGATGCGGCTACTGCGGTAGATGTGCTGGCCAACGACGACGCTGGCGACACTGGGCCCCTTTCCATCAGTTCTGTGACCCAGCCGGGGGATGGCACCGTGGTCATCACCGGGAGTGGAACCGGTCTGACGTATCGCCCGGATGCGGACTACTGCAACGACGGATCACCCAAGGACACCTTCGACTACACCCTCAACGGTGGGTCGACAGCAACGGTGTCCATGACCGTCACCTGCGAGGATGACCTGCCAACCGCCGTGGACGACTCGGCGACTGTGACCGAGGATGACGCTGCCACTGCGGTGGATGTCTTGGCCAACGACACCGACCCGGACGGTGGACCCCGCGCAGTCGATTCGGTGACGCAACCGGGCAACGGCACCGTGGTGATCACCGGGAGTGGAACCGGTCTGACGTACCGTCCGGATGCGGACTACTGCAACGGTGGATCACCAAAGGACACGTTCACGTACACCCTCAACGGTGGTTCGACCGCGACTGTGGCCATGACCGTTACCTGCGTGGTCGATCCAGCCATCGCTGTGGACGACGCTGCCACAGTGACCGAGGACGATGCGGCTACTGCGGTAGATGTGCTGGCCAACGACGACGCTGGCGACACTGGGCCCCTTTCCATCAGTTCTGTGACCCAGCCGGGGGATGGCACCGTGGTCATCACCGGGAGTGGAACCGGTCTGACGTATCGCCCGGATGCGGACTACTGCAACGACGGATCACCCAAGGACACCTTCGACTACACCCTCAACGGTGGGTCGACAGCAACGGTGTCCATGACCGTCACCTGCGAGGATGACCTGCCAACCGCCGTGGACGACTCGGCGACTGTGACCGAGGATGACGCTGCCACTGCGGTGGATGTCTTGGCCAACGACACCGACCCGGACGGTGGACCCCGCGCAGTC
This sequence comes from Candidatus Nanopelagicales bacterium, assembly GCA_037046735.1. Taxonomy (GTDB): domain Bacteria; phylum Actinomycetota; class Actinomycetes; order S36-B12; family UBA10799; genus JADKAV01. The sequence continues at coordinate 21,462 of JBAOHC010000020.1, read as the reverse complement.
GACTCGGTGACGCAACCGGGCAACGGCACCGTGGTCATCACCGGGAGTGGAACCGGTCTGACCTACCGTCCGGATGCGGACTACTGCAACGACGGATCACCCAAGGACACGTTCACCTACACCCTTAACGGTGGGTCGACGGCAACCGTGGCCATGACCGTTACCTGCGTGGATGACCCGCCGACGGCTGTGGACGACTCCGCGAGCGTGACTGAGGACGCTGCTGCCACTGCGGTGGATGTGCTGGCCAACGATCTCAACGCCGACGGTGGGCCGCTTTCCATTGATTCGGCGACGCAGCCTGACGATGGCACCGTGGTCATCACTGGCGGTGGCAGCGGGTTGACCTACCAGCCCGACGCGGACTACTGCAATGGTGCTTTGACGGAGGATACGTTCACCTACACGCTCAACGGTGGGTCGACGGCAACCGTGTCTGTGCGTGTCACCTGTGCTGATGACCCTGCCACCGCCGTGGACGACTCGGCGACTGTGACCGAGGATGATGCTGCCACCGCTGTGAACGTGCTGGCCAACGACCTGAACGCCGACGGTGGGCCGCTTTCCATTGATTCGGCGACGCAGCCTGACAACGGCACGGTGGGCATCACTGGGAGTGGCGCCGGGTTGACCTACCAGCCCGACGCGGACTACTGCAACGGCGGATCACCCAAGGACACATTCACGTACACCCTCAACGGTGGGTCGACGGCAACCGTGTCCATGACCGTTACCTGCGTGGACGACCCGCCAACGGCGGTGGCCGACGCAGCGACCGTGACCGAGGATGATGCTGCCACTGCGGTGGTTGTGCTGGCCAACGATCTCAACGCCGACGGTGGGCCACTCTCCATTGATTCGGCGACGCAGCCTGACGATGGCATCGTGGTCATCACTGGGAGTGGCGCCGGGTTGACCTACCAGCCGGATGCGGACTACTGCAACGGCGGATCACCCAAGGACACGTTCACGTACACCCTCAACGGTGGGTCGACGGCAACCGTGTCCATGACCGTCACTTGCCAGAACGACCCGCCGGTCGCCGTTGACGACTCGGGGACGACGGACGAGGACACGACGCTCACCGTGTCGGCACCTGGCGTCCTGACCAATGACACCGACAAGGACCTGGGCGACACGAAGACCGTGGTCAAGTTGAACGGCTTAGCGACGTTGACCGGTACCAGCGCCAAAGGGGCGTCTGTCACGATCGCCGCCGGTGGTGGCTATACGTACAATCCGGGCGACACGTTCCAGGGGCTGTCGACAGGGGAGTCGGACACCGACTCGTTCACCTACACCATGGCCGACGGCACAGGCGCTGAGTCCACCGCGACGGTGGACCTGACCATCACGGGTGTCTCGGATGCGCCCACCGCGAACACGGACAGTTTCGACGCGGTCGGCAACACCGCACTGTTCGTCAGCGTGACCCGGCCCACCGGGAAGGCGGGCCGGGTGACCGATGGCTCGCTGCTGACAAACGACACCGACCCAGACACGGCCGCCGGCAACCTGGTGGTGGAGGCGGTCAGCAATGCCGCCACCGTGCGGGGTGGCCGCATCACGATCAAGACTGATGGCACGTTCACCTATGAGCCCCCCGTGGGTATCACGGGACAGACGGACAGTTACACCTACCGGGTATGCGATGCCGCACCGTGCACGGCGAGCACAGTCGCCAACAGCACAGGCACCCTGAACCTGCCGCTCGCGGGTCAGGTCTGGTACGTCGACAACACCGCCGCAGCAGGTGGGGACGGCACGTCTGGCGCGCCCTTCGACACGCTCACCGAAGCGGAGACCGCCTCCGGAGCCGGGGACACCACGTTCGTTTTCGACGGGGACGACACCAGTACGGGGCTTGGTGGTGGTTACACGCTGAACGCTGACGAGCGCCTCATCGGCGAAGTGGCTGGGCTCACTTTTGACCCAGATGGCGCCGGCCCCCTCAGCGCGTTCGACCTCTACCCGGCCACCGCGGGTAAGCGGCCACTTCTCACCGCCAGCAACAAGGACGTCGTCACCTTGGCCTCCAAGTCCACAGTGACCGGTCTGGGCCTCGACCCCTCCGGCTCGGGGGGCGGCATCAGCGGGGGGACCGGTGTCAATGCCCCGATCATCAGCGATGTGGTCATCAACGACACAGGCGTCAACGGGTCTCAGCCGGGTCTGGACCTTGATGGCACCACCGGCACGACGAGTATCTCCGCCCTGAGCGTCACCACTGTCCAAGCCACCGGAGTGCGCTTGGCGAATGCTGGCAGCGTGCTCTTCGCCAGTTCCGGGACGGTGTCCATCGTCAGCAGTGGGGCCGCGGGACTCGATGTCTCCGGCACTACCTTGACCAACAGTGAGTTCGACGCGATTACAGTGACCGGGTCCAGCCAGGGCGGTGTGAGCCTGTCCAATGTCCCGGGTCCGACGAACTTCAAGGATCTGAGCCTGGCGACCGCCAGCGGTACCGCGCCCGCGTTCGCGCTGTCCAACGCCGGCTCCGTCACTGTGCCGGCGGCGGCCTCGGCCACCCTCAGCGCCACCGGCGGGCCTGCCGCCGACATCACGGGCAGCGCGAATGCGTCCCTGGCGTTCGACAGCGTGAGTTCGACCAATAGCGCGAACGACGGCATCAACATCGCCGGGCTCGCCACCGGCACGTTCAGCGCGACGGGCGGCACCCTCACTGGTGCGCAAGGAATCGCGTTCGACCTGGACGGCGGGAGCGGGACGGTCGGGTACGCCGGACAGATCGAGAATGGCAGCGGCGCGTCCGTCGACGTCACCAACCGAAGCGGTGGCGTGGTCACGTTCTCCGGCTCGATCACCGACGGGCCGGACGCTGGGGGTGGCATCACCCTGACCGGCAACGGCGGCGCCACGGTCAACCTCACCGGCGCGATGAATCTCAGCACGGATACCGGCGCGGGCTTCAAGGCCACTGGTGGCGGCACGGTGACGGTCACGGGCAGCCCCAGCACGTTGGCCACCACGACCGGCACCGCCCTGGAGGTTGCGAACACCACCATCGGTGCCAACGGTTTGACGTTCCGCCGTATCTCCACGAACAGTGCCAGCAAGGGCATCGTCTTGGACACGACGGGCACGGCCGGCAGCTTGACCGTGACGGGGGCGGGCGGGACCTGCACCTCAGGTGACACCACCGGCTGTTCGGGTGGGTCCATCCTCAACTCAGCGGGCAGCGATGACGCGGGTGCTTCACCGGGCGGCACCGGCATTGTGCTCAGGAACACGAAGGCGCCGTCGCTGACCCGGATGCTGATCGACAACGCCTCCAACTACGCCATTCGAGGCACTGATGTTTCAGGTTTCACGCTGGCCAACAGTGTCATCAAGGGCATCAACGGAACCAACGGCGCGACACCGTTCGACGATTCCGCGATCAGGTTCGAGAATCTCACCGGCTCAGCGGCCATCACCGACACCGAGGTGAGCGGCGGACGTGAGGACAACATCTCCGTGACGAACTCCACGGGGTCCTTGGACCGGCTTTCGTTGACCCGGGTGACGATCGGGTTGAACAGCGACGCCGACGGCAACGACGGCCTGCACTTGGAATCCGCTGCCACTGCGGGAGCGCTGAAGGCGACGATCCAGGACAGTACGTTCACGGGAGCTCGCGGCGACCTTGTCGACTACAGCCACAACGGATCGGGAGAGGGCGACCTGGTCATCGACAACAGCGACTTCGAGAACAACCACTTGGGGATCGCCACGGGCGGCGGTGGGTTGACGTTGTCCCGTGGCGGCACTGGTGCCACCACATCGATGGCCATCAGGAACAGCACCTTCCGGGATGCCGTCGGCACGGCGGTCCTGGTCTACAAGGGGGCGGGACCTTCGGTGATCACAGGAGCCTTTGAGAACAACACGATCGGAGTCACTGGCGACGGCAACTCCGGGTCTGGGGAGGGATCTGGGTTGAAGCTGCAGAGCGTGGGTCAAGGGACGATGACGTGGTCTGTGACCGGCAACCAGATCCGCGGTTACAACAACCACGGCATCGAGGTGCTGGCCGGCGGCGGGGCAACTGCCACGTCCGGCAACATCAACACCACGATCACGGGCAATACGATCGCGGAGCCCGGTAGCACCGCCAACCAGGCTGAATTCCCGAAGAACGGCATCCACTTCAACATTGGGACGGTGCCCGGCGACACCTTCGCCACGTGCGCTGTGATCGGTGGTGAGGGCGGCTTGGCCAACCGGATCTCCGGCAGTGGCAAGGCAGCGGCCTCGGCGCCTGGTACGGACTACGACTTCCGCCTGCGTCAGCGCCAGGCGACAACCATCCGGCTTCCGGGCTATGGGCAGGCGAACAACGACAACGCAGCCGTTCAGGCGTTCGTCGCTGGTCGTAACAGTGCCGATGGCACGCCGTTTGGCCGGGCGGACAACACGGTTCCGACAGGCGGCGGCTTCACTGGGACGGGAACGGCATGTCCGTGAGCGGTAGCGTTCGCTGGCTCACCGCACGCGAGAGGCCTTGCACATGAGTGATCAGTGGATTCCTGTCACCGTGGACAGTTGCGCACATGTGGCAGGTCCGTTCTTCCACGGAACGAGGTTCGCGTTCGCTCCGGGAGAAGAACTGGTCCCCGGCCGCGCCTCGAACTATCACCAGGGTCGGGTCATGAACCACGTCTACTTCAGCGCGCTGGTGGACACGGCGGCCTGGGGTGCCGAACTCGGCACCGCGTTGGCCGATGAGGCCCAACGTGGGCACATCTACGAGGTGGAGCCCACTGGCCCCTTCGAGGACGACCCGAACGTCACGAACAAGCGCTTCCCCGGCAACATCACGCAGTCGTATCGGACCAGGTTTCCGGTTCGGATCGTTCGTGAGGTCCCCGAGTGGGAAGGGCACCCGCCAGATGTCGTGGCGAGCATGCTGGCGAGTCTGGAGCGGTTGCGGGAGCAGGGTTTGGACGTGATCGAGGATTGAGTGGCCGTCACGCAGGGCGGAGGTGAATTCGTAGAGATGAACGGTCGTCCATCGGAATCACCATTTGCCTTGCTGGCTGCCGGCAGCGACCCCGGAGGGACTCGAACCCCCATTCAGCCGGTGAAGGTGGTCAGGCGGCCTCCGACGTGACTGCGTGAGCGTCGGACGGTCGTGGCCGACTACGGTTGGAGGCGCAATCGCGGTCCTGAATAGGGGGTGATAAGACGGTGAGTGAGTCTGCCGGGTCGGGCGCGGACCCTGATGAACTGTCGCTGACGGACCTCTGGAGCGAGCGGGACATGCTCATCGAGGCGCAGGCGCTCGGGCATGTGGGTGCCTGGGCTTGGCGGGTCTCCACCAGCCAATTGTGGTGGTCCGACGAGACGTACCGCATCTGCGGTCATGCTCCGCAGGGGATCCTGCCGACCTACGAGGGATTCTTCGCCGCCATCCACCCGGACGATCGGGCCGAGGTCGAGCGGCGCGTGCAGGCGGCGGTCGATGGGACCGAGGAGTTCAACCTCACGCACCGGATGATCCGCCCTTCCGGTGAGGCCATCCACGTGAAGGAGTTCGGCAAGGTCCTGCGCACCGATGATGGGACGGCAGTGCGGATGCTGGCCTTCATCCAGGACATCACCGAGGAGGTGAGCCTGCGCCAGGCCCTGGCCGAGAGCGAGCAGCGCTACCGGCTGCTCGCCGAGAACGCCTGGGACGTCATCTGGACGATGGAGCTCGACGGGAGCATCTCCTACGTCAGCCCCGCGGTCGAACGTGTGCGGGGCCTCACCCCGGCGGAGGCCGCTGTCCAGCCGCCGGAGGAAATGCAGCCAATGGAGTCGCGGGCCAAGGGCGCGGAGTACTACGCCCGCCTGTTCGAGGCCATCGCAAACGGCACCGAGCTGCCGACCTTCCACGGCGAGCAGGAGTACTACCGCAAGGACGGCTCGATCATGTACGGCGAACTGGACGTCATCCCACAGGTCGACGCCGACGGCAACGCGTTGCGCATTCTCGGGGTCACGCGTGATATCAGCGAACGCCGCGCGTACGAGGAGAAGCTCGGCCGCCTCGCGGTCACCGACTCGCTGACCGGCGTGTGGAACCGTCGGCACGGCGAGGAGCTGTTCACCGCCGACATGTACGACGCCCGCCGACTCGGCCCGGCGATGTCGCTCCTGATGCTCGACATCGACCACTTCAAGTCCACCAACGACACCCACGGCCACCAGGTCGGCGACCTCGTCCTGGTCGAACTGTGCCGGCGCCTCACCGCGAATCTGCGGGCCACCGACGTCCTGGTGCGCTGGGGCGGGGAGGAGTTCGTCATCGTCATGCGGCACTGCAACCTGACCCAGGCCGTCCCCCGGGCAGACAAGCTCCGGGCGCTGATCGCCGACACCCCCTTCGCCCAGGCCGGCACCGTCACTGTCAGCATCGGCGCCGCTGAGCTGCAGTCCGACGACGATCTCGGCACCTGGCTGCATCGCGCCGACCGGGCCATGTACGACGCCAAGGCGGCCGGGCGCAACGCCGTGCGCTCGCGGGAGTGACCCCTAACCAGCTCGGCACCTCGGCGCCCGCCTCCCAGCGGTGGCCTCACGCCCGGGGCCACGCGGAAGGCATCGAGCGTCCGCCACCTCGACAACCAACGAAGCCGGGTGTGGCAGGGCGTGCATCTGCAATGACACCGATGACGGTAGATCAATCCACCATGCGCAACGCAGAACCGGCATGCTTCATTTCATGCACAATGGGCGTCTGGTAACTGAATTCCAGGTTAACAACTCCAGGCCGGGTCTACCTGGCGCGGGCTGGGCCGTATCTGGGGTTGCTGGCGGGTGATCGACCAGACTCGGGTGCCGGGGTCTCTTGACTCGTTCGAGGAGGCCTTCGTCGTCTTGGGTCCTGATCGGGAGGTGACGGTGTCGTGGTGATTGCTGGCGACGTCGCGGGAGACGGTTCCTCTCAGTTCCCGCGGGCTGACGCGGGAGCACTGCTGCGTGTGGTGTTGGACGGCACCTCGGATCAGATCATGTCCTTCGCCCCGGGTGCGCGCGTTGAGTACGTGAACCGGCGGCTCGTGGAGCTCACCGGGATCCCAGCGGAGGACTGGATCGGCAAGACAGCCCCTGAGGTGGGGGGCTGCCCCCGTGAAATGGCGGAGGTATGGCAAGACGACGTCAGCCGTGTGTTCGACACCGGCGAGTCAGTCTCGAACGCCGTCCAGGTCCCGCTACCCGCTGGAATGCGCTGGATCGAGTACCGGCTCGACCCCGAGCTCGGGCCTGACGGGTCGGTAACGCACGTGATCAGCACGAGTCGCGATGACACTGAACGCAAGGTGGCGCAGGCCCGGCTCAGGGAGTCCGAGGCCCTGCTGTCAGTTACGGTCGAGGGCTCGCGGGACGCCACCGCACTGTATGGGCCGGGCCTCGTTGTCGAGTACGTCAACCAGCGGGTAGCCGAACTGTCCGGTGTGCCGGCGGAGGCCTGGGTCGGCAAGTCGCTGCGGGAGCTTGGCTATCCAGAGTCGTCTCTGGCGTACTGGTCAGCCCACATGCAGGAGGTCTTCACCACTGGAGAGCCTCAGTCGATGGAGTACGAGGTGGACAATTCTGAGGGCCACCGCTGGTATGAGGCCAGTCTGTCTCCACCAACCGCGACATCACCGAGCGGGTGCTTGCCGAGCAGGCCCTTCGCGAGATGGCCACACATGACTCGTTAACCGGGCTGGCCAACCGTCGAGCCTTGCTCGAGGACCTCGGGCGCGGTCTGCAGGTCGCTGGCCGCAAGGGGGGAGTGGTCGGAGTCGTGTTGATGGACGTGGACCGCTTCAAGTACGTCAACGACTCGCTCGGGCACAACGTCGGCGACGCCCTCCTGATCGCTGCCGGAGACCGCCTTCGAGGCGCGGTCTGAGATGGCGACCTGATCGGACGCATGGGCGGTGACGAGTTCGTCGTCGTCATGCGGGACCTCGACGACCAGGCGGAGGCAGTACGGACGGCATGGCTGCTCGTGGAGTCGTTCCGCGAGGCGTTCCCGAGTCCGGATGGCGACCTGTTCTCCACAGCCAGCATCGGCGTGACCATCTCACGCCCGGACAGCGAACCTTCGGACCTGCTGCGCGAGGCGGACACCGCGATGTATGCCGCCAAGGACGATGGGCGGGACCGGGTGGCGGTGTTCAACGACGACCTACGCACAACCGTCACCAACCGTCTGAGCATCGAAGGCGATCTACGGGTCGCCGTGGAGCGGGATCAGCTCGCGGTGTGGTTCCAACCAGAAGTCGATCTCGTCACCGGCCGAGTCGTCGCGGCCGAAGCGCTGCTCCGCTGGCACCACCCCAGCGGCGAGACCTGGACCGCGGGCCGCTTCATCGACGTGGCGGAGGAGACCGGGCTGATCAACGACATCGGCGACTGGGTGCTCGATCAGGCATGTATCGAAGCCGCGACCTGGGCGACGGGCGACCGCGGGAACCCCATCACCATCAGGGTCAACGTCTCGACCCGCCAGCTCGCCGACCGCGGGCTGCTGGACGCCATAGACGCTGCCCTGGAGACCAGCGGTCTGGATCCCGCCCAGCTGTGCCTGGAGATCACCGAGACAGCGCTGTTGAACGAGACTGCCACCGCCCGGGACAACCTCGCCTGGATCCACGACCGTCGTGTGCGCATCGCCCTCGACGACTTCGGGACTGGATACGCAGCGCTGACCTACATACATCGGTACCCCATCGACATCCTCAAGATCGACCGCAGCTTCATCACCGACATCACCGCGGACGACAACAACGACTATCGGCTTGTGGGTGCACTCATCGCCATGGCGGACCATCTGGAACTGAGCGTCACAGCCGAAGGAGTCGAACGCCAGGGACAGGCCGACTGCCTCAAGGCCCTGGGCTGCCCCAGCGCACAGGGCTACCTGTATTCGCCGGCTGTCCCCGCCGAGCAGTACCGCGGCCTGATGCACAAGCGCTACCCAACGGGCTTAGAAGACAGCTGAACCGCACGAGTGGGTCAGCGCTTGCTGTCTCCCGCTCTGATGCTGCCCCAGCAGGCCGTTCTGAACAGTTCCCTCGTCCACAGCGATTCTTGGATGTCGGCGGTTCTTGACCGGCCACCGCTTCCCCACCCACGCCAGCGCGCCCGGAGGGACTCGAACCCCCAACCAGCCGGGTGTCGTCGGGGGGTCCGCAGAAGTCCCCTGGCTTATGTTCCGTGGGGGACAAGATGTCCGTGAACGTACGTGCTGGCCACCGAATCTCGCGGCATTGGTGTACGCGTTGATGTGCCCATGTGTGGGCCATCCATAACATCGCAAACTCAAGGGTCCTATCCTCATCACCCACGCCGCCCCCACCCGAGCGGCGTGACCAACGCCATGAACAGGCCACACCCCCCTAAACCGCGAAGAGCCGGTTTGACGCCACTCGTGCTCGTACACGCCTGTCACCCCGCTCCCGGTCGAAACAGGCCAGGTCATCGGTCACCTGCCACTTGCCCTCCTCGAGCACGGCGGTGTTGGCGGTGTTCTGGACACCCAACGCCTTCGCCACCCGGCCGACTGTGAGGTGCTACCAGGCAGACAGACCTCCGCCTGGGTGACAAGACAGCCCCTCGGGCAACTCCGGCGGCAGTTGTCATCTGTGGCGCCACGGCGAGCGTGCAAGCCGCCTACGCGCTATGCCCTCAGGACAATCCTCCTAAGTGTCTCGGTAGATAGCTCGTCCGGCTGGACCGCAGTGATCGCTGACAGTCTCCCCAGACGGTTCTTGTTGGCCTCATTCAAGGGGAAGGATGAGATCAAGAGGCCTCGGGCGGCGACGCCACCGTAGAGCTTGAGGTTGTTCTCAAGTTTCTGAATCGCTTCCTGCCTGACCGGGCCGGCCTTGCACTCGACGATCCACAGCCTCTTGCCATCGGTGAAGGCACCGTCGAACTCCTGGGCACTCCATCCGGGCTTGGAGGTTGAGCCCTCCCGGTATCCTGCCTCGAAGCCCACACGCACGTCGCGGACGATCCCCTCGTGCTCCAATGGACGCAGTAGGGAGTAGACGTACTCTTCTAGCCAGCCGCCGGCGAGGAACGGGAAGAAGTCCCCTTTGGCACCTCGATTTGTGCATCCTTCAGCACGAGGTTCGGGGTGCCGTCCTTCTCGACCGATACCTCGCCGTCGCTCCACGACAACGAGAAGGGCAGGCTGTCGCGTTCACGCTTGGGGTAATGCCGGTTCCAGCGATCCGAGAAGGCGAGGAATCCCTTGCCCTTGTATAGGCCGCGAAGGGCGTCCCGGCGACTCCATAGTTCGTGGGTAGCGGACTCACGGCGGTTCTTGATCGCTTCAGGCTGGTCGGGCCACCTGCCATCACAAACGGTGGTGAACCCAGCTGCCTTGAGGAAATCCTCCACGTCGGAGATCCCAGCGAAGGGGATCTGGGTGCCATCGCGGAGGAAGATGACATTGTGATTCCTGATCTCGAAGTAGAAGGGGTCAAGACCGCGCTCCCAGCATGCCGAAAGCGCTCCGGCAAACATCAGCTTGGTGCCGCCGGTCATGTTGACGGCAACGTGGGCATCGGCGGCGAGTTTGTTGACCTGCTTCGTGATCGCTTTCCGGGTGTCGGCTGGCTTGAAGGGGTCGGGAATGATCACCGGGGTGGGCGCGAAGCCCGCAACTCTCGAGAGTCTGCGCGCGCCTCATCTTCGTACTCTTTCGTCGTCAGGATCAGGTTCTTATCCGCCTCAAACTGGCGCATGCCGAAGAACACCGGGAGGTTCTGCTCCCCGAGCAGGTGGATCACCAGGTCATAGTCGCGCGACAATGGCTCAGTCCCGCCCGCTGGGTTGATCCCGGAGTCGAGAAGTGCTCGCGGCAGTTCGACCTGCTCGGGAGGGAGGCGCGGATCGGAACTGGAGATCACCCCGATGTTCAACTGTGGGTTGGATCTAGCAATCAGCGCCCACGTGTAGGCCATAACCGGGGTACCTGGGCTCACGTAGGTGGTAACCCGCTTGTCAACCGGGTCGTCGAGCGCGACACGCACTGCTGCGGCAGCAGCGGCATGGATGCCAGGGGCGTCGTTGAGGTGCCTGAGCGTTGTGGGGATGACCTGGATCTCGACCGTGACGCCGAGGGAAGTCAGTTCGTTTCGCAGCCACTCGGTGAAGACCTCGTGACCAGAATCGGTGTTGCTGAGGGCATCAACGAATCTGTTGGACCTCGCTCCCGTGGCAGAGAGCAGGTCTGTTCGATCCGGACTGGGAGTCCCTGCCCAACTCTCCCCCGTTCGCGAAGCGCGCCGAGCGAAGGCGTGCTGGTCAGCTTGTCGGGGTTGGTGTAGGCGAGGATCACCACGTCGGAGTAGTCGCCAGTCTTGAGCGCGCTGAGAACAGGGTCCGTCTGTCTCTTCGATGTCCTAATGCGGCACGTAGATCGGTCATGCCGTACCAGGTCAAGAGATAGTGCTTCATCGTTCAGTCGTCCTCGCTATCGTTGACACCGCTGACTCGGATGGTATTGGCCCCAATGTCACCGGTGAGGTAGAGCCGCAGGGCGTAAAGCAGGTCCGGAGTGTCATCTTCTTCGGGCTTCCCAGGAGAAGTTTGCGACCTGGACTCGAGACTCCAGCGAAAATGGGACTCCTTGCGATAAAGGTGATGACCTGTTCAACTGCTCTGCAAGATCCCGACTACCGCTTGGTGCGGCTGCAACAGAATTCTGATCTCGTGGTCCTCCGAGTCTCTGCTTCTGAGCAGGCCAAGCAGAAGCTCGCAGTAGCGAGTCAGCGCGGCAACCTCGCGCCTATCTGGGGCGGCCATGCTGGTTACGCCCTTGAGGGCGGCGAGCGTTCGTTGAGCGACTTCTACGACGGCTTGGGGTTCGAAGGCTCGGACGAATGCCTCGCTTCGCCAGATCGCGCGTGCAAAGATGCGCAGGGAGCCCACGTCGGCCCTGGCCAGCAAGCTGTGGAAGATGACTTGCTGCCATGACTCGAGAAGATCACCAAATGCAAAGCCGATTGACTTCTCGTCCACCTGCCCGTTCCGCGCCTGAACGAGAAGCTCGGCGCTGACAGACTCGGGCATGTCCCGATGGGTGCACCTCGACAAGAACCTGAGCTCATTCCTAAGCTGAGGTGGCATCTTCGGCCGACTGCATGGCCATTGCAAGCTTGGGTAGAAGGTCCGTCATGCGAGCGCGGAAGCCATTGGGGCATTAGGGATCGCTCAGGGATCTTCCGTCCGACCATGTCCGGATGTAGGGCACATACAGCGCCCTGCGAATAAGTCAGCCAAGTCCTTTGGAGCGGCAGCGGTGAGCGCCGCCGGCGAGTTCGCGATCAACTTGGTCGTCTCGCGGCCGTTTCTTCGAACAATGATGAAGTAGATGTCGTCGCCTTTGGCGATCGTGCTGTACGGGGCGCCGCCCGCAAGTGCTTTCGTTGACATAGATGTCGCTATCGGATTGACGCTCGGCAAAGGCGAAGTGCCACCCGCTTGGATTGATCTTCCACTCGGTCTTGAGCGTTCCGTGGACGATGTCCCGGAGGCCATTCACTGTCTCGAGTAACTCTTCAGTACTGCCAGCCGCCCAGTCAGGAAAGTCTGTGGTCTTCCCTTTGCCCGCGTCGTAGTGTTCCTGTATCTCCTGCCACGTCTGCGGTTGCGGGTACTCGGGTGCCGGCGCGTCGGTGATAACCTCTTCAGTCTTGGGTCGCCACTTAGCCTGTACCGGCTTGAAAGTGCCGTCCGTGGCTCGAAGACGAGGCGGTAAGGGTCATCGGCACCGTAGGTGTACGTCATCGACAGGCGACAGATCACGTCGGCCGCCATTGGGAAGCTGGGTGACTCTAGGCGTGCCGCGTATCCCAGGTCATCCGGGTCTTGACCCTGGAAGAGCGGGAACTGGGAGTACGCCCGACCAGCGGGGAGTTCGAATCGTTCGGGGACGGGTATTGAATGGGAACACCGCGCAGTGGTCGTATGGTGGTGTCTCTGTCAACGAGGTAGAACGCCTGGTACCGGTCGTGCTTGTCTTTGACCTTGATTGAGAGTTCGGGATTTGGTCGCGCCATAATGAGAAATCACCAGCCTGGAGTTGCAGATCGTGCAGCCGGATGCCACCCACAACTGGGCTCTCGGCCAGCGTGACGCAGATATCAAAGCCGCCAATCTGCGGATGGGCGCGCAGCATCCGTTCGTCGATTGGATTGAGCCCCTGTGGCGGACTTCATCGAACCATTCGCCATCACCATCGAAGAATGGGATCTCGTTGGCTGGTCCCGAGGGGCCTTCTGTGTCGTTGATCTGGACGTGCGGTGTTCTCTCCCAGTAGAAGCCACGCGTCGTGGGAACGCGCTCTTCGAGTTCGGAACTATGTCCGGCGATGAGCTTCGTCGCATAGATAGTGCCACCGAATGAGTCGACGATGACGACTTGGTAGCCGGCGTGCGGGATTCGTGAATGATCGACATGCTCGAAGACGGCGGCAACTGAGCGTGGTAGCGGCTCTGCATGCGCGAATCGGGCATTGATGTTCCTGCGCGCTACTTGAAGATCAAAGTCGTTCAAGGCATCGGGGATCAGCCAGACAAGGTCAGGACTCGCGAAGACCGTGCTGAGCTTCCGTGCGAACGCATGGGCCGCTGACTGGAGCAGCTGGCCGCCAGCACCTCGGGCAAAGAACAGGTCAGCCAAAGTGAGTGTTGTCGCGTCTTGGTGCAGGACGACTGCGTCCGAATCGAACAGTTCCAGATCGACTGCCTCCCGATCGTTCGCCCAATGCTGCCAGAGAAACGTCTCGGCCAGGCTCCTTTTCACCGCATCGCCACTCGATGAGTATCGCGGCCTCAGGTAGGCCAAGTCGACGCATGCAGGCTGGATCACGGCTTCACGCTCACCGAGTCGGCGGTTGGCCGAAATGGTTCCTCGGGTGAGCACTCGACGCCAAGGCTCGATCGTGAAGTTGTCGTAGTCGAACAGAACAGGCATGTCGCCGAAGAGCGTCCTCCCCTCCGAGTACGCCTTCCCCAAGCCCTCCCATCTGTCAACCGTTTCGGCGCGGTCCCCGATCTGGTCGAAGTCGCGGTCCATGTCCTCGTCGAGCGACTGAAGCCACCGCCAGGAGTCCCAGACCCGTCGGTAGTCTCGGTGCGACAGGGGGTGTTGTTGGGTGGGAGGTTCTCCCAAACGTGAGATTGCCAGCGCTTCCTCGGACGAGCCACCGGCGTATGTCTCCAGCCAGTGCATCTTCGTGCCCCAAGTACATGTGTCGCATCTCAAGAAGGTCAGCCAATTGAGTGGCGAACTCCTTGAGGAGTCGGTTCTGCGGAAGATCCACCGACTGATATCTACGAACGGCTTGCATGTAAGGCTTCCCAGCTAGCTTCTCGCGCACGTTCCGGCCTGGACGACGGCTCAGGGCAATGAAGCTGGTCGCGTTGAGCTCCCTGACAGCTCGGATAGGAAGGACCGCCTGCTCGCGCCGAGGGTCTTCGCTCAGTGAGCGGAGCAGCCGCTGAACGGAGTCTCTACTGTGCTCAACGAGGCGCCACAGCCGATCACGAATGAAGGTGGTGCTTTCGCGGGTGGCCAGTCGATGCAGGAGAGTGCCGAGACCAAGCGGAAGCGCTTCGCCGGTCCTCGGGTCGAACTCACAGATTGTCGTGAGCCAGTGCTGTTGGTCCAACATTTGGCGGGCAAGGGTCCCTACTTCGCTGTCTTCCCGAGAGAGTTGGTAGGACTCACGCAGGTTCATCAGAGCTGTCGACCTTGAGGTAGTTCGCGGACTGCCACATGAACTGGCCGTATCCGAGTTCCATAGCGAGGTCGAAGTCCTCGGCGAGGTTGAAGCCACGACCGTCGATCCCAGCGATAAGCTGACCCCGAATCTTGTCGAGGCACTCGTCCTTTGACTTCCCCCTGGTGTCGATGCCACGGAACTTGGGCATGACCTTCTGGACGAGTTGGTCCTCGAAGGCTACGTGCATGGCATGCGCCTTCCTTGTGCTGTCATCGCCAGCCGCAACGACATCGGGGTAGTTCGCCATGTAGTACTCGACCGCCTGCCAGACGCGGTGGCCAATTGCACGCCCGGCAACGGCAAGCGACTCGTTCATCTCCTCGATGAACGACTTGTACGGCTTCACTTCGTCGGCGGTGAAGGGGCTCTCCTGAACGAGCCACTTCCGCCAGGTCTTCCACGGAAGACTGTCGCCACGGTTTCTGGCATCCAGCGGCGCCAACTTCTTCCGCCGCTTCAAGCTAGTCGGGCGGGGGAAGTGAATGATGATTGACCGGTCGAGCACCTTGTCTGAGAGCGACTTGGTGGTCTCGTCTTGGTTCATCGTTCCCGCCCACAGCACGTTCCGTCCGAGCGGCAATTCGTAGGGCTTCATCCCCGCTCCAATCTTGACGGGAAGGGTAGGGACTTCAGACCGCTTCTTGCCCCGACGGAGTTCGAGCTTGCTGAGGAACTCGGCGAAGTAGAGCTCGGGGTGGGCGAGGTTCATCTCGTCGAGAAGCACCATACAGATGGCATCGTCTAAGCCGGGGTACCCGTCATCGCCGTCAGTCGCAGCGACCCAGGGCTTCTGGCTCTGCGCAAGGAATCGCAGGACTGGTTGTGCGTCGAACCGGTTGTCGATCGAGTTGAAGAACCCGAGCATGGACTCCTGGCTGTCCCAGTTCGGTTGAACGGAAAGGGGCTCGAAGTACAGCCCACCGAAGTGTGAGTACAGCCGAGGAAGCTCAGACTTGCCGGTGCCGGATACCCCGGCGAGGATCGTCAGAGGTGACCACTCCGCCGTCTTAAGGGCGGTGTGGAACGCCTTCAGGATGCGCGGATTGAAACTAAGCCCGTACTCGTCTGTGCGGGTGCCGATGCTCTCTAGCCATTCGATCTCGGAAATGGCGGTCTGGCGCGCGGGGCTGATGTCCTTGCCCTCGAAACGTGGAAGCTCGATCTCCTTGTAGCGGGCTTCCACTTCAGCTGGCCGCTCATAGGCCGCGCGGAGGCGGTCAAGCTCTCGCGTGCAACTTGAGTGCTTCAGCCTCGAAGTTCCTGGCGAGGCGTTCGAGCGAAGCGTTCGACGACTCCAACTCCCGGTTGGCGCGCGCTTGAGTGTGCTGGACTCGGCGGCCAGACTCTCACTGTTTTGGAGTTGGCGCTCGAGTTCTTCGGCCCGGTTTTCCAGGCCCCGATTGTCAGCAGCTAGGGAAGCGAGTCGAGTGCGCACCTCCTCGGTAGGGCGCGTTGCCAACTCCTCGGTCAGTCGTCGCACCTCATCCCTGAGCGTGTTGAGTTCGAGAATGACCATGGCCGGCTCCCGCCCACCAAGCTGTCGCTGCAGGTGGTCGAACGCGCTGAGCAGATCATCTTGCGACTGGATCGTCTCGCGAAGTCGTCCGCCCTCTGACATGGCGGCCCTGCAGACGGGCCGGAACGACGCGCGTTCCTCGGCGACGAGCGCCGCGATGTCGTCGTCGAGGTTTTCGCGACGCTTCACCAGCTGTCGGTTGAGACTCTCCCAACGTACTTCGAGGTCGAATTCGTTGTTGTCGAGTTCGACTCGGCGACCCTCAAGCTCGGTTCGCAGGGCGGACACGGCGCCCTTCTTGCTGTTCCAACTCCTCATGCTGCTGCTGGATCAGTCGCTGCTGCCTGGGTGCGCACCTCATCCCAGTCCGACTGCCTCTTCGCGATCTCTGTCCTGATGCGCGACCGCTCTGCTTCTTCCGCGTCCGACACGGCAGCCAGTCCCGGCGCGCGGACCTCAGCGACGCCAGCTCCGCTTCAAGCGCGGCGAGGGCTTCGGTGTGCCTCTTGCCGTGTTCGCGATCCAGGGTCGCACGCTCGACGGAGAAGCCTTGGTCACGTTGATGCTCAGCTTGGATCACCGCCTGCTGTCTGGTTACGAGCACGGCATTCTGGCGCTCAAGTTGCAGTCGTCCGGCGTTGAGAGTCTCTGCCCGTCTGCTGGAACTCGGAAAGGAGGTCCGCCGCGCTGATTGTGAGCCCGTTGACGGTCTCAATCTGTGACTTGAGCTGCTCGAAGCCACTCCGTAGCGTCGCCAACCCGTCGTGCACCTGATCGCTTTGGCGGGCCACGTCGTCGGCCGTTGCAGTGACGTCAATCGACGTAGGTGGAGCCGCAGCCTCCACTCCGGCAACTTCCTCGCCTGGTTGGTCTTCGGACGAATCGGCCATGTCTTCAGTCCTCCTGGTCCAACTCAAGCAGCGTTATTAGGGTCGCGATGGTCGATGCGCGCAGGTTCTTCGCTTCTGCCCTTTGCATCGGGGCGGGTTGGTTGCCGTGGCCGCGCCGGTCCACGATGTCGGCGATGGCGGTCAGGAAGTCCGGCTGCGCATTCGCGAGCTCCTTCAGGCGAACCTCGCTCGTTACCAGGAGGATTGAGATGACTAGAGCCCCAAGCGAACGGTCGTCGCCCTGCAACGTGTCACGGATTCGTGCAGGCCTCACCGAGGTGAACGCTCGCGGCAGGGATCCGAGACCCGCTAACTCAGCGTTAATGCTGGCCTGCGTCTTGTAGTCGCTCTCGGGGGAAACCAAGCGCAGCGACTCGGCCGACGAATTCTCGCAGTACCCCCTGGAGGGCGGAGTACAGATTGCTTATGAAGCCGCGAGCGTCGTCACCATCCTGTGAGACGAGCCAGAATTGCTCGGCGCCGAGCAGAGACTCTTGGGCGCTGGGTCCCAACCTGTTGAACGTCTGGTAGCCGAAGGCATCGAGCAGGCTCGTCCGGGCATCCAGGCCGGAGGTCTGCCAGTGACAACTCGGCAGCCCTGGGCGCGATTGAGTCGAAGTGCATGCTCGGTAGTAAAGTGCTGACGACCTCGCGCATAAATGGGTCGGACTCAAGTTCGGCTCCCCGCGGGTCGAGTGACCCGTTGCCCGTGGGCTCGATTGCCCCGATCGGTCCTGAGGTTCGAGAGGCGGTCCATGAAGTCCGGGTACGTCTCGGCGACGGAACGAAGCGGATGCGCGGGGTTGGTCTCTGCCTGGACGAGGGCGATCGCCAAGACGCTGTCCATCTCCGCGCTCTGGTTGGAGTAGTCGATGAACTTGCCCTCCGGAATAGGGCGGAATCCGAACTTGGAGGCCTCAAATCCGATGGATGTAGCGACTCTCGACATCCGCTCGGAGAAAGGCGCCGCCCCGACTCCTGCTTGAGGCGCCGGATTGCGATGTCAGGCCTGTTTGCCTCGCAGGTGTAGAACAGCGCCCACTCGAGTGATGCGTAGATGTCTTCGATTGACCATGTTGCGCTCCGCGAGGGGGGATCAGAGCAAGGACAAGCTTGGGGTACCTGCGGCGATTTTCTTCCGTGTCAAAGGGTCGTCTGTCGCGCACTTCGTCGTCACGTAGCACCGGAGAAGACAGGCTTCGCCGCCAACTGGTCATCCACTCCTGAAGGCCCTCCGCTGGCTTCCAGCCGACGATTGAACGTATCTTCAAGGATGCGTGAAAAGCCTGAACCAAACGGGTCGGCAATGCGGAAGTCGGCATCGCGTGACTGGATGGCGATCTGAGAGTCGAGCAGGTACTCCTCCGGTTCGGCGACCCACTCTGATCTGCTCGATTGTTGGGATCCTCGTCGTCTGTGCGTAAGCCGCGGTGCGCTTTCTCATCTGAGTGATTGCGTTGATGACGTTGCGGGTCGTAGGCGGGGGAGGTGGCGGATCGGTTGTCCTGCCAAAGCCTACGAATGCCACGCTTAGCAATCTTGGTCTTGAGAGGGTTGCTCGCATCGAGGACGTGAACAAGGGGGAGGATTCTCCCTCCGACGAGTTCACGAAAGATCAGCGCCGACGTGTAGTCCTCCCTCACGGCCGTCCTCTTCCCACGTTTTGCGCTGCTGATCGATGATCAGGTTGTCGTCGTTGATTAGTCCTTTGTCCCGCAGCCTCAGGGTGACGCTCCGCACCAGGTCCACAGGTATGCACGTCTCATCGGCTAGTGCGCGTTCGTCCAAGCCCCCGACTGCGTCGATGACCTTGAGAATAACCCTCTCGAAGGGATTGACCAGATCCCCACCGACGCTGAGCGCTGCCGGGATGGTCACTCAGGTGTTGACCGGCCACGCCAGGTGTTTGGGCTGGCCGAACACCCCGGAGAACGGTGTCTTGCTGCCGTAATCGAGCGTTCTTGTGGACATGGCCCTCACCGGGCCCTCGTCGGAACGCACGAAAGAACTTTGTCCCGCCGGGGGAGCGCAGCGGAGGGCGCGGCCTCGACTGACTCTTGCGGAGTGCGGGGCAGTGGCTCACGGTCGCGCAGCGCGGCATCTCGGGTATCCGATGGTCCAGCAGATCCTGCTTTGGCATTCGCGGAGAGTTCGTAGAAGCTGACCAGCCCGGGTACGAACTAGTGGCCAGATCCGTCTGTACCAGGGCCGCGTCACCCACGGCGACCAGCAATTGCTTCTGTCGGCTCATCGAGACGTTCAAGCGGTTGTACAGGCACAGGTGACCGAACAGGCTGCGCGCTTGCTTCGCCGGCTCCCGGTCGCCCGGGGTCCAGCCCTGGGGGAGCGTTCTAACGATCGACAGGAATACGGCATCCAACTCCATCCCCTGGAAGGAGTCCACAGTTCCCACCCGAATCCTTTTGTCGTCATCGGCGATCGAGCCCAGGCGGCTCCGCAGTTCTTGACGGATCAAGTCAGCTTGTGCCTTGTAGAACGAGATCACGCCGTAGTTGAGATCGTTTCCCTGCGGTGACTCGATCCACTCCTTCAATTGTCGCGAGATCGCTTCGGCTTCAGCCAGGCGAGTCCAACTCGTCCCCTACTGCTTTCCGGGCTCCCACGGTCCGTGGTACGTCGAGCCAAATCGCGGGCGCGTTGTCGGTGCCTGGGAGGTGGTGCCCGAACTGCCCGGTAGGGAGGCCGGACTCGAACCGTTCAGTGCGGTCGAATGTCTCGTAGAAGCAGCGGCTCACAAAGTCGCCCAACTGCGGATGCATCCGGAACTGCTTGTCCAGCGTGACGCGTCTCTGTATACCGTCCTTCTCCTCCAAGGCCCTGACCCGCTCGGAGAACAAGTACTGGAACATCGACTTCTTGAGCCACTCGCTCGTCGGAGTCCCCCAACCGCTTTTCCTCCATGCGCCGCGCGACTTCCTCATCGATGATGTGGGGGAGTTGGCGGTGGTCACCGACAAGGATGATCTTCTTTCCCTGCGCCATCGGGATCATCAAGTCCCGAGGCGAAGACGCCAAACCGCCTCGTCGATGACGACGTACTCATACTCCAGGACCTGGTCGTCCGCAGTGGAGGAGATGCCCTTCCTGCGTTGCATTTCCCGTCGACGCTCTGCTGGACGGTTGCCGAGAAGGCGTAGCTGAACTCTGCAACGGCATCGACCATGCCGAACGGATCGCTCTCCAACTCAGCTAGAAATTCGGCCAGTGCGGCAGACTTCTTGTCCGTTGAGGAGAGACCCTCTTCGGCAATCCTGCTCGATCGCCAATTCGGCGTCGCCAGGTCCTGGACGACAACCCGCCGGCCGCCTGGCGTGCGGCGGTCCGCATGCGGGACGCCGGGCTGCCCCGCGACCGGGTGCTGGGCCAACTGGCCATCGTGATCACCGAGTACGTGCTCTCCGCCATGGACGCGAGCGACGCGATGGGCACCGAAGCACTCGAGGCCCGCCTCGACGCGTCGCCGCTCCCGAGCGCCACCGAAATGAAGGCGGCGTTGCTCGCGGTCGTCCGCGCCGACCCCGGCTCGAACGTGGACCAGTACGTCGAGCGAACCATCGAGCGGCTCGGCGTGCCGGGTGCGCATGAGGGCGGTGATGTCGCAACTCGTCGACCGTGCGCTGGAGGAGTTGCTGGAGGGGCCGTTGCACCTCTTGCCGGACGACACCACGATCATCATCCACGACGCCGTCGCCGGGAAGTTCTTCACGCACCGGTTGACCGACGCCGAGCTGGACCTGCAGGTCCTCACCGTGTCGGTGGACCTCGCCGTGTTAGTCATCTTCGGCGACGTGCGTCTCGCGGACGGGCGAGAGGTCGAGCAGTTCTCGGTGGAAACCGAGGCATCTGCATGGCGCGGCCCGGACGGCTCGGCGGCCGGCTACTCGGTCGACGATCTGCTGGTCGTGCGTGCGAGTTCACCCCACCCACCGAGGGCGGCGAGGTGCACGCTGTCGTGACGATCGAGGTGGGCAGTGACGGAGCCATCCCTCACCGACGAGATGGTCACCGTCGCCCGGGCCGCGGACCAGGACGAGAACGTGGAGATCGGCATGCCGGTGAGCGCCGACGAACTCACGCTGTGGCTCTGCGTCATCACCCCGGACTGTTCGCCAAACCGACGCCCCCGCTCCACACGTGGATGGAGGCCGCCGGCCTCGAGCTGCGCGGTGGGGTCGTGGCGCACGACGTGTCGGTGTGGGCGTGGGACGTGATCCAGCGGAGGTCATCGAGGCCGGCGACCTCGCGCCCGACCGCCA